>JAGPCO010000047.1 GCA_018058095.1 Kofleriaceae bacterium
TACCTACACCACCCCACCGGAGCGCCCACCGTCGCCGTCCTCGTCGGGCTCGTCGCCATTGACGATTCCCGGCGAGGGCGGCCTACCTACACCACCCCACCGGAGCGCCCACCGTCGCCGTCCTCGTCGGGCTCGTCGCCCTTGTCGAGGCCGAGCTTGGCCAGGCGGTAGCGGAGCGAGCGGAAGGTGACGCCGAGCAGGGGGGCGGCGCGCTTGCGCACCCCACCGGCGCGCTCGAGGGCGAGGGTGATCCACCGGCGCTCGGCCTCCGCCAGCAGGCGATCGAGGTCGACCCCCTCGGCCGGGAAGCTGTCGGCGCTGGCGCCGGGTGCGGGTTCGGGCGCGCGGTCCTTCCAGGCCGGCAGCACGTCGACGTCGATGACCGGGCCGCCGGTGAGCGCGACCGCGCGTTCGATGACGTTCTCCAGCTCGCGCACGTTGCCCGGGAAGTCGTGCTCCTCGATTCGCTTGAGCGCGGCCGGGGTGATGCCGGTGATGGTCCGGCCCTGGTCGGCCGCGAACTTCTTCATGAAGTGGTCGACCAGCAGCGGCAGGTCGTCGCGCCGCTGCCGCAGCGGCGGCAGGCGGATCTCGATCACGTTGAGCCGGTAGTACAGGTCGGCTCGGAACGCGCCGCGGGCGATCTCGGTCTCGAGCTCGCGGTTGGTCGCCGCCACCACCCGCACGTCGACCTCGACCTCCTCGTTGCCGCCGACCGGCTTGATGCGCCGCTCCTGTAGCGCGCGCAGCAGCTTGACCTGCAGGCTCAGCGGCAGCTCGCCGATCTCGTCGAGGAACAGGGTGCCGCCGTCGGCGTCGAGGAACAGGCCGCGCTTGTCGGCCACCGCGCCGGTGAACGCGCCCTTCTTGTGCCCGAACAGCTCGCTCTCGAGCAGCTCCTCGGGGATGGCGCCGCAGTTGACGGCCACGAACGGCCGGCTCGCGCGCGGCGACTCGCTGTGCAGCGCGCGCGCCACCAGCTCCTTGCCGGTGCCGCTCTCGCCGGTGACCAGCACCGACGTCCGGGTCGCGTGGACCTTGTCGATGAGCGCGAACACCTGCTGCATCGCCCGGCTCTTGCCGAGCATGCGAGCCAGCCGGGCCCGGCCGGTGACCTGGGCCCGCAGCGCCAGGTTCTCGGCCACCAGCGCCCGCTTCTCCATGGCGCGGGCGATCACCGCGGTGATCTCGTCGACCTTGAACGGCTTGGTCAGGTAGTCGTACGCGCCCTGCTTCATCGCCGCCAGCGCGGTGTCGGCGCTGGCGAACGCCGTCACCAGGATGACCTCGCTGTCGAGCTGCTCGGCCCGGATCGCCGCGAGCAGGCCCAGCCCATCGAGCTGGCCCGGCATCCGCAGGTCGGTGATGACCACGTCGGCCGGCTGCGCCCGCAGCGCCTCCAGCGCCGCCGCCCCGGCGCTACACACCGTCACCTCGTGCCCACTCCGGCGCAAGCAGATCGCCAGGAACTCGCGCATCGATTGCTCGTCGTCGACCACGAGGACCCGGCCCATGCCCGCCAGTCTACACGTGTCGTAGTCGTGAAGACCTGATCAGGGGGCGCGACTGCCCGACGTGCGCAACGTGGCCCACCTCAAGCGGACCAACTACAACACCCTGGCGGGGGGCGATCAGTCCAGCTACGCTTCAGGCTCGGGCCGGGTGGTCACGTTCACCCGTGGCGCCGGCAACACCATGACGCTGGGCTACGACAGCATCGGACGCCGGACGTTCGAGTACGACTCGTTCGACGCCGTGCGCAGCCGGCGCGACTACACGTACCTCCCCAACGGGCAGCTCGGGACCGTCTGTTTGCCGACTTACACTCTAGAGAACGACCCTGTGTGTCGGGCGAAGACAATCGCTCACGAGGCGCTCCACGCACTAATAGTCGAGGAAGATCCAGTTCGGAGAATTGTCCAGCCCTGCTTTTCAGAATGCCGGGTGGACTAGTGACGATGCGCACCTTCGTGGTGATCTGTGGGCTTGCGGTGGCTGTTATGATAGTTGTTAGTCGGAATTGGCCACAGCGCGAGTTGAGTTGGCCTCCAGAGCAGACGAATAGCCATCGTTCGACAGTTATTGGAATGCGAAGAGAGGAGTGCCGCCGCGGGATAGAACTCGAGCCTGGTCGTATGGAGTTTGCGTTCTTTCGAATGTGCGATATGCCACTCCCCGCAGCCAAGATCCGCAAACGAATTCCCTGCGGCAGGTGGGTCATCCACACAGCACCAGGTCCAAGTTGTGGATTCCCGGCGAATGAGTGAGCCCCTGAGGGAGCCCCTCGCCCAGAGAGACTCTCATAGTCAAGGTCGTGAAGACCGTCCCGTGAGATCGAGCCGTGAAGAGCTGATCAGCGACCGCGTCGCGGAGTGGGGCGTTATGCAAAACCGGAGGGATGGCTCGGGCCGGGTGTCCGGTGAGGGCGGGGGGCGGACGGTTTCGGACGGGGGTGTCCGGTGGGCCGGACACCCGCGATGGCAAGTGGCGGGAATGAGGCGAAAGGTTGGCTGGCGCGGGATGTGCTGCACCTGGGCGCATGGTGACGGAGTTGCAGAAGGAGACGGGCAAGGGTGGGGTGGTGCGGCGGATCCGGTATCTGCCGCTGGAGACGACGATGCCGGAGGGTGGGCCCGCGCTCGGCCTGTCGATCCAGTCGACAGTCCGCCCGAAGTCACCGGCGCCGACCCGAGCGCGAACGGCGTGTCCGCGGCGGCGGCCCTGCAGCGGCGGCGGAGCGTCCCAAACGCCGCGACTTTGTGGACGGGCCTTTCGCCCCCGGCGCCCGTGGCGCCACTGTTGACGCTGCGCCGTCACTGCCATCGGTGAGCGATTCCAGCATGGCGACGTCGACGAGGTCCTTGGGCCGGCCGGCAGCTCGCTTGTTCTTGATCAGCGCGTCCCGCCCGATCACGAACAATGGCCGCTTGAGGAAGCCGGCCTCGACCCGCGACGCCCAGGCCTGCGCGAAGGTGACCCCATCGATCCCGGTGAGGATGTCGATGCGCCAGGGCTTGTGACCGAGCATGAACACCTTGTCGGGCTCGGCGAGGATCGCCGCCGAAGGTGCCACCGCGGCGAACCCGAAGTCAGCCAGCGCGGCGTGCAGGCGCTTGCCGTTGGCAAGGGAGGCCTCGACGAACACGTCGAGGTCCTCGGTGAGCCGGGCCTCACCGTGGCCGGAGACGGCGTGGCCGCCGACCAGGACGAACCGCACTCGTCGGTCGATCAGCGCACACAAGAACTCGCTCCAATCTTGATTCACCTCGATCTTCACCGAACCAGACCCTTCGTAGGCGCTCGACTCCCGAGATGCGCTCTTCGAGGGACATCCTCCGGAGGTCATCGCGGTCGAGGCGCGCGGCCTCCTGGAACGTGCTCGCGACCCGGACCACGCGCTGCATCAGGCGGATCATGGCTCAGGGGGCGACGGCGGCCAAGTGGTCATGCACCCATCGTTCCGCCGCCCGGGGCTGGCCGTCGCGCTGGGCGTGGAGGGTACCCACCGCCAGGAACGAGTGCCGGCTCGCCCGGCTCGTCTACTCGTTTGCCGCCGCCTACCCCCTTTCGAGAGGGTGGGTGCCGCCAACTAGCAGGCTCCTGAAGACCCGTGCCGGCGGCTCCTGCCGACGGGACGGCTCCGTGTTTTCAGCAGGCTGAGAGACCGAAAATGACTAGCAGGCTGCTTCTTCAGCAGGCTGCTAGGGCTACCGAATGACGGAGGGCGCTGGCCCTCACCTGAGAGGCACTCTCCCTGCGGCGCTACATGCGCTGGGCGATCACCACGAGGAAGCCGCCGAGGCGACGGGCGCCGGGCAGGTCGGCCAGCACGCGCTCGCCAGCGCGCAGGGCGCGGCCGAGGCCAGGCACTTCGTGCAGCCAGGCGGCCGGGGTGACGACGCGGATGCCGCGCAGGCCGTGGTAGCGCAGCGTCGGCGGCAGGAGCACGCGCGCCTGCCGGGCGCTGTGGTAGGCGGTGAAGACGGCGTCGTCGGTGGTGGTCGGCGACACCGGGTGCGGCCGCTTGGCCAGCTTGATGAGGCGGCGCAGCGAGTGGGCGCCGTACAGCTCGGCCAGGACCCAGCCGCCGGGCCGGGTCACGCGCGCCAGCTCGGCCAGCGCGACGTCGAGTTCCGGCACGTGCGCCAGCACCTTGAACGCACACGCCAGGTCGAACGCGCCGTCGGCGAAGGGCAGGGCGGTGGCGCTGCCCTGCACCACGTCGAGCCCGCGTGCGCGGGCCCGCGCCAGCATGCCGGCCGACAGGTCGACGCCGACGGCGCGCCGGGCGAAACCGGCGATGCGCCCGAGCAGGAGCCCGGTGCCGCACCCGACCTCGAGCACGGCGCGGCCCTCGCCGTGGCGCCGCACCAGCTCGATCTCGAGGTCGTCGAGCAGGCGGTGGTACGGGCGCTGGCGTTCGCGCTCGTACCAGCCGGCGAAGTCGTCGTAGTACGCGCGTGGGTCCACGACGCGGCCTGACGCGCCGCCAGCCTACAGCTTGGCGAGCAGTTCCTTCTTCTTCGTGTCGAACTCGGCCTCGGTCAGGATGCCGGCCGTCTTGAGCTCGCCGAGCTGCTTGAGCATGGCCATGATCTGGTCCTTGCTCTCGGGCGCGGCCGGCGCCGCCGGTCCGGCCGGGCGCGGGGCCTGGGCCTGGCCCATCATGTTGCCCATCTGCCCGGCCATGGCGAAGCCCAGGCCGATGCCAGCGCCCTGCATCGCGCCGCCGGCGTCGCCGCCCTTCTTCATGCCTTCGGCCGCGCCCATCATCATCTCGGCCTGGGCCAGCTGCTGGTAGCCGGCCATGCCGCCCGAGGCGTTGACGTAGGCGAAGCGCTCGACCAGCTTGTCGAGACGGTCCTTGTCGGCCTGGTCCATCGAGATCGTGAAGTCGCCAAAGCGCATGATCTCGACGCCGTACGGCTCGATGTGCTTGCGCACCGCGCCCAGGGTGAAGGTCTCGATCTCGTCGGTGTAGGCCCCCGACGTGACCTTCATCATCGGCCAGTTCTCCTTCACGATCAGCTCGGCGATGTGGTCCTTGATGACCTTCTGGATCTGGCTCTTGAACCAGCCCAGGAACGCCTCGTTGTCGGTCGCGCGCTGGCCGACCAGCCCGACCACCAGCTTGGTCGGGTCCATGGCCTTGGCCGAGAACTCGCCGTGCACCATCAGGCGCACGCGCAGCTGGGTCTGCGGGTCCATCACGTCACCGACGGAGGTGCCGAACTTGATCGACGGCATCTCGCGGGTGGTGACGAAGAACACCTCGCAGATGAAGACGTTGCCGCCGGTGAACTTGTCGACCAGCTGGCCCAGGAACGGGATGTTCGAGGCGTCGAGCGTGTGCCGCCCGGCCGAGAAGGTGCCGACGTACTGGCCGTTCTTGAAGAACAGCGCGACCTCGTCCTGATCGACCGTGAGCTGGGCCTTCATCGGGATGGTCTGGTCGGGGTGCTTGTAGACCCACAGGCCCTTGGCCGAGTCCGGCCGCGCGATGGCGAGCTCTTTGACGCCGCCCTTGATGAAATCCATGATGCCCATTGCTGTCTTGCCTCCGTCGGTCCCGCCGAGAACTTGGCGAACGGCCCCAAACCTAGCACACCGCTGGCGACGTGCTGGCCTACCGCGATGCCCGGCGCTGGCCAGGGCGGGTTTCCGGTTCCGGTGTGCGGCTGGGGTCGGCGGTGGCGGCACTCGTCCGTCCGGGCGCCCAGCGTGCCGGAGCGGAACGGCCCGTCCGTCCGTCCGGTGGGAGGCCGTCCGTCCGCCCTCCGTCCGGCCGTCATCCAGTTTGAGGCCGTTGTCCGGTTGGAGGCCGTCGTCCGGCTGGAGGCCGTCCGTCCGGTCCGTCCGGCCTGAGGCCGTGGAGGCCGTCTGTCCGGTGTGCGGCCGTCCATCCGGTGCGCGGCCGTCCGTCCGGCGTGAGGCCATGGAGGCCGTCGGTCCGGCGTGAGGCCATGGAGGCTGTCCGTCCGGTGGGAGGCCGTCCATCCGATGTGAGGCCGTCCGTCCGGTGTGAGGCCGTCCGTCCGGTGGGAGGCCGTCGTCCGGCTGGAGGCCGTCCGTCCGGTGGGAGGCCGTCCGTCCGGTGGGAGGCCGTCCGTCCGGTGGGAGGCCATGGAGGCCGTCTGTCCGGTGGGAGGCCGTCCGTTCGGTGGGGGGCCGTCCGTCCGGTGGGAGGCCGTCCGTCCGGTGGGAGGCCGTCGCCGTCCGTCCGGTGTGAGGCCGTCCGTCCGGTGGGAGGCCGTCCGTCCGGTGGGAGGCCGTCCGTCCGGTGGGAGGCCGTCCGTCCGGTGGGGTGCCGTCCGTCCGGTGGGAGGCCGTCCGTCCGGTGGGGTGCCGTCCGTCCGGTGGGAGGCCATGGAGGTCGTCCGTCCGGTGGGAGGCCGTCCGTCCCGGGTGAGGCCGTCCCTCGTGCGGCCCGTATGGCCATGCGCGGCCTCAGGTGCCAGCCAATGTCTGCCAAGTTACGATTTCTACAAGGCAAGAGGTGGCTTTCGAGGCGGCTCCACCTCACCCGCACGAGATCCGCTCGGTTACCGGACAGTGGAGGTCACGAAACGTCTTGCTGGCAGGGGGGGGCTGTTGTGTAACGTGCCCCCACTTCCTGACACCGACGACCGGTGACGGGAAGGCCTCACCTAAGCTTGCAGACTCGCCCGGAGGTCCTTCGCCCATGGCTCGCACCGCCTCGCTCGCCTCGCTCGGCTCCCTCGCGTTGATCCTCCTGGCCGCGTGTGGCCCCGCGCCGCGCGATGGCGGCGGTGACGATGGCGGCGGCGGTGGTGGCGATGTCGACGCGCCTGTTGGCCCGACCTGCACCCCGACCGGAACCACCGAGACCGCCTGCGGCGACGGCGTCGATGAGGACTGCGACTTCTCGACCGACTGCGGTGACCCCGACTGCTTCGGCATCGCCGGCTGCCCCGACGGCGGCGGCACCGACTGCGAGGTCGAGACGCCGAGCATCTCGTTCCCGCTTCCGGACGGTGTGTGCACCAACGCCAACGACGTCAACACCTGCTCGGCCTACGAGGGCATCATGAACTTGTCGGGGTTCGCGGCCGGCGCGACCCTGGACGACCCCAGCAAGCTCCTGGCCATCTGCGTCAACATGGAGCACTCGTGGCTGCGCGACCTCGAGATCGAGGCGTACTGCCCCGACGGCAACAAGGTCGTGCTGAGCGACTTCGCCGGCCGCGTCGGAGGCGAGGTCTACCTCGGCCAGGCCAACGACGGCGACAGCTCGCAGACCCCGGTCCCCGGCGTCGGCTTCGACTACTGCTGGAAGCCGGCCGCCGGCAACCCGGCGATGATCGTGTACGCCAACGCCACCGGCGTCGACGTGCTGCCGGCCGGCGACTACCAGCCGTCGGAGCCGTTCACCGGCTTCGCCGGCTGCTCGCTCAACGGCGCCTGGAAGCTGCGCGTGGTCGACGCCTGGGGCGCCGACAACGGCTTCATCTTCGGCACCTCGATGATCTTCGACAGCAGCCTCGGCGACTGCCCGATCATCGAGTAGCTCGCGTTCCCCCGTCCCGTTCCGCTCCCATCCGCACGTGCACCTCCGGAGGCCCCCCATGCGTCGCATCAGCCTGCTCGCCGCGATCCTGACCCCGATGACCCTGGCCGCGTGTGGCCCCGACGTGCGTGACAACGGCAACGGCAACGGCACCGGGGTCGACGCCCGCGGCGGCGGCGGCAACTGCACGCCGACCGCGACCCAGGAGACCGCGTGTGGCGACGGCTTCGACGAGGACTGTGACAACGCGACCGACTGCGGCGACCCCGACTGCTACGGCGTCGGCTCGTGCCCGGCCAACCCAGGCGGCAACTGCGAGGTGCAGACCCCGAGCGTGTCGTTCGCGCTGCCCGACGGCGTGTGCACCCAGGCCGAGATCATGGGTATCCCGGACAGCGACCCGACGTACCCGAACTACTGCTCGGCCTACGAGGGCGTGATGAACCTGTCCGGCTTCGCCGCCGGGGCGACCCTGGCCGATCCGAGCAAGCTGCTCGCCATCTGCGTGAACATGGAGCACTCGTGGCTGCGCGACCTCGAGATCGAGGCGTACTGCCCCGACGGCAACAAGGTCGTCCTGAGCAACTTCGAGGGGCAGCAGGGCGGCGAGGTCTACCTCGGCCAGGCCAACGACGACGACGAGTTTGGCGCGCCGATCCCCGGCGTGGGCTTCGACTACTGCTGGCGCCCGACCGCGACCAACCCGGCGATGATCCCGTACGCCAACCAGGCCGGCGTCGCCGTGTTGCCGGCCGGTGACTACCAGCCGTCGGAGCCGTTCACCGGCTTCGCGGGCTGCTCGCTCAACGGCGCCTGGAAGCTGCGCGTGGTCGACGCCTGGGGCATCGACAACGGCTACATCTTCTCGACCTCGATGGAGTTCGACGGCAGCCTCGGCGACTGCCCCATCATCGAGTAGGCAACGCCGTACGCAGCGCGTCGCCATCGCGTCGCGCGATATGCGCCGGCCGCCACGTGGTGGCGGCTCGGACCAAGGTCTGCTGTCGCCAGCGACGTGGCCATGTGCTGTCACTTGCGTCGCGCGCCGCGTCGTCGCAGCGTGGGTCATGGCCCGCACCTTCGCCGCGACTTCGCTCCGCCGCCGCTCACCGCGAGCGGTCCCCCTCGGCGCGATCGCGCTGGTCGCGCTGGCCAGCGCGTGTGGGCCGAGCACCCGCGGCGGCGATGACGAAGGCGGCGGCGACGTCGACGCGTCGACCACCATCGTCGGCGAGCCGGCGACGCTGACCGGGCGGGTGTGGGCGCCCGGCCAGGCGCCCGGGCAGGTGCCACCTGGGCACGAGATCCCAGTGTTCGACGCGGTCGTGTACCTGACCCAGGTGCCGCCGCCGGAGATCCCGCAGCGGGTCCACTGCGAGCCGTGTATCGAGGTCCCGGCCAGCGCGCAGCGCACCAGCCACGACGGCTCGTTCACCCTCGACGTCAGCTCGGGCGACTACTGGCTGGTGATCCAGAAGGCGCAGTTCCGCCTGGTCCAGCGCCTGGCCGTGGCGCCCGGGGCGACCGCGCTCGGCGACGCCGCCACCACGCTGCCGTCGCGGCACGACCCGCTGGCCGGCGCGTGGATCCCGCGGATCGCCGTCGCCGCCGGCGGCTACGACCCGCTCGAGACCATCCTCGGCAAGATGGGGCTGGGCCAGGTCGACGCCAGCGGGGTGTACAGCGCGCACGACGGCGAGGTCGCGCTGTGGGCCAACGGTGGCAACGACCTCGGCATGGCGGTCGGCTCGCTGACCGACCTGGCGCGCGACCTCGACAGCCTGCGCCAGTACCACGTGGTGTTCATCCCGTGCGCCAGCGACGACAACACCGCGGCGCTGCGCGACCCCCAGGTGCTGCGCAACCTGCGCGACTACGTCAAGGAGGGCGGCAAGCTGTACGTCACCGACTGGTCGGGCGAGTGGATGGACAACGTCTTCCCGGCCCAGGTCCAGCTCGGCAGCGGCGCCTTCGGCGGCTTCGGGGCCATCGACACGCCGGCCTCGGCCTACGACCGCGCCAGCGACAGCTGGAGCACCGGCCAGTTCGGCAACGCCGACGGCGACGCGTACGATTCGCCCGATGGCCAGGTCGTCGACGGCAACCTGCGGGCCTGGCTGCATGGCCAGCTGGCGCCGCAGCCGCACGACGGCACCCCGGCCATGGTCAACGCCGACGACTTCGACGTGGTCGACAACTGGAACTGGATCCAGAGCCTCACCACCGTCGACATCGGCCTCGACGATCAGGGCCAGCCGGTATCCGACGTGCCGCGCTCCTGGGTCATCGGCTCGCGCGAGGGGCCGTTCGGCGGCACCACCGGTGACAAGAACCCGCTGACCGTGACGTTCGAGCCGGCCGGGTGTGGCCGCGTCCTGTACTCGACCTACCACACGACCCCCGGCGCCCACCTCGGCCTGATCCCGCAGGAGCGCATCCTGCTGTACCTGATCATGGAGATCGGGGTGTGCAAGGCCGGCCCGATCGTCGTCGAGTAGGCGGCGGGTGCGGTACGGTCGGCCGGTGACGGTCGGCCGCCTGCTCGCGCTCCTGGTCGCGCTCAACGCGGCGGCGCTGGTCGCCGGCCACGTCCTCACGCCGACCCCGGCTGCCCCGCCCGGGCGCGGCCTGCGCGTCGGCCTGGTCTTCGACGTCGGCGGCAAGAACGACAAGTCGTTCAACGAGTCGGCCTGGCGCGGCGTGGTGCGGGCCCAGGCCGAGCTCGGCGTGAGCGTGCGTACGATCGAGCCGTCCGACGGCGCTGACCGCGAGAGCGCGCTGCGTCAGCTCGCCGCCGACGGGGTCGACCTGGTGATCGGCGTCGGCTTCATCTTCGGGCCCGACCTCGAGCGCCTGGCCGGGCAGTTCCCGGGGGTGCGGTTCGCCGGGGTCGACTACTCGCCCAGCGACGGCTTCGTCATCCCGCCCAACCTGGTCGGCCTGCGCTTCCGCGAGCACGAGGGCAGCTTCGTCGTCGGCGCCATCGCCGGGATGCTGAGCGAGCGGCGGGTGGTCGGCTTCGTCGGCGGCATGCAGATCCCGCTCATTCGCAAGTTCGAGGCCGGGTACATCGCCGGCGTCCACCACGTGTGCCCGTCGTGCCGCGTGGTGTCGGCCTACGCCGGCACCGAGCCCAAGGCCTTCGCCGACCCGACGCTGGGTCAGGAGCTGGCGGCGGCGCAGTTCGGGCAAGGCGCCGACATCATCTTCCACGCCGCCGGCAAGACCGGCGACGGCGTGTTCGCGGCGGCGCGCGCCCGCCGGGCCCGGGCCATCGGCGTCGACTCCGACCAGTACGAGGTGGCGCCGTGCTGCGTGGTGACGTCGATGCTCAAGCGCGTCGACGTCGCGGTGGTCGACGTCATCCGCCAGGTCATCGCCGGAGGCTTTCGCGGCGGGCTGGTCGAGCTCGGTCTGGCCGAGGGCGGGGTCGACTTCGTCGCCGACGAGCGCAACCGGGCGCTGCTGCCGGTCGCGGTGGTCGCGCGCGCGCGTGGCCTGGCCGACGACATCATCGCCGGCCGCATCGTGGTGCCCGACCGATGAGCGGGCCGGCCAGGTCCACCACGTCCACCGCGTCCGCGCCGGCGGCGAGCGCGGTCGCGGCGCTGGCCATCGACGCCCGCGTCGACAAGCGCTTCGGGGCTCACGTCGCCCTGCGCGCGGCCACGCTGCAGGTCCGGCCCGGCACCATCCACGCCGTGGTCGGCGAGAACGGCGCCGGCAAGTCGACCCTGCTCAAGATCGTGTTCGGCCTGGTCCGCGCCGACGGTGGCCGGCTGGCGCTGGCGGGCGCCGAGATCGGCCTCGGCGCGCACCGGCCCGACCGCGCCCGCGCCCGCGGCCTCGGCATGGTCCAGCAGCACGGCGTGCTGGTGCCCGGACTCAGCGTGGTCGAGAACGCGGTGCTCGGGCGCGAGCCGACGCGCGGCGGTGGCTGGCGCTGGCTCGGGCGCACGCTGGGGCTGCTCCAGCTCGCGCCGGAGGCGGCCCGGCTGCGCCAGGCCGGCGACGAGATCGGCCTGCCGGTCGATCCGCTGGCGTCGACCGAGGTGCTCGGCCTGGCCCAGCGTCAGCGCGCCGAGCTGGTCGCGACGGTGGCCAGCGGCGCCTCGGTGGTGATCCTCGACGAGCCCACCGCGGTGCTGGCCCCGAGCGAGGTCGACGGCCTGCTGGCCGCCCTGCGCCGCCTGCGCGCGCGCGGCCACACCGTGGTGCTGGTGACCCACAAGCTCGACGAGGTGGTCGCCGTCGCCGACGACGTGACCGTGCTGCGCGCCGGGGCCACGGTGGCCACGTTCGCCGCCGCCGACGGCCCGCTCGAGGCCGGGCCGATCGCCCGCGCCATGGTCGGCGGCGTGGCCGCGGCGCCCGCGGACGGCGAGCCGCCGGCGGCGGCGCCGGCGCGCGCGGCCCGTCCGGCCCTGGTGCTGCGCGGGCTGTCGGTCGGGTCCGCCCTGCACCCGCTCGACCTCGCGGTCGGCGCCGGTGAGATCGTCGGCGTCGCCGGCGTCGACGGCAACGGCCAGGAGGAGCTGGTGGCGGCGCTGGCCGGCCTGGTCCGCGCCGCCGGGCGGGTCGAGCTTGGTGGGCAGGTGATGAGCGCCGCCTCGCCGGGGGCCCGCCTGCGCGCCGGCCTGGGTCACATCCCGGCCGATCGCCACGCCAGCGGCCTGGTGCTGACCGCGTCCCTGCTCGACAACGTGGTGCTGGCGCGGCCCGAGCTGCGCCGGCGCTGGCGCGATCGCGCGACCGAGCGCGCGCAGGTGACGGCGCTGCTGGTCGAAGCCGACGTACGCCCGGCCGACCCCGACGCGCTGGCCGGCGCGCTGTCGGGCGGCAACCAGCAGAAGCTGGTGGTGGCGCGCGAGCTGGGGCGGCCCGGCCTGCGCCTGGTCCTGGCCGCGCACCCGACCCGCGGCGTCGACCTGGTGGCGGTCGCCGCCATCCACCAGCGCCTGCGCCGGGCCGCCGCCGCCGGGGCCGGGGTGCTGCTGGTGTCGGCCGACCTCGACGAGGTGGTGGCGCTGGCCGATCGGGTGGTGGTCATGCTGCGAGGGCGCCTGGTCGGCCACCTGCCGGGTGCCGAGGCGCGCACCGCCGCCGGCCGGGCCCGGATCGGCGCGTGGATGACCGGCGCCGACGCCGCCGCCGCGAGCGCCGGAGGCGCGGCATGAGCGCGGCCCGGACCTGGGCCGGCCCGAGCTGGCGGCGCGAGCTGGCCATCGCCGGCGTCGCCCTGGCGCTGGTCGTCCTGCTCGGCAGCGTGCTCGTCACCGCGTTCGGGCGCAGCCCGATCACCGTGTGGGCCACGATGGTCGGCGACACCCTCGGCGATCGCTACGCCGTCGGCCAGGTCCTGTACCGCGCCACCGGCCTGGCCCTGACCGGCCTGGCGGTGGCGCTCGCGCTCGACGTCGGCCTGTTCAACATCGGCGTCGAGGGGCAGATGACCGCCGGCGTGGTGGCCGCGGCCGCGACCGGCGCCGCGCTGCCGGCCGCGACCCCGGCGCCGGTGGCGGTGCTGCTGTGTACGCTGGCCGCGGCCAGCGCCGGCGGCGCCATCGCCGCGGTGACCGGCGCGCTCCGGGTCTGGCGCGGCGCGCACGAGGTCATCACCGGCATCATGCTCAACGCCGTCGTCGCTGGCGGCGCGTTGTGGCTGGGTAACGAGGTGCTGTTCGCGCCGGGCGGGACCCGCAGCCGGCCCATCGTCGCCGCCGCCGAGCTGCCCGGCCTCGGCCTGGCGGGCTCGGCCGCCTCGGCCGCGGTGCTGATCGCCGTCGCCAGCGCCATCACCCTCCACGTCGTGCGCACCCGCACCAGCGCCGGCCTCATCTGGCGCGCGGTCGGGGCCAGCCCGGGCGCGGCCGCGGCGATGGGGCACGCGGTCGGGCGCTGGCGCCTGGGCGTGATGATCGCGTCGGGCGCGCTGGCCGGCCTGGTCGCGACCAGCGTGGTGCTCGGCCACAAGCACGCGTTCGAGGAGGGCCTCGGCCGCGGCACCGGCTACCTCGGCGTCGCGGTCGCGTTGCTCGGGCGCCGCCACCCGCTCGGGGTGCTGGCGGCGGCGCTGGCGGTCGCCTTCTTCTCGCACGGCGGCCTGGTCGTCGGCGAGCTGGTGCCCAAGGAGCTGACCGAGCTGCTGCTTGGCGCCCTGGTGCTGGCCATCGCGGTGGCGCCGACGCTGGTCGGCTGGGCCGCGGAGGCGGCGCGGGCGCCGGGGTCGACGCCGCCGGCGGCATCGGCGGAAGGACCGTCGGCGTGATCGGCGCGCTGGTCCACGCCATGCTCGCGGTCAGCCTGGCCGCGGTCGTGCGCATCGCCGTGCCGTACGTGCTGGGCGCGCTCGGCGCCGCCTTGACCGAGCGCGCCGGCGTGATCGACCTGGCGGTCGAGGCCAAGCTGCTGGTCGGCGCCCTGGCGGCGGCGGCGGTCGCCCACGGCACCGGGTCGACGTGGCTCGGCGCGCTCGGCGGCGCGGCCGGGGGCGCCGCCGTCGGTGCGGTCCAGGCCGCGTGTGTGCTGGCGCTGCGCGCCGACCAGGTGGTGGTCGGCATCGCCCTCAACCTGGCGGCCTTCGGTGGCACCCGCACCGTGCTGCAGGCGCTGTACGGCGAGGGCGCCAACTCGCCGCGGGTGGCGACGGTGGCCGGCTGGAGCAACCCGATCCTGTGGGCTGGCGTGGTGCTGGCCGCGCTGGTGCCGCTGGCGCTGCACCACACCCGGCTCGGCCTGCGCCTGCGCGCCGTCGGCGATCGCCCGGCCGCCGCCGACGCCGCCGGGGTGTCGGTCGCGCGCACCCGCGCCGTCGCGGTCATCGCCGGTGGCGCGCTGGCCGGCCTGGGCGGGGCCCAGCTGGCGCTGTCGGTCGGCGTCTTCTCGGCCGACATGTCCGGCGGCCGCGGCTACATGGCGCTGGCCGCCGTCATCCTCGCCAGCTGGCGCCCAGGCCGCGCCGCCCTCATCTGCCTGGCCTTCGCCTTCGCCGACGCCACCACCTACCAGCTCCAGGTCGGCGGCGGGCAGGTGCCGCGCGAGCTGGCCCAGCTGCTGCCGTACCTGTGGACCCTGGTGGTCATCGGCGTCGTCGGCGCCGGTCGCCGCCCCCCGGGCGGGCTGGGTCGGTAGCGCCGCCCTACCGCCTCAGCGCGCGTCGCGAGCCGTGGCGCGAGGTCGAGGTGCTCGCCGGTCGAGCAGGCCGAGCGGATCGATAGGGCCTCCCGCGCGTGGCCAGCCCTCACGTGCGAGCCGGTTCGAGCCACCGTCCCGACGACCACCGGTCGGGCTCGAAGAAGCGCAGGCGCTCGCGCAGCTGGCCGGGATCACCCGGCAAAGCCGGGTGGCTAGCCGGAGGCGCGGTGGAAGGTGCGCTCGAGCGCGGCGTACACGCCGCCCTGGGCCACCAGCTCGTCGTGGGTGCCGCGCTCGACGATCTGGCCGCGGTCCATCACGGCGATGAGGTCGGCGCCGCGGATGGTCGACAGGCGGTGGGCGATGACCAGGGTGGTGCGGCCACGCGTGAGCTCGGCCAGGCCGCGCTCGATCATCGCCTCGGCCTCGGGGTCGACGTGGGCCGTGGCCTCGTCGAGGACCAGGATCTCGGGGTTGCGCACCAGCGCACGCGCGAACGCCAGCAGCTGGCGCTCGCCGGCCGACAGATCGCCGCCGCGCTCGGCGATGCGCAGCGCGCCGATGCTGGCCTGGTCCGGCGTCAGGCGCGCGCTCAGGGTCCGGCCCAGGCCGACCTGGTCGAGCGCGGCGTCGACCTCGGCGTCGGTCGCGCTGGTGCCGAGCCGGACGTTGTCGGCCAGGGTGCCGGCGAACAGGAAGACGTCCTGCGACACCACCGTGACCCGGCGCCGCAGCGCAGCCACGTCGAGCGCGCCGATCGGCTGGCCGCCGACGCGGATGCTGCCGCCGTCGTGCTCGTACAGCCGGGTCAGGAGCTTCATCAGGGTCGACTTGCCCGACCCGGTCGGCCCGACCACCGCCACCGTGGTGCCGCGCGCCACCGTCAGGGACACCCCGCGCAGGATCGGCTCGGCCCCGTACGAGAACGTGACGCCCTCGAACTCGACCGCGGCCGGCTCGGCACCGGCGCCGGCGGTCGCCGCCGCGGCCGTGGACACGCTCGTCGCCGCCTGCGCGCCGCCGGTCGGCGCGTCGGGCTCCTCGGTGTCGAGCAGGGTGGTGATGCGCTCGATCGCCGCCATCGCGCCCTGCATGACGGCGTACTTGGCCGACAGGTCGCGCACCGGGATGAAGAACTTGCCGATGTACTCGATGAACACCGCCACCATGCCGACCGCGGCGATGGCCCCGGCCTCGACCTGGTAGCTACGCCCGACCCACCAGGCCACGGCGGCGATGCAGATGATGCCGATGGCCTCGACCAGCGCGTACATCGCGGCGTCGGCCTTGATCGACTCGAGGTAGGCGTCGCGGTGGCCGGCGTTGACCTGGTCGTACTCGCGCCGGGCCAGGTCCTGCCGGCCGAGCAGGTGGATGACCCGGATGCCCCACAGGTGCTCCTGCGCGAACGCGTTCATCGCCGCCAGCCGGACCCGGATCTGCCGGAACGAGCGGCGCATGGCGTTGCGCGCGTAGCGGATGAGCAGCAAGAGCGGCGGGATCGACAGGAAGGTGATCACCGTCAGCTCGACGTCGAGCGCCAGCATGACCGCGACGATGGCGATCATCTTGATGAAGTCGGCCAGGAGCGTCACCACCCCCGACGCGAACATCTCGTTGATGCTCTCGATGTCGTTGGTCATGCGGGTCATCAGCCGCCCGACCGGCATGCGATCGAAGAACGCCGCGCGCTGCCGCAGCACGTGGTCGTAGATGTGCAGGCGCAGCCCGTGCATCGACCGCTGCCCGAGCAGCTGCAGGGCCCAGCTCTCGAAGAACAGCGACACCATCTGCAGGGCGACGAAGCCGAGGAACACCAACGCGAGCAGGCCGAGCCCGTCGGCCTTGCCGACCGCGATGTGGTCGACGATGGCCAGCTTGAGCACGTACGGCTGGGCCAGCTCGAAGGTGATGGTGCAGGGGATGAGCAGGAAGGTCAGCACCATGAGGTGCTTGTGCGGGCGCACGAACGGCCACAGGCGCCGGATCAGCGCCAGGTCGTAGGCCTTGCCGAGCAGCTGCTCCTCCCCGGGCGCACGCGCCGGCGCTGGCTTGGTCGTGCTGGCCGCGCTCACGCCAGGTCTCCGTCGGCGCTGGCGCTGGCGCTGGCCGCGCCGCGCGCCCGCACCGCGTCGGGGTCGAGCTGCGAGTGGTACAGCTCGGCGTACAGCCCGCCGCTGGCCAGCAGCTCGGCGTGGCTGCCGCGCTCGACGATGTGGCCCTGGTCGAGCACCAGGATCTGGTCGGCCGTCTTCACCGCCGCCACCCGGTGCGAGATCAGGATCGAGGTGCGGCCGCGCATCACCTCGGTCAGGTGGCCGAGGATCACCTTCTCGGTCTCGGCGTCGACCGACGACAGCGAGTCGTCGAGGATGAGGACCCGGCGCTCGGCGGCGATGGCCCTGGCCAGCGCCACCCGCTGCCGCTGCCCGCCCGACAGCGTGATGCCGCGCTCGCCGACGATGGTGCCCAGGCCCTCGGGCATGGCCGCCAGGTCGCGCTCGAGCCCGGCCGCGCGCGCCGCCCGGGTCACCCGCGCGTCGGCCAGCGGGTCGCCGTCGGGGCCGTCGTCGAGCCGGGCCCCGACCTGCTCGAGCTCGTCGGCCCGGGCCCGGGGCAGGGAGCGGCCGCCGCCATAACCCATGGCGATGTTGTCGGCGATGGTGGTCGAGAACAGGAAGGCCTCCTGCGGGGCGTACCCCACCGCCGCCCGCAGCGACGCCAGCGGCAGCGTGGTGAGGTCGCGGCCGTCGAGGAAGATCATCCCGGCCGGGACCTCACACAGCCGGCACAACGCGTCGGTCAGGGTGCTCTTGCCGGCCCCGGTGCGGCCGACGATCGCGGTCACCGTGCCGGCCGCCATCGTCGCCGTGACCCCGTCGAGCAGCAGCCGCTCACCGGCGCGGATGGTCAGGCCGCGCAGCTCGAGCGTGCCCGGGCCGCCCTCGGTCAGCGGCGGGCCATCGCCGTCACGCAGCTGCGACGGCCGCTCGAGCAGGCTGACCAGGCGCGACCACGAGGCGCGGCCGCGCTGCACCAGCGACAGCATCCAGCCCAGCGCCAGGGTCGGCCACACCAGCCGGCCGACGTACAGGGAGAAGGCGATGAGCGACTCGACCGGCAGCTGGCCGGCGATGACCCGGTTGCCGCCGACCCACAGCACGATGAGGGTGCCGATGGCGACGATGCCGGCCAGCAGCGGCAGGGCCAGCCGGGTCCGGGCCAGCGCCATGTTGCGGTCGAGCAGGCGCAGCGAGGCGGTGCGGAACTTGGCCCGGCGCACGTCCTCGAGGCCGTAGTTCTTGATGAGCTGGACCCCGCCCAGGTCCTCCTGCAGCGCGCTCGACAGCGCGCCGAGCTCGGCCTGCACCGCCTGGCTGCGCTTGTAGATGCGCTTGCCCATCATCTGCCCGACCACGTAGATGACGGGGTAGGGCAGCAGGGCCCACAGGGTCAGGACCCAGTCGACCCGGAACATCATGATCAGCACCGACGCGAACGCGAACGCGGTGTTGACCAGGTTGAGCAGCCCGGCGCCCCACATCGCGCGCACGGTCTGCACGTCGTTGGTCAGGCGCGACATGACGTCGCCGGTCGGGTTGGCCCGGAAGTAGGCCGGCTCCATCGCCAAGAGGTGGCCGAACAGGTCCGAGCGCAGGTCGTACTCGGCGGCGCGGCCGGCGTTGAAGATCCACACCCGCGAGTAGATGCGGGTGACGGCGGTGGCCAGCGCGAACCCCATCATGGCCAGGGCCAGCACCGGGACGTCGGCCAGGTCGCCGTGGCCGCGCAGCGCCGCCACCGCCCGCTCGATGGTGATCGGGATGCCGAGGAACAGCACGTTGGTGGCCAGCAGCATCACCACGCCGCCCCAGATCGGGCGCTGGTAGCGGCCGAGGTAGGTCCACGCGGTCGGGCTGCCCGCACCGGCGCGGGTGGGCGCCGATGGTTGCGACGGGGCAGGGGCCACGGCGTTCTGTACTCGCTCGCCGCCGCGCTGGCAAGGACCGGGCCGCCCGCTGGCGACGGCGCGGTCACGCCGCCGCGCGGCTTTACCTGGTCGCTCGCGTTGCCTGGGCGAGACCCGGCAAGTAGATTCGTCGGGCCGTGGTGCAAGCGATGGCCGACGTCTCTCACTACCTCGCGATCCTCGACGGAGATCCCGACGATGCGGCGGTCGTGCGTGGGCTGGCGACGGCGCTGGCCGGCGTCCCGTCCGATCGGGTCGCCGAGACCGCGGCCGCGCTCGCGCGCAGCCGCAAGACCCTGCGCGAGCGCGGCCGGTTCGACGCCGTCGTCCACCTGCTCGAGCTCGAGCTGGCGGCGCCGGCGCTGGTGGCGAGCGCTGACCGCCGGGCCGATCTCCTGCTCGAGAAGGCCGCGGTGTACTTCGACGACCTCCTCGACGAGGCGCAGGCGGCTGCCGCGTTCCGGCAGGTCCTGGAGGCGCGGCCGGGCGACGAGGCGGCGACCGATGGCCTGCAGGAGATCGAGGAGGCGCAGGCCAACTGGGGCAAGTTCGCCGACAAGTACGTCGGGGAGGCCCGGGCCTCGACCGATCGCCAGCTGGCGACCCAGCTGTACCTGGCCGCGGCCGAGACCGTCGGCCGGCACGCACCCGGGCACCCCGACGTCGAGCAGCACCTGCGCGCCGCGCTCGAGGTCGAGCCGCGCAACCGTCGGGCCGCCGTCCACCTCGAGCGTGTGCTCGGGCGGGGCCAGCGCTGGGCCGCGCTGGTCGAGCTGCTCGGGCAACGAGCCGACCTGGCCGGCGCCAGCCGCGACGAGCGGGTCGCGGCCCTGGTCAGCTTGTCCGAGGTCGCGCGCGCGCAGCTGGCCGACGCCGACGTCGCCACCAGCGCGCTGGCGCGCGCCATCGCCATCGACCCCGGCCACCCGGCGGCGGTACGCCAGCTGGCCGACCTGTACGCGGCCGGCGAGAAGTGGCGGGAGCTGGCCGCGCTGTACCAGGGCGCGATGAAGGCCCGCCCGGGCGGCGCGGAGGACGTCGGCCTGGGCCTGCAGGTCGGCATGATCCTGTGGAAGCACCTGGGTGAGCTCGACGCCGCCGAGGAGTTCCTGCGCCGGGTCCGCAAGGGCGACCCGACCCACCCGGCCGTGCTCGACTTCTACCGGGCCTACTACCCGGCGCGCGGCGAGGGCGCCAAGCTGGTCGCGCTGCTGCGTCAGGCCGAGGCCGCGGTGCCGGCCGGCGACAGCCGGCAGCGGGCGTTCGCGCTCGAGATCGCCGAGCTGGCCGAGGCCCAGCTCGGCAACCCGGAGAAGGCGATCGAGGCGTGGAAGCAGCTGCTGCGGGCCGAGCCGACCTCGGTCGAGGCCCGGGCCGCGCTGGCCCGCCTGTACCGCAAGAGCGAGAAGTGGAACGCGCTGCTCGACCTGCGCAAGGAGGACGAGGCCCGCCTGGCCGAGACCGACGTCGCCGGCCGCGTCGCCATCCTGTTCGACATCCTCGAGATCTACCGCGACCGCCTCAAGCTCGACGGCATGGTGCTGAGCACCTACAACACCCTCCTCAAGCTCGAGCCGGACAACCGGCGTGCGCTCGACGAGCTGGCCGAGAAGTTCCGGCAGATGTCGCGCTGGAACGACCTCATCGCCCTGCTGACCCGCAAGGCCGAGGTCGGCACGCTGGGCGGGGCCGAGCGGATCGGCCTCCTGCGCGAGGTCGCCTCGTTGTGGATCGATCGCTTCGGCAACTTCGCGCAGGCGGTGCGGCCGCTCGAGCAGATCCTCGAGCTGGCGCCCGGCGACGTCGACGCGGTGACCCGGCTCAAGGACATCTACACCCGGCGCCGGCAGTGGCGCGCGCTCATCGCCCTCCTCGGCAAGGAGGCCGAGCAGCTGGGTCCGGACGAGCGTCGGGTCAAGCAGGCCGAGATGGCCCGCCTGGCCATGGAGCGGGTCGGTGACCAGCGCTACGCCATCGAGATCTGGAACCAGGTTCTGGCCGACGCCGCCCGCCGCGGCGGCGACGACCCCGGCCTGGGCGACACCCTGGCGGCGCTGGCCGGGCTGTACGAGCGCGAGAAGCGCCACCTCGCCCACGTCGAGATCCTGCGGCGGCAGCGGCGGCGCGCGGCCACCCCGACCGAGGCCATCGCCCTGCTCGAGAAGATCGGCGCGATCCTGGCCGATCGGGTCGGCGCGCCGGCGCAGGCGGCCTCGGTCTGGCAGGAGATCCTCGGGCTCGACCCCAACCACGGCAAGGCCCTGCGCACCCTGCGCGAGCTGCTGGCGGCGGCGCGCGACTGGGACGGGCTCGAGGCGCTGTACGCCCGGCTCGGCCACGAGGACGAGCTGGTCGAGGCCCTGATGGCCATCGCCGACCGCACCGACGATCGCGCCGCGCGGGCCGCGCTGTACGAGCGGGCGGCGACGGCGGCGCAGCGGCGCGGCGGCGACGGCGGCGGGTCCGAGCGCTCCACCCGGGTGTGGGAGCGCCTGATCGCCGTCGAGCCCACTCACCTGCGGGCGGCGCGCGAGCTCATCCCGCACTACCTCGGGCACGACAAGTTCGCCAAGGTCCTGCCGCTGTACGAGGTGGTGCTGGGCCACGCCAGCACCGACCCCGAGCGCCTCGCCGTGATGGCCGACATCCGCGCCCTGTGCGAGCACAAGCTGGGCTCCAAGGGCCTGGCCCACGCGTGGACCGGTCGCGCCATCGCCCTGGCCCCGACCGATCCGGCCCTGCGCCGGGACCTGCTGCGCCTGGGGCGCGACCCCGAGCACGTCGGCACGACGGTGACGGTGCTCGAGCAGCTGACCGAGCACCCGGACATGATCGCCGCCGCGCCGGCCGCGCAGATCGAGCTGCTGCGTGACCTCGCCAGCCTGTACGAGCGCGACCGCAAGGACCCCGAGCGGGCCCGGGCCGCGTGGCGGCGGGTGCTGGTCCTGGCGCCGGGGGATGCCGACGCGGTGCGCCGGATCGAGGCGCTGTCGACCGAGCTGGCCGACTGGCCGGCGCTGATCGCGTCGATGCGGCAGCGCGCGCAGGTCGCGCCCGACGACCACACCCGGGTCGCGCTGCTGGTCGAGATCGCCACCGCCGAGGAGCAGCGCCTGGCCGACCTCGACGCCGCGGCGGCGACCTACCAGGACGTGCTGGCGCGCGACCCCGGTCACCGCGCTGCCGCCCGCTCGCTGGCCCGGCTGGCCGAGGCCCGGGGCGACTGGGACGGCGTGGTCAGCGCGCTGGATCTCGAGCTCGCCAGCGCCAGCACCGACGCCGAGCGGGCCCGGTTGCACCTGCGCATCGCCCAGGTCCAGGCCACGGCCGGTCCCGACAGCGACGCGGCGCTCGGCCGCCTGCTGGCCGCGTTCGCGCTCACCACCACGGCCGACGCCGGCGCCGGCGGCAGCCGGGACCAGGCCTACGCCGGCCTGCGCCGCGCGCTCGAGCCGGGTGCCGCGGTGACGCCGGCCCGGGTCCTGGAGATCGCCGACGCGGTGGCCGGGCCGGCCGCCGCCCGTGGTGACTTCTGGGCCGAGGCGCGCGCGCTCGAGCTGCGCCGACCGACGCTGCCGGCCGGCGCCGCCGCGCTGGGGTGTGACCGCCGGCTGCTCGAGCTGTACCAGGGCGAGCTGTTCGACGACGCCCAGGCCCACGCGGCCGGGCTGCGGGTGCTGGCGGCCGCGCCCGCTGACGGCGCCGTGCGCTCGTCGCTGTTCGGGCTGGCCGAGCGGCTCGGCCGCGACGGCGAGCTGGCCGGCGCCCTCGGCGCGGCCCTGGCGGCGCTGCGGGCCGACCCCGCCGCGGCCGCGTCGGACCGCCGCGCCGTCGCCACCGAGCTGGCCATGCTGGCGGGCGAGCGCCTGCGCGACGCCGCCCTGGCCGAGCGGGCCTGGCTGGCCGTGCTCGAGGTCGAGCCGGCCGCACCCGACGCGCTGGCCGCGCTGGCCGCGCTGTACCGCGCCGGCGCGCGCACCGGCGATCTGCGCGCGTTGCTCGAGCGCTGGTCCCAGGTCGCCGTCGACGATCCGGTCCGCATCCGGGTCCTGACCGAGGCGGCCGCGCTCGACGAGGAGCTCGGCGACCCGGCCCGCGCCGCCGGGGTCCATCGCCAGCTCCTCACCCTCGATCCGACCGCGCTGGCCAGCTACCAGGCGCTCGACGCCTACCTGACGGCACGCGCCGACTGGGCCGGCCTCGACGACCTGCTCGCCAGCCAGCTCGGCCACCAGGTCGGCGACGTCGACGCCCTGACGGTGCGGCGGGCCGAGCTGGCCGCGCACCACCTGCAGGCGCCCGATCGCGCGGTCGACCTGCTGGAGGAGGCGGTGGCGCGCCGGCCCGGCAACGCCGACGCCCGCGAGCTGCTCGAGGAGCTGCTGGCCGATCCGACCCACGGCCTGCGCGTGGCCAACCTGCTCGAGCCGCTGTACCAGCGCGACGGCCTGTGGAAGGACCTGGCCGGCGTGCTGCGCCGGCAGGCCGCGTCGGCCGGCGGCCCGGCCGAGGCGTTCGAGCTGGCGGTGCGGATCGCCGGCCTCGAGGAGGCGCGCCTCGAGCAGCCGCGCGCCGCCTTCGACAGCTGGCTCGGCGCGTTCGGGCTCGACCCGACCGACGGTCGCCCGCGCGCGGCGCTGGCCGGGCTGGCGGCCACGCAGGCGCGCTGGCCCGAGGTGGCCCGCGCCTACGAGGCGGCGCTCGGCGGTGACCTCGGCAGCGGCGATCGCGCCGCCTTGCTGGCCGAGCTGGCCGAGCTGTACGACACCCAGCTCGACGACGCCGACGGCGCGATCCGGACGTATCGCCGCCTGGTCGACGCCGACCCGACCAGCCCCGACACCGTGCGGCGGGCCGGCGCGGCGCTGGCCCGGCTGTTCGAGGAGGAGGAGTCGTGGCCCGAGCTGCGCGACGTGGTCCGGCGCCAGGCCGAGTGGGCCGACGACGCGACGGCCCGGCGCCAGGCCCTGTGCCGGGTCGCCCTGCTCGAGGAAGAACGGCTGGGTGATCCCGACGCCGCCATCGCCGCCTGGCGCCAGGTCCTGGCCGACGACCCCGATCACGCCGAGGCACACGCGGCGCTCGACCGCCTGCTGACCACGCGCGGGCGCTGGCCCGAGCTGATCGACCTCATCCGCCAGGGCCTCGACCGCGCCGAGCCGGCGGCGGCGAAGGCCAGCCTGCTGCGCATCGCCCAGCTGCAGGAGCAGCGCCTGGCGGCGCCGGGCGAGGCGGTGGCCGCCCTGCGCGAGGTGCTCGACCGCGACGGCGACGACGATCACGCCTTGGCCGAGCTGGCCCGCCTGGTCCGGGCCGCGGATCGCCCGTCCGAGCTGCTCGAGGTGCTCGAGCGCCGCCTCTCCCTCGGCCAGGTCGACGCGATCGCGACCGAGGTCGAGATCGCCACCTTGCTCGAGGGCCCGCTCGGACGGCCGAGCGAGGCGCTCGACCGCTGGGCCAGCGTGCTGCGGCGCAGCCCCGACCGCGCCGACGCCCGCGCCGCCATCGAGCGCGCGGTGGCCGATCCCGGGCTGCGGCCGCGCGCGGCCGAGCTGCTGCACGAGCTGTTCGCCGCCACCGGCGACGACCTGGCCGCGACCACGCTGCACCTGCAGCTGGCCGACCTGGCCGGCGATCCGGCCGAGGCCGCGCCGCACCTGCGCGCGGTGATGCGCCTGCGCGAGCAGCGCCTCGGTGACAAGGCCGGGGCGCTGGCGGTCGGCCTGCGCGCCGTCGCCGGCTCGGCCACCGATCCGGAGCTGCCGGCCCTGCTGGCGGCGACCGACCGGCTGGCGGCCGAGCTGGGGCGTGAGGGCGACCTGATCGACGTCTACCGCCAGGTCGCGCCCGAGGTGCTCGATGCCGACTTGCAGCGCCGCATGTACCTCGACGTGGCCGACCTGGCGCGCGGGGTGCGCGGGGACAACGCGCTGGCGCGCGAGCACTACCAGCGGGTGCTCGACGCCTCGCCCGACGATCCGCGCGCGCTGGCCGCGCTCGAGAGCCTGGCCCGCGTCGACGGCGACCCGCGCGCGCTGTGGGAGCTGCTGCAGCGCAAGGCCGAGCTGAGCGGCGACGTCGACGAGCAGGTCGAGGCGCTGGCCGAGGCCGCGGCGCTGGCGGCCGGGCCGCTCGGCCGCAGCGACGACGCCATCACCGGATGGGAGCGGGTGCTCGACCTGGCGCCGGAGCGGCCCGACGCGGTCGCCGCCCTCGACACGCTGTACCGCGGCGCCGCGCGCTGGCACGAGCTGCGCGAGCTGTACGAGCGCCGCCTCGGCTTCGTGGTGTCGATCGACGAGGCGGTGGCCCTGCGCCTGGCCCTGGCCGAGCTGCACCGCGAGCGCCTGCTCGACACCGAGGGCGCGATCGAGCACTACGCCGCCGCCCTCGGCGGCGACGCCGATCAGCCGAGGGCGCTGGCCGCGCTCGAGGAGCTCCTGCTCGATCCGCAGGCCCAGGCCAGCGCGGCCGAGGTCCTCGAGCCGATGTTCATCGCCGCGCAGGACTGGCGCAAGCTGGTCCACGTCTACCAGGTCAAGCTCGACAGCGCGGCCGAGCCGGCCGAGCGGGTGCGCCTGACCCGGTTCGTGGCCCGCCTGTACGAGGAGCAGCTCGAGGACTTCGAGCAGGCCAGCGCCTGGTACGCCCGCCTGTTCCGCGAGGACCCGGCCGACGCCAGCGTGCGCGACCAGCTGCAGCGCCTGGCCGGCGTGGTCGACAACTGGGGCTTCGTCGCCGACACCTACCAGCGCTTCGTCGACGCCGGCGAGGGCGACGCCGACGACCTGCGCGCGGTCGCGCTGGCGCTGGCCGGGGTGAGCGAGCGCCGGCTGGCCGACCTGCCGCGCGCCGCGGCGGCGCTGCGGCGGGCCCTGGCCGCGCGCAGCGACGACACCCGCGCCGAGGATCGGGAGATCCTGCGCCAGCTCGAGAGCGTGCTCATCCGCGCCGGCGACTACCGCGCCCTGGTCGACGTCTACGACGACGCGATCCTGGCCAGCGACGACGACGCGACCCGACGCGACCTGGTCATCAAGCGGGCCCGCGTCCTCGAGCGCGAGCTGGCCGAGCCCGACCGCGCCCTGGCCGGCTGGCGCGACGCGCTCGATCTGGCTGGCGGCGACGACGTGCGCGCGCGCGAGGCCTACGGCCTGGCCGCCGACGAGATCGAGCGCCTGCTCGGGGCCCGAGAGGCCTGGCGTGACGTGGTCGAGCTGCTGCGGGCGCGCATCGAGCGCACCACCGACGAGAGCGAGGTCGTGACGCTGCGCCTGCGCATGGCCGGCCTGCTCGAGCAGGTCGGCGACGTCCAGGCCGCGGTCGACGAGTACGAGGAGGTGCTGGCGGCGCCGCGCGGCGGCGATCGCGGCCTGCCCGCGCTCGAGCGGCTGGTGGTGCGCGACGACCTGCGCGAGCGGGTCAGCGGCCTGCTCGAGCCGCTGTACCGGCAGCGCGACTGGTGGCAGAAGCTGGTGGTCATCCTCGACGCCAAGCTGGCCTTCGTCAGCGACGTCGACGGGCGCGTCGCCACCCTGCGCGAGATCGCGCGCCTGCACGACCAGCGCGGCGGCGACCCGGACCTGGCGCTGTCGGCGCTGGCGCGGGCCTGGCGCGAGGACGTGGCCGACCCCGAGGTCCGGGCCGAGCTGGTCCAGCTGGCGACCCGGCTGGCGGCGTGGAACGACCTGGTCGACGTGCTGGCCGAGGGGGTCGGGCTGGCGGGCGCCGGCGCGGCCGGTGGCGCCGGCGCGGCCGCCGATCCAGACCTGGTCGCCGAGGTCGGCACCCAGGTCGCCGAGCTGCACGAGCACCGCCGCGGCGACGTCGGCGCGGCCATCACCGCGTGGCGCCAGGTCCTGGTGGCGCGCCCCGACGATGTCGCCGCCCTGGCCGCGCTCGATCGCCTGCTGGCGGTGGCCGGCCGGCCGGCCGAGCTGGTCGCGGTCATCGAGCGCCGGGCCGAGCTGGTCGAGGACGCGGGCGTGCGCCTGGTCCTGCTGCACCGCGCCGCCGCGATGTACGAGGAGGTGCTGGCGGATCCGACGCGGGCCGTGGCCGCCTACCGCAGCGTGCTCGCCGTCGACGACTCCGACGTGCTCGCGCTCGACGGCCTGGTTCGACTGCACCACCAGCAGCGGCAGCCCCGCGATCTGGCCGACGTCGTGCGCCGGAAGATCGAGCTGGCCTCGGCCGGCGCGGAGCGCCGTGGCCTGCGCCTGGCCCTGGCCGAGGTGCACGAGCGCGAGCTGGCCGACCCGTACGAGGCCATCACCCAGCTGCAGGCCGTGCTGGAGGAGGGCGACGGTCGTGACGACGAGGCCCTGGCCGGGCTCGAGCGAATCCACCAGGCCACCCGCATGTGGCCCGAGCTGCTCGAGGTGCTCGACCGCCGCGCCGCGCTGGCGGCGGCGCCCTCGGCCCGGATCGGCTTCCTGCTGCGCGCCGCCGACCTGGCCGACCGCGAGCTGGCCGACGGCGAGCAGGCGATCGATCGCCTCGGCCAGGCGCTGGCGCTGGCCCCGGCCGATCCGGGCGCCCACGCCGCGGTGCGGCTGCTGGCCGAGCGCGACGACCTGGCGGTGAGCGCGACCGCGCTGCTCGAGCAGGCCGCCCGGAGCCAGCGCGACAGCGCGACGCTGATCTGGGTGTTCGAGCGGCGCCTGCGCCTGTCCACGCTGGTGGGGGACGAGCGGCGCGAGGCCTGGGCCGAGCTGGCCGAGGTGCACGAGACCCTGGCCGGCGACGCCCGCGCTGCCTGGTCCACCTGGGTCCGGGCCTTCGGCGACCTGACGCCGGTCGAACTCGAGCTGCTGACCCCGCTGACCCGGCTGGCGGGTGCGCTCGGGACCTGGTCGGAGCTGGCGACGATCCTCGATCAGCGCCTGGCCGATTGCCGCGACCCCGACGTCGAGTTCGCGCTGGCCATGGCCCTGGGTGGGCTGCGCGAGGATCGCCTGGGTGACCTGCCCGGCGCCGCCACCGCGTTCGCGCGGGCCGAGGCCAGCCACGTCGACGACCCAGCGGCGCTGGCGGCGCAGGCCCGGGTGCTGGCGCGGGCCGGCAGCTGGGCCAGCCTGGTCGAGGTGCTCGGGCGCCAGGCCGAGGCGGCCGCCGACGACGCCGGCGCGGCCGAGTTCCTGTACCGGGCCGGCGATCTGCGCGAGAGCACGCTGCGCGACGTCCCCGGCGCGGTCGCCGCGTACCGCGACACCCTCAGCCGGGCCCCGCGCCACGCCGGCGCGCGCGCCGCCCTGGCGCGCCAGCTCGCCGGCGGCGAGGAGGTGGCGGCGGTGGCCGACGTGCTCGAGCCGCTGTACGAGGACGAGCAGGACTGGGTCCGGCTGTACGACGTGGTCGCGGCCCGCCTGGCCATCACGCCCGATCGCCTCGATCGCGCGGCCCTGTGCCAGCGCCTGGTCGAGATCGCCGACCGCCGCATCGCCGACCGGGCCCGCGCGTTGAGCGCGGCGCTGGCCTGGCTCGCGGCCGATCCGGCCTCGCGTGACGCCTTCGCCGAGGCCGAGCGCCTGGCGGCGGCGCGCGGGGCATGGGCCGACCTGGTCACCCAGGCCGAGCCCCTGGTCGACCAGCTCGGCGACGCCCTGACCCAGGTCGGGCTGCTGCTCGACCTCGGCCGGGTCCAGCTCGAGCACCTGCGGGCGCCGTCGGCGGCGGCCAGCCTGTTCACCCGGGCGCTCGCCCTCGACCCCGACTGCATGCCGGCCATCGAGGGCGCCGCCAGCGCCTACCGCGCCCTGGGTGACCACGCGCGCCTGGCCGACCTCGAGTGGCGGCGCGGCCAGCTCGCCAGCGACCCGGCGCTGCGCCGCGTCGCCTTCACCGAGGTCGGCGAGCTGCGCGAGCAGGTCGGCGACGATGTCGGCGCGGCGCAGGCGTGGGAGGCCGTGCTCGAGGTCGACGACGCCGATCGGTTCGCGCTCGATCGGCTGGCGCGGGTGTACGAGCGGCGCGGCGACCGGGCCGCGCTGGTCGACGTCCTCGCCCGCACCGCGGCGGTGAGCCGTGATCCCGGCGAGGAGCGCGCGCTGCGCGTTCGCCTGGCCACCCTCGAAGACAGCGGCGCCGACCCGGCGGCGGCGGTGCGGGCCTGGCAGGCCGTGGTCGACGTGGCCCCCGACGACGATCAGGCGCTGACCGCGCTCGAGGCGGCGCACCAGCGCGTCGGTGACCTGCGCGCGGTGGCCGACGTGATCGGGCGCCGGCTCGACCTCGCCAGTGGCACCGCCGCCCGCATCGCCCTGATGGCGCGGCTGGCGCGCCTGGCCGAGCAGCAGGGCCAGCCCGACGAGGCGGTCGCGCAGTGGTTCGCGGTGATCGACGCCGACGGGCGCGAGCTGACCGCCTTCGCCGAGCTCGAGCGCCTGCTCGGCGAGCAGAAGCGCTGGCACGACCTGGTCGAGGTGCTGGCACGCCGCGCCGAGTCCGAGGCCCTGGTCGGCAACGCGGCCGACGAGCTGCGCGCGCTGGCCCGAGCCGCCGACGTGTGGGAGGGGCCGCTCGACGACGCCGACGCCGCGCGTGAGCTGCTCGAGAAGATCCTCGCGCGCGACCCGGCCTCGGTGGTGGCGCTGACCCGGCTGTCTCGCATCTACGAGCGTGGCTCCGACTGGGAGCGCTGCAGCCAGGTGCTGCAGCGGGCCCTGGCCATGGGCCCGACCGGGCGCGACGCCGCCGATCTGTTCTTCCGCCTGGCCCAGGTCGCGCAACGCGGCGACGGCGACGCCGCCACCGCCCAGGCCCACCTCCGGCAGGCCCTGGTCCACGACCGGACCCACGCCGAGGCGCTGGCCGCGCTCGAGGCGCTGGCGCGCGAGCGTGGCGATGGCGCCCTGCTGGTCGACGCCCTGCGCCGCCGCCTCGACATCGTCGCCGGCGCCGATCGTCGGCCGGTCCTGCTCGAGCTGGCCGAGCTCGAGCGCAAGGCCGGCCAGCCGGCCAGCGCGCTGCCGCTGCTCGAGGAGGCCGATCGCGGCAGCCCGGGTGACCCGACCGTGCTGGCGCCGCTGGCCGACGCCTACGTCGCGGCCGGGCAGCTCGACCGGGCCGCACCCATCCTCGAGAAGCTGGCCGACGAGGCCCGCGCCGCCCGGCGCATGAAGGACGTGGCCAGGTACCGCCAGCGGCAGGGCGCCATCCTCGAGGCGCGTGGCGACGGCCCGGGCGCGCTGGTGGCCTACGAGGAGGCGTTCCGGGTCAACCCGACCGACGTCGCGACCATGGCCGGGCTCGGGCGCCTGTACATGCACGCGCGCGACTGGGACAAGGCGCGCCGGGTCTACCGGTCGCTGGTGCTGCAGACCATCGACGCCGACGCCGGCGTCAGCAAGGGCGACGTCTACCTCGCGCTCGGCGTCATCCACGTCGAGCTGGGCGAGGCGCCCAAGGCCCGCGGCATGTACCAGCGCGGGCTCGAGCTCGAGCCGGGCCATGACGGCCTGCGCCAGGCGCTGGCCGCGCTCGGGTGAGGCGGGGTCTGGGCGCGAGAACCGCCGCCGCGCGGCGCCTCTGCGCGCCCTGCTTGGAGTCCGACCCCGTATTCTGGGCGCCGCGACGGCCGGACTCGCTCAGGCCTCGTCGAGGCGGGGCACCGTCATCGCGCGCGTGGAGGCCGTGGAGGCCGTCGGTCCAGCAGCTCGGCCGGGTCGATCGGCCCGCCAGCGCGGAGCCAGCCCTCGCGCGCGAGCCAGGTCTTTGCAGCGCTCAACGGGGCGCCCGCGGGAGGCGGCGACCCGTCGATGACCCAGACACCCGACTTCGTCGGGTGCCATCGTCCCGACGACCACCGGTCGGGCTCGAAGAAGCGCAGGCGCTGACGGAGCTGGCCGGGATTGGCTCGCCAATCCCGGATCGAATGACTCACGTGGTTGAACAGGACGTAGCGCAGGGTGTTGCGCATCTGCGTCGGTGAGGTGACCGGGCGGGCGTGGTAGCGGTCGGCGAAGACCCGGCCACGCCGGGCGAAGGCCTTGTTCCAGCCGCGGGCCAGGCGGATCGCCAGCCCCTTCATGCCGCGCGACAGCGCGGTGTCATCGTCGGCCTCGACGATGAGGTGGAGGTGGTTGCCCTCGAGGGCGTAGTGCAAGACGCGAAAGCCGCTGACGCGCGTGTGGTCACGCGCGCCGGTCAGGGCGCGCTCGAGCACCTCGCGGCCGGCGTGGGTGCGCAGCCTGGGCAGGGTGTCGACGGTGCGCAGGCTGACGTGGTGGACGGCGGTCCTCGCGAAGCGAGGTCTCCGGCAGCGCTTGACCGAGTTGCGGTGCTGCAGGGGCGGGCGTCCGCGCCGGCGCCGCCGCGGCCGTCGCGGTGGCGTGGTGATGCCGCGCACCAGGTCGTCGAAGCTGACCTGGGCCCCGGCCGGCACGGCGCGGCGACGTCGGTCGCTGCGGGGGCGAGCGGCGGACGAAGACATTTAGAGCGTATATATTTTCGCGACGATGATGACGAGGGGTTTCGGCGGAGTGGCGACGATTTCCGGGACGGCGGGGACGCCGGCAGTGGACCGGCCCGGGCGTCGGCTGAAGCCTCCTGCTGTGGACAGGCGCATGGCGTGGCGCGGGTGGAGACGGGCGTGGAGAGGGGCAGCGCCTGCCCACAGCAGTCCGCCCGGGCCTGGACATGCGGATCCTGAGGGGTGTTTCCACCCAAGACCCCTGACACCCGGCTTCGCCGGGTGGGGTCAGGGTCAGGGACGGATTCGAAAGAATCCCGTTGGGGGAGCCACGACAGTCCCGGGGGGGCCGCTGTGGGCAGGCGCCGTCGCCGTGGCTCGAGTGCCCTCACGCCCGGCTTCGCCGGGCGCCTGTCCACAGCGCGAGGCCGAAGGCCGACCCCGGGGCGATCCGAAGTCGTTACGGGGTCGGACCTGCTAGCGATCGTTGCGGATCCGCACGCGCCGGATCAGCTCGCGCAGCTCGTCGTCGGCGACGGCGTCGGTCTCGGCCTCGATCGCGGCCCGGTGCGGCCCGGTCGCCGGCGTCGGCGCCGGCCGGGTCACCCGCGGTGGCGCCGGCCGGGCCCGCACGCCGGCCAGCGCGTCGTCGGATTCGGGTCGGCGCGAGCCCAGGTGCAGGCGCAGGTCGTCGAACAGGGGCGGCTCGCCCAGCGCGGCCCGCAGCGTGGCCAGCAGCTGCGCCTTGAGCAGGGTCAGCTCGTGCAGCCAGGCCGAGCTCGACACCTGGATCCAGAGCACGCGCTTGCTCAGCCCATCGGGCCAGGCCCGGGCGCCGATGCGTGGGCCGACCAGCTCGCGCCACTCGGTGACCACCCGCTGGGCCCGGATCTCCTCGGTCAGGCCGCGCTGGGCCAGCACGTCGGCCACCGCCGCCGCCGCCGGCCGGGTCGCGCGCACCCGTCGCGCCGCCTGCTGCGCGGCCCGGCCGCCCGGCCCGGACAGGAACGCCGGCCGCGATCGCCGCCCGGGCTGCCCGGTCACGACACCTCGGCCACGCCGGCGGTCACGACACCTTGAGGCGCCGCACCAGCTCGCGCAGGCGGCGCGAGCCGTCGCTGTCGCGGACGAGAAAGCGCACGCCGGTGCTGCCAGCCGACGGGACGTGATAGGCGACCCGGCCGCCGATGGCCAGCGCCGCGGCTGCGCCCGGGGGCACCACCTCGATGACCAGCTCGCCACCGATCGGCAGCGGCGTCTCCGTCGCCAGCAGCGCGCCGCCGATGCTGATCTCGGTCATCTGCACCTCGGTGAACTGCCCCGACGACGACAGCCGGTACTTGACCGGGATGGCCACCGGCAGGCGGCTCTGGCGCCGGCGCGGCATGCCCGAGCGTTTGCCCGCCAGCACCTCGCTGACGAAGTCGCGCTTGCCGACCTCCTCGGCGTCGAACTCGACGATGGCCCCGGCCCGCACGCGCAGCCGGGGCAGGGCAGGGCGCCACGACCGGACCCGGGTCCGGATCATCACCTTGTTGGGGAGCTGTGGCGCCGCCACCTCGATCACCGCGGTGTCGCCCGCCTCGAGCGCGACGGTGGTCGGCACGAACAAACCACCGTTGGGCAGGTCGGTCTGGAACAGACCGGCCCACTCGTCGGCGGTGCGGATGCGGAGCTTGAGGATGTTCATCGGCGCGGCAGGGTTGAACCAACCGTAGCACGTGGGCTGGGGCCGCGGCGTCTCCGTCGGTGGGGCCGGTGTGGGCAGATCAGCCCCGAGGTGCCGCGGTGGGTGCTTCGCGCGCCGACGTAGGCGTCGTGGCGCAAGCGATGCGGCCTCGACACCACGGGCTCGGCGCTCGGCTCAGGCGCGCAGGCGCAGCTTCCACACCATGAGCAAGGCCTCGGCGAAGATGGCGCGCGACATCTTCGACTGCCCGACCCTTCGATCGACGAACGTGATCGGGGTCTCGACCAGGCGCAGGCCGCGCCGCAGCGCGCGGTACTTCATCTCGATCTGGAAGCTGTAGCCGTTGGAGCGGACGGTCGACAGGTCGATCGCCTCCAGCGTGGCGCGGCGCCAGCAGATGAAGCCGCTGGTGAGGTCGCGCACGCGGACGCCGAGGATGGTGCGGGCATACAGGCTGCCGCCGCGGCTGATCAGCTTGCGGCCGACGCCCCAGTTGACCGTGCCGCCGCCGGCGACGTAGCGCGAGCCGACGACGACGTCGGCGCCCTCGCTGGCCAGGCGGAACATCTCGGGCAGGTGGCGCGGATCGTGGCTGCCGTCAGCGTCCATCTCGAACAGGAAGTCGTAGCCGCGCGTGATGCCCCAGGCGAAGCCGTCGAGGTAGGCGGTGCCCAGCCCGAGCTTGCCGGGGCGGTGCAGCACCGAGATGCGCGGCTCCACGCCGGCCAGACGATCGAGCACCTCGCCGGTCCCATCGGGCGAGTTGTCGTCGACGAACAGCAGGTCGGCGACCGGCAACGCAGCCAGGAAGGCGGCGGCCACCCCCTCGACGTTGTCACGCTCGTTGTAGGTCGGGACGACGATCAACGCGCGGCCGCTGCCAGAACGCTCCATGGCGGCGGAACCATAGACCACGGGATGGGCTGACGCAACGCGTTAGCTGGCGACCATGCTGGCCGCGCCCCCGGTACACCGCGCCGCCGCAATCCCCGGCACGCCGACGTGTCGACGTTATGCTGAGGCGATGGTGATGGCCGCTGCGTTGAACCTGCGCCGGCACCTGTGGCCGCTGCTGGTGGCGGCGGTGCTGCTGCCGGCCGTCGGCATCGCCTACCTCGGCGCCGCCGCCTATGGCGACGAGCGCGGCGCGGTGGCCGCGCGGCTGCGGACCCAGGCCCGGGTCGCGGCGCAGCTGGCCGAGGCGGTGCGCCAGGCCCTGACCGAGGCCCTGCGGCGGGTCGAGGCCGGCGCCGACGGGGACGGGCTGGCGCGCCACGGCTTCGTCATCGGCGCCGACGGCGCCTTGCGCCGCCCCGATCCGGCCGCGCTGGGCCCGCGCCAGGTGTGGCCGGCGGCGGGCCCGGCCCGGCCGAGCGCGGCCTGCACCGACCGCGACCTCGAGGCGTGTATCCGCGAGGTGCGCAGCCAGGAGCAGCGGGCGCGCGCGCTGCTCCGGGCCCGCCACGCCGAGCTGGCGTGTGTGGCCGGGCGCGGCGGCGAGCGTGCGCTCGACGCCGTCGCCTGCGCTCGCGCGCTGGCCGCGGCCAGGGCCGACTACGAGCGCCTGGCCGCGCACCGCGACACCGGGGCCGAGGCGCTGCTCGGGCTGGCCCGGATGGCGCGCGGCGCGGGTGACCTGGTCGGCGCGGGTGGGCACCTCGATCGCCTGCTGTCCGAGCACCCCAGCGCGCGGGTCGACGGCGAGCCCGTCGCCCTGTGGGTGGCGCTGGCCCGGGCCGAGCTCGACGACGGCGCCGGGGCCAGCCTGACCACGCTGGCCGCCCTGCTGGATGGTTCGCTCGGCGCCTCGGCGGCGGCGACCTCGGCCGGCATCACCCGGGTCCGGGCCGGGCTGGCCCGGCGCACGCTGGGGCCGGCGGCGGCCGAGCGCGTGCGAACGCTCGACGGGGTGGAGGCCGCGGCCGAGCGGGCCGCCCGCGTCGCCGCCGGCCTGGCCGGTGAGGTCGACGAGCTGGTGCGTACCGCCGGCGCCGACGTCACCGCTCGGGTCGCCCGGGCCCACCCCGGCCGGATCCTGGTGTACCGGCGCAGCGCCGACGGCGGCGTGGTCGGCGTCGCGGTCGATGCCAGCATGCTCGAGGCCGCGCTGCCCCGGTCCGGGCTGGTCGAGGTCGCGCCGACCGCCAGCGCGCGGGTGTGGCCGGTCGGGCAGGCCGCGCCGCCGGCGCTGCGCCTGCTGGCCCAGGTCGGCCTCGGCCCGACCGTGCCGATGCTCACGGTGTCGGTCCTCAACCCGATGACCGAGCCCGATCCCCTCGACGACGTCATCCGCGGGCGGGCCCGCCGCCACGTCGTCCTGACCTCGGCGCTGGCGGTGGTCCTGCTGGCCGGGCTGGTCGCCACCGTGCGTGGCGCCACCCGCGAGCGCGAGCTGGCCCGGCTCAAGAGCGACTTCGTGTCGACGGTGTCGCACGAGCTCAAGACCCCGCTCACCTCCATCCGCATGTTCGCCGAGATGCTCGAGCAGGGCCTGGCCGACGGCGACCCCGGCCGGGCCGGGCGGTACCACAACGTCATCGTGCGCGAGAGCCAGCGCCTGGGCCTGCTCATCGGCAACCTGCTCGACTACGCGCAGGTCGAGCGCGGCACCCGGCGCTACCAGCCCGAACGCGCCGCGCTGGGCGAGCTGGTCAACGCCGCGGTCGAGACCTTCCGCAGCCTCGACGCCGAGGGCGGCGGCGCGGCGGTCACCGTCGAGTTCGACGCCGGCGCGGCCGAGGCCGAGATCGAGGTCGATCGCGACGTGCTGGTGTCGGCCCTGCTCAACCTGCTCGGCAACGCTGGCAAGTACGGTGGCGGCCAGCCCATCGTCGTCCGCGCCGGGGCCGGCGCCGACCAGGTCGCGCTCGCGGTCATCGACCGCGGGCCGGGCATCGCCCCGAGCGAGCACGTCCGCATCTTCCGCGAGTTCTACCGCTCGCCCGCCGCGTACCGGTCGGGGGCGCCCGGCACCGGCCTCGGCCTGGCGCTGGTCAAGCGCCACGTCGAGGCGCTCGGCGGCGCCATCGCCGTCAGCTCGCAGGTCGGCGCCGGCGCGACGTTCACCATCACCCTGCCGCGGGCCCGGCCGCGCGGCCCGACCGCGCCGGTCGACCCGGCGCCGGCGTCGGAGGCGGCATGACCCGGATCCTGGTGGTCGAGGACGATCCGTCGATCCGCCTCGGCCTCGAGGACACCCTGGCCGCCAAGGGCTACCAGGTCGACGTGGCCAGCCGCGGCGTCGACGGCGTCGAGCGCGCCGCCTCGGGGCGGTACGACCTGGTCATCCTCGACGTGATGCTGCCCGACCTCGACGGCTTCGAGGTGTGCCGGCGCCTGCGCGCCGAGGCCCGGCCTGGCGCTCGGGTCCCCATCATCTTCCTGTCGGCCCGAGGCGCCGAGCTCGATCGGGTGCGCGGCCTCGAACTCGGCGCCGACGACTACGTGACCAAGCCGTTCTCGCTGATGGAGCTGCTGGCGCGGGTGGCGTCGGTGCTGCGCCGGGCCCACGGCGGCGGGGCGCCCGAGCCGGTCCGGGTCGTCGTCGGCGATCTCGTCCTCGACCTGGTCGGCCAGACCGCGACCCGGGCCGGGCAGCGGATCGAGCTGCCGGCCCGCGCCTTCGCCATCCTCAAGGTGTTCGCGCGCCGGCCGCAGCAGGTGGTCAGCCGCGACGTGCTGCTGGAGGAGGCCTGGGGCTACGACGCCTACCCCAACACGCGCACCGTCGACAACCACATCGTCAAGCTGCGCCGGGTGCTCGAGGTCAGCCCCGACCAGCCGCGCTACCTCCTGACCGTCCACGGCGCCGGCTACAAGCTCGACGTGGCGGCCGAGGCCATCACCCTGGCCGGGCAGCCGGGTGCGCCCGGGCGCGACGTATGACCGGGTGGTGGGGCGGCCCGGCGGCGAGATCAAGCCCGGCCCGCGGTCCGGATGACGGGAACGTGACAACGTTTTACCGGGTGGTGACCACCCTGCGCCGGGTCCTGACGCCTGGCCGCTCCGACCTTGCTATCAAGGGGATGGGCGAGGCGATGGCGTCGGCACCAGGGCTCGAAGCTTCCGGCGGAACAGCCCCTGGTGCCGGCGCCACGCCGGTTTTTTTCACGGCCTGGCCGGCGCGCGTGTGCCCCCGCCTGGTCGCGCTCGGCGCGCTCGCGCTCGGCTGTGGCCAGGCGCCGCCGCCGGTGGAGGCCGCCCCGCCGCCGGCGGCGACCGACGCGACCACCGCCGCCGATCCGGCGACGTCGGCGCCACCCGAGGGCGCCCAGGCGCGCTACTTCTCGGCCGTGCTCGACGATCTCCTCGGCGCCGACCCGGCCGCGGTGCGGGCCGCCTACGCCGGCCTGGTCGACGATCCGGCGGCGCCGGCGGCCCTGGCGGCCCGGGCCGCCCTGCGCGCCGCCAGCTTCGAGGCCGCCAGCGGCCGACCGCGTCGCGCCCTCGAGCTCATCGCCCACGCCGGCGCGGTGGGTGGCGCCGACCCGCTCATCGTCGAGGCGGCCGACCGGATCCGCGGCACGCTGGCGGCGATCTCCACCCAGGACGCCGAGGTGCGCGGCCCGCCGGTCGGCACCGCCCCCGCCGCCGTGGTGTCGCCGGCGGCGGCCGCCGCCTTCGCCGCGGCCGAGGACCAGCTACGGCGAGCGCTGCGGGTCCGGCTGCGCCCGCAGCTGGAGTCGCTGTCGTCCTCGTTGCGCGCCAAGGAGCGCGCGGTCGAGGCGGCGGCGCGTGGGTACCGGATGGCGGCCGCGGCCAGCGCCGCGGTCACCAGCGCCGCCGAGTACCGGACCGGCACCCTGTACCACGACCTCGGGCTGGCGCTGGTGTTCGAGCTCCCGCCCGAGCTCGACCCGGGCGAGGCGGCCCGCCTGCGCCGGCAGCTGCGCGAGCGCGCCGCCAGCGCGCTCCGTCAGGCCATCGCCGCGTACCGGCGCGCGCTCGCGCCGACCGACGGATCCAGCGTGGCCGAGGTGTGGCGCGCCGCGGCCCAGGCCGAGCTGCGCGCGGCCGAGATCCTGGTCGGGGCCCGATGAGCACCCAGGCCAGCGCACCGACCGGGCGGGCGTACGTCGACGGCGTCGTGACGGATCTCGATCAGGCGCGGATCCCGGTCACCGATCGAGGGCTGCGGTACGGCGAGGGCGTGTTCGAGGTCCTGCGCACGGTGGCCGGGCGGCCGCTCCTGCTCGAGCGCCACCTGGCGCGTCTCGGCCACGGATGCCTCGCGATCGGGTTGCCCGCGCCCGACCTGGCCCGGCTGCGCGCCGCGGTCGACGCGACCCTGGACGGGTTCGTCGGCGAGGCCCGGCTGCGCGTCACCATCACCGGCGGCGATGGCGCGGCGCTGGCGGCGCCGGCGCGAGCCCGCCTCCTGGTGGTGGCCGAGCCGCTGCGTCCCGCCGTCGATCCCGACGCGGGGGTGGTGCTGGTCAGCAGCGATCGGCCGACGCTGGCGCCGGCCTCGCTCGATCCGCAGCTCAAGGCGCTGGCCTACCTCGATCGCCTGCTGGCCCACCGCGGCGCGCGCGCCGTCGGCGCCGACGACGCGATCCGGTGCGATGTCGACGGGCTGGTCGCCGAGTGCGCGACCGCCAGCCTGCTGCTGGTGGACGGCGCACGGCTGCTCATCCCGGCCAGCCGCGGCGCCCTGCCAGGGGTCACCGCTGGCCTGCTCGCCGAGTTGCTGCAGGCCGCTGGCGTCGTGGTGGTGCGCCGTCCGGTTCGGCCCGACGAGTTGACCCGCATCGACGGCGCGCTGATCACCAGCGCCGTGCGCGGCGTGGTGGCCGTCGACATGATCGACGGCCGTCGCCTGACCCGGCCGCCGCTGGTGGCCGAGGCGATCCGCGCCCACGGCGCGTACCTCGCCGCGGCCGCCGCCGCGGCCGGGGCAACGTCTGGGTAGCGAGCGCGTCGACGCCGCCGGATTCCGCTATAGTCACTCGCCGATGGCCAAGGACACCCGCCAGCTCCGCGAGGAGGCCGCCGCCGCGGCCGCCGCCGGCAAGTACAAGCGGGCGCTCGAGCACTACCTGGAGATCGAGCGGACCGAGCCGGCCGACGCGCAGTGGCCCAAGCGCGCGGCCGAGATGCTGCGTCGCCTCGGCAAGACCCACGAGGCCATCGCCGCCTACGAGCGCGCGGTCGACCGCTACGCCGCCGGCGGGTTCCTGGTCCAGGCCATCGCCGTGTGCAAGCTGATCCTGCAGATCGATCCGAACCACTCCGCCGCCATCGCCAAGCTGGCGGCCATCAGCGGCCAGCAGGACGCCGGCCCGAGCCGGCTCGGCACCCTGGCCGAGAGCCACCGCTCGCTGCACGGCGATCCCATGGTCGACGCCATCCGGCGGGCCCGCACCACCGGGCAGGAGCCGGCCCTTCCGGATCCCGGCGCGGTCGCCGCGCCAGGCGACACCGGCGCCGGCGCGCGTCCCGCGACCCGCCCGCCGCCGGTGGCCACCCTGCGCCCCCCGACCAGCCCGCCGGCCAGCGCGACCCGGCCGGTCACCACGCCGCCGCCCGTCGCCGCGGAGCCGGCGCCCGCGCCCCGGCGCGTGCTCCGCCCGACCGCGCGGCCGGTCACCGCGCCGCCTGCGCGCTCGCCCGACGAGCCCCGGTCGTCGACCCTGCCGATGCCGCCCATCACCGTCGGTCCGTCGGCGCCGCCGGGGCCGGTGGCCGGTCGCGTGCCGCCGCCGGCGCCACCGGGGCCAGGTCGCGTGCCGCCGCCGGCGCCACCGGGGCCAGGTCGCGTGCCGCCGCCGGTGCCGCCGCGTCCGCCGCCGGTGCCACCGCGGCCGGTCGGGTCCGCCACCGGTCCGGCCAAGGTCCTGCCGCCGCCCACCGCCGCCGCCGCGCCACCGGCCCTGGAGCCGTCGGCCGCGCCGACCCGGGCCAAGCCGGTCACCCCGGTCAAGCTGCGCCCGGGCGCGCCGCTGGCGGAGGCCGCGCTGGCCGACGCCATCGCCGGCTCGCACCAGTTCGACGAGACCAGCGCCGGCGCCATGCCCGGCGTCGTCGTGATCCCACTCGACGACGCCCTGGCCTCGCTGGCCGACGACGACGCCACGCCGGCGCCGACCGCCGACTTCGACTCGATCCCGATCGAGATCACCCACGGCACCGCGCCGGCGCTGACCCTGCCGGTCGACGACGTCGACGAGCGGTCCGACGTCGCGGTCGACGACCTCGACGACGTGCCGCTGGCCGAGCTGCGGGTGGTGTCGGCCAAGGCCCGGCGCGCCCTGGCCGGCACGCCGCTGTTCGCCGGCCTCGAGCCCGACGCGCTCGAGTCGCTGGTGCAGCAGCTCGAGCTGGTCCACGTCGGCGCCGGCGAGGTCCTGTTCCGCGAGGGCGACGCCGGCGACGCCCTGTACGTGATCAGCGAGGGCGAGGTGATCGTGCAGTCGGAGGGGCCACCCCGGGTCGAGATGTCGCGCCTGGGCACGGGCGCGTTCTTCGGCGAGGTGTCGCTCGTGACCGACCAGCCGCGCTCGGCCACCGTGGTCACCGCGACCGCGTCCGAGCTGCTCCGCATCAGCCGCGCGGTGCTGGCCCGCATCCTCGACACCCACCCCGAGGTGCTGCGCGTGGTGCTGCGCTTCGTGCGCGACCGCCTGGTCGATCGCCTGGTCCGCACCAGCCCGCTGTTTCGCCCGTTCGCCGCCGGCGAGGCGGTCGAGCTGGCCAGCCGGTTCCGCTTCCTCGAGATCGAGCCGGGCGCGGTCATCCTCCGCCCCGGGGCGCGGGCCGACGGCCTGTACATCGTGCTGGCCGGACGGGCCGAGGTCCAGCGCGACGGTGGCAGCGTGTTCCCGCTCGGACCGGGCGACCTGATCGGCGAGACCTCGCTGCTCGGCGGCGAGAAGGTGTCGAGCCCGGTGGTCGCGGTCAGCAAGTGCCTGGCGCTGTGCCTGCCGTCAGGCCAGTTCCACGAGCTCATCATGACCTACCCGCACGTCCTCGAGTACGTCGGCGAGCAGGCCGAGAGCCGTCGCAAGGTGCAGATGATGTAGGGACGCGGCTACGGCGTGCCGCTGCCGCTGCCGCTGCCACTGGCCGCCGGGGCAGGCGTGCGGCTGGCGAACAGGCCGCGCAGCGGGTTCCAGCCGAAGCTGGTCGCGATCAGCATGCCGCCCATGATCATGTAGACCACCCCGAGCAGGAGGTGGGTCCGCCGCGGCAGTGCGTACAGGCCGCGGCGTTGCTCGGCCTTCTCCTGCTCGACGTCGTTGCGCAGGCCGATGCGGACCCGGAAGGCCCCCCACACCAGGACGAGGAGGCCCACCGACAGCGTCAGCCACATCGGAACCCGCATGGCGGTTTCCTACCACGACGAGCCGGCGTCGCCGCGCCGGCGCCGATCAATCCGGCAGGAACGGGCTGTCGAGGTCGCGCTTGGGCCCGGTCGGCTTGCCGCCGGGCTTGCGTGGAGTGGCCGGCTTGGTCGGCACCCTGGGCTTGCCGCCGGCCTTGCCAGGCGGGCGGGGCGTGCCAGCGCTGGTGGTCGCGCCGGCGGTGGTCGGGCGCGCAGGACGCTCGACGGTGGCCACCGCGTGCTCCGTCGCCTGCGGCGGGGTCGCGGTGGTCGGCGGGGCGGCGGTGGTCGGCGTGGCCGCGGTGGTCGGCGTCGCCGCGGTGGTCGAGGTGCTCGGCGTCGTCGCGGTGGCCGCCGGCGTGGTGGGGGCGGGCGTGTTCACGCCAGCACCACCCGCCATGGGCGCCGGCGCCGGCGCCGCTGCGGGCGTAGGCGCGGGCGCACGCGCCCGCCCGCCGCCGCCGATCGCGAGTGCCAGGATGACCCCGACCACGAGCGCCGCCCCCGCGCCGGCGACGATCGGCCAGCGCCGCGGCGGCGCCGGAGCCACCGCCGCCGACAGCGCCGACACCTCGAGCCCCGACGCCGACGGCACCAGCGTGGTCGGCTTGGACTCCGCGTCCCAGTCGGCCGCCCGTTCCGGGCCAACCTGGTGCTCGGCCGAGGTGATCGCCAGCGGTCGGGTCCGCCCGGCCCACGGGTGCGGCCGCTTGCCGAACAGCTCGATCATCGAGGTCGACAGGGCCATCGACGACATGACCAGGCCGGCGCCGCGGCAGAACTCCTCGAGCGCGGCGTGCAGCTCGCGCGCGGACTGGTAGCGGTCGTCAGGGTCGCGCGCCAGGGCGTTCCCGACGATGCGCTCGAGCACCGGCGGGTAGTCGGGCACCACCTCGGACGGCCGCGGCAGCGGGTCGTCGACCACCTTGCGCATGATGGCCAGGTCGTTCTCCCCGGCGAACAGCTTGTGGCCGGTGGTGAGCTCGTACAGCAGGATGCCGAGGGCGAACACGTCGCTGCGGCGGTCGACCGCCTCGCCCCGGCACTGCTCGGGCGACATGTACGAGACCTTGCCCTTGACCCCACCGGTCCGGGTCTGGAAGGTGCGCTGGCTGACCTTGGCGATGCCGAAGTCGGCCACCTTGGTCTGCCCGTCGAAGGTCACCAGTAGGTTCGACGGGCTGACGTCGCGGTGGACCACCCCGAGCAAGCCCCCGTCGGGCCCCTCCAGCTCGTGGGCGTAGTGCAGCCCGGCCGCGGCCTGCGACACGATGGTGAGCGCGTCGGCGATGGGCAAGGGGCGGCCGCGCTTCCAGCACGCCTTGAGGATCTGGCGCACGTCCTCGCCGTGGACGTACTCCATCGTGAAGAAGTACGAGCCGCTGTCCTGGCCGAAGTCGTGGACGTGGACCAGGTTGGCGTGGCTCATCGAGGCAGCCAGCCGGGCCTCCTCGAGGAACATCTCGACGAACTGCCCCTCGGCCGCCAGGTGCGGCAGGATGCGCTTGAGGATCACGTACTTCTCGAAGCGCTGCGGACCCTGCGACCGCGCCAGGTAGATCTCGGCCATGCCGCCGACGGCGACCGCCTGCACGATCTCGTACTTGCCGAGGGCGGTGCCGATCGGCAGCGTCGTCCCCGCCGATCTGGCAGTGGCCCCCACGATCGGGAGTATCGCCGGCATTGACCGGGGAGGGAAGGGGCGACTATCCTGGGAGGGCGTATGGGGGCACGACGCAGCATGGTGGGCGTTGCGCTGGTGGGCGTGCTGGTCACGGCCGCCGGCCCAGCACGCGCGGACCGGGCGTCCAAGGCCCGGGCCAAGGCCCACCTCGAGGCCGGGCTGCGCCTGTACAACACCCAGGACTTCGCCGGCGCGATCGCGGCCTGGCGTCAGGCCTACGTGATCGATGGCAACCCGCAGACCTTGTTCGCGATCGGCCAGGCCCAGCGCCTGTCGGGCGACTGCCCGTCGGCGCTCGGCACCTACGCCGCCGTGCTGCGCGAGAAGGTCTCCGCCACCCAGGCCGAGGAGGTGCGCAAGGTGGTGCAGGTGTGCGAGGAGGCACTCGCGGCCAGGCCGGCGGTGGTCGATCCGGTGGTCGATCCGGCGGTCCAGCCCACGCCAGCCCCTGGGCCCAGGCCCGCCCCGGTCACGGCGCCGCCGGTCGCGGACCACGGCAGCGGGCCAGCGCCCTGGTACAAGGACGGCATCACCCTGGGCCTGCTCGGGGGCGGGGCGGCCGGCCTGGCCGTCGGCGCCACCTTCTTCGTGCTGGCCGGCAGCAGCGAGGACGCGGCGCGAGCGGCGACCGGTTACGAGGCGTTCGCGGCCGCGGCCGACCAGGCCGGGCAACGCCGCACCATGTCCGGCATTGGCTTCGTCGGCGGCGGCGCGCTGGTCGTGGCCGGGCTCCTGTACACGTTGACCCGGGACGGCGCGGAGCCCACGCCGACCGGGCTCGGGGCCATCACGCCCGCGCTCGGACCGACCGAGGCGGCGTTCACCTGGACCGGGAGGTTCTGATGCCGGGTCCTGCAGCTCGTCGCCGCGTGCTCGTCGGCCTCCTGCTCGCGCTGGTGGGCGCCCCGGCCGCCGTCGGTTGCCGGCCCAACCTGGCCTACCAGTGCGGCTCCGACCCGGAGTGCGCCTCGGCCGGGGCCGAGGGCGTGTGTGAGCCGAACGGGTTCTGCAGCTTCCCCGATCCGGTGTGCCCGAGCGGCCGCCGCTTCGGCGAGTGGGCCGGCAACTCGCTCGGCGACACCTGCGTCGGCGCCGGCGCCGACGTCGACGCCGACCCGGCCGCCCCCGACGCCCGCCCCAGCCCCGACGCGCGCGTCGACGCCGACCCGGCGTTGCCCGACGCCGGCCCGGGCGCGATCGTCGAGGTGTGGATCACCGACCGGCCGGGCGGCGACGTGGCCGGCGCGACGTTCGACAACGAGATCGTGTTCCAGAGCATGAGCCCGGCCGGTCCGGACGTGGATCACACGTCGATCGACGCCATCCCGACCACCGCGGTGCTGCGGTTCAGCATGCAGAGCGTGCCCGCCGGGGCCACCATCCTCGAGGCCCGGGTCGAGTTCGCCAGCAACGATCCCGTCAACCTGCTCAGCACCGGAGAGGTCGGCGCCTTCCCGGTGATCGAGCGGTGGAGCGAGAACCAGGTCACGTTCTTCGAGCGCCAGACCGGGGTCACGTGGGCCACCGCCGGGCCGGGCGAGCCGGGGTCCCGGACGACCGATCCGCTGTTCACCTTCACCGCCGCCGCGGTCGAGTCGTATTCGTTCCCGCTGCCGGCCGCCCTGGTCCAGGCCTGGGTCGGCGACTTCAACCTCAACGGCGGGCTGGCGTTCATGGCGTCGGAAGGGGCCGAAGGGCACCTGCACATCGTGTCCGCCGAGGGCGAGGACGCGCTGCGCCCGGCGCTCTACCTCAAGTACCAGCTGCCGTGACCCGCGGGCCCGAGCGGGCCCCGCCACCAGGCCCGGATCGCCGGCTGACCGCTAGCAGGCGGAAGAACCCGTGCCTGCTGCTGGGACGGGCTCCGTGGTTTCAGCAGGCTGCGAGATCAAGACCGCCCGGCAGGATGCTTCTTCAGCATCCTGCGAGGGCCCGATCCGCCGGGTCCTGATCCGCCAGGCCCTTGCATTCGCGTGACCCCTGGGGCAAAAGTGGCCGCCCGTTTCGAGCCTCCCCAGGCGGCCCAGCCCATGCCCACGCCCCGAGCGAAGTACAAGAATTCCGCGGCGTTCTACGACGTGGACGGCACGCTGATCCGCATCAACATCGTCCACGCCTTCGCCTTCTACGCGTCGCGCCAGCGCTCGCTCCTCGACAGCGCCCGCCGCACCGTGCAGACGGCCGCGTCGATCCCGCTGTTCTGGGCCGCCGACAAGGTGTCGCGCAAGTGGTTCAACGAGATCTTCTACCACTCGTACCAGGGCACCTCCGAGGACCGCCTGGTCATGCTGGCGGAGGAGCTGTTCGAGGACGTCATCAAGCCCAACATCTACCCGCGCGCGCGCGACCTCATCGACGAGTCGAAGCGGGCCGGGGTGCGCCAGGTCCTCATCTCGGGCGCGCTCGACTTCACGATGCGGCCGCTGGCCAAGTACCTCGGCGTCGACGACCTCATCGCCAACCAGCTCGAGTTCGACGGCGACCACGCCACCGGCAAGCTGAAGAAGCCGTTCGTCGGCGGCGCGACCAAGGCCGACATCATGCGCGCCTACGCGCGCGAGCACGGCCTCGACCTGGCCGAGTCGTGGGCCTACACCGACAGCTACTCCGACTTCCCCATGCTGGCGGTGGTCGGCCACCCGACCGCGGTCAACCCCGACCTGCGCCTGCGCTCGGTCGCCCGCTCGTACGACTGGCCGGTGCTCGACCTCGACCGCGACGAGCCGCGCCGCCACACCGCCGCGCGCACTCCCGCGCGTGGCCGCGACCTTCGCTGACCGCCTCCCCGCTTACCTGACCCGGAGCTGCCATGCGCGCCGTCCGTCCCAAGACCAAGCCCAGCCACCGCGAGCACGTCGTCACCATCGACACCGACTCGGCGCCGCGCATCATGTTCTCGGGCGAGCGCCTGCTGCTCGAGGACCTGCCGGTCGGGACCCGCGTCATCTACCCGCGCCGGCCACTGACCGGGCTGGCCAACCCCGAGGCGGCGATCCGCTACGCCCTCAACCACCCCGAGGGCATGGACCCGCTGCATGCGCTGCTCCGGCCCGGCATGAAGGTCACGGTCGCGGTCGACGACATCTCGATGCCGCTGCCGATCATGCGCACGCCCGACGTGCGCCAGCTCATGCTCGAGATCGTGTGCGAGATGCTGGCCGACCACGGCGTCGACGACGTGCACATCATCGTCGCGCTGGCCCTGCACCGGCGCATGCACGACCACGAGCTCAAGCGGATGGTCGGGCCCAAGGTGTGGGCCGACTACTGGCCCGACCGCCTGTACCAGCACGACGCCTGTGATCCCGACGGCATGGTCGTGCTCGGCAAGACCCCGCACGGCGAGCTGGTCGAGCTCAACCGGCGCGCGGCCGAGAGCGACCTCATCATCTACTGCAACCTCAACTTCGTGCCGATGAACGGCGGCCACAAGTCGGTCGCGGTCGGGCTGTGCGGCTACGAGAGCCTCAAGGCCCACCACACGCCCAAGGGCATCGCCGAGTCCGACTCGTTCATGGACCCCAAGCGGTCGACCATCTCGCACTCGTTCGAGCGGCAGGGTCGCCTGGTCGAGAAGCAGCTCAAGATCTTCCATATCGAGACGGTCCTCAACAACCGCAGCTTCGACGGCCCGCTGTCGTTCCTGATGAAGAACGAGGACGACTTCACCGAGACCGACCGCCTGGCGTTCTCGGCCATGAAGTGGGGCCTCGACAAGCTGCCGTTCGCGGCCCGGCGCGAGCTGATGATGCGGACCCCGGCGGCGTACGAGCTCATCGCCTGCTACGCCGGCGCGTGCGAGCCGACCCACGACCGGACCCTGGCCAAGAGCTACGACCAGTACGCGGTCGAGGTCGAGGGCCAGGCCGACATCCTCATCACCGGCATCCCGTTCGTGTCGCCGTACAACGTCAACAGCAAGGCGCTCAACCCGCTGCTCGTGCAGGTGATGGCGCTCGGCTACTACTACCACATGTACCGGGGCAAGCCGCTCCTGCGCGACGGTGGCGTCCTCATCATCACCCACCCGTGTTCGGACCGGTTCGACCCGGTCCACCACCCCAGCTACATCGAGTTCTTCAACCGCATCCTGCCCGAGACCCGGGACAGCTACACGCTCGAGAAGAAGTACCAGGACGAGTTCGCGTACAACCCGAGCTACGTCGAGATGTACCGGCGTGGCAACGCCTACCACGGCGCCCACCCGTTCTACATGTGGTACTGGGGCCAGCGCGGGCGCGAGCGGGTCGGCCGGGTCATCGTCGTCGGCGCCGACAACACCACCGTGCCGGCGATGATGGGCTGGGAGACCGCCGGGTCGATGGCCGAGGCGGTGTCGATGGCGCGCAGCACGATGGGCCGCAGCGCGCAGATCACGATGATGCACCAGCCGCCGATCGTGATGTGCGACGTCAAGTGACGCGCGGCGCCCGGCGCCGTCAGCGCGCGCACTCGCACAGGTACGGCTTGGGCACGTCGCAGTAGTAGTCGCCCCAGTTGCCGTAGCCCACGACCTGGCTCACCGCGAACAGGTTGACGCAGTCGGCGTCGTCGCCGATGCGCGGGTTCCACTGCTGGAAGTCGGCCGCCCCCAGCGCGCTGCCGTCGGCCCAGTAGTAGCTGCCCTCGGTCAGGTCGTCGCGCAGGCCGATCCAGGCCCAGTCGCCGGCGCCGCCCGCAAGCAGCTGGTCGGCCACGAACAGGTTCTGCGCCGCGCTGCGGATGATCGCCAGGCGACCGCCGTCGCTGCCGCAGGCCGCGGCCGCGGCGGCCCAGGTCCGCCGATCGCTGTCGGGCGGCTGATGGTAGCTGCTGGCCCCGAAGGCACGGTCGTAGCGGGCCGGGCAGGGCGGCTGGGCGTCGACGCCGGCATCGGCCGGGCTCGGCCCGTCGGGGCTCGCGCTGCCGTCGGTGGGAGTACCGCCGTCGATCGCGCCGTCACCGCCGTCGGCGCCGCTACCGGCACCAGGGGCCGGACTGAACGCGCAGGCCAGCGGGCCGAGCAGGAGGAGCGCCGGCCATCGCCGACCCCACCCACCTCCGTTGTGGTCTGGACGCACGCCCCATGATAACGCGGCCGGCTCGGCGTCGTGCGGCCGCGGCGGCGTCGCGCCGGCCGGGTTGACCCCTTGCAAAACCGCGGAGGCTGGGGCAAAAGTGGCCGGCCAGCCACCCCCCTGGCTGCTGGCAGAAGCAGAACGATCTCGCGAGGTTCGTCCCTCGCGGTGAGGCCTGACATGAGCCACAGCGGACATCCTCCCGACCACAGCAACGGCAGCGGCGCACACGGTCCTCGCGCCGGCGATCTGGCGCTTGCGCCGGGGCCCGGCGAGCGCCGGCCGATGCTGCCGTGGCCGGGCGCCAAGGATCCGCGCACCGTGCCGCCCATGACCACCCGGGCCGGCGCGACCAGCCACCCGCCGCTCGACGTCGGCGCCGTGCTGGCCGGCAAGAACATCCTGCTCATCGGCACCACCGGCTTCGTCGGCAAGGTCGCGCTGTCGATGCTGCTGCACCGCTACCCGCAGGTCGGCCGGGTGTTCTGCCTGGTCCGCCCGGGCGCCGGCGCCACCGCCGACGAGCGCTTCTTCAAGAAGGTGGCGTCGTCGCCGGCGTTCGGCCCGCTGCGCGACGTGCACGGCGCCGGCACCGAGGCGTTCCTGCGCAGCAAGGTCATCGCCCTGGCCGGCGACATCGGCCGGCCGCTGTGCAACTTCACCGACGCCGACTTCGAGCTGTTCGAGCAGCACGGCGGCCTGCACGTCGTCCTCAACAGCGCTGGCCTGGTGTCGTTCACGCCGTCGCTCGAGAGCGCGGTCCGCATCAATGCGCTCGGCGCCAAGAACGTGCTCGACACGGCGCGCCGGGCCGGGGCCCGCCTGGTCCACGTCTCGACCTGCTACGTGGCCGGGCGCCGCGACGGCGAGGTGTGGGAGGACGAGCCGGTGGTCGGCTACTTCCCGCGCAAGGACGACCTGTACGACCGCGACTTCGACGCCGCCGCCGAGGTCGCCGACTGCCAGAAGATCATCGACCAGGCGCGCGAGCGCTCGAACGACCGCGCCCACATCTCGGCCTTCCGCGAGCGGGCGGCGCGCGCGCTCGAGGAGCAGCGGCGCGACCCCGACGACGAGGACGCGCTCAAGCTCGGCGTGGCGCGCGAGCGCAAGATGTGGGTGAACGAGGTCCTGACCAAGCTCGGCATGGAGCGCGCCGTGCACTGGGGCTGGACCAACACGTACACGTACACCAAGAGCCTGGGCGAGCAGCTCATCCTGGCCGACCAGACCGTGGTGTCGACCATCGTCCGCCCGGCCGTGGTCGAGAGCGCGGTGCGTTACCCGTTCTCGGGCTGGAACGAGGGCTTCAACACGACGGCGCCGCTGGTGTACCTGGTCTACAAGGGCCACCGCCGCATCCCGGCGGCGATGGACACCGCGCTCGACGTCATCCCGGTCGACTTCGTCGCCGCCGGCATGCTGCTGGCGACGGCGGCGGTGCTGGCTGGCCAGCACGAGCCGGTCTACCAGCTCGGCTCGTCCGACGCCAACCGCGTCACCTCGCGCCGCCTGACCGAGATGACCGGCCTCGCGGTGCGCCGCCACTTCAAGCGCAAGGCCGCCGCCGGCGAGGACAAGCTGCGCTCGCTGATGCGGGCCCGGCTCGAGGGCGGCCGGGTCAGCGACGAGCACTTCAACCGCTTCTCGACCCCGGCCGTCAAGAAGCTGGCCGACGGCCTCATCCACGCCATCGATCACCGTATGCCGCGCTGGGGCGCGCCCCGGCTCGAGGCGCTGGCCGAGCGGGCTCGCGAGGAGCTGGTCAAGGTCAGCCGCTTCTCCGGTCAGGTCAACGACGTGATCGACCTGTTCAAGCCGTTCAACTACGACCACGACGTCACCTTCCGGTGCGACCACATCCGCGCGCTCTGGGCCCGGACCACCCCGGCCGACCAGGACAAGCTGCTGTGGGCGCCGCACCTCATCGACTGGCGCCACTACTGGATCGAGACCCACTTCGAGGGCCTCAAGCGCCACGTGTTCGCCACCCTCGACGAGGAGTTCGGGGCCAAGCCGAAGTCGGTCTACACCTACAAGGAGCTGATCGAGCTGTTCGAGGCCACCACCAAGCTGCACAAGCACCGGACCGCGTTCCGGCTGTGGCCCAAGGTGCGGGACGGCAGTGCGTCGGGCGCGGCCGAGCCCATCGCCTACACCTACGAGCGGGTCGGTGACCTGGCCTGGGGCGGCGCCGCCACCCTGCGCGGCCTCGGCCTCGAGGTCGGCGATCGCGTCATGCTGATGAGCGAGAACCGCCCGGACTGGGGCATCTCGTACTTCGCCATCCTGCTCGCCGCCGGGGTGGCGGTGCCGCTCGACAGCCAGCTCACGCCGGCCGAGGTGGTCAACCTGGCCCGGGCCTCGGCCGCGCGGGTGTTCGTGCTGTCGCGCCGGGTCGCCGAGCGCCTGTGCGCCGACGCTGGCCTGGCCATCCCCGACGGGCCCGACACCGACGACGAGGGCCAGTGGAGCCCGGCCCACACCGCGCTCGCCGCGTATCTGCAGCGCGCGCTCGGCGCGCCGGGCGCGCCGGCCGCCGCCCCGCGCGTGCTGGCGTTCGACGAGCTGCTGGCCCCGGCCCCGGCCGGCGCGGCCCGGCTCCGGCCGACGCCCAAGGCCGACACCGTCGCCAGCATCATCTTCACCTCCGGCACCACCGGCAACCCCAAGGGGGTGATGCTCAGCCACAAGAACTTCACCGCCATGGCCTCGAAGCTGTCGGCGCTGTTCACGCTGTACCGGCACGACAAGCTGCTGAGCGTGCTGCCGCTGCACCACACGTTCGAGTTCAGCGCCGGCTTCCTCATGCCGCTCGTACACGGCGCGTCGATCGACTACCTGGAGGAGATCGACGCCGAGACCCTGGGCGACGCCCTCGAGCACGCCGGGGTGACCGGCATGGTCGGGGTGCCCGCCCTGTGGCAACTGCTCGAGCGCAAGATCTGGAAGCGGTTCTCCGACCGCGGGCTCCTGGCCGAGCGCGCGTTCGACGCGGTGGTCGACCTCAACCGGCAGCTGCGCGAGTCGCTGCCGTGGGACGTCGGCACCGGCAAGGCCATGTTCTTCCCGGTCCACCGCAAGCTGGGCGGCCGGCTGCGCCTGCTCATCTCCGGCGGCTCGGCGCTGCCGGCCGACACGATGAAGTCGTTCCAGGGCCTGGGCTTCGACCTGTTCGAGGGCTACGGCATGACCGAGTCGGCCCCGGTCCTGACCGTGACCCGGCCGGGCGAGAAGGTCATCCCCGGCTCGGTCGGCCGGCCGCTGCCGGGCATCGACGTGCGGATCGATCAGCCCGACGCCACCGGCGTGGGCGAGGTGGTGGCCAAGGGCCCGAACGTGATGGCCGGCTACTACCAGAACGCCGAGGCCACCGCCGAGACCCTGCGCGGCGGCTGGCTGCACACCGGCGACCTCGGCCGGTTCGACGACGACGGCAACCTGTATATCGTCGGCCGCAAGAAGGAGATGATCCTCGGCGCCTCGGGCGAGAACATCTACCCGGACGAGCTCGAGGAGCTGTACCGCGACAACACGTACGTCAAGGAGCTGGCGGTGGTCGGCCTGCCGGTCGACGGCGACGCCGCGCTGGAGACGGTCGCCATGCTGGTCGTGCCCGACTACGAGGCGGGCGGCGAGCTGTCGCGCGAGGACGTGCGGGCCGCGGTGCGCGACCACGTCAAGCGGGTGTCGGCCGAGCTGCCCCTGTACAAGCGGGTCAAGGTCGTCCACCTGTGGGACCGCGACCTGCCCAAGACCTCGACCCGGAAGGTCAAGCGGCGCGAGGTCATCGCCGAGCTGGCCCGGCTCGAGCGGGCCGCGCGTGGCGGCGCCGAGGCGCGCAAGCTGGCCGAGGGCGCGAGCACGGACGCCGGCGCCACCGGCGGCTGGGGCTGGCTGCACGACCTCATCGCCGACACCGCCCAGCGCGGCAAGGGCACGGTCGGCTCGGCGACCCGGCTCGACGAGCTCGGCTTCGACTCGCTGATGTTCACCGAGCTGGCGGTGGCGCTCGAGGGCGCCGGCGTGACGCTGCCCGACCCGAGCGAGCTGCAGGGCCTCGAGGCGGTCGCCGACGTCGAGCGCCTGGTCGAGCGGCTCGGCGCCAAGGCCCGGGCCGACAAGCCGCGGCTCGATCGCGAGCGGCGCGAGCGCGAGCGGGCCGAGGCCGGTGATGCCGACGAGATCGTGGTGCCGGCGCCGCTGGTGCCGGTCGGTCGGCGCGCCCTGGCCGCCGGCATGCGCGCGCTGTACGAGCGTGTGCTCGACACCCGGGTCACCGGCTCGGCCTACGTGCCGCCGTTCGGTGGCTACATCGTCGCCGCCAACCACGCCAGCCACCTCGACAC
>JAGPCO010000155.1 GCA_018058095.1 Kofleriaceae bacterium
ACGCCCTCGAGGGCAACCACCTCCACCTCATCGTCGAGGCCAACGATGACACCGCGCTCTCGCGCGGCATGAAGGGGCTGGCGATCCGCCTGGCCCGCGGCTGGAACAAGGCCTTCGCCCGGCGCGGCCGGGTCTTCGCCGACCGCTACCACGCCCGCCCGGTCACCTCACCGACGCAGATGCGCAACACGCTGCGCTACGTCCTGTTCAACCACGTGAGTCATTCCATCCGGGATTGGCAGGCAAATCGCGGCCAGCTACGCCAGCGCCTGCGCTTCTTCGAGCCCGACCGGTGGTCGTCGGGACGATGGCACCCGACGAAGTCGGGTGTCTGGGTCATCGACGGGTCGCCGCCTCCCGCGGGCTCCCCGTTGAGCGCTGCAAAGACCTGGCTCGCCCGTGAGGGCTGGCTCCGCGCCGGCGGGCCGATCGACCCGGCCGAGCTGCTGGACCGACGGCCTCCACGCCCTTCACGCGCGCGATGACGGTGCCCCGCCGCGATGAGGCCTGAGCGAGTCCGGCCGTCGCGGCGCCGCGTTTGCAGCGCCCTAGTACCGGACGTCTGGCAGCGGGAACCTGCGTGATAGCGTCGTGGTCATGATCGACCGCTGGAGCCCGATCCTGACCGGTGCCGTGGCCGAGGCTGCCTGGGCCGCGGTGCGGGCCATCGCCGAGGACCTGGCCACCGACCGGGGTGAGCAGGCGCGCGCCGCCGACATCGCGCTGTTCTGGGCCTACCTGGCGGGCGCCGTCGACGACGCACCGACCGCGGCGCGGCACGAGGAAGCGGTGGACCGCCTGGTCAGCGTCGTCGAGCGCGGCGTGTCGAGCCTTCGCCTGTACGGAGGCCTGGCCGGCATCGGCTGGACCCTGGCCCACATCTCCGAGGACAACGAGGAGTTCCTGGCCGAGGTCGACCACATCCTGGTCGAGGCGCTCGACCCGGCGACGCGGTGGCCGGGGGACTACGACCTCATCGGCGGGCTGGCCGGTCTGGCGGTGTACTTCCTCGAGCGGCCGGTCGGCGTCGGTCGTGCCGACGAAGGCCTGGCCCGGATCGTGGCCCAGCTCGAGCAGACCGCGGAGGTCACCGGTGCCGGCACGACCTGGCACACCCCACCGTCCCTGCTGCCGCCGTGGCAGGTCGCGCGCTGGCCCGCGGGCTACTACAACTGCGGCCTGGCCCACGGCGTGCCCGGTGTGGTCGCCGTGCTCGGGCGGATCGCCGCCCGCCCGGGTGCGCCGGCCCGCGCCGCGGAGCTGGTGCGCGCGGCCACACGCTGGGTCCTGGCCCAGCGCGTCGACGTGCCGCACAGCATCTTCCCGGGCTCGATCGAGCCAGGGCAGCCCGCGGGCGGCAGTCGCACGGCGTGGTGTTATGGCGACCCTGGGGTCATCGCCGGCCTGTGGCTGGGGCGAGCGCACCTGCACGAGCCGGTGGACGACCTGATCGCCCTGGCCCGGCAGGTGGTCGCGCGCGCGCCGGCCCACTGCGGCGTGCGCGACGCCGGGCTCTGTCACGGTTCGATCGGCCTGGCCCACGTCTACAACCGCTTCTACCAGGCCAGCGGCGACGACGAGTTCCGCGCCGCGGCCGTGCGCTGGTTCGAACACGGCCTGGCCCAGGCGCAACCGGGCCAGGGCGTCGGCGGCTTCCGTGCGCTGAAGGTGCTGACCCCCGGCCAGCCCGAGACCCTCGTCGGTGAGCCCGACTTTCTCGAGGGCGCTGCCGGCATCGGGCTGGCGTTGCTGGCCGGGCTGCAGGGCGCGACGCCGGGGTGGGACCGCCTGCTGGCGTGTGACGTGCCGACCCGGGACGCGGGGGTCGGCGCGTGAGCGGCGCCAGCGCGGGCGACCGGGGCCGACGCGCACGCGCGTACCAGGCGATCGGGCGCTTCGTGTTCCGCACGCCGCTGCTGCCGATCGACAGCCTGGCGCAGTGGAGCGCGCGCGGGCGCGACGTGGCCGAGGCGCGAGCCGCGCTGTCGCAGCTGCTGAGCGATCCGGTCATCGCCGAGGCCCTGTTCGTGGCCTCACCCGAGCTGGCCGGCCAGCTCGACGAGTGGCGGGCACAGCCCGAGTCGCCGGCCGGCGTGGGCATCGAGCGCGCGCTGGTGCGGTACCTGGCGCGGATGGCGACCCGGTCGACGCCGTTCGGGCTGTTCTCCGGCGTGTCGGTCGGCCAGCTCGGCGAGACGACCCGGATCGAGCTGCCCGCCCGCAGCGCCAACCTGCGCCACACCCGCCTCGACGGCGACTACCTGTTCGGGGTGTGTCGCGACCTCGAGCCCGTGGTCCGCGCCGAGCTGCGGTACTGGCCCAACACCAGCCTGTACCCGGCGGCGGGGCGCCTGCGTTACGCCGAGGCCCGGGTGCAGGGTGGGAGCCGCAGCTACCACCTCGTCGCGGTCGACCCGACCGACTACCTGAGCGCGGTGCTGGCCCGGGCCGAGGCCGGGGCGACCGTGGCCGAGCTGACCGACGTCTTGTGCCAGGACCCCGACATCAGCCGCGACGAGGCGACGGAGTTCGTGGCCGAGCTCATCGCCGCCCAGCTCGTCGTGCCCGAGCTGCAGCCGCCGGTGACCGGCGTCGAGCCGACTCACGCGATGATCCAGCAGCTGGCCGCGCTGCCGGCCGGGCAGCCGGCGGCGGCGGCGCTGGCGGCGGCGCAGGCGCTGGTGGAGGAGCTCGATCGAGCCCCGATCGGCACGCGTCCCGACGTCTATCGCCAGGTCGCCGCCCAGGTCGGGCAGGGGCTCCCCGGCAAGGTGGCCCTGGCCCGGCTGTTCCAGGTCGACATGCACAAGCCCCCGGCGGTGGCGACGCTCGGCCCGGCCGTGGTCGACCAGCTGCTCGACGGTGTCGAGCTGCTGCGCCGGCTCAGCCCGGGCGGCGAGGACGATCCGCTGGCCCGGTTTCGGCAGGCGTTCTCGACGCGCTACGAGACCCGCGAGGTGCCCCTGCTCGAGGTGCTCGACGAGGAGGTCGGCATCGGCCTCGGCGACGCCGCCGCGACGGGTGGGGCCGCGGCGCCGATGATCGCCGACCTCGCCTTCCCGCCTCGCGCGGGTGGGGCCCCGGCGGCGGCGCGGTCGGGCGGTGGGCGCGACGGCGTGCTTCTCGGGCTGCTCGATCGCGCGCTGTCGACCGGGGCCCGGGTGATCGAGCTCGACGACGACGACCTCAAGCGTCTCGGCGCGCGCACCGTGCCGCGCCCGGCCGACGCCGCGTCGGTCTCGGCGGTGCTCCTGGCCGAGTCGGCCGAGGCCATCGCCGAGGGCCGCTACCTGATGCGGCTGCAGGGGGTCGACGGCGGCGCCGCGGCGCGCTTGCTCGGCAGGTTCTGTCATGGCTCGCCCGAGGTGACCGCGCTCGTCGCCGACATCCTGCGCGCCGAGGAGGCGCACCGACCCGACGCGATCTACGCCGAGATCGTCCACCTGCCCGAGGGGCGCATCGGCAACATCCTGCTGCGCCCGGTCCTGCGCGACTTCGAGATCGTGTACCTCGGCGCCAGCGGCGCGCCGGTCGATCACCAGCTCGGCGCGAGCGATCTGATGGTGTCGGTGGTCGGCGATCGCGTCATCCTCCGGTCGCGCCGGCTCGACCGCGAGGTCGTGCCACGCCTGACCTCGGCCCACAACTACTCGGCCCGGAGCCTGGGGGTGTACCGGTTCCTGTGCTCGCTGGCGGCGCAGGATGGGCGCGGCCTGGGTTGGTCCTGGGGCGCGCTCGAGGCCGCGCCGTTCCTGCCGCGGCTGCAGCGCGGGCGCCTGGTGCTGGCGCGGGCTCGCTGGGTGCTGCGGTCGACGGAGCTCGATCCGCTGGAGGAGGCCAGCAAGGGGTCGAGCGCGGCCAAGACGGTGGCCCAGATCCGCGCCCTGCGCGCCCGCGAGGCCGCCGCGGTGGCCGCCCTGCGCCAGCTCCGGCAGCTGCCGCGCTGGGTGGTGGTGGCCGACGGCGACAACGAGCTGGCGGTCGACCTCGACGACGCGCTCGCGGTCGACAGCTTCATCCACCTGGTCAAGGGCCGGTCCTCGGTGGTGCTGCACGAGCTGCTGCCGGAGCCCGGGCCGACCTGGGTCCGCAGCGCCGAGGGCAGCTTCGCGCACGAGCTGATCGTGCCGCTGACCCGCGTCGCGACGGCGCCGGAGCCGACCCGAGCGTCGGTCCGGCGCGCGGCCTCGACCGCCGCCATCGTCCGCCGGTTCCCGCCGGGTTCGGACTGGCTGTACGCCAAGCTGTACACCGGCACCGCCAGCGCCGACGTCCTCCTGCGCGAGGCCGTCGGCCCGCTGGTCCACGAGGTCATGGCCGAGGGCCTGGCCGATCGCTGGTTCTTCATCCGCTACGGTGACCCCGACTGGCACCTGCGCGTTCGCTTCCACGGCGAGCCGGCGCGCCTGGCCGGCGAGGTGCTGCCGCGGCTGCACGCCCGCCTGGCGCCGCTGATCGACAGCGGCGCGTGCTGGCGGGTCCAGCTCGACACCTACGAGCGCGAGGTCGAGCGGTACGGCGGCCCGGTCGGGATCGACCTGGCCGAGCGCTGGTTCCACGCCGACAGCGAGGCGGTGCTGGCCATCGTCGAGGCGTCGTCTGGCGACGAGGGCGCCGACGCGGCGTGGCGGCTGGCGGTGCGGGCGATCGACCGCCTGTACGCCGATCTGGGCTACGACCTGCCAGGCCGGCTGCGCCTGACCACGCGTGGCCGCGACGGCTTCGCGGCCGAGTTCGGCGTGGACACCACGTTCCAGAAGCGCCTCGGCGAGAAATTCCGGGCCCACAAGGACGAGCTGGCCGCGCTGCTGGCCGCGGCCGACGACGACGCCGACCACCCGTTCGCGCCGGGCCTGGTCGCCATCGCCGCTCGCACCACCTCCGGCGCGCCGGTGCTGGCCGCGCTGCACGCGGCGGCGGCCCGCGGCGAGCTGACGGGTAGCGTCGACGATCTGGTCGGGAGCTACGTCCACATGCACGTCAACCGGCTGCTGTCGGCGTCGCAGCGTCAGCAGGAGCTGGTGCTGTACGACCTGTTGCGCCGGCACTACGACGGCGTGCTGGCGCGCGAGCGGCACGCCAGCCGCGGCCGCTAGCCCAAGGCCCCTGACACCGGCTTCGCTGGGTGGTTCAGGCGCGGGCGCGCCGCCGCGCCGGCGCCAGCGCTCGCCGCAGCGGCCGGCTGAGGTCTCCGCCCGGGCCGACGTCGACGCCGGTCAGGCCCAGCCAGGTCGCCATCGCCGTCAGCTCGGCGGCGAGGGCGCGGGTGATCGTCGCGACCGCGCCGGCGCCGGGCTCGGCGTAGGCGGCGTGGACCCGCAGCACCCCGGCGTCGCGATCGGCCTTGAGATCGACCCGGGCCACCAGCCGGTCACCGAGCAGGAACGGGAGCACGTAGTAGCCGAACACGCGCCGGTCGGCCGGGGTGTACAGCTCGAGGCGGTAGCGGAACCCCCACAGCCGCTCGGTCCGCGGCCGCGCCCACACCAGCGAGTCGAACGGGCTGAGCAGGGCGCGTCGCCCTGGCGTGGTTCGCGCCGGCGGCTCCAGCCCGGCCGGCACGTACGCCGGCTCGCGCCAGCCGTCGACCGCGACCTCGACCAGCGCGCCCTCGGCGACCAGGCCGGCCAGGAGCGGACGCGCGCGCGGCATACGCAGGCGGAAGTAGTCGGCCAGGTCGCCGGCGGTGGCGACGCCGAGCGCGGCGGCCGCGGCCAGCAGCAGCGTGCGCTGCGCCTCGGCCGGCGCCGGCGTCGGCGCGGCCAGGATCGCGGCCGGGACCACCACCGCGGGCGGCACGTAGACCCGCTCGAACGTGCCGGCGCGTCGCACCGCGCTGACCTCGCCCAGCCAGAACAGCAGCTCGAGCGCCTTCTTGCGATCGTCCCAGCCCCACCACGCCGAGGTCTTCTTCTTGCCGCCGGGCAGGGCGCTGGCGGCCAGGCCGCCGGTGCGGTGCACCTCGGTCCGGACCTCGTCGACGTAGGCGCGGGCGCGGCGGTGGAACCGGCGCAGGCTGGCCCAGCCCTCGGTGCGCGCCGCCTCCATCCGCCAGCGCAGGTGCGGGTGCAGGTGGACCGGGACCAGGCTGGCCTCGTGCGCCCAGTACTCGAACAGCTGCTGCCCGGCGACCAGGCGTGGCAACGCGTCGCGCGGGTGGTCGCCCAGGCGGGCCCACAGCGGAAGCTCCTGGCTGCGGCACACCACGTTGACCGAGTCGATCTGCACCACGTGGACGTGGTCGAACACCGCGCGCACCGCAGCCAGGTCGGCGCGGGCCGGGCGCCCGAGCAGGCCCTGCGCGGCCAGGGCCAGCCGGCGCGCCGCGCCCAGGCTGAGCCGACGCGGCGAGGTCATGGCGCCCACTTCCGTCGCAGCGCCGCCAGCTGGGCCGCGCGTTCGGCCGGCGCCGCGGCCGGCTGGTAGCCGGTCGCGCCGGGCACGGCGTCGCCGATGGCGAACCAGATCCAGACCCGGGTGTTGGCGACCGGGTCGTCGAGCACGTCGAGCAGGCGGCGGGCCGTGGCCGGCCCCGGGTGCTGGCGCGCCCACGCCGCGGCGGCGACGAGGCGGGTCATGGCGTGCCGGCTGCGCAGCCAGCGCTCGCCGACCGGCTCGTCGAGGGCGGCCCGCTCGATCGGGTCGGTCGGCCAGGCCGCGGCGACGTCGGCGTCCCAGCCGGCGCGCAGCTCCTCCAGCGTCCACCGCAGCGACCGATCGAGGTGGCACAGGTTACACGCCCCAGGCACGTCGCCGCCGAGCATGCGTGGATCGGCTGGTGACGAGATGCGGTGCGACCGCACCACCGCGCTCACGCCCTGGACGATACGCGGCAGGTGACAGTCGAGGCAGCCGACGCCGTCGACGCCGTCGTGGCGGCGGTGCGCGGCCGCCGTCGCCGGGTCGGCCAGGGTGGCGTGGCAGCGCACGCAGGCGGCGTCGTGGCGGGGATCGGGCGGGGCCGGCGCGTCGGGACCACGCTGGTGCGGATCGTGGCAGGTAGTACAGCTGATGGCGCTGGCGCACGCGCCGGCCTGCATGGCCAGCGCCTCGCTCGAGTTGCGGGCGGCGGCGCCGTCGGGGTAGGTTGGGGATGGCGTCGAGTGGCAGCCGGCGCAGGTGGCCATGAGCACCCCCGGGCGGGTCCGGCCGCCGTGGCCGTCGGGCTGGAGGTCGGCCGACGAGCCCGGCCGCTGCGCCAGCGCCGGACCGCGCGGGACGAAGCTGGGCGGCTGCTCGGTCTCGGCGTGGTGGCGGCCGCCGAGGTGGCAGCTCTCGCACGAGATACCGACGGTGACCAGGCGCTCGGTCGGCAGCACGTGGTCGCCCTGCGTGGTCTGCGTCAGCGTCGTCGGTGCCAGGTCGACGACGTCGACCTCGGGGCCGCGGCCGATGATCGCCCCGGCCGCGCTGGTCCGGGCCAGCCGCAGCTCGAACGGGTAGGTGTTGTGGCACCACGGGCAGCGCGCGGCCCACGGCGAGGTCGGCGCCTGGTACGGGTCGAACGCGAGCTGACCGCGCTCGTCGAATTCGCGGCCGAACCACGAGTCGAAGTACGGCTGCGGCAACCAGCCGCCGGCGCGCGGCCAGTAGCCGAACGGCAGCCGCACCTCGTCACCGGCCCGCGCCGGATCGGTCGCGCCGGCCGGCAGCTCGCGCCCGACGTACTCCTGCAGGTAGCGCCAGCCGATGGTGCGGGTCAGCACGAAGCGGCGGTCGACCGCGCCGCGGCGCAGCCGCACGACCAGGTGGTCGCCGACGCGCTCGAGCCCGACCTCGCCGCCGGCGTAGGCGCGGGCCTGGCCGATCGGCGCCAGCACGGAGGTCGGGCTGGCCAGCTGGTTCATCGCGGCGTGCGAGCCGCGTCGCCACGACGCGAGCTTGTCGGGGTGGCACTCCCCGCACGCGGCCGGGCCGACGTAGTCGGCGGCGCGCACGTTGCTCTCGGCCGCGACGCCGAGGCGCGTGCCGAGGTCGGGCGCCGGCGTGGCCACAGCCGGGGCGGGCTCGTCGCCGCGGCAGGCGGCGAGCGCGAGCCCGATCAGGACGACCAGGGCGGGCCGTCGCTGGCCGGTCGCCCGCATCGCTAGGCGCTCGCGACCAGCCCGAGCGCGGCGCGGGTCCGGCCGATCCGCTCACGCATGGCGGCGCGGGCGTCCTCGGGCCCGAGGATCCAGGCGTGCCGGCCCAGGCCGAGGACCCAGCCGGTCACCCATTCGAAGCCGTCGCAGTCGACCAGCAGCTCGGCCGAGCCGTCCTCGCCCGGCGTGATCTCGCCGACCGGCCAGTTGGCGCCGATGCGGGTCACCGCCAGGGGCTCGAGGTGGACCCGCACGGTCACCGCGTCGGCCGACGGCACGTACAGGCGCTCGCGCCGGTAGGCCTCGAGGTCGAAGTCGGCGGGCGGATCGAACGCCTGGTCGAGCGAGGTCAACGAGGCCACCCGGTCGATGCGGAAGGTGCGGACGTCGCCGCGCTGGTGGCAGTGGCCGACCAGGTACCACTCGCCGGCGTGGTGGACGATGCCGTACGGATCGACGACGCGGCGGTCGGCGTGGTGGCGCGACGCCGACACGTACGCGATCTCGACCCGGCGGCTCTTGCGGGCCGCGGTGACCAGGTCGCGCAGGTGCAGGGCGACGACGCGGTCGGGCTCGGCCACCACCGTGCTGGTCGCCAGCGACTGCGCTTCGCCGGCATCGCGGCCGAGCGCGGTCAGCAGCTTGCGCTCGGCCGAGGCCATGGCGTCGTCGAACGGGGCGATGCCGCTCTCGCGCAGGGCGCGGATGCCGAGCAGGAGCGAGCAGCCCTCGGCCGGGGTCAGCCGGAGCGGGCGGGTCAGCCGGTGCGCCAGGTCGACGAAGACCCGCCCGCCCTCGACCGACACCAGCAGGTACTCGCCCGGATCGCCGTCGGGCGGGCCGACCTGCGACAGCAGGTCGAGGTCGGCCAGCAGCTCGTCGCGATCGACGCCGAGCAGCGCGGCCAGCCGGTCGACCGCGACGCCGTCGGCGTGTTTGGCCACGAACGGCACGATGAACAGCAGCCGGCGCAGCTTCTGGGCGACGTCGCGCATCAGGCCACCTCCGGGCCAGGCTCATCGGCCGCAGGCGCAGCCGGCGCGCCCACCGGCGGCGTGGCCCCGGCCTGGTAGCGGTCGGCGATGGCGTCGAGCTCCTCGGCGACGCGGGCGCGCAGGCGGTCACCGCGGTTGATGGCGATGGCGCCCTTGGCGGCCAGCACCCGCGACACCGCGAAGTCGGGGTTGCCGCAGCGGAACCGGATGCGGGTGTGATCGTCGCCGACCAGCACCTTGGCGGCGCCGGCGCCGAAGTCCTCGTTGGCGGTGTCGGCCGCCTCGGCCCCGAGCACCAGCTCGACGTCCTCGGCCGGCTCGGTCGCGAACGTCCACGGCGAGCGATGCACGTAGGCGCGCACGTCGAAGTCGGTCGGCCGCTCGAAGTCGGGCGACTTCGGCTTGGGCGCCATCGTCGCCTCGCTGATGCGGTCGACCCGGAACGAGCGGATCTCCTTGCGCAGGTGGCACCAGCCGACCACCAGCCAGGCGCTGTCGCGGTAGACCATGGCGTAGGGATCGACCTCGCGCCGGGTGGTCATCCCGGTCGCCGCGGTCTGGTAGGTGATGTGGACCCGCTTGCGGAACCGGGTCGCGCCCTCGAGCTCGGCGAAGATCTCGCCGAGATCGACGCCAGGCCGCTCGCCGCGCTGCTCGGGGAAGTGGACCAGCACCGTCTCGCGCGGGCCGCGCGTCGATGGGCGCGGGAACTCGGTCGGGGTGTCGGGCAGGTCGGGCAGGTCGAACGCCAGCTTCTTGAGGGCGAGGTCGACGATCTTCGGGTAGGCCCCGCCCGGCATGCCGCGCGCGACCGAGGCGGCCAGCACCAGGGCCGAGACCTCCTCGGTGGTGAGCCGCACCTCGGGCAGGCGGAAACGCTTGAAGTCGATGACGTAGCCACCGTCCTCGAGCGAGTCGTCCTCCTCGGGCGTGACGTAGCGGATCGGCACGCCGAGCTCGAGCAGGTCGGCCTTGTCGCGCTCGAAGGCGCGCAGGCCGGCCTCGGCGTTGAGGGTCTGGTAGCTGGCGAACTGCTCGCGGATCTCGCGATACGTCACCGGCGAGCGCGCGCGCATGAGCAGCATGACGAGGTCGAGCAGGCGCTTGGACCGATCGCCGCGGGTCGACTCGTCGTCGCCGCGGCCCTTGCCGGCCTTGCCCTTGGCCTTGCCCTTGCCGGGCGCGCGCGGGGCGGACGTCGGCTTGCCGCCGGCCTTGGCGCGGGGCTTGCCCGGGCCGGCGCCGCCGCCGCTGCCGCTGCGCTTGCTCGCACTCACCGAGGCAGATCTAGCAGAAAACACAGACGATCAACATGGCCGCGTGGGTGATGTCAGCCCGATGTCGCGGTCGCCGCGCCGGCGCCGTACCACGAGCAGCCGTCCAGGAGATCGCCATGAAGTACCTCGTTAGCCTGCTCCTCCTCTGTACCTCCCTCGCCACCTCGGCATGCAGCGACGACACCTGTAGCGGGTCGTCGTGCGCGTGTACACCCGACGAGGACTGCACCCGCTCGTGTGAAGCCGGGCAGACCTGCGACATCGCCTGCAACGGCGCCGATCGGTGTGATGTGGCGTGCGGGAACGCGGCGTCGTGCCAGGTCACGTGCGACGACAGCACCACGTGCGAGGTCGACTGCCCCGACGGGGCCTGTATGGTCACGTGCCCTGCCACCGGCTGCACCGTGCGCAACTGCGCCGACCCGCTCAGCTGTCAGGTGACCTGTGGCCTGGCCGGGGTCGCCAGCTACGACGGCGCGACCGCGACCTGCCCGTGAACTGGCGGCGATGCGCCGGCCCGGCGCTGGTCGGGTGATCCGGCTTGAGGTACGGTCGGGTCGATGAGCACGAAGGCGATCGCGATCGCGACGGTGCTGGCCGGGCTGGGTGCCACCGCCTCGGTCAGCTCGGCCCAGGCCATCGAGAAGGGCTCGCTCGGGGTCGGCGTGATCCTCGGCGAGCCGACCGGCGTCAGCGTCCGCCTGTACCTGCAGGACGACCAGGCGGTGCAGGCCGCGGTCGGCTCGGCCTTCGTCGGCGGCGGCCTGCAGGTCCACGCCGACTACGTCTGGCACCCGTGGATCCTCGAGGAGCGCGACAGCTTCACGCTGCCGGTCTACCTGGGCCCTGGCCTGCGCGCCATCCAGTACGACGCCGGTCGCGGCGGCGAGGACTTCCTCGCCGTCGGGCTGCGGGTGGTCGGCGGCCTGGTGTTCGACTTCAAGAACGTGCCGCTCGACGCCTTCCTCGAGGTGGCCGGGGTGGCCGAGTACGCCTTCCGCGATGGTGAGGGCTTCGGCCTCGGCATCAACGCCGGCGCGGGTGTCCGCTACTACTTCTGAACCGGGGCCTGGGCCGGCCCGGGTCGTGGCGTTGACCGCCGACGGGGTACGGCTCGCGATCGACCGGGTCGACCCGACCGGGCCGCGCCGGGCGGTCGCGTTGTGCCTGCACGCGATGATGACCGACGGGCGGGCGTTCGCGGCCGGCCGCTCGGGCGGCTTCGCGGCGACGCTGGCCGCGGCCGGGGTCGCGACCTACGTGCTCGACTGGCGCGGCCACGGTCGCTCGGTGCCACCCCGGGCCGGCCAGGACGACTGGAGCTTCGACGACCTGGTCGAGCTCGACCTGCCGGCGGTGCTGGGCGCGGTTGCCGTCGACGCCGGGGTCGGCCCCGAGCGGCTCGCGATCGTCGGTCACTCGCTGGGCGGGCTGGTCGCCCTGGCCGGGCACGGCACCGGGGTGGCCCGGGCCGGCCGCCTGGTGCTGCTGTCGACCTCGGTTTGGCTGCCGGGCCGAGGAGGATCGCGGCGCCGGCGCGCGCTGATGGCGGCCCTGGCCGCGGTCACCCGGACGGTCGGGCGGGCGCCGATCCGGGCCCTGCGCATCGGGCCGAGCGACGAGGCCGCCAGCTACGTGGCGCAGCTGACCGGCTGGGCCCGGACCGGGCGCTGGACCAGCCGACGCGGGGTCGACTACCTCGACGCGGTGTGCGCCATCTCCACGCCCACCTGCGGCTGGGTCGGCGACCGCGACTGGATGTGCCGGCCGCGCGACGCCGACGTGCTGCTCGGCCGGGTGCCAGGGGCCGGGCCGGCGCGGGTGATCGCTGGTGCCGACCACTTCTCCATGCTGACCGATCGCGCGCACGCCCGGGCTGGCGGCTGGTGGGGGGAGCTGGCGGCGACGCTGGTGGCGCCGTAGCGGACGCTGACTGCTACAGCCCGAGGCGGGTGGTCAGGTACGCCTTGCGCGCGGTCACGAAGTCGCGCGCCTCGTCGAGGCCACGCTCGATCCCGGCCAGCTCGGCGCCGGCGGCGCCTGGCAGGGGCGCGGCGTGCAGGATGGTGTCGACGGCGTCGATGCGGGCACGCAGGACGCCCACGTCCCAGGCGTCACGGGCGACCCGGGCCAGCTCGGCGCGGAAGGCGGCGTCGAGCGCCGGGACCTGACGCACGCGCTCGGCCAGGCGACCGGGCGGGAACTGGCTGCCCCAGGGATACGTGTACAGGTCGAGCGGGTCGAGGTCGGCCACGTAGTACGGCCAGTTCACGCCGTGCGGCAGCATGACGAAGCGGTGATCGGCCGGGACGTCGTACAGGTAGTAGTTCCAGGCGATGTACGCGTAGTTGTCCCACAGGCAGGCGATCAGCTCGACGGCGATGTTGGTGATGAAGCGGTCGACGTCGAGCAGCGGGCGCACGGCGGCCTCGAACTCGCCGTCGGGGCTGTCGAGCACGACCGCCGACAGCGCCTCGAGGTCCGCGCGCGAGCGCAGGTCCTCGACCTCGTCCTTGAGGTCGGCCGCGGCCACGCCCTGGGCGAAGTCCCACGGGCCCTCGTACAGGTTGCCGGAGCCGTCGCCGAAATGGGCGGCCAGGTACTGCGGCGTGGTCGCCTCCTCGAGCACGAACACGCCCTTGACGGTGCCGTTGAAGGTGACGACGGCGTGCGACGTGCGTGGCGCCGGCAGGCCGGCGCGGCGGAACACCTCGTAGGCGACGTGGCCGCTGACCAGGCCGGGGTCCTGGATGGCGTTGTCGATGGCCAGCTTCTTGAGGCCGTCGAGGCGGGCGCCGGGGACGAACTCGTCGAACTTGACGGTGAAGCCGGCCTTGTCGGACAGCGGGCGCACGCTCGAGGTGCCCTTCTTGCGGCAGCCGGCGCCGGCGACGGTGGCGCCATCGACGGTGACCGTACACGGCACTCGCACGGTCTGGTCGTTGTCGAGGGTGTCGAGGTCGGCCGCCGCCACCTCGATGGTCACCTGGTGCAGCACGCTGGTGGCGAAGACCTGGTCGCCGACCGGGGCGGTCGGGGTGGCGTCGACCGCCGTGCCGCCGCCGTCGCCGCCGGCGCTGGGCCCGGCGTCGCCGCCGCTGCCGGGCTCGCCGCCGCACCCGGCCAGCAGGATCGTCAGCGCCAGCCAGGCCGGGTGGGGCAGTCGCATCGCCCGAGTATAGCCGCCCGGCCCCAGGCGTGCGCACCGACCTGGTAGCGTGCGGGCATGCAGTGGCGGTTCGTCGGCTACGAGGTGCGCACGACCGAGGTGGCGGCGGCCGAGCGGTTCTACCGGGCAGTCGGGATCACGCCCGACGCGATCGGCGAGCTCCCGGCCCAGGCGCGGGCCCGCGGCGCGCCGGCACACTGGCTCGGGCACCTGGCCACGGCCGACGCGACCGAGGCGGCCGCCGCGCTGGTCGGCCGCGGCGCCGCGCCGCTCGGTCCACCACGCGTCGGCGCCGATGGCCGCCTCGTCGTCGCGCTGCGCGACCCGGCCGGGGCGGTGCTCGCCGTCACCACCGCGGCCGACTCCACGTCCAGCGCCGGGGTGGTGCTGCACGTGCTCAACACCCGCGCCCCCGAGCGTGCCGTCGCCGCCTACGCCGACCTCGCGGGCTGGCGGGTGCGTCCGGCGTCGCCCTTGCCGGCGCCGCTGGGGCGGCGCTGGGACCTGGCCGACACCGACGACGGGCCGAGCTGGGGCGTGGTGCTCGACGTGACCGCCGCGCCGCACATCCACGATCACTGGCTGTACGGGTTCGGCGTGCCCGACCTCACCGCCGCGCTGGCCCACGTCGTCGCCGCCGGCGGGCGGGTCGACGAGCCGGTGGCGATCGGGGCCGGGCGCTGGTCGGGGCACTGTCACGACCCACAGGGGGCGGCGTTCACCCTGGTCGGGCCGCGCTGAGCGCCGCGCCGGCCACCCGCCGTCGACGAGCTGGCGCCCGGGTTTGACCTGGTGCCATTCGCCACCTACGCTTCCCGAACCTATGTCACGCCTGCCCATGGTCGTCGGCGCGCTCGCGCTCGCGGCCTGTCCATCCCGGCCGACGACCGGGCCCGTTCTACCCATCCCCACGCCCGGCGACACGCCGACCGAGCTGCCGGCCATCCCGAGCAAGATCGAGCTGACCCGCATCGAGCCGCGCTCGGGCCACAAGCCCGAGGTCGCGTCGCCCATCCTCGGCTGGATGGCGGCGGAGAACGAGCGCTGGATGGGCGAGCTCAAGAAGCGCCCCGAGCCGGCGCACTACCTGTCGTACCAGATCGCCGATCAGCGCGTGGTGTCGCTCGAGGCCGAGGGCGGCGCGCTCATCGACGACTCCGACGAGCGCCAGCGCAACCTCGACGTCGATCTGCGGGTCGGCAGCGCCGAGCTCGACAACACCCGGTCGCTGTCGGACGACCCCAACGGCGCCAACAACCCGATGGTGCGGCGCGGCACCGTGCCGTTCGGTGACGAGCCGCTGGCCATCCGCAAGGCGCTGTGGCTGGAGACCGACCGCCGCTACCGCGAGGGCGTTGGCCAGCTGACCTACGTCCGCCAGGACCAGTCGACCATCAAGAACCGCGGCAAGGCCATCCCCGACTTCGCGCGCAGCGAGCCGGTCAGCTACGCCGAGCCGATCGCCGCCCTGGGCTTCGACAAGGCGGCCTGGATCGAGCGGCTCAAGACCTGCTCGGCCAAGGCCCTGCGCGGCGCCGCCACCCGCGGC
>JAGPCO010000048.1 GCA_018058095.1 Kofleriaceae bacterium
GCAGCACGCAGAGCGCCGGCAAGGGAACGACGGCGAGGCCCACCACCCGCAAGCCCGCCACCCGCAAGCCCGCCACCCGCAAGCCCGCCACCCGCAAGCCCGCCACCCGCAAGCCCGCCACCCGCAAGCCCGCCACCCGCGAGCGGCGCTGACGATGCGCCCCGCTCAGGACGCGGAGGTCGGCGGCTCGGCGAGCAGCGCCTCGAGCAGCACCACCTGGCGCCGCATCACGGCGGCCTCGGCGTCGCGGCCGAGCCCGGCCAGGGCGCCGGCGGCGGTCCGTCGATCCTCCAGGTCGCGCGCGAGCAGCGCGACGACCTCCTCGGGCCGGACCTCGCGCCGCGCCACCTCGCCCGCGCCCAGGCCCGCCACCGCGCCGGCGATGACGCCGGGTTGTGCCGCCGGGGCGTGGCTGGCGTCGACCGCCTCGGCGTTGTCGATCGCGGCCAGCGCCTCGCGCAGCAGCGCGGTCGCCGCCGCGTCACGTTGCCGCAGCGCCTCGCGCAGCGCAGTCCGGAGCTCGAGCCTCCACTGGTCGACCGTCCGCACCGGCCGAGCGTAGCGCACGCGCGACGGTGGCGCGGCGATGAAGCCCTGCAGCGGCGCGCCATGCCATCATCACCGGCGACGATGTACTTCTCGCTCACCTGCCACGCCCCGCTCGAGGTCGACGGCGCGCTGGTCGACTACGCCCCCGACCGGCCCCCGGGAGCGCTGTTCCGGAGGAACTGGGACAGGGGCGAGCGCTTCGCATCGCCTCCCCCGCTGCCGGTCGTCGCCACGATCCCGCCGTCGCAGGCCGGTCAGCTGCTCGAGCTGCACACCGCCACCCTGCCGTTGATGAGCAAGCGCCTGGTCCAGCTCCTCCACCAGGCCGGCGTCGACAACCTCGACTGCTACCCGGCCGAGGTCCGTGATGAGGCCAGCGGCGTCACCCTCGACACCCACGTCGCCTTCAACGTCATCGGCACCCTGGCCGCCGCGGCCCTGGCGGACCCGACCGACCAGGCCCGCGCCCCGCTGCTGGTCCGGCTCGCCGGGTCGCCGACGACGATCCTTGTCCATCACACGCTCAAGCGGGCCATCGAGGCAGCCGGCATCACGACCCTGACGTTCGCCGCGGTCGAGCCGAACGCCTGAGGCTGAGCATGGGCGCGAGGTCGTCGGCACCCAACGTCGGCACCCAACGACCGGGCGCTGACAAAGGCTCACCGCCGATGCGGCGTGTGGTCTTGATCCGTGAGCGCTAGTTGCCGAGCGCCTTGAGCAGCTCTTGCACGGTCGACACGGCGGCCGACTTCTTGCCGGTGCGCTCGCCGACCGGCGCCTTGCTGGCGAAGGGCAGGCCGCTGCGGGCCAGCACGAACTCGACGGCGCGGACCCGCTCCTGCATCGACACCGACTCGATCGGCAGGTAGGCGATGCGGTGCTGCTCGAGCAGCAGCTTGATCATGCCGTCGATGCGCAGGACCGACTCCCACGACACGCCGGCGCGCACGCCGTCCTCGCGCAGCAGCTGCTGGTGCGGGCGCAGGAAGAACACCGTGCCCTCGGCCACCCACTTCATGTAGTCGGCGAAGCGGGCGTCGCCCATCATGTCGGCCACGCTGGTGGCGTGTTCGGCCGCGTAGGCCAGGTTGTCGAACGCGCGGTCGGACACGAACCGGCCCTCGTGCAGCTTCTCGATGGCGACCTGGCGCGCGAACACCCGCTCCTGGTACTCGGCCACCAGGTCCATGTCGGTCCGCAGCGAGTCGAGCGAGCTCTCCATCTCGGCCAGCACCGCGCGGGCGACCTCGGTGATCATCGGCAGGCCGTAGCGCCGAGACACATAGCGACAGAGGGTGGTCTTGCCCGTGGCGTGACTGCCGACGAAGTAGATGCGCACGACATCTCTGTACCGGCCCGGTGTGACATCGGCCGGCCGCGGCGTGATAGGTTCACGATCCCGCCGGGTTCGGCCGGGTGCGCATGACCGACGATCCGACCGATCACGCCCACATCGACGTCCTGGCCGCCCGCCTGGACGACCTCCGCGCCCGCCCGGCCGACCGGGACGCGTACGTCGGCGTGCGCGACCTGGCCCGCCAGCACGGCCGCGGGGATGTCCTGGCCGAGGCGTGCCGGCTGCATGCCGACGCCGCCGCCAATCCGGACGAACGGGCCGAGGCGTACTCCGAGGCCGGCGAGGCCCTCCTGCTGATCGGCCGGGCCGAGGACGGCGAGGTCGCGCTGATGAGCTGCCTGGCGCTGCGCCCGGGCGATGGCCGCGCCGCCACCCTGCTGGCCGACCACTACCTGGCGACCGGCCGCGCCGCCGCCGCCGCCGAGGTGCTCGAGGCCGAGCTGGCCGCACTGCCACCGGCGACCGCCCCGGCCGACAGCAAGGGCAAGAAGCCCGATCCGGCGCTGCTGGCCCGGCACGGGGAGGCCCACCGCACGCTGGCCCGGCTGTGGGACGAGCGGCTCGGCCGCGTCGACCGCGCGCTCGGCCACTGGCAGCAGGCCTGGCGCCTCGAGCCGGCCCGGACCGAGGCGCTCGAGGCCGCGCGCGCCATCTACGCCTCGCTCGGCGACGACGCCATGGTCGGCAAGCTGTACCAGGCCGAGCTCGACGTGCTGGGCGAGCGCGGCCCGACCGCGCGCCGCGCCGTCATCCACTACGAGCTGGGCAAGGTGGCGCGCCGGGCCGGCGACGCCGCCAGCGCGATGAGCCACTTCGAGAAGGCGCGCACCCTGGGCCAGAAGGCAGAGGCCGCCGCGCCCGCCGCCGCCGCCGCCAGCCCTGCCGCCCCGCCCCAGGCCGGCGCGACCGCGGCCAGCGCCGACGAGGTCGAGCTGGCCCTGGCCGATCTGTACGCGGCGCCGACCTTCAGCGGCGACGACGGCCAGGTCCGGGCCAGCGAGCTGCTGGTCGCGGTCGGCCGGCGCCGGCTGGCGACCAACCGGGAGGACCCGACCGGCGTCGGCCTGCTCCGCCGCGCCGCCGGCATCGCCCCCGGCGCCGCCGCCAGCCAGGGCGCGCTCGACCAGGCCCTGGCCGACGCCGGGCGGTTCGACGAGCTCGACCGCCTGCTGCGCCACCGCAGCGCCACCACCGACGACGCGGCCGCGCGCGCCGTCCTCCTGCGCCGCCGCATCGAGCTGTACGAGGACCCGCTGCCCGATCGCGACGCCCTGATCGACGCGCTCGAGCAGCTGGCGGCGATCGAGCCGGCCCGGGGCCCGGCGTCGATGCGGCTGCGCGAGCTGTACAAGGAGGACGGCAAGTGGGCCGAGCTGGCGGCCCGGGCCGAGCTCGAGCTCGACGCGCTGGCGGCCGACCCCGAGGCGCTGGTGCGCGAGATCCTCGACCTGGCCACGGTGGTGCGCGAGCGCATCGGTGACCGCGACCACGCCGCCGAGCTGCTGCATCGCGCGCTCACCACCAGCCCGCTGCACGAGGAGGCGCTGGCCCGCTACTCCGAGCACTTCCGCGAGCGGCGCGACTGGCGCGGCCTGGCCGACCTGCTCGACTTCGCGCTCGACAACGCGCGCGAGGGCGGCGCCGACGGCGACGAGCAGGTGCGGCGGCTCGAGGAGATCGCCCAGCTGGCCGAGCTGCGCCTGGGCGACATCCCGCGCGCCATCGAGGCCTGGCAGCGCATCCAGCAGCTCGAGCCGGCCAGCACCAAGGCGCAGGAGGCGCTGCGCCGCCTGTACGCCCGCGCCAAGATGTGGGAGCAGCTGGTGGCCCAGCTCGAGCAGGAGGCGTCGCTGGCCAAGAGCGACGGCGAGCGTATCGAGGCGCTGCGGCGCATGGCGCACACCTTCCGCGAGCGCCAGATCGAGCCGCGCCGGGCCATCGCCCTGTACGAGGAGATCCTCACGCTGGCGCCCGACGACGACGCCGCGCTCAAGGCGGCGGGCGAGCTGTACGAGCGCGACGGCGACGACGCCGGCCTGGTCAGCGCGCTGCGGCGCCAGCTCGAGCTCGAGGCCGGCCGCCTCGACACCCTGCAGGCCAGCGCCGGCAAGGCGGCGGGCTCGAGCCGCGAGTGGCCGGTGCAGAAGCGGGTCGAGCGACTGACCCTGCTGCGCCGCATGGCCAACCTGTGCGAGAGCCGCACCCTCGACGTCGACGGCGTGGTGTTCGCGTGCAGCGGCATCCTCGAGCTGCTGCCGGGCGACCGCGACGCGCTCGAGCGTATGGAGCGGGTCCTCGAGAAGGCCGGCGACGCGCGCCTCGAGCAGACCCTCGAGTACCACGCCGCCGCCGCCGGCTCGCCGGGCGAGCGGGCCAAGGTGCTGCGCCGCCTGGCCAAGCTGGCCAGCGCCAGCGACGACGACGCCAAGGCGCTCGAGCGGTGGGAGCAGACCCTGCGCGCGGTGCCGACCGACACCGAGGCGCTGACCGCGCTGGCCGGGCTGTACGAGCGGGCCGAGCGCTGGCCCGAGCTGGTCGCCGTGCTCGAGCGCCTCGACGCCGGCAAGCCGCCGGTCGCGGCCGGCGCCAGCGCCGCGCCCATCCGCGTGCTCGAGCTCGAGCGCTTCGCCCGCCTGGTCGACGAGCAGCTGCAGGATCCGGCGCGCGCGACCCGGGCCTGGCAGCGCGTGCTCGACCTGTCGCCGCGCCACTACGCCGCCACCCACGCCCTGGCCCGGCTGCACCGCGCCGCCGGGCGCTGGCGCGAGCTGGTCGACAGCCTCGACGCGGTCGGCCGGCAGAGCGCTGAGCACGACCCGGCCGCCGCCGCCGCCGCCGCGCTCGAGCGGGCCGAGCTGCTCGAGGACAAGCTCGGCTCGCCGACCGAGGCCATCCGCCAGCTCGAGCGGCTCATCGCCGAGCTCGACCCGACCCACCTGGCCGCGCACACCGCGCTGCGCCGGCTGCACGAGGCGCGCGGCGACTTCGAGGCGGCGGTGCGCATCGCCGAGCGCGAGATGTACCTGACGCCGGATCAGGACCGGAAGATGGCGCGTGGCCTCGAGATCGGCCTCCTGTGCCGCGACCGCCTGGGCGACCCGGCGCGCGCGCTGCAGGCGTTCGAGCGCGTGCTGGCGCTCGACCCCGAGGCCGAGGAGGCGCTGACCGCGGCGGCCGACCTGCACGCCCGGCTCGGCCACTGGAAGGAGTACGCCCGGCTGCTCGAGCGGCGGGCGGCGTCGTTGCCGCCGGCCGAGCGGCGCGCCCTGTTCCGCCGCCTGGCCGAGGTCACCGCCGAGAAGCTGGGCGACGCCCGCGCTGCGTTCCGCTGGTGGAAGCGGGCCCACGACGACAGCCCCGACGCCACCACCCTGCCCGACCTGCGCCGCGCCGCCGAGGCGTACGGGCTGTGGCGCGAGCTGGTCGAGGTCCTGACCGAGGAGCGCGCCCGTGGCGGCGACGGCGCCCAGGCCACGTTCGTCGCGCTGTCGCGCGAGCTGGCCGGCCTGCACGAGCAGCGCCTGTCGGACCGGCCGCGCGCGATCACCCTGCTCGGCGAGGCGCTGGCGGCGGCGCCGCGCGACGCCGGCCTCCTGGCCGAGCTGGAGCGGGTCGCGGCCGAGGCCGACCAGCGCGCGACCTGGCGCCAGGTCGCCGATCTGTTCGAGCTGGCCCTGGCCCACGCCGGCGCGACCGAGCGTGTCGAGCTGTACCTGCGCCGCGCGCGCCTGCACGCCGACCGCCTGAGCGATCCGCGCCTGGCCATGGCCGACGCCCTGGCCGCGTTCTCGTGGGGGCCTGACCGCGACGACACCCGGGCCCTGGTCGCGCAGCTGGCCGAGAGCAGCCGGGCCTGGCCGGATCTGCTGGCGGTCGAGACCGCGCTGATAGAGCGGGCCAGCAGCGACGCGGCGCGCCTGGCCGCGCTGCGGCGCAAGGCGCAGGTCGTCGAGGATCAGCTCAAGGACGCGCCGCGCGCCTTCCGCCTGCACCTGCTCGCGTTCCTGCTCGCGCCCGACGAGGCCGACACCACCGCCAGCCTGTGGCGGCTGGCCCGGGTCATCGGCCGCTACCGCGACGGCGACAAGATGCCGAAGCCGGAGAGCGGCGCGGCCGCGGTCCAGGCCGAGCACGTGGTGGCCGAGGCCCAGGCGTCGGCCGCGCGGGTGATGCCGGCCGGGTTCCGGGCCAAGGTGCCGACCCGGGCCTCGACCGAGGAGCTGATCGAGGGTGACCTCTCGGTCGGTGACAGCACCCAGCCGCTCGACGTGGCCGAGCTGGAGGCGCAGCGGCCAGGCGGCGCGCCGATGCCGTCGATGCCGAGCGGCCCGGCCCGGGCGGCGGCGGTGGCCGAGAAGACGATGGAGCTGTCGCTGGCCGACCTGGCGCCGGCCGCCGGCGGGCCGGCGCGCCGGCCGCCGCCCAGCTCGCCCACGCTCGAGCTGTCGATGGACGACCTGGTCGCGGCCGGGCGGCCGCCGCCGTCGCCGATGGCCGCGCCGTCGCTGCCGGGCCTGGGTGGCGCGGGGTCCGGACCGATCCCCAGCCCGGGTGCTGGCGCCGGCACCAGCGGCCCGACCCGCTTGCCGCCACCACCACCACCACGTCGCGCCGCGCCGCCGCCGCCGCCGACCGGGCGCGCGGTGCCGCCGCCGGCGCCGCGCAAGGCCCAGGCGGTGGTGCGGCGGGCGCCGCTGCCCAGCCTGCCGGCGCGGCCGTTCGAGTCGCCGTGGGAGGAGTTCGCGCTGGCGCACGAGCAGCTGCCGGCGCTGCGGGCCGAGGACCGGGTGCGCTGGCTGTTCCGCGCCGCCGAGGTGTGGGAGAGCGGCGCGACCGACCTGCCGCGTGCGTTCGACACCCTGGCCCGCGCCTTCGCGCTGGCCCGGCGCACCCCGGGCGGCGACGGCGACGTGCGCGGCCGCCTGCACCGGCTGGCCGTCGACCACGGCGCGTGGGATCGCCTGGCCGACCTGTACGAGGGCCTGGCCGAGGACGCCGAGTCGGTCGGCGAGGCGTCCGACCTCCTGCTCGAGGTGGCCTCGATCCGGACCCAGCAGGGCAACAGCGCCGACGCCGAGGCGCACCTGCGCCGGGTCCTGGGCATGCGGCCCGAGGACCTCGACGTGCGCAGCAAGCTGGAGGCGCTGTACCGGGCCGAGGGCCGGTGGGTCGAGCTGGCGGCGTCGCTCGAGGAGCGGACCGATCCGCGCCTGGGCACGGCCGCGCCCGACGCCGAGCGGCCGCCCATGCTGCGCGAGCTGGTCGACATCTACACCACCAAGCTGGTCCGCCCGCACGACGCCATCGAGGCGCTCGAGCGGCTACGCCTGCTGTTCCCCGAGGACACCGCGCTCCTCCTGCGCGAGGCCGACCTGTACGGCACGGTCGGGCGCTGGAGCAAGGCCATCGAGACCCTGCAGCGCATCGGCGAGCTCGACGACGGCGAGCAAGCCCGGGCCGCGCTGCGCCGCATCGCCGCCATCTACGAGCGTGAGCTCGAGCTGCCCGACCGGGCGATGGACGCCTACGCCCAGCTCGGCCAGCTCGCGCCCGACGACGAGGAGGCGTGGGCCGCGCTCGATCGCCTGTACCAGCACCACGCGCGCTGGGCCGACCTGGCCGAGGTGCTGCGCCGGCGCGCCGCCCTGGCCGGCGACCCGACCAGCCGCGCCACCCTGCTGGCGCGCCGGGCCCAGATCCTGCTCGAGTGGCTCGACAACGCGGAGGAGGCGGCGGCGGCGCTGCGCCACGCCCGCACCATCCTGCCCGACGACGGCGAGCTGGCCGACCGGCTGGTCGCGGCGCTGCTGGCCGGCGGCCGCGATCGCGAGGCCGAGGCCATCGCCCTGGGCCGGCTCGAGGCCATCGCCGCGCGCGGGCTCGAGCTGCCGCGCGGCGAGCTGGCCGGGCTGCACATCAAGCTGGCGCAGATCCGCATCGAGCGCCTGCGCGACGTGGCCGGGGCCCGCGCCGCCCTGGCCGAGGCGTTCCGCCTGGTGCCCGACCACCCGACCGCGCTGGCGGTGCAGTCGCTGCTGTCGTCGCCCGACGACGACCCCGAGGCGTTCGCCGCCGCCAAGCTGCGCGAGGCCGACGGCTCCACCGACGACGACGCCAAGGTCGAGGCGCTGATGGCGGCCGGCGCGGTTCTGCGCGACCGCGTCGGCGATCCCGAGCGCGCGCGCGCGCTGTTCGAGCGCGTGCTGGCGCTGCGGCCGTACCACGCCGACGCGACCTGGGCCCTGGCCGGCCTGATCGAGCGCGGCGGTGACCTCGACAGCGCCAGCAAGCTGCTCGAGAAGCGCCTCGAGGATGGCGCGCTCACCCCGGGCGAGCGCGCCCGCGTCTTGACCCAGCTGGCCGGCATCGGCCGCGCCGCCGGGGTCGAGCCCATCGCCGAGCGCCGCCTGCTCGAGGCGCTGGCGGTCGACCCCGGCCACCACCCGGCGGTGGTCGCGCTGGCCGACCTGTACGGCGACGCCGGCCGCTGGGGCGACCTCGAGGCCTACCTCAAGGACGCCCTCGCTGGCTCGGACCTGAGCGCGGCGCCGACCGCGGTGGTGGCCGACCTCAACCGCCGCCTCGCCGTCGCCTACGAGAAGCTCGGCCGCGACGAGGACGCCTACCAGACGCTGGTCACCGCCGACCGCACCTACCGCGGCCACCTCCTGGTCAAGCTGGCGCTGGGCGAGAACCGCTACAAGGCGCGGCGCTGGCGCGAGGCCACCATCCACCTCAGCGCGCTGGCGAGCCACGACGACGCCGCCCGCTACCCGGCCGAGGTGGCGCAGGGCCTGTACCACGCCGCGCTGGCCGAGATCCGCAGCCTGCGCCCGGAGAAGGCGCCGGCGCTGTACCAGCGCGCGATCGAGCTCAAGCCCAACTTCGGCCCGGCCCTGCAGGCGCTGGCCGAGCTGGCCATGGAGCAGGGCGACCACAAGAAGGCGGCCGACCTCCTGACCCGGCAGGCCACCGCCAGCGAGGACCCGGGCGAGCGCCTGCGCCTGTTCGAGGCGCTGGGCGACATGGCGACGATGATGCTGCACGACGAGGAGCGGGCCCGGGTGTGTTACGCGGCGGCGGTGGCGGCGGCGCAGCCGCTCGAGGCGCGCCACATCCCGCTGCTCGAGAAGCTGCTCGACCTGCAGGACCGCGCGGCCGATCACGCCGGCGCCGGCCGCACCGCCGAGCTGCTGGCCGCGTTCGGCGCCACCAGCGCGGCCCGGGCCGCGCGATGCCTCAAGGCCGCGCGCGACTACCTGAGCGCGGGCGACCGCGAGCGCGCGCTGGTCGCGGCCAAGCGCGGCGCCGAGGCCGACCCGCACGATCTCGAGACCATCGACCTGGCGTCGGAGCTGGCGGTCGCCGCCGGCGAGGTCGACTACGCGGCCGATCTACTCGGGCGCGGCCTGTCGGGCAAGGACGACGGCAGCGCTGGCGCGCGCCGGGCCACGCTGTGGGAGCGCCTGGGCCGGGCCCGGGCCGGGCGCGGCGACGGCAAGCAGGCCGCGGTCGCGTACGAGCGGGCCATCGCCGTCGCGCCGCTGTCGGACGGCGCCATCGCCGCGCGCCGCCGCCTGGTCGAGATCGCCCGCGCCGGCGACCTCAGCGAGCGCCAGCGCGAGGTGGTGATCGACCACCTGCGCGCCATCACCCACGGCAGCGGCGAGCTGGCCGACCTGGTGGCCTGGGCCGACGAGCTGCGCCGGGCCGGGCGCGTCGACGCCACCGGCGCCGCGCTCGAGCTGGCGCGTGGCCTCGGCCACGCCTTCGACGTGCACCAGACCGCCTTCATGACCACGCACAAGGCGAGCTGGCTGCGGCCCGACGAGCCGTACCGCGGCGCGGTCGAGACCGCCGACCGCGCCGGCCCGCTGGCCGACGAGGACGAGGCGCCGCTGCTGGCGGTGATGGCCACGATCGCCGAGGCCACGCCGATCCTGTGGTCGGACCTGGGTGAGGCGCTGGCTCGGGCCGACCTGGCCGACGCGCGCCGCGTGCCGGCGACCCAGCACGCGCCGGCCGCGGCCATCGTGCCGCGCCTGACCACCGCCGTCGGCGCGCCGGCGATCAACCTGTACGAGCGCGGCGCTCGGCCCGGCCTGCCCGGCGCCAGCGCCGGCGACGTCCAGGTGGTGTGCTCGGCGACGCCGGCCATCGTCCTCGGCCCGCGCCTCCTGACCGACCCGGCGCCGGCCGAGGCCGAGCTGCGCTTCCTGGTCGGGCGCGCGGTCGAGCTGGCCCGGCCCGAGCGGGTCGTCGCCTGCGGCCTGCCGCTGGCCGACGCCACCCGCGTGCTGCTGGCGGTGGCACGCCTGTTTGGCCCGCCGGCGCTGCGGGCCGCGGCCGACGCCCAGGTGGTCGACGCCGAGGTCCAGCGCGGCACCGACGAGCTGGTCCGCGGCGCGCTGCCGGTGCGGCTGCGCACCCGGCTCGAGCAGCTGCTGGCCGAGCTGGCTCCGGCCGATCTCGACCTGGCCCGCTACCGGCGCGCGTGCGAGCGCATCGCCGATCGGGTCGGGCTGGCGGTGGCCGGCGAGCTGTCGGTGGTCGGCCCGCACCTGGGCGAGCGTGGCGCCGCCCACCTGGTCCGGGCGCTGTCGCACGAAGGCTGGCCGGCCCTGCGGGCCCGGCTCGGCCTCGGCCTGCGCAGCAGCGGCTAGCGCCGCGTTGCGGCGGTTCTCAGCGCGCTGCTCCCGTGCCCATGCCCGTGCCCGTGCCCGATCGCTCGCGGCGCCGGCCGCGACCGCCCGGCACCTTGGCGGCCCATGTGGCAGCCGGCAGGCGCAGCCGAGCGACGCGCAGCAGGTTGTAGGCAGCGCACGCTCAGGCCATCGCCGGCGGGCACGGCGGGCCCCACGGCGTGCAGGCGCCGGGCTGATCCGCAGCGGCGAGCGCGTTGCAGCAGGCCCAGCGATGGTCGCGCCCCGCGCCATCGGCCAGCTCCTCGAGGCAGCACTGCTGCGTGCGGGCGTCGGCGCGAGCGCCGAGGTCGGCGAAGGCCTCGACGTACGCGTCGGACCGCCCGCGCAGGGGGTCGTCGGCCGGCAGCTCGCCGATCGGGACCGTGGCCAGGCCGTCGAGGTACGGGTCACACGCCAGCGGCGCGGCGGCCCCGGGCTCCGGCGATGACGGGCCGGTGGGGCCAGGGCCGGCCGCGCGCGGCGAGGCAGGCGCCGGATCGGCCCCCCCGCAGGCGGCGGCGACGACGAACGCGGTGTGGGCGGCGGCGCGCAGGGCGGCGCGGCGGGTCTCGGGCTTCATGCGGTCCTCCGGTGTTGCCAGGCGTCCCGCGCGGGCAGGCCATGGGCTTCGAGCTGCGGGATGATCACGTCGGTCACGGTGTCGTAGAACAGGGTCCGGGCGTCGGCGCCGTCACACAGGCCGAACCGCGCCGCCTCGTCGGGCCAGGACGGCCCGAGCGGGAGGTGGGCCAGCTCGTGCGCCTCGAGGTGCCCGAGCGCGAGCGGCAGGTAGCGGGTGACGGCGGCGCGCTCGTCGGCGTCGAGGGTGGGCGCCAGCCGGGCCAGCGTGACCCAGCCGAAGCGAGCGTGCCCGACCTCGTCGGCCCAGATCCGGGTCAACAGCTCGCGCAGCGGACCGTCGGGCATGTCGTGGCGCTCGGCGCCGATGAGGGCGACCGCCACCGTCTCGGCCAGGCAACACACGGCGAGGACGTTGCGCAGCGCCGCCGCCCGCGCGCTGGTGTCGGCGTGCAGCGGGAACTCGTCGTCCGGCCGCGCCGGCGCCAGCGCCTCGCCTCCGGCGGCCTCGACCACGGCGCCGCACAGGGCGCCGTGCTCGCGCTCCTCGTCGGCGAAGCGCAGGCAGGCCGCCGCGCCGTCGACCTCGCCGATCCCGGCCAGCTGGGCCGACAGCGCCTCGAACACCCGGGCCGAGCCGTGCTCGTTGACCATCCGGCCGCGCCAGGTCGCGATCACCGCGGCGGTCAGCGGCCCGGCTGGCGGCAAGGGTGGCTGGCGGGCGCGGGCGGCGGCGCGCAGGTCGAGGGTGAGGCTCATGTCGTCAGCCTAGGCCGGTCTGGCGGCGCGCGCGGTAAGGGTGCGGTAAGGATGCGCCGGGAGCCGTCGCCCGCCCGGCCATTGACCGCCTGCCGGGGTCGGCATACCGTCGCCGGCCATGTACCTGGGCATCGTCACCGGCACCGTCGTCGCCGAGCGCAAGGCGGCCGGGCTCGAGGGCAAGAAGCTGCTCCTGGTCCAGCCGGTCGACGAGGCGCGCCGACCGACGCGCGACGTCGAGGTCGCGGTCGACACCGTGCAGGCTGGGCCCGGCGACCTGGTGTACCTGGTCGGCTCGCGCGAAGCCGCGCTCGCGCTCGACCCGTGGTTCGTCCCGGTCGACGCGGCCATCGTCGGCATCGTCGACGGCCTCGACGCCCCGCGCGGGCCCGGGGGCCGCTGACATGCGCATGTGCCGCGTGCTCGGGCCGATGTGGGCCTCGGTCAAGCACCCGCAGTTCGCCGGCGCGACCCTGCTGGTGGTGCAGCCGGTCGACGAGGTCGGCGCCGACGTCGGCGCCAGCTTCGTCGCGCTCGACCGGGCCCAGGCCGGGGTCGGCGACCGCGTCCTGGTGCTGACCGAAGGCACCGGCGCCCGCCAGATCCTCAAGCAAGGCGACATCGTCCCGGTCCGCTCGGTCATCGTCGGCGTGGTCGATGCCGTCGACACCGGCGCCACGCCGGCGCCCGGGGCCGGGCGATGAGCGCGACCCTGCGCCACCAGGTCGCCGACACCGCCGCCGCCCTGCACGCGGCCGGCTGGGTCGCCAACCACGACGGCAACGTCAGCACGCGCAGCGGCGCCGGCTACCTGGCCACGCCGACCGCCACCTCCAAGCGCAAGGTCACCCCGGCGTCCATCCTCGAGCTCGACGCCCGTGGCCAGGTCGTGGGCGGGCGCGGCAAGGTGTTCGGCGAGATCGGCCTGCACCTGGCGGTGTTCGCGCGCCGGCCCGACGTCGGCGCGGTGATCCACGCCCACCCGGTCGCCGCCACCGCCATCGCCTGCAGCGGCAAGAACCCGATCGCCACCCCGTTCATCGCCGAGGCCCTGGTGTCCCTCGGCCCGGCCATCCCGCTGGTGCCGTTCGCCGCCCCCGGCGAGGCCGCCGTGGCCGCGCTGGCGCCGTGGGCGGAGCTGGTCGACGCGGTCATGCTCGCCAGCCACGGGGTGATGGCGTGGGGCGCCGACCTCGAGCAGGCCTACCTGCGGCTCGAGCTGGTCGAGCACCTGGCCCGCATCGCCCTGGCCGCCCAGCCGCTAGGCGGCGTGGTCGCCCTGCCCGAGGCGACCCTGCCCGGCCTGCTGCAGGCGCGCGCCAAGGCCAGCATCGGCCGGGTCGCCGACCGCGCGATCGAGCTGGCCGAGCAGCTGCGCGGCGGTGGGCGCCCGGCCGCCGCCGGCCCGGCCAAGGTGGTGGCGTGCGCGCCGGCCCCACACGCCCAGGTCGAGGTCATCCCGCCGGGTGGTGCCCGGCCGGCCCGCCCCGACCTCGCCACGCTGGTGCGCGAGGAGATCGTGCGCGCGCTCCGCGGCGGCTGACCAGGTGCGCCGCGCGCGGCGCCACCGCCCGCGGATCAGCGAGGCTTGTTGGCGCCGAGGTAGTCGTAGAAGCGGTGGCGCTGCCTGGTCGGTTCGCCCCGAAGGAGCTTCAGGCTCGGGCTCGGATGCCGGCGCGGGCGCTCAGATGTCCGAGCGGCGCCAGCGGGTATGGCTCTCGCCGCGCTGGCAGCGGCGAGCCCCATCCATGACCTGGACCTGCCTGGCCCAGGCGTGCGAGCCGCCGCGCTTGGACAGGCCCTGGTAGTGGGAGCGCCGGGCCACGAACAGGTCGACCTCGCGGCCCCGGATGCCGCCGCCGGTGTCATCGGCGGCCACGCAGCCGTCGTGGACGAAGCCGCCGTATGGGGGCTTGCCGGGCATGGTCTTGCCATCGAGCTCGGGGATGAAGAGTAATGTTCCCAGGGGGATATGCTTGGGATCGACCGCCACCGTGCGGAACGGCGCCAGCGGCCGGCCGGTGCCGGCGGTGCCCCACTTGCTCCCGGTGATGCGGAAGCAGGGGGTGCGCGGGCAAGCGCACTTGCCCCAGATGTTGATGACCCGGCCATCCCGCAGCCGGCCCGTGCCCTGAAGCTCGGCCTCCATCGCGAACAGCCGGCTGATGTCAGCGATGGGCTCGCAGGACTTCCCGTCGTAGATGGTGACCGGAGCCAACCTGGGATCGGCGGCTCCCTCGACGCCACTGCCGGCGCCGGGAGAATCGACCGTGGCCAGCAGGTCCGGGCTGGCGACCGGCCCGACGGGCTCGTCCGCGGTCCCTTCCTCGCGCGCCAACTGCTTGAGAGTGTTTCGCTTCTCGCTCGAGCCCCGGGCCTGGTGTTTGGCCAGCAGGCTGCCATCGACCTCCTCTTCGTCGATCACATAATAGAAGGTGAGCTTGAACTCACCATAGTTGGGCTCGACGGTCGGGGCGCCGGCGTCGCCGTCGATCACCCGCTCGGGGGCCGGCTCGGGGCGTGGAGGTGGCTCCCCGCGCTGGCACGACGCAAGAGCCAACCCAGCAACAAGACTAGAGAAACCGCCGGTGGCTGAGGCCAGCGCGGCGCACAACGCCTCGACCAGCTGACGGCCGACGCCGAGCAGGCTGGCCAGCGCCTCCCGCGCCGCGGCCAGCAGGCCCGGGCTCTCGGCGACGTCCGAGAGGTCTGTGCGAGCGGGTTCCGACATCGTGTCCACCACCCCACCCACGGTCTGGACGACCTGGCTGCTGGGGGGACTCCGAGTCTACCGTTGTTCGTCCGGTGCGAAACCCGTCGCGTCGGTTTTCGGCCGTCTGGACCGAATCCAATTCACTGCTGGGCGGCCTCAAGCGGACCGGCGCGGATCACGGGTGGACCGGCGGAGTCCGCGGCCAGCAGCCGACGAGGGTCGCCAAGGCGGCCCCGTTGAAATAGGCCGCCCAGATTCGCGGCACCGGCACGGGAGCAGGTCGCGGCAAGACGCGACTGCGCCGCGTCAGCGCCCTGCTAGAACTTCGCCTGCAGGGTCAGGTTCACGCCGAGCTGGTTGAACTCCCCGAACTCGAACTGGAGCAGGCCCTCGGGGCCGGACCGCACCAGGCGGGCGGTGTTGCCGTCGTAGACATAGTAGACGTCGGCCACGGCGGAGAAGATCTCGCCGAAGTCGAGCTGCCCGGTGAACTTGCCGGCGTAGGCCGGGATGGCGCTCTCGCCCTCGGGCAGGATGGTGATGAGCAGGGAGTTGCCGTTGAGGCGGACCGCCGCGGTCGACTGCCCGGTCATGGCCGGCGCGCCCGGCAGGGCGGTCGGGGTGGTCAGGGTCGCCGGCTTGTCGATGCCGACCACCAGGCCGAGGGTCAGCCGGTCGTTCCAGTTCTTGTCGACGCCGATGGCCGCGAAGTAGTTACCGGCCGTCTCGTAGTCGGACGCGAAGTCCTGATAGGCCGGCAGCGAGGGCACGGTGTGCAGCAGGAACGCCAGGTCGCGGTACTGCAGGTCGAACCGGACCCGGACCCGGTCGATCATGGCCCGGACGTTGATGTCGCCGGCCTTGCCGACCTGGTTGGTGGTCGACCCGGTCATCTCCGGGTCCTTGAGCGTCTGCGACAGCGCGGTCAGCTCGGCCATGGCCAGCCACGACACCCCACCCGGGTACTTGGCCTTGGAGAAGACCCGGCCGATGCGCTCGGGGTCGTTCTTGTACAGCTTGTAGTCGATGGACGACTGCACCGGCATGCCCTTGTGCGCCGCCACCTGGAGCGAGCCGCCGGTGAGGATGACGTCCTCGGTGTCGACGTCGGGCAGCTCGTTGGAGCCGCGGTTGTACATGCCGCCGTTGGCCTCGACCCGGATCATCTCGGTCACGTCGATGCCGGCGCCGCCGAGGAAGGCGAACTTCGACTCCTGCTCGGCGGTCGGCTTGTCGAGGGTGATGGCGCTCTTGGCGCCGAGGAAGGCGTAGTACTTCTTGCCGTCGTACTGGACCTTGATACCCGGCTTGGCCGAGGTCTCGCCCTTCCACTCCTCGTTGCCACCCCACGACAGCCGGTAGCTGTAGCCCAGGCGCATGCGATCGGCCGAGACCGGGAAGGCGGTCAGCGTCAGGCGGGTCGGGTCGGCGTGGGTCGGGTCCTTCCACCAGCTCACCAGCAGGTAGCTGCCGGCGTCGGACAGGTCGATCTTGCGCTCCGACAGCTCGTTCATGCGCAGGACGAAGCCGGCCTCGGCCTCGAGGTGGTCCTTGCGGTAGTTCTTGTACAGGACCGCGTGCGACAGGGTCTCGTAGCCCGAGAACCGGGTGTCGTAGTTGTCGAAGAACAGGGTGCCGAGCGAGTTGGGCCGGCCAAACCGCCAGCCCGGGATGCTGGGGATGGTCTCGCCCGGCTTCACGAACAGGTTCTCGTTGGTCAGCGTGAAGTTGAGGCGAACGTCCATGAAGCCGTTCTGGCCGGTCAGCGGCGCGGCCGGGGCGGCCGGGGCCGGGGCGCCGGTGGCGGCGACCGCGGCGGTGGCCGCGGCGGCCTCGGCGGCGGCGGCGGCCTCGCGCTCGGCCAGGATGCGGGCGACCTCGGCGTCGACCAACTCCTTGACCTTGGCCTCGTCGATGGCCGGGGCGGCGGTCGGCACCGGCGGGGTCTCGCCGGTCGGCGGGTCCTCGCCCGGCTGGGCGCCGGCCAGGCCAGCGGTGATGATCAGGCTGGCCAGGGTGCTGGCGAGCAGGAAGGGGCGACGGAAGGGGGCGTTGGCGCGCACGGGAGCTCCTACGGAAGGACCAGGTCGGCAGACGACCTCGGAAACAGGATCCACACGTTGAACGTGCCGATGTTGACCGGCCGCAGCGTGCCGGTGACCCCGACCTGCATGCCGACCACGGTGGCCGGATCGAAGTCGGTGACGACGCCCGCGGTGATGACGCTGATGGTGCGATCGGGGTCGCCGCAGCCGCTGCCGAGGTCGAGCTTCCACTGCTTGAAGGTCTCGTACTCCTCGTCGAGCGGGCACACCGTGGCCATCGCCTGCGGCACCCGCATCAGGCCGGACTCGATCTTCTCGAACTCGATCACGTTGCTCAGCCACGACAGCTCGAAGTCGCGCGCGGCCGGGACCCGGGCCAGGTCGACGTCGGGCTCGCCGGTGACGAAGGTCTGCGGGAACGACAGCTCGGTCAGGCCGTTGAACTCGGTCACCCCGCCGGCGAAGCCGGTGATGGCCTGGCCGACCTCGATGCCGCGGCCCTCCTCGTCGCGCGGGCGCGAGAAGCTGAAGACCAGGACGTGGTCGAAGTCGCCGGCCACACACGGCGGGGTGCCGGCGGCGTCGGCGCACTCGGTGTCCGACACCGTGTAGCCCTGGGCGTACGTCGAGGTGACGATGAGCCGGCCGCGCGCGCCGTAGCGCGAGCCGTTGACGATGACCTGCTTGTCCTGCAGCGGTGAGGTCGACAGCGCGTTGAGCGCCATCGGGTCGGGCGGGGTCGAGACGTCGGCCACGAACGGGTCGCGGTACCACAGCACCGGCGAGGTGCCGGCGGCGTAGGTGGCGCCGTCGCGGCTGCCGTCGTCGACCCACAACACGGTGGCGCCGAACGCGCTCGGCAACGTGACCGGGGTCGCGGCCGACACGCCCGCGCTCAGGTTGACCCGGGTCAGGGGCGGGTCGCCCAGCTCGGGCGTCAGGCTGCCGAGGAACTGGGCGTACACGTCGACGTCGCCGGCGAAGTCGGCGTCGCGCCCGCCGTCAGGGCCGATGGCCTCGACCGAGATCATCAGATCACGGGCGGTGTCGTCGAGGCGGCGGTCGGGTGCGCCCGGGTCGGCCGGGGCGACCAGGGTGACCCGGAGCGACTGCGTCGCGGTCAGGCCGGGCCGCTCCTCGACGCAGCCGGCACCGCCGACCAGGGTCAGGCCGAGCCCGAGAGCGAGAGCGAAGGTGGTGCGGGCCATGGTCAATCCTCGAACACCGGCCGGATGCGGCCGTCGTGGGGTTCGACCGCGCCGCCCAGGCACGGGATCTGACCCCAGCGGGTCACGACCGGGCGCTGCGGCACGGCGGTGTCGGTCTCGTCGAGGACGTCGGCGCCACACGTCGGCTGCTGGCGCAGGAACACCTGCAGGGCGGCGCGCAGCGACACCCCGGTGTCCTGCTTCGACGTGTTGCGCTTGAGCACCTCGAAGCCCGAGCCGCCGCGCGAGATGTAGTCGTTGACCGCGACCCGGTACAGGCCGTTGGGCAGGACCGGCCGACAGCTGGCGCCGGTGATCGGTCCGTCGGGGTTGCCGGCGCGGCAGTCCTCGCCGAGGTAGATGTTCTTGGCGCACGCCGTCGGCGTGAAGCCGTCGTTCGGGTCGGAGTCCGGGCAGCTCGAGCTGCGGCACACCATGTCGAAGTAGATGCCGGCGACCTGGGCCTGGGTCCGGCAGCCGCGCTCGCTCGACTTGCGGGCCACGAAGTCCAGGGTCTGCTGGATCTCGGTGCCCGACAGGTACATCACGGTGATCGAGTTCTCGAACGGGAAGACGTTGAACATCTGCTCGAGCGTGAGCGGGCCGCGCTCGAAGTCGGCCCGGACGCCGAGCGAGTTGGTCAGCGCGAACTCAGCCTCGACGCCGGGCCGGGTCTGCATCGAGCGCGCCACCATGTTGCCGAGCTGGGAGTCGCCGCCCGACAGGTCGTTGCGCACGATCTTGGCGTCGCTTGGCGGGTTGACGTAGGCGAACACGCCGTCGAGGTCGAGGTCCTGGTTGATGGCGACCGAGTACGGCAGCAGCAGCTCGGCCACCGCCGGGTCCTCGGGCACACACGGGATGCCCGAGCCGGCCGGGCACTCCTTGGAGTCGACCGGGATGTTGTCGTAGGTGAAGGCGGTGACCCGGCTGCGCCGGGCCGGGTCGCTGTTGTCCTCGCCGACGCGGATGGTCACGTCGAGGCGGCCGACCCACTTGGCGAAGGCGCCGGAGTGGACCAGCAGCGTGGTGTGGCCCTCCTCGTCGTTGGGCACGATCTTGGGCGGGTCGGTCACGATGTGCAGGTGGCCGCCGAGGATGATGTCGACGCCCTCGAGCGGCAGCGACTCGTTCTCGTCCTCGACCTCCGACGCGGTCAGGCCCTCGTCCTCGTCGAGGCCGAGGTGCGACACGACCACGATCACGTCGACCGACGGCCGCAGCAGGCGGACGTACTGCTCGAGCGCCAGCTTGTCGTCGATCGGGCGCAGCCCGAGCGAGTTACCGCCCTCGAAGATGCCGGTCATCGACGACCAGTTGGCCATGCCGATGACCGCGACCTTGAGGCCGTCGGCGTCGAAGATCGTGTACGGCTGGACCACGTCGCGCAGGGTGCGGGCGTCGGGGTTGGCCGGGTCCTCGAAGATGTAGTTGGCGGCCAGCAGCGGGAAGCCGGCGTGGTTGTCGATCTGCTCGAACAGGTTGGTCGAGCCGAGGTCGAACTCGTGGTTGCCGATGACCGCGGCGTCCATGCCGGCCAGCGACAGGGCCCGCATCTCGGCCTCGCCCTTGAACATGTTGAACACCGGCGCGCCCTGGAAGCAGTCGCCGGAGTCGAGCCAGAGCGAGCGGCCCGAGGTGTCGCGGATGTCCTTGGCGATGGTGGCCATCTTGGCCAGGCCGCCGAACGGGGCGTTGGTGAGGCCGTCCTCGCGATCGAACCGGTTGGGCACGAAGTAGTACGGGAACAGCCGCGAATGGATGTCCGAGGTGTGCACGAACGTCAGGCGGATGTCCTGCCCGACCAGGTTGGGCTGCTCGCGCTGCACGGTGCAGCCGGCGCCGGCGCCGAGGGCGACGGCCAGGGTCAGCCCGGCCGCGCGCGGGGTGGCGGAGGCCGGTGCAGGACGCCCGCGGCGGAGCTGGGTGGACCGCATGGGCCGCCCGTGTAGCAGGCCGCCGCGGTCGGACGCAAGCCCGGTGATTCACGACGAGATCACGCGCGCTGGCCAGGCGCGGCGTGGCCACCGCACGGTCACCGCGCCGTCACAACACGGCGACGCGCGCGCTCGGCTCGACGTCGAACCGGGTGCCGCGACCACCATCGGCGCGCTGGACCAGGCGGGCGCCATCGAGATCGCCGCGCAGGAGATCGGCCCGGGCCCGGTGGATCACCACGTTGAGATCGGCCCGGGTCCGGCTCTGCCCCGGCCACAGCCGGGCGATGAGGAGATCGTCGGGGATGTACTCGCCGAGCTGGTGTGGCGCCGGCGGCTGCAGCAGCAGGGCGACCAGCTCGCACCGGCGCTCGGGCAGGTAGACCGCCCGCTCGCGCCCGCCCCAGCCGACGCTGAGCCGGCCACCGCGCGGCAGGAACTCGAGGGTGACGCGATCGGGTGGGCCGAGCCGGCCGGCGGTGCCAGCCTGGTGGACCGGGCCACCGGCGGCGATCTCGAGCACCGCGTCGCCGTGGCCCAGGCGCGAGCCGACCGGCGCCAGCACCACCTCGCCGGCGGTCAGGGCGACGCCGTCGAGGCTGAGGTCGACCCCGGCCTCGACGTGCAGCTCGTGGGCGGCGTGCAGGCGGGCGGCGCCGACCGGCCAGCCGGGCAGGCGCAGGTCGGCCCCGGGTTCGGCCCCGAGCGAGAACGGGGTGCGGTTGACCCCGAACAGCTGGCCCGTGCCGTCCCGTAGCATCCAGCGCGACGACGGCGCGGCGTCGGGGTCGGGCTCGTCGATCAGCACGAAGCGCTGCTCGGCGACCTCCACCACGTCCCCGCCAGCCAGGTCGATCACCCCGTCGCGGGCCCGTCCGTTGATCGTGACCCCGGCCGGGCCGAGCGTGACCACGACCGGGCCGTCGGCGCCGAGGTGGAGCACCGCGTGGTGACGGCTGACGCTCGGCGCGTCCACCACGACGTCGCAGTCGGCGCCGCGCCCGAGCACCAGCCCGGCCGGGCGGATCCGGGCCCGGGCCGCGCCGGTCGCCAGCCAGTAGGCGCGGGCCGAGGTCATCGCCGCGCAGGATCGCCGAGCGCGGTCGGCGCGGTCAATGGCGGCCCGACACGCTCAGCCCGATCGCGCCGGCGCCGAGCAGCGGGGTCACCTCGACCCGGGCCGCGCCGGCGCGCGGGTCGGCCTCGACCTCGACCCGGGCCCGGTTCATCACCACCAGCACCAGCCCGGTCACCACGCCAGCGCCGCCGACGACCATCGTCGCCACGCCGACGCGGTCGCGCAGCTGGGCCTGGTCACGCAGCGCCAGCGCCGCCGCCGACGGCGCGCCGCCGGCGCAGCCGCGCTCGCCGCACTCGTCGCGCAGCGCGCGCCGGTAGTCGTCCATGGTCGCCTGGGCGTCGAGCTCGAGCGCGCCGCCGAGGCCTGCCACCAGCAGCGACGCGCCGGCCACCGCCCACGGCTTCCACGCCGCCCACCGGGTGCGCGGCACTGGCGCGCCCAGGCGCAGGTCGAGCCGCTCGACCGCGCCGCCGACCACGACCGGGCTGTGCGTCGACGGCACCAGGCCAGGTCCGCGCGCGCCGACGCTGTGGGGACCGGGGATCACGCGCTGGCGATGGGTCATCGGGCACGATGGCAGCCGCACGCCGTCGAGGCGGACCTCGACGCCCGGCTGGTCACAGTGGACCTCGATCGTGCCGAGCTGGCGCTCGAGCAGGGTGCGGTAGTTGACCGCCTCGGGCCACACGTCGGCCAGCGGCCGCTCGCCGAACGCCATGGCCTGCTCGAGCGCCGGCAACGCCTCGAGCGGGCGATCGAGGGCGATGAGGGTGCGGGCCAGGTTGAAGCGGATGGCCGGGTGGGCCCACTGCGCCAGGCCGTCCTGGTACGCCAGCAGCGCCGCCTTGAAGTCGTTCTGCACGTACAGCTCGTTGCCGCGCTCGAGCAGGCGCTGCGCCGCCTCCTTCTGCGCCGCGGTCACGCCGACCTGCCACGGCGCCGGCGCGTCGGCGTCGGCGCCGGCAGCGTCGGCGCCGGCGTCGGCGCGCGCCGGCGCGCGCGGCCCGAGCAGCAGCAGCAGCAGCGCCACGGTCAGGCCCGCTCGGCCCGAGCACGTCCGGTTCGAGCTTGCCATCGGCCCATGGTAGCCGCGGCCGGCACGCGCCGACCAGGCCCCGACGCCGGCCTGATATCGCCCTGACATGGGCACCCGGCGCCGGCTCTGGCAGGGTGGATCCATGTGCACCCGCGCGGGGTGGGGTACGATCGACGCCGCAGCATGGGAGCCGGCGCATCGGACCAGGAGCGCGCGGCCGCGGCCGCGGCGCGCCACGCGGCAGGCGTCGGCACCGGCGGCGCCGGCAGCAGCGACGCCACGGTGGACCTGGTCGGCATGACCACGCCGGCCATCCCCGCCGGCGCCGCCGGCGCGGCCGTGACCCTGCCGCCGGGCGCGCTGGCCAGCGCCGCGCCGAGCCGACCGGGCTCGCTCGCCGCCACCGGCACCGACGCCGGCCCGGCCGGCGGCCCTGGCCCGGGTGAGCTCGGCCCGGGCGCGCGGGTCCACCAGTTCGAGGTCCTGCGCGAGCTCGGGCGCGGCGGCATGGGCCAGGTCTACCTGGCGCGTGACATCCGGCTCGGCCGCCACGTCGCGCTCAAGTTCCTGCTCACCACCACCGAGGCGCTGCGCGAGCGCTTCCTGGTCGAGGCCCGCAACACCGCCCGGTGCCAGCACGAGGCCATCGTCGTCATCTACGAGGTCGACATGTGGGACGGGGCGCCGTACATGGCGCTCGAGTACGTCGAGGGCTCCTCGCTGGCCGAGCTGCTCGCGACCGGCCCGGTGCCGGTGGCGCGCGCGCTCGAGATCCTGATCGCCATCACCCGCGCGCTCGATCGCGCGCACGGCCACGGCCTGGTCCACTGCGATCTCAAGCCGGACAACATCCTGGTCGCCCGCGACGGCGCCATCAAGGTGCTCGACTTCGGCATCGCCCGCCTGCTCGAGAGCGCGACCCGCGACGAACACGCCTCGGGCACGCCGCGCTACATGTCGCCCGAGCAGTGGGGCGTCGACGACATCGACGCCCGGACCGACCTGTGGGCGCTCGGCGTCATCGCCTGGGACCTCCTGGCCGGGCGCCACCCGCTGGCCGACCCGACCACGGCCGAGCTGATCCGCGCCGCCGCCGACCTCGATCGCCCGATGCCGCGGCTGGCCGACGCCTGCGCCGCCGCGCTGCCGGCCGGCCTCGACGACCTGGTCGCGCGTTGCCTGGCCAAGCGCAAGGCCGACCGCTTCGGCAGCGCGCGTGAGCTGCTGACCGCGCTGGTCGCGCTGAGCCGGCCGAGCGCCGGGGCGCGCCCGGCCGACGCCTCGCCCTTCCCCGGCCTGGCCGCGTTCTCCGAGGACGACGCCGATCGCTTCTTCGGCCGCGAGCGCGACGTGGTGGCGATCACCACCCGGCTCGAGGACGTGCCCCTGGTCGTGCTGGCCGGGCCGTCGGGCGTCGGCAAGTCGTCGCTGGTCCGGGCCGGGTTGATCCCGGCGCTGCGCGCGCGCGGGCCGGCCCTGACCACCGTGGTGGCGCGGCCGGGACGAGACCCGCTGTACGCGCTGGCGGCGGCGGCGATCGCGGCCTGCCCCGACCCCGACGACCCGGCCGACGCCGCCACCCTGGCCGACCGCTGGCGAGCCCAGCCGGGCGGCTTCGGCGAGCGGCTGCGCGCGCTGGCCCGGCGCCAGCGCCAGCGCGTGCTGGTGGTGATCGATCAGGCCGAGGAGCTGTTCACGCTCGGCACCGACGAGGTGGCCCGGGCGGCGGCGTGTGCGGCGCTGGCCGGCGCCGGCGACGACGTGCGGGCCCCGGTCCGGGTCGTGCTGTCCATCCGCGCCGACTTCCTCGACAAGCTCGACCCGACGGCGCTGCGGGCCGGGCTGGCCGGCGGGTTGTGGTTCGTGCGCCCGCTCGGCGCCGACGCCCTGCGCGAGGCCCTGACCCGCCCGCTCGAGGCGACCGGGTTCCGCTTCGAGCGGCCGGCCATCGTCGACGACATGGTGGCCGAGGCGGTGACCAGCAGCAGCGGCCTGCCGCTGGCGCAGTTCGCCGCGGCCCAGCTGTGGCAGGCGCGCGACCTCGAGGCCCGGCTCCTGACCGGCGCGTCGTACCTGGCGATGGGCGGGCTGGCCGGCGCCCTGGCGACCCACGCCGAGGAGGTGGTGCGCCAGCTGCCGACCGGGCCGCGCGCGCTGCTGCGCGGCGTGCTGGCCCGCCTGGTCACCCCCGGCGGGACCCGCGCGGTGGTGGCGCGAGCCGAGCTCGGCCGGCTCGGCGTCGACGCCGACGCGTTGATCGATCGCCTGGCCGAGGCCCGCCTGGTCGCGGTCGACCCGGGCGGCGCCGAGGGCGACGGCGGGCAGGTCGAGCTGGTGCACGAGTCGCTCATCACCGCCTGGCCGACGCTGCGGCGCTGGCGCGAAGAGGACGGCGACGACGCCGCGCTGGTGGCTCAGCTGGCGACCGCGGCCCAGCAGTGGGACCAGCGCGGTCGGCCCGAGGGCCTCCTGTGGCGCGGCGACGCCATCACCGACGCCCGCGCCTTCCTCGGCCGGTATCGCGGCGCGCTGGCCGAGCGCGAGCAGGCGTTCCTCGGCGCCGGCCTGGCCATCGCCGACGCCGCCGCGCGCCGGCGTCGGCGCGTGCTGGCCGCCAGCTTCGTCGTGCTGATCGCGCTCGTCGGCGCCGCGCTGGTGGCGGTGGTGTGGGTGCGCCGGGCCGAGCGCGCGGCCCAGGACCAGCGCGTCGCCGCCGAGCGTGAGGCGACGCGGGCCGGTCAGGCCGAGGCCGCGGCCCGGCGCCAGCTCGAGGCCGCGACCGCGTCGGACACGGCCCGGCGCGCGGCCGACGCGGTGCGGGCCCAGGCCGAGGCGGCGGCGGCCGCGGCCGACCGGGCCAAGCTGGCCAGCGAGGCCTCGCTCGGGCTCGCACAGTCCGAGGTCGCCCGCACCAGCGACGACCTGGCCGCCGCCAACACCCGCCTGCGTCGGGCCCTCGACGAGGCCAACGCGGCCCGGCGCAAGGCCGAGGAGGAGCGCGGCCGCGCCGCCGCCCTGGCCGAGGAGCGCGAGCGGCAGCGCCAGGCCGAGCAGCGTCGCCGCGAAGAGGCCGAGAAGAAGGCCAGCGGCCTGGCCAAGAGGCTCGAATGACCCCCACCACGCGCTCCGTGTCGTTCCTCGTCAGTGCCGCCCTGGTGGCCATGACCGCCGGCGCCTGCGTCGGTGACGCTGGCGTCCGCTGCGCCGACGGCACGCTCTGCCCCGACGACACCACCTGCGCGCTGGTGGCCGGCGTGACCTACTGCGCCAGCGCCGACCAGCTCGGCCAGTGCGCCGGCGCCGCCGACGGCACCACGTGCGACCTGGCCGGCCAGCCCGGGGTGTGCCGCGACCAGGTGTGCGTGCGCTCGGGCTGCGGCGACGGCGTGCGGGCCGGCGCCGAGCAATGCGACGGCGCCGACCTCGGCGCCGCCACCAGCTGCCGCGACCTCGGCTTCTACGGCGACGGCGCCCTGACCTGCGCCGACGACTGTACGTTCGACCAGGCCGCGTGCGCCGGCCTCGGCCGGTGCGGCGACGGCACGCGCGACCCCGAGGAGCAATGCGACGGCGAGGCCCCGGCCGACGTGGACTGCCGGGTCGGTGGCTTCTACGACGCCGCCGGCCTGGCCTGCAACGCGGCCTGCCGCTACGACTTCGCCGGCTGCACCGGCCGGTGCGGCGACGGCGTGGTGACCGGACCGGAGGAGTGTGATGGCGCGGTCCCGGCCGCGCTCGACAGCTGCGGCGAGCATGGCTTTCACGACGAGGCCGACCCGGTCACCTGCGGCACCGACTGCCGGTACGACCTGACCGCGTGTGACCAGTTCTGCGGCGACGGCGTGGTCAGCGGCGACGAGCAGTGTGATGGCGCCGCGCTCGGGGTGCTCGACAGCAGCGGCGACGGCGCGGTCGACTGCAAGGACCTCGGCTACTACCAGGGCGCCCTGTCCTGCCTGCCCAACTGCCAGCGCAACCTGGCCGCGTGCGCCGGCCGGTGCGGCGACGGCCAGAAGCAGGCGGTCGAGCGGTGCGACGGCACCGACTTCGGCAGCGCGACCTGCACCAGCAGCGGCTTCTACACCGGCACGCTCGGCTGCGGCGCCGACTGCCAGACCCTGTCGACCACGGCGTGCAGCGGCCGGTGCGGCGACGGCGCGGTCAACGGCCCGGAGGTGTGCGACGGCGCCGCCATCCGGGCCGGGTTCGCGTGTGGCCTGTTCGGCTACTACCGCGGCGAGCTCGGCTGCGCGCCCGGCTGCGCCGAGGTCACCACCAGCACCTGCGCCGGCTACTGCGGCGACGGCGTGCCCGAGCCCGGCGCTGGCGAGCGGTGCGACGGCGCCGCTGGCGAGTCGTCGGATCTGTCGTGTGCCGGGGCCGGCGCACCCGGCGACGGCCCGCTCGGCTGCGACGTGTCATGCCGCCCGAGCTTCGAGCGGTGCACCAGCGGCGCCTGGTTACCGCTGGCCGCCCCCGGTGGCGGCCCAGGCCTGCACCAGCCGATCGACGTGTGGGTGGCGGGCAACCGCGACGCCTGGGTCCTGGTCAGCGCCGGCGGCCAGAGCCAGATCCACCGGCACGTCGACGGGGCCTGGGTCGACCTGCCCGCGATCGGCGGCACCACCAGCGCGATCTGGGCCAGCGCCGACGGCGATCGTGTCCTGGTCGCGACCACGACCGGCCTGGTCCGCCTGACCCGGGCCTCCCCGACCTGGCAGTGGACCCCGAGCTCGAGCCCGCCCGGCGGCGCCACCATCACCGATCTGTGGGGCCAGGCCGGGACCGAGCTGTGGTTGACCACCGCGGCCGGGCAGCTCTTCCACGGCGACGGCGTCGGCGCCTGGACCGAGGTCGTGGTGCCGGGGCCACCCGGCCCGCTCCACGCCGTCGCCGGCAGCCCCGACGGCGCGATCGTCGTCGGTGGTGCCAACCGGATGGCGTGGAACTTCGGCGCTGGATGGCTCGGCGCCGCCGCCCCGTTCACCGTCCACGCCGCGTTCGCGCGCAGCCGGTCCGACGCCTGGCTGGTCGGGCGGACCAGCTCGTCGCGCCAGGCCAACCTGCACTGGACCGGCTCGACCTGGCAGAGCGAGCCGCTGCAGTCCGATCCGGGCGGCCCGCAGTGGGGCCCGCTGTTCGCGGTCCATGCCGGCGCCGCCGACGACGTGTGGGTGCTCGGCGGCAACGGCTCGTCCCAGGCCGGCTCGGGTGGGCTCCTGCTCAACTTCCGCTGGACCGAGGCGCCGATGGCCCGCTACGCGTTCGCGCTCGAGCCGTCGACGCTGGGCTGGATCGCCGCCGCCGGCGGCAGCGACGTCGGCGACCTGTGGGCGGCCATCGCCGAGCCGACCGGCGCGCTGGCCGTGGCCCGGCGCGGCGCGCCGGGCTGGCGACCACGCGAGCGCATGCCGATGTCCAGCGCCGAGAACGTGCGCGACGTCGCCGCCTCGACCAGCGCGACCTGGTTCATCGATCAGGCCCGCGTCGCCCGCCACGACAACCGCCGCAGCGCTGGCGACCCGGGCCGGGTCGTCACGCTGCCCACCCCGCCGCTGCCGGGCCCGCCGTGTGTGGGCGGTCCGCTCGAGGCGGTGTGGGCGCGCGGCGACGACGACGTGATGGTGTTCCGCGGCGATTGCGTGCAGCGCCACCTCGGCGGGGTGTGGACCACGACGCCGCTGCCGGGGCGGGTGTTCGACGCCTGGGGCAGCGACGGCGAGGTGTTCGCGGTCGGCGAGGGTCGGCTGCACCACTTCGACGGCGGCAGCTGGACGTCGGAGCTGGTCGGCGCCAACCTGCGCTCGGTCCATGGCACCAGCCCGGCCGACGTGTGGCTGGTCGGCGACGCCGTCCACCACCGGACCGGCCCCGCCCAGTACCAGCAGCTGCCGGCGCCACCGGACAGCCTGGTCATGCACGCGGTGTGGGCGGCCAGCCCGACCTACGTCATCGTGGTCGGCGCGGTCGGCGCGTCGCGCGGCGTCGCGCACTGGATCGGCGACGAGGTCGACGGGGCGTGGGTCGACGTCGACCCGTTCGCGGGCCCCGACGTGTTCCACGCGGTGGCCGGAACCTCGCCGACCGACGTCTGGGCGGTCGGCGAGCGCGGCGGCGGCGCGTACGCCGCGCACTGGGACGGCGCGACCTGGACGCCGAGCTCGCTGGGCGGCTCCCGCCCGCTGCGCGCGCTCGCGGTGGCCGGGCCGCGCGATCTGTGGGCCGTGGGTGACGGCGACGCCGGCCCCGGCAACATCATCCACCTCGACCACCGGCTGCCCGGCCTGACCGGCGGGGCGTGTGCGGGGGCCATCGCGCTCGGGTGCAGCCGCATCACCGCGATCCGGATCGGCACGCTCGACCGCGGCCCGGTCCGCTACGTCCTCGACGCCCCGGTCGACGGCTTCCTGTCGGCCCACGCCATGTCGTTCGGCCGAGCGGTCGAGCTGCGCGTGCTCGGCCGCGGCGCCGACGGCGCGTGTGACCCGGTCGTGCCGCTGGCGACCGGCACGCCGGCCGTGACCGCGCCGCTGGCGACCGCCCAGCGCGTGTACCTCGAGGTGCGCGCGGTCGGGCCGGGTCCGGCTGGTCGGTTCGACCTCCTGACGTCCTGCACCAAGCAGCCGTGACGGCCGGGCTGTGGTCTACTGCGCGCGATGCCCCGCGCCAAGATCGTGTGTACCCTGGGCCCCGCGTCGTCGAGCCCCGAGCGGATCGGCGAGCTGATCGAGGCCGGCATGGACGTGGTCCGCCTCAACTTCTCGCACGGCAGCCACGAGGACCACGCCCGCATGCTGGCCACGGTCCGGTCCGAGGCGCAGAAGCGCGGCCGGGCCATCGCCGTGCTGCTCGACCTGCAGGGCCCCAAGATCCGGGTCGGGCGGTTCGCCACCGGCCAGGCCGAGCTCAAGCCCGGCGCCGAGTTCACGATCTCGACCGACCCCAACCTGGTCGGCGACGACCGCCGGGTCTCGACCACCTACGCCGGCATCATCGCCGACGTCCGCCCGGGTGACCACCTCCTGCTCGACGACGGCTACCTCAGCCTGGTGGTGACCAGCGTGGCCAACCACGAGGTCCACACCCTGGTGGTCACCGGCGGCATCCTCAAGAACAACAAGGGCATCAACCTGCCCGGGGTCGAGGTGTCGGCCCCGGCCCTGTCCGACAAGGACCGGGAGGACATCAAGTTCGGGCTGCGCCACGGCGTCGACTACGTCGCCCTGTCGTTCGTGCGCCGGGCCGAGGACGTGCGCGAGGCCAAGCGCCTGCTCACCGACGACGGCATCGCCATCCCGGTCATCGCCAAGATCGAGAAGCCGCAGGCCATCGACCGCCTGGCCGAGATCATCGACGCCGCCGACGGCATCATGGTCGCCCGCGGCGACCTCGGCGTGGAGATGGGCCCGGAGAAGGTCCCGCTCATCCAGAAGCGGATCATCGAGGAGACCAACCGGCGCGGCAAGATCGTCATCACCGCGACCCAGATGCTGGAGTCGATGATCCAGCAGCCGCGCCCGACCCGGGCCGAGGCGTCGGACGTCGCCAACGCCATCCTCGACGGCACCGACGCGGTCATGCTGTCGGGCGAGACCGCGTCGGGCGCGCACCCGGTCGAGGCGGTCCGGACCATGGTCCGCATCGTCCGCGAGGTCGAGGGCAGCGCGTACTACCGCCAGAACATCGAGCCGCCGGTGGTCGAGCTGGCGGTGTCGGCCAACGCCATCGCCCACGCCGCGGTCATCGCCGCCCGCAAGATGAAGGTGCGCACGATCGCGGTGGTGACCGGCTCGGGCGGGGCGGCCCGGCTCATGAGCGAGTACCGGCCCGAGGCCGAGATCGTGGCGCTGACCACCGACGAGGTGCAGTTCCGCCGCTTGGCCCTGGTGTGGGGCGTGACCCCGGTCCACATCCCGCACTCGGCGACCACCGACGAGGTGATCGACCAGGTCGAGGCCACGCTGCTGAGCCGGCACCTGGCGGTCGCCGGCGAGCACGTCATCATCACGATGGGCGTGCCGGTCGGGGCCGGGGTGCAGACCAACCTCCTCAAGATCCACCAGATGTCGTGACGGGTGGGCAGGCGGCCCCGGGCCGGCAACTGCCCGACTTCGTTGATCCAGGTCACAGGCTGAGGCCGATTTCCAGAGCCAGATCGCCGGCTTCGCCTTGAGAGGTTGGACCAGGCGCGCTAGCATGGTCGCGGTGTCCAAGGCCTCGAATCCGGCCGACTATGGGGTCGAGCCGGGTCAGATCTTGCTGGGGAAGTACCGGGTCGACTCGATCCTGGGCCACGGCGGCATGGGCATCGTCGCCCAGGCCACCCACCTCCAGCTGGAGGAGAAGGTCGCCATCAAGTTCCTGCGCGACGACGTCGCGCTCGATCCCGACACCCTGCGCCGCTTCCTGCGCGAGGCCCAGGCCGCGGTCAAGCTCAAGAGCGAACACGTCGCCCGCATCACCGACGTCGGCACCTTCGAGTCCGGCACGCCCTACATGGTCATGGAGTTCCTCGAGGGCGTCGACCTCGCGGAGATGCTCGAGCAGAGCGGCAAGATCAACCCCAACCTGGCGTGCGAGCTGCTGCTGCAGGCCGCGGTCGCCCTGGCCGAGGCGCACTCGCTCGGCATCGTCCACCGCGACGTCAAGCCGTCCAACCTGTTCGTGACCTGGCGGCCCGACGGCAGCGCGCTGCTCAAGATGCTCGACTTCGGCATCTCGAAGTCGCCGCTCGGCGCCGAGATGAACCTGACCCAGACCCAGTCGATGCTGGGCACGCCGGCGTACATGTCGCCCGAGCAGATGCGCTCGGCCCGCAACGTCGACCCGCGCACCGACATCTGGTCGATGGGCACGGTGCTGTACGAGCTGATCGAAGGCGAGCTGCCGTTCCAGGCCGAGAGCTTCTCGGAGATGTGCGTGAAGGTCGCGGTCGACGCGCCAGCGCCGATGACCACGCCGATGCCGGCCGGGCTCGACCTGGTCATCAAGCGCTGCCTGGAGAAGGACCCGGCCAACCGGTACCAGAACGTGACCGAGCTGGCGCGCGACCTGGTCCCGTTCGCGCGCGACCGCGGCCAGGCCCAGGTCCTGGCCGATCGGATCCAGCGCATGCTCGGGCGCCGCCTCGAGGGCAGCAACGACGCCGCCGCCCGACCGGTGTTGCCGCGCGACTCGCAGCCGGTGGCCCGGCCGCAGGCGTCGCTCGGCTCGGGCCAGGCCCGGCCGTCGCCAGTGGCCCAGCCGGCGCGCGGCTCGACGCCGGCGATGGACCGCGCGGCGGCGGCGTCACTGGCCACCACCGAGGACAGCGACATCACCGAGGCCAACGCGATCATCACCGACCCGGGCCCCCTGGCCTCGGACACGCCGACCTCCATCACCGCGGTCGACTCGAGCGGCGCGCCGTGGCGCGGCGCCACGCCGCCCGGCCCGTGGACGGGCGCCGGGGCCGCCGCCGCCACCACCACCTCGCCGGGCGACGCGCCGTGGAGCGAGCCGACCGGCCTCGTCGAAGCCCAGCGCCGCGCCGGGCGTGGCAAGCTCATCGTCGCTGCCGTGGTCCTGCTGGTCGGGGCGATCGCCGCCGGCTTCGTGCTGACCCGCCCGAGCGTGTCTGCCTCGGGACCGACCGAGCCCGCTGGCGGGACCGGCGGGGCCACCGGCGCGACGACGCCGGCCGGCATCAGCGCCGACGCGGCCACCGATCTGCCAGTGGCGACGGGCATGGTCGATGCGGGCGCGGCGGTGGTCACCGTCGGCGCCGATGCCGCCCCCGAGGCGGCGGGCACCAGCGGTGCCGACGCCAACCTCGGCACCGCGACCCAGACGGTCTCGCCTGGTGGCAAGACCGGCACGGGCCGCAAGGATCCCAGGGACGGCAAGTCCGGGTCGGGTCGCAAGGACCCCAAGGACGGCAAGGATCCCAAGGACGGCAAGGATCCCAAGGACGGCAAGGACCCCAAGGACGGGGGCAAGCCGAAAGATCCGTTCGACATCTACAGCGGAACCGGCCGGAAGAAGTAGCCGACCGAGCCGGCGCGCGCCTGGCGAAGGCGCGATATGCTCTGCCCCATGCGGAACCTGGGGAGATTCGCTGGTCTGGTCCTCGTCACCGTCCTGCTCGCACCAACCGGTGTGGCCTGGGCGCAGGAGACCGACGCCGAGCGCCTGTTTCGAGAGGGTCGCGACCTGCTGGCGCAGAACAAGCTGGCCCAGGCGTGCGCCAAGTTCGAGGAGAGCCTGGCCAAGGTCGATCACCTCGGCCCGCGCATGAACCTGGCGCTGTGCCTGGAGAAGCGCAACCAGGTCCACAGCGCGGTGCGCGGCTTCGAGTACGCCGAGAAGATGGCGATCGCCGCCGGCGAGACCGAGCTGGCGCAGGCCGCCCGCGAGCACATCAACGCGCTTCGGCCCCGGGTGCCGCGGGTGGTGGTCGAGGTCGAGGGGGCCGTGCCCGGCCAGGTGGTGGTCATCAAGCGGCCCGGCAAGGCCGACGTCGCGGCCACCGCCGGCGAGGCGATGCCGATGGATCCGACCGACCCGAGCGACAGCAAGGACCTGGTCACGGTGGTCGCCAGCGCCAGCGGGCACGAGACCTACGCGACCGAGGCGCGGCCGCTGCCGGAGGGCCGCGAGGAGCGCTTCGTGGTGCCGCCGCTCACGCCGGCCGGTGCCGGCGGCGGTGGCGGCGGTGGCGGCGGTGGCGGGGAAGGGCCGATCGCGGCGCCGCGCGTCCGGACCAAGACCACGCTCGGCTACGTGCTGCTCGGCGGCGGGGTCGCCTTCCTCGGCGGCTCGCTCGCGTACAACCTGCGCGAGAAGAGCAAGGCCGAGGCGACCGATTGCAACGCCGCCTGCGTCGACCGTCACAACGGCAACATGAAGAAGTACGGCACGACGCTGTTCGGCGTCGGACTGGCCGCGGTCGCCGCCGGGACGTACTTCGCCTTCTTCCACACCAGCGCGGCCGAGTCGGCGACCCGGTCGGCGCTGGTGCCGGTGCTCGGGCCCGATCAGGTCGGCCTGAGCCTGTCCGGTGGGTTCTAGCCGGCGCGACGCCGGCGAGGTCGACGATGCACCAACGAGCCGGGGCGACGCTGCTGCTGGCGACCGCCGCCTGTTCGGCCGCAGCTCCCGACGCGTCGCGTGCACCGGTCGTGGGCGCGCTGGCACCGATCGACGCGGCGACCGCTGACACCCGCAGCGACGCCGAACCCGCGGGCGGTCGCCGTGGCGCCGCCTGCACACCATCCGAGGCCTCCCCGGCCGGCACCTGCGGCGACGGCCTGTTCTGCCTGCCACCAGCCCCGGGCGGGCTGTGCACCTCGTTCTGCGGCGCCGACGGCGTCGCCTGTGATGGCGTGTGCACCACGTCGAGCAGGGCCGGTAACCTGTGCCTGGCCGGGTGCCAGGGCGACGCCGACTGCCGGGTCGACGAAGGCTACGTCTGTGATCCGATCTGGAAGGCGTGTGCCCTGCCCGGCTTGCTCGCGCCCATCCCGCCGACCTGCCGGCCCAGCCCGCCGCTCGAGCGCGGCGCGTTCGGCGCCAGCGAGCGCCTGAGCACCACCGCCAGCCCGGGCCTGTACCAGTTCGAGCCGAGCGCGGCGGTCACGACCGACGGCACGCTGGTCGCCCTGTACTCGGCCCGGCGCAGCCAGGGCCAGCCCAGCCAGCTCGCCGCGGCGCGGATCTCGGCCGATGGTCAGCGCAGCTACGACCTGGCCGTGCCGTCATCCAAGACCTCGCACTTCGATCCGTGGCTGGCCGCCGGCCGGGACGGCCAGGTCCACGCTGTCTGGCTGGCGTTCGACAACACCCGCGCGCCCGAGGTCGGCGCCATCATCGGCTACGCCCGCTCGCGCGACGGTGGCGCCAGCTGGACCACGCCCGCCCCTGTACACGACGCCGCCGGCGACTGCCCGGCCGGCACCCTGGGTTGCCTCGACAAGCCGATGGTGGCGGTCGGGCCCGACGTCGGCGGCTCGCGCCGGCGGCCGGCCGGGGAGGTGGTGTACGTCGGCTACAGCAGCACCGTGCGCGACGGCATGCGGGTGGTGGCCTCGCGCGATGGCGGCACGACCTGGTCGAGCTCGGTCACCGCCACCCCCGGCATCTACGGCGATCTCGAGGTCGACGCGACCGGCGCGGTCCACGCCGTCGCGCTCGATGGCGGCCCGGCCGGCGGCCCGACCTCGGCCGACAACAAGGTCTCGTACGCGGTCTCGCGCGACGGCGGCACGTCGTTCTCACCGCCCACCGTCGTGTCCCGCCCGGGCGAGCGGCTGCCGTTCTTCTTCTCCAACCCCAACGTCAGCGTCGACACCCGGCGCAAGCGGATCTACGTGGTGTACCCGCACGGCAGCGCCGACGGCGCGTGGGACATCGTGCTGGCGACGTCGGCCGACGGCGGCCGGACCTGGCGCCATACCACCGTCAACGACGACGGCCACTGCGCCAGCCACATGCTGCCGCAGGTGGTCGTCGACGAGGCGACCGGCGAGGTCCACGTCGCCTGGTACGACCAGCGCGATGGCGCCGGCGCGGTGGCGTACGCGGTCTGTCGCGGTGGCGGCGCCACCTGCGGCAAGAACCAGCTGCTGAGCGACACCCCGTTCGCGTCGTACAGCTACGTCCGGCACGGGACCGGCTGGCTCGGCGAGTACTGGGGCCTGGTGCTCGATCCGCGCCGGCGCATGCTGCACGCGGTGTGGACCCAGCCGGTGGCCGAGCCGCGCGGCGCGATCTCCCGCATCTTCCACGCCCAGGCCAAGCTGTAGCGCGGGCGCCTGTGCGCGCCACGACGGATCGACCAAGATCACGGTGTCGTTCCCGCTTGGGCGCACGGCCACGGCCACGGGGGCGGCCACGAACACGTCGCCGATCACGATCACGTCGACGTCACTGAGCTGCGGCCCGCGAGCTACCAGCGGCCGGCGATGCCGGCGATGAACTGGTACGGATAACCCAGCTCGAACGCGCTGGCGGCGTCGAGCGCGGCGACGTGGTCGGCGCCGAGGACCAGGGTCGCCGCCGCCAGGTTGTCGTCGAGCTGCTCGACCGTGCGGGCGCCGAAGATGACCGACGACACCTGCGGACGCGTCAGCAGCCAGGCCAGCGCGACCTGGCCCGGCGTGGCCCCCAGCTCGGCGGCGACCGCGCTGACCGCGTCGAGGATGCGCCAGTTGCGCTCGGTGTCGTAGCTGGCCCAGCGCTGCTTCCACATCTCCAGGCGGGTGCCGGCCGGCGGCGCCTGCCCGCGCCGGTACTTGCCGGTCAGGAAGCCGCCCGCGAGCGGCGACCACGGCAAGATGCCGAGGCCGTGGGCCCGGCACGCCGGCACCAGCTCGCGCTCGAGGTCGCGCACCACCAGGCTGTACTGCGCCTGCAGGGTGACGAAGCGCTCGAGCCGCTCGGTGCGCGAGGTCCACAGCGAGTCGACCAGGCGGTAGGCCGCGTAGTTCGACGCGCCCAGGTACAGCACCTTGCCGGCCCGGACCAGGTCGTCGAGGGCGCGCAGCGTCTCGTCCTCCGGCGTCGACGTGTCCTGCATGTGGATCTGGTACAGGTCGATGCGGTCGGTGCGCAGGCGGCGCAGCGAGTCCTCGCAGCACTTGATGATGCGGTAACGCGAGGCGCCGGCCCGGTTGGGCCCGTCACCCATGGTGAAGCGGAACTTGGTGGCGACCACGACCTGGTCGCGCCGGCCCCGGCTGGCCAGCCAGGCGCCCAGCACCCGCTCCGACAGGCCGTCCTGGCCGTACACGTCGGCGGTGTCGACGAAGTTGAGGCCGGCGGCGACCGCGCGGTCGAGCACCGCGTGCGAGGTGGCCTCGTCGGCGCCGACCTTGTGCATGAACGACTTGTCGTCGGCCTCGCCGAAGGTCATCGCGCCCAGGCACAGGGGCGACACGCGCAGGCCGGTGCTGCCGAGCGGGCGGTACTCGAGGGAGGGAGCCATGGTGCGGGCACCATGACACAACCGTGACCGAGTCGTGAATGGCCTGACCGGGCGGCTGGCTAGCCTGGACCCGTGGACCTCGCCCATGCAGCCCGCGCGGCCGGCTGGCGCCGCGTGTACTTCAACTCGATGTCGGCCGGCTTCTGGGCCATCCACCTGGCCGCCGTCGTCGGCGTCGCCGTGCTCGGCTGGTCGTGGCGAGGCCTGGCCCTGGCCGCGCTGCTGTACCTGCCGCGCATGTTCTTCATCACCGCCGGCTACCACCGCTACTTCTCGCACCGCGCGTATCGCACCTCGCGCTGGTTCCAGCTGGTGCTGGCGGTCGGCGCGACCGCGACGTTCCAGAAGGGCGTCCTGTGGTGGGCCGCGCACCACCGCGTCCACCACCGACGATCCGATCAGGAGGGCGACCTGCACTCGGCCCGGCGCGACGGCTTCTGGTGGTCGCACATGGGCTGGTTCCTGTGCCGCGACCTCGAGGACACCGACCTGACCCGGGTGCGCGACCTGGCGCGGTACCCCGAGCTGCGCTGGCTGGGCACCTACTGGCTGGTGCCGCCGCTGGTGCTGGCCGGCCTGCTGCTGCTGGTCGGCGGCTGGTTCGCGCTGGTGTGGGGCTTCGCGGTGTCCCAGGTCCTGACCTGGCACGGCACGTTCACCATCAACTCGCTGTCGCACATGTTCGGGAGCCGCCGCTACGCCACCGACGACGACTCGCGCAACAACGTGGTGCTGGCGCTCGTCACCCTGGGCGAGGGCTGGCACAACAACCACCACCACTACCAGGTCGCAGCGCGACAGGGCTTTCACTGGTGGCAGCTCGACCTCACCTACCTGGTCCTGCGGGTGCTGGCCGGCCTGGGCGTGGTGTGGGACCTGCACGGCGTGCCGGCGCACGTGCTCGAGGCGCCGGCGCCGGCCACGCCGCCTGGGACGGCCGCGCGCCCGTCGGCGGCCGTCCCGACCGGCCCGACGCTGTCGGGCGACGTGGCATAGTCGACGGGTGCGGTTCCCTCCGGCCATCATCCAGCTGCGGCGGGCCCAGCTGATCCTGGTGCTGGCGGTGCTGGTGCCGACCATCCTCCTCACCGCCATCGGCATCGTCCTGCTGTTCTTCGGCGAGGCCCGCTCGGCCCTGGCCGGCGTGCTGGTGCTGACCCTGTGCACGACCGGCATCACCGGCTACGTGCTCGGCTCGATCTTCGTCGGCAAGGGCGCCTCGCTGGCCCGGGTCCAGAACGACTTCCTGTCGTCGGTCTCGCACGAGCTGCGCACCCCCATCACGTCGATCCGCCTCCTGCTGGAGTCGCTCGCCGACGGCCGGCTCGAGCCGGGCGAGCGGACCCGGGTGATGCAGCTGCTCGGGCAGGAGGCGCAGCGGCTCGAGAGCCTGGCCGGCCGCCTCATCGAGCTGTCGCGGATGGAGACCGGGGCCCACATCTTCGAGCAGCGCCCGATCGACGCACGCGAGCTGCTCGAGGAGGCGGTGGCCGCGTTCGACGCCGCCACCCTGAGCGAGCCCACGCCGATCGGCCTCGAGGTCGAGCCCGGGCTGTCGTTCGTCGGGGATCGCCCGGCCCTGGTCCGCGCCCTGGTCAACCTGCTGACCAACGCCTGGAAGTACACCGAGCGCGACAAGCAGATCGCGCTGTCGGCGCGCACCGTCGGACGGTGGATCGAGCTGACCGTGCGCGACAACGGCATCGGGCTCGAGCGCGGCGAGCACCGCACCATCTTCGAGCAGTTCGAACGCGGCCAGGCGGCGACCGCGCGTGGCACGCCGGGCTCCGGCCTCGGCCTGGCCTTCGTCCGCGCCATCGTCCGCGGCCACGGCGGCCGGGTCGACGTGAAGTCGCGGCCGGGGCAGGGCTCGGAGTTCACCCTGCGCCTGCCGCGCCGGGCCCGGGCCCGCACCGCCGCCCCGCGCAGCGCCACCGCCGCCGCCACCCTCGAGGCGGTGCCATGACACCAGCGCGCAACCTGCTCATCGTCGAGGACGACGAGGCCATCGCCACCGGGCTGTCGCTCAACCTCAAGCTGGCCGGGCACCGCTCGCACATCGTCGGCGATGGCGAGGCGGCGCTGGCCGCCATCGCCGAGCGCGAGTTCGACCTCATCCTGCTCGACATCAACCTGCCCAAGAAGAACGGCCTCGAGGTGCTGTCGGCGCTGCGCGGCGCCGACGACCTGGTCCCGGTCATCGTCATCTCTGCCCGTGACAGCGAGTACGACAAGGTCGCGGCGCTGCGCCTGGGCGCCGACGACTACGTCACCAAGCCGTTCGCCCTGGCCGAGCTGATGGCGCGGGTCGACGCCGTGCTGCGGCGCGCCACCCCGCCGGGTGAGCCGACTCCGACCGAGGTCCGCCTGGCGTCGAACTTCGCCGACGTCGAGATCGACCACGCCCAGCGGGTGGTGAAGAAGGGCGGCGAGCTGGTCCGCCTGACCCACCTCGAGTTCGAGCTGCTGGCCTTCCTGGTCCGCCACCCGCGCCAGGTGTTTGCCCGCGGCACCATCCTGCGCGACGTGTGGGGCCAGTCGTCTGGCACGCCGCGCACGGTGGACAACTTCGTCGGCCAGCTGCGCAAGCACCTCGAGGACGACCCGGAGCAGCCGCGGCACTTCGTGACGGTGCGCGGGTCGGGCTACCGGTTCGACCCGTAGCCCCGGCCTGGCCCCCGCCGTGCGCCGGCTCCTGGGCGGCGTGACGCCAAGTCACCGATTGCCATGCATTTCCGGCCGCGGGCGGTGACCCGGGCATGGATGTCGTGATCGACGGTCGATGGCCCGACCAATCCGGCGCAAGCCGGCGACATCGCGAGGAGTCGTCGGTGGCACAGCCAGTGCTCTGAGGATGGCGCATATGAGCCTTCGTAGCGCCCTCGCCCTCCCCTTCATGTCCCTCCTGCTCGTCCCGGCGTGCACCGCCGGTGAGCGCGCCTCCTCCGGCGAATGCCCGGCCGACGAGGCGTGCAGCGACACCACCCCGTACGGGCTGCACTTCACCGCCACGCCGCTGGTCGGCTACGCGGATCAGGCGCCCAAGCCGGTCGCCATCGGCGGGACCCAGGAGATCGAGCTGTGGCGCCGGCTGGGCGCCGACGCGATCATCGACGAGGTGGTCGCGCTCGACGTGCCGTTCGCGGCGATGAGCGACAACGGCGACGCGGTCGGCGCCGCCATCCTCGGCACCAGCTCGGTCCGCATCACCGGCGTGGCCGACGGACGCGACCTCCTGCGCATCACCGAGGCCGGCAACGATCTCCTCCTCGATCGGTACGAGGTCTCGGCCCGGGCCCTGGCCGCGGTCCGGCCCCTGCCCTTCGGGTACGAGCAGCTGCTCGACCCGACCCAGATCGCCTTCCTGGCCGGCCCGACCGTGACGTTCGGCCTCGGCCTGTACTCGGCCGAGGGGGAGCGCCTGGCCGACCACAGCCTGACGGTGGCCGGCGCCGCGGTGACCACGCCGTCGTGGGATACGGTCGAGCTGGCGGCGCCGCCGGTCGGGCCGATCAGCCTGAACGTGACCGCCGGCGGTGCCCCGCGCGCGGTCGAGGTGACGGTGGTCGACGCGGTCGACCAGCTCGTCCCTGGCGTCGACAACCTGCCCGACACCATCGTCATCGGCAGCAGCGGCTCGGTCTGCTTCGAGGCCCACGCCGGCGCGCGCGCCGTGGTCGACCTCGACTGGACCTTCACGGTCGCCGGCGCCGGCCAGGCCGTCGGCACCGCCTCCGCCAACTGCGTCAGCGTGCAGGCGACCGCCGCCGGCCTCCTCACGATCGACGCCAGCGCGGCCGGCTCCACCACCCGCCTCGAGCTCACGGTGGCGGCGGCGGCGGCGCGGGCCGTGCGACCGACCGGCGACGCCGGGCCGGGGCCGCGCGCGGCGGCCGACGCCGAGCTGGGCCAGCGCGCGGCGCTGACCACGCGCTGAGCCCGCGCGCGGAGGGTGACGGCCCGGCGCCGCCGCCGCACCGCGGCGTCCTGCGGTACGGTCCGGCCATGGCGGACACCATCTTCGGTCGGATCCTGCGCGGCGAGCTGCCGTGCCACAAAATCTACGAGGACGACCTCGTGCTGGCCTTCCTCGACGTGTTCCCGCTGGCGCCGGGCCACACCCTGGTCATCCCCAAGGAGGCGGTGGCCACCCTCGACGCGCTGTCCGACGAGTCGGCGGCGGCGATCGGCCGGGTCCTGCCGCGCATCGCCCGCGCCGTGCTGGCGGCGACCGGCGCGACCGCCTTCAACGTGCTGCAGAACAACGGCGCCGCCGCCCACCAGGCCGTGTTCCACGTCCACTTCCACATCATCCCCAAGCCAGACGACGGCGCCGGCCTCGGCCTCGACTGGCCTGCGGGCAAGCTCGACGGCGCCGACGGTCAGGCCCTGGCCACCCGCATCGCCGCCGCGCTCGGCGGCCCGGCCGGCCGGGTCCCAGGGCACGCGTGAGGCCGGCCGCGCTGCTGTTGCTGGCCACGCTGGTGCTCGGGGCCGGCTGCATGATGCCGCGTTACCTCGGCCAGGCCGCGCACGGCCAGCTCGACCTGATGGCGCGGGCCCGGCCGATCGACGCGGTCATCGCCGATCCGCGCGAGCCGCACAACACCCGCGTCCTCCTGGCCGAGCTCGACGGCATCAAGCGCTTCGGCGCCAGCCACGGCCTGCGCATCCGCCGCAACTACCGGCACTACGTCGAGGCGCGCGGGGTGGCGGCGGTGTGGTTCGTCGGCGCCGCCGACCCGCTGTCGTTCACGGCGCGCTCGTGGTGCTTCCCGATCGCCGGCTGCTTCACCGGGGTCGGCTGGTTCGATCTCGACGAGGCGCTGACCCACCGCGATCGGCTCCGGCGCGACGGCTACGACGCGTTCGCGCGCCCGGCCGCCGCCTACTCGACCGGCGGCTGGTTCCCCGATCCGGTGGTGTCGCCCATGCTGGGCGACGGCCACGGCGCCTTCGCCGACCTGGCCAACGTCATCCTGCACGAGTCGGTCCACGCCTCGGTGCTGGTGCCCGACCAGCCGTTCTTCAACGAGAGCTTCGCCGAGTACGTGGCCGACCGCCTGACCGACCGCTGGGTGGTCGAGCGCTTCGGCGCCGGCTCCGACGAGGAGGTGGCGTGGCTGTTCGGGCAGGCGGTGCGTCGGGCCCGGACCAGCCGCATGGTTGCGACCTACCGCGCGCTCGACGCGCTGTACCAGCGCAAGGGCCCGGCGGCGGCGACGCTGGCGGCCAAGGCGGCCATCATCGATCGCGTGGTGGCCGAGCTGCGCCTGGTGCAGCGGCCCAACAACGCGTCGCTGATCGAGATGCAGGTGTACCAGGCCGGCGGCGAGGTCCACGCCCAGGCCCACGCCGCCTGCGGCGACCTGCGCACGCTGGTGCGGGCGGCCGCGACCCTGCGCCGCGGCGACTTCGCGCGCCGGCTCGAGCAGGACCAGGCCCCGATCGGCGCCGAGCTGACCCGGCGCTGCCAGCAGCTGCGCACGGCGACCGCAGCGACCGCGCCGCCGACTCAGAAGAACGAGCAGTTGTAGGCCATCGTCGCCAGCCCGGTCGCGCCGGGCGCCGCCGAGGTGCCGCCGGCGCCGCCGGTGCCGGCGACCAGGGTCGACTGCGGGATGGTCACCGTGCTGGTGCCCAGGCAGGCCAGCGCCGCCGACGGGCCGCCACCACCACCGCCGCCGGCGCCGCCACCGCCGCCGGTGCCGCCGCGTCCGCCCGCGCCGCCGTTGCCGCCGTCATCCTGCTCGCCACCACCACCGTACGGACCGCCGGGGCCGGGGTCACCACCCGGACCGCCACCTCCGCCGTCGCCGCCGCGCCCGCCGGTGCCGCCGACTCCCGCGGTGATCATCGACGAGCGGATGGTGACCGCGCTGTCGACGGCGATGACCCCGAACGAGCCACCGGCGCCGCGCCCGCCGGTGCCCGGGGTGCCGCCGCAGCCACCGCCGCCGCCGCCGCCGCCCGACGAGCCGTACGAGTCACAGTCGTTGCTGCCGCCGCCGCCGCCGCCACCGCCGCCGCCGCCGCCGCCCGGGCCACCGGCGCTGCCGTCGCCACCGTCGGCCGGCTGGTACGTGGTGCCGGAGAAGGCGCCAAACGAGGCGCCCGCGGTGCCGGGGCCACCGGGGCTGCCGACGTCGCCCGGGCTGCCTGGGCCGCCGACCGCGCTGGCACCGCCGCCGCCGCCGCCGCCGGCACCGGCGCTGCCGGCGCCACCGGTCACGCCGCTGCCGTTGTTGTGCCCAGGCTGGCCGCCGATGCCGCCGAGCGCGCCGCAGGCCGAGGTGCCGCGGGCGCCGCCGGCCGGGCGCGAACAGCTCGAGCACAGGAAGCTCGAGTCCTCGCAGCCGGGGTTGCCGATGCCGCCGTTGCCGCCGCCTGTGCCGATGCTGCCGTCGCCGCCGCCGGGCCCGTCCCCGCCGCGGCCGGGCACGACGGTGACGTCCTCGAGCTCGATCCCGCTCGACCCGGTGATGACGATCGCCACGCTGCTGGCGCCGGCGGCGGTGGCGTCGGCAGCGTGCACCGTGACGTCGACCAGCCGCGTCGGCACCGTGATGCCCTCGAACCGCACGGCGACGACGTCGCCCAGGATCTCGGTGGTGCCGGTCCGCTGCCACGAGCCATCATGGCCACCCACCACCGACACCCCGGCCACCATGGTGACGGACTCGGCGTAGGTGCCGGCGCCGACCAGCACCGGCTGGCCCGACCCGGCGGCGGCGGTGATGCCGGCGCCGATGGTGGCGAGCGGCTGGTCCCGGGTGCCTGGGTTGCTGTCGCTCCCGCCGTCGGCACGGACGAAGATGCCGTCACATGGCTCGACGCAGCCGCCGCCGCCAGCGTCGGGTCGCCCGGGTGGCCCCGCGTCGACGGTGTCGCTTCCAGCGCCGGTGGCGCAGGAGGCGCTCGCGAGGAGGACCGTGAGCCAGCCGGCGGTGCGCAACATGGTCGATATTGTATGCCGACGGCGCGGCGCTGGCGCGTGATCTCGCGCGCACGCCTACATCCACGCACCCCGGCCGGGTCGACTCGTCAGGGCGTGTGGCCGCGCCGCGTCCAGCGCCGCAGCGCCACCAGCTCGACCGGCGGCGGCGGCGTGTCGGGTGCGACCAGCGCCCCGACCCGGACCAACCCGGCGACGGTGTCGTCGTCGAGCCAGGCGGCGTCGGCGCGAGCCCGCCGCACCGCGGCCCGGGCCCGCCGCCAGTCGCCGTCGCCGCCGAGCTCGGCCAGGAACCCGAAGAAGCCGGCCGGCGCCACCACCGCGTCGAAGGTGGAGTACCCGGTCACCACGACCTGGCCGTCGTCCAGCTGGTGCCACTCCGACAGCGCCGGCTGCAGGCGGGCCGGCAACGGCGCCCACGTCGCGGCCCGCTCGGTCGCGGCCGCTCGCACCACCAGCACCTCGTCCAGGGCGACGCGCAGGGCGGGCGTGAGCAGCGCGTCGACGTCGGCGAGGTCGAGGCGCTCACTCGCCGCCGCGCAGCGCACGAAGTAGTCGGCCCAGTCCGGGTCCGGGCCGGGTGGCCCGACCCGGGCGGCACACAGCTCGGCCAGCCGCTGCTCGAGGCCCGACACCCAGAAGCTGGCCTGGCCCCACGCCGCCGCGCCGTGCAGGCCGTGATCGTGGCGGCAGAACCAGGTCCGGCACGTGGCCGACCGCACCGCCCACACCCCGCAGCTGTCGGCGCCGCCGACCCAGAACGGGCAGCGCAGCGACTGATCCTGGCCGAAGCCACCGTCGGCGTCACGCCGGTAGCGAGCGTCGTACGCCGGGGGCGGATCGAGGCCGAGCGGGCCGACCCCGGCCGGGTCGCTCAGGCGAGCGTGTACCAGCGCGGCGCTGGCGCTGGCTGGATCGGCCAGGGCCCGTCCGACCAGGAAGTTGGCCAGCGTCGGGTGCGCGGTGCAGCACTTGCTGTCGGCGGAGAAGCGCCACGGGTGTGGCGCCGGCGCGGCCTGCATCGGGCAGCGGGCGCAGTCGGCCCCGGCCTCGCCGGGCCAGCCGCGGTCGAGCGCGCCCAGCGCCGCGGCGAGCGGCGCCGGCAGGTGCGCGACCAGGCCGGCGCTCATCACGCCCGGGTCGCGCCGGCGCCGGGCTGTCCCAGGCGCAGCGCGGCGGTCAGGTTCTCGAGCCAGCGCAGCCGGCTGGCCGCGTCGGGATCGGTGGCGGCGGCGGCGCGCCAGCCCGGCAGGTGTTCGTCGGCCAGGCGCCAGGCCGCGTTCTGCGCGTGCCACAGGTCGACCCGGCTGCGCATGCGGCTGGCGATCTCGGCCGCGCGCGCCGCGCCTTCGAGCGCGGCCACGTCGCCCGGGGCCTCGATGACCCGATCGATGGCGCGGTGCAGGGCGCCACCGGCGGCGTAGGCGATCTCGGCGGTGTCGAGATCGACCCGGACCGACCACGCCTCGTCGATGAGCCCGCGCACGGCCGGGAACTGCGGCGGCTCGGCCGCCAGCGCCCGCAGCATGCGCCGGCGCAGCGTGTGTTCGGCCGCGGCCCGGAACGCCGGCGGGACCGGCAGCCCGACGCTGACCAGCCACCGCATGAGCCCGGCGTCGCGCGTGTACACGTCGGCCAGGGCGGCGTCGGCGGCGGCCAGCGGCTCGGCCAGCAGCCGCGCGACCACGCCGGCGCCGTCGTGGGCCCGCAGCGCCGACAGGTCGACCAGCGCGCCGGCGAAGGCCTGGCCGATGCTGGCCGCGGCGCCGACGACGTCGCCGGCGTCGAACTGCTCGAGCAGCGTGGTGCGGGCCCGGGCCCAGGCCGCGACCTCGACCTCGTCGCCGCACGGCCGGACCCCGACCACCAGCGGATGGCCGTCGCGGCGCACGCCGGCGACGTGGAACACGTCGTCCTCCTCGGTCAGGCGCGAGGTCGCGCGCAGCGTGGCCACCAGCAGGCGGGCGCCCTGGCCGCGCCGCTCGGACCGATCGACCTCCTCGACCCGATAACAGAACACCTCGGTCGCCGCCGCGCCGGCGCCGGGCCTGGCCGGATCGACCAGCGCGGCCAGAGCGACGTGGGCGACGACGTGGCGCAGGTCGACCCGCGCCGGCGCGACCTGGGCCGCCCACAGGGCCCGGCCGTCGCCGTGCTCGGGCAGGTTGGAGTGGGCGCCGGCCAGGCGCTCGAGCAGGCCGCGCTGGCTGGCGCCGGCGTCGACCTGGCCGCGATCGATCAGCTCGCACACCCGCGCGGCGTAGCGCAGGATCTGGACGGTCTCGATGCCCGACAGGTCGTCGAAGAACCAGCCGCAGCTGGTGAACATGGCCATGGCCTGGCGCTGGCTCTCGAGCAGCTCGAGCGCGCGCTGGCGCACCGCCGGGGTCAGCGGCAACGCGACCTGGCTGGCCAGGAACCGATCGACCACCGCCGGCTGGCGATCGAGCACGACCTCGACGTAGGCGTCGCGCGCCGCCCACGGGTCGTGGAACAGCGCGCCCTCGGCCTCGAATACGTCGGCGGCGCGATCGCGCAGCCAGTCGAGCGCGTCGCGCAGCGGCCGGCGCCAGGCCTGACGCCAGTCGGGCCCGCTGCCGACGTTGCAGCCGCAGTCGTCGCGCCAGCGGCCGACGCCGTGGGCACAGCTCCACGACGACGGCGCCACCACCTCGACCTCCCAGGTCGCCGGCTGCGCGGCCCGGAACGCCTCGTAGTTGCCGAGGCGGGCGCCGGCGCGCTGGCCCAGGCTGGCCAGGGCCCAGGCCAGCGCCATGTCGCCGTAGCGATGGTGGTGGCCATAGGTCTCGCCGTCGGTGGCGATGTGGCCGAGGCCGTCGCCGCGGGCCGACGACAGCAGCCGCTCGGCCAGGGCGCCGCCGTCGGTCAGCAGGCGCTCGAACGCGACCGCCTGGGCGATGGGCCCATCGTAGAAGAACAGGTCGACGCTGCGCCCGCTCGGCAGCGGGCAGCGGTACACGCGGTGGGTCTCGATCGGGCCGAGCTGCCAGGCGCCGCCGGGCGCACGCCAGCGGGCGGCCTGGCGCGGCGCCAGCACGGTGAAGGCGACGCCCTCCTCGGCCAGCACCTCGAGCGTGTCGACGTCGACCGCACACTCGGGCAGCCACATGCCGCGCGGGGCCCGCCCGAAGCGGTGGCGGAAGTCGGCCACGCCCCAGCGGACCTGGGTCACCTTGTCGCGCCGGCTGGCCAGCGGCAGGATGAGGTGGCCGTAGGCCTGGGCCATGGCCGCGCCATGACCGAGCCGGGCCAGGGCCGCGCGGTCGGCCGCGATCAGCGCGGCGTGGACGTCGGCGGCGTGCAGCTCGAGCCACGACATCAGGGTCGGCCCGACGTTGAAGCTCATGTGCTGGTAGTTGTCGACGATGCCGACGATGCGGCCGTCGCCGTCGACGATGCGGGCCGCGCTGTTGGGCCGGTAACACTCGGCGGTGATGCGCGCGTTCCAGTCAGGGTACGGCGCGGCCGACGGCTGCGGCTCGATCACCTCGAGCCACGGGTTCTCGCGCGGCGGCTGGTAGAAGTGGCCGTGTACACACACCCACCGGGTCACGGGCCGACCTCCGCCGGGCCGGGCCCGGGGCCCGGGGTGAGCACGACGCAGCCGAGCGGGGGCACCGTCACCACCAGCGAGTGGGCCTGGCCGTGCCACGGCACCGCCTCGGCATCGACGCCGCCGAGGTTGCCGACGTTGCCGCCGCCGTAGCTGGCGGCGTCGGAGTTGAGCAGCTCGCGCCAGTGCCCGCCTGCGGGCGCGCCGACGCGGTAGCCAGTGCGGACGATGGGCGTGAAGTTCAGCACGACGACCACCGGCGCGTCGGCCGGATCGCCCCAGCGCAGGTACGACAGCACGCTGCTGTCGCGATCGTCGCCGCCGAGCCAGGCGAAGCCGAGCGGCGGGGTGTCGCGCCGGTGCAGCGCCGGTAGCGCGCGGTAGGCCGCGTTGAGGTCGCCCAGCCAGCGGCCGAGGCCGGCGTGGCCGGGATCGGACGTGATGGCCCAGTCGAGCTCGCCGTCGTGGCTCCACTCGCGCCAGGTGCCGAGCTCGCCGCCCATGAACAGCAACTTCTTGCCGGGCACGGTCCACTGGTAGCCGAGCAAGAGGCGCAGGTTGGCCCGCCGCGCGAACGGGTCACCCGGCAGCTTGGACAGGAGCGAGCCCTTGCCGTGGACGACCTCGTCGTGGGACAGGGGCAACACGTAGCTCTCGCTGCCAGCGTACACGGCGCGGAAGGTCAGCTCGTCGTGGTGAAACCGACGGTGGATGGGATCTCGCCGCAGGTAGGCCAGGGTGTCGTGCATCCAGCCCATGTCCCACTTGAAGCCGAAGCCGAGGCCGCCGTGCTCGACTGGGCGCGACACGCCGGGCCAGGCGGTCGACTCCTCGGCGTAGGTCTGCACGTCGGGGAAGGCGGCGTAGACGGCGCGGTTGAGCTGCTGCAGGAAGGCGATGGCGTCGCGATCGTGGTTGGAGCCGTCGACGTCGGGCACCCACTCGCCGGCCCGGCGCGAGTAGTCGCGGTACAGCATGGAGGCGACGCCGTCGACGCGCAGGCCGTCGCCGTGGAACCGCTCGAGCCAGTGCACGGCCGACGAGATGAGGAAGCTGCGCACCTCGTGCCGGGCGTAGTTGAAGATGTAGCTGGTCCAGTCGGGGTGGAAGCCGCGGCGCGGGTCGGCGTGTTCGTACAGGTGGGTGCCGTCGAACACGCCGAGGCCGTGGCTGTCGGTCGGGAAGTGAGCCGGGACCCAGTCGAAGATGACGCCGACGCCGAGCGCGTGCAGGCCGTCGACCAGGGCCATCAGGTCCTCGGGCGCGCCGTAGCGGGTGGTCGGCGCGAAGTAGCCGGTGAGCTGGTAGCCCCACGAGCCGTAGAACGGGTGCTCCATCACCGGCATCAGCTCGACGTGGGTGAAGCCGAGCCCGGCGGCGTGGTCGGCCAGCTGCTCGCCGAGCTGGCGGTAGCCGAGCACCTCGCCGTGGGCGCGCCGCCACGAGCCGAGGTGGACCTCGTAGATGCTGATCGGGGCGTCGTGGCGGTTGTGGTGGGCGCGGCGCGCCATCCAGCTGGCGTCCTGCCAGGCGTAGTCGTCGGCCCACACGATCGACGCGGTCGCCGGCGGGTGCTCGGCCCGGGCCGCCAGCGGATCGGCCTTGTCGACGCCGCGCCCGCCGGCGCCGACGACGTGGAACTTGTAGCGGGCGCCGTGGCCGACGCCGGCGACCACGCCCTCCCAGATGCCGGAGGCGTCGCGCGGCGACAGCGGGTCGGCGCCGGGGTGCCAGTGGTTCCAGTCGCCGATGACCGACACCGCGCGCGCGCCGGGCGCCCACACCGCGAAGTGGGTCCCGGCCGCCGCCGCCCGGCTGTGGCCGTCGGCGCCGAGCTGGCCGGCGGCGACCACGTGGGCGCCCAGCTTGTGATGCAGCCGGACGTGGGTGCCCTGGTTGAACAGGTACAGGTCGTCGGCCGACAGCAGCGAGAAGGCCATTGGACGAACGGCAGTCTGGCACGGGCCGCGGCGGCGGGGAACCGGCGGGATCCGGCGATGGATGTGGGATGATGGCGCGGTGAGTGACGCCCCCCTGGTCATCCTCGGCTGCGGCTACATCGGCGCGCGCGTGGCGCGGGCGGCGCTGGCCGCCGGCCGCACCGTGCGGGTGGCGTCGCGCTCGACCGGCAAGCTGGCGCCGCTGGGCGCGCTCGGCGCCGAGCTCAAGTACGTCGACGCCGCGCTGCCCAAGCAGCTGCCGGCGGTGATGGCCAGCATGCGCGGCGGCACCCTGCTGTACTCGGTGCCGCCGATCGGCTCGTTGCCTCCGGGTGATGGTCCGCGCAAGGCGCTGCAGGCCGCCGCCGGCGCCGGCCTGGCGGTGTGCGTGTACCTCAGCTCGTCGGGCCTGTACGGGCCCGACCCCGACGACGAGGCCGAGATCGACGACGGCACCGAGATCACCCGCGACGACCCGGCCATGGCCGGGGTGCGCAACGACGAGGACGCCATCGCCGCCAGCACCTTCGCCATCCGCACCGTCGTGCTGCGGCTGGCCCCGGTGTACGGCCCCGGCCGCGGCGTGCGGGCCCGCCTGCGCAAGGGCGACTATCGCCTGCTCGACGACGGCCAGCACGCGATCTCCCGCATCCACGTCGATGACGTGGTGCAGGCCGTGCTGGCGGCCGAGGACCGCGCCGCCCACGGCTCGACCTACTTGCTGGCCGATGACGAACCGACGACCCAGCGCGCCTACGCCACCTGGCTGTGTGAGCGGATGGGCCTGCCGCTGCCGGCCACCCGCGCCCTGCTCGAGCCGGGCCGGCCGCGCGGCTCACACCGCAACCGCCGCCTGCACGCTGATCGGATCAAGCAGGACCTCGGCCTGACCTGGCGCTACCCGACCTTCCGCGACGGCGAGGCGGCGATCGAGGCCGAGGAGGCCAGCGCGCCGTCGCCGTAGCCGGCGCTCCGGCTACGACAGGACGACGACCGCGACCATCGCCACCGCGCACAGCAGCATCACGGTGATCGAGGTCAGCGCGAGCGCGACCAGCCCGGTCTGCGCCTTGCCGCCGAAGCCGAGCACGCGCTGGCGGCCCTGCCCCTCGACCCAGCGGTCGCCGCCGCGCTCGACCACCGCCGCGGGCACCGCGGCCGCGCGCTGGCCCCGCGCCCACAGCACCCGGAAGATGATGAGGTAGGTGGTGAGGGTGCCGGCGATGGCCCCGCCGACCACGAGCTCGACACGCGACATGCGCGCCAGTGTGGCATGACCTGGGCCGACCGGGAACCGGTCGCTCGCACGGCCCGCCGGCGCCGCCTCGACCGGGCGAATGGGGGGGCGGCGGGGTACCACCGGGTGACAGCGAGCCCGGGGTTGTCTAGAACCAGAAGATGTCGAAGTGGCTGCTGGTCGTGCTCGTGCTGGGAACGAGCGCTCGCGCCGTCGCGGCGCCCTCCCCGCCCACATCGTCGAGCGGCGACCAGGTCCCGCCGCCACCGGCCACGCCCCAGCCAGGCGCGGCCGAGCCGGCGGCCGACGCGCCGACGCTGGCCGACCTGGGCTGGCCGGGTGACACGGTCCGGGTCGAGGTCACCCACGTCGCCGCGCACGTGGTGGCGACGCCGAGCCGGCGCGGCCGGCCGCTCGGCAAGGTCATGCGCGGCACCCGGGCCGAGCTCGGCGCGCTGGCCCGGGGCGATCGGCGCTGCCCGTACTGGGTCGAGCTGCGGCCGCGCGGCTGGCTGTGCGCGCGCGACGTGGCCCCGACGACGGCGCCGGTCGGCGGCGAGGTGTTCCCGCTCGTGCGGCCCGGCGCCATCCTCCCCGGCGAGTACTACGACGTCGGCGCGGCCGGCGCGACGGCCTTCCCGGGTCGCAAGGCGCTGGCCGCTGGCAGCCCGAGCAAGGCGCTCACGACCGGGGTGATGGTGCGCGGCAAGGGCCGGGTCACCGTCGGCGACGTCACCTACGTGCACACCAACAAGGGCCTGATCGACGCCAGCGCGCTGCGCCGGCTTGCGCCGTCGACGTGGGTCGGGCTCGACCTCCGCGCCACCCCGGCGCCGAGCTGGCCCTTCGCGTTCGCGGTCGGGCCGCGTCGCGGCTCGGCCCTGATCGTGCGGGCCAGCCCCGACGCCAAGGCGGCGGTGGTGCGCCGGCTGCAGCGGCGCGAGCAGGTCGCGGTGGTCGAGGTCGGCGAGCAGTTCCTGCGCCTCGGCGACGGGCAGTGGCTGGCCCGGGCCGACGCCCGCCTGGTCGAGCAGGTCCCGCCGCCGCCCGGCCTCGGCGCCGACGAGGCGTGGATCGACATCGATCTCGACCAGCAGACCCTGGTCGCCTACCAGGGCGTGACGCCGGTCTACGTCACGCTGGTGTCGACCGCGATCCGCCGCAAGGGCACGCCGCCCGGCCTGTACCGCATCCGCGCCAAGGCGGCGACCACCCGCATGGCGTCGGAGGCCGACGAGAAGTTGTACGACGTCGGCGAGGTGCCGTGGGCGATGCGCTTCCGCGCCGGGCTGTACCTGCACGCCGCGTACTGGCACGACGGCTTCGGCAGCAAGCGCAGCCACGGCTGCGTGAACCTGTCGCCGCGCGACGCGCGCGCCCTGTACGAGTGGGCCGGGCCGCCGGCGCCGCCCGGCTGGTCCGAGGTCGAGCAGGAGCTCCCGGCCGGTGTCCTCATCCGCATCCGCGACGCGACGACGCCGGCGCCACCCGCCTACGACTACGGCCGCGAGCGCAAGCAGGCGCCGCCGATCCCGAACTAGGAGTCCGACCCCGTAACGACTTCGGATCGCCCCGGGGTCGGCCTTCGGCCTCGCGCTGTGGACAGGCGCCCGGCGAAGCCGGGCCCTGACGCCCGGCTTCGCCGGGCGCCTGCCCACAGCGGTCCCCCCGGGGGCTGTCGTGGCTCCCCCAACCGGATTCTTTCGAATCCGTCCCAGACACCCGGCGAAGGCGGGTGTCTGGGTCACGGACCAGGGTGGAAACACCCCCTCAGGGTCCGCACGTCCAGGCCCGGGCGGACTGCTGTGGGCAGGCGCTGCCCCTCTCCACGCCCTTGTCCACCCGCGCCACGCCCTGCGCCTGTCCACAGCAGGAGGCTTCAGCCGACGCCCGGGCCGGTCCACGTCCGGCGTCCCCGCCGTCCCGAAAATCGTCGGACCTTCGACGAAATCCCGCGTCATCATCGTCGCGATGATATATACGCTCTAAATGTCTTCGTCCGCCGCCCGCGCCCGCAGCGACCGACGCCGCCACGCCGTGCCGGCCGGGGCCCAGGTCAGCTTCGACGACCTCGTGCGCGGCATCACCACCCCGCCACGGCGGCCGCGGCGGCGCCGACGCGGCCGCCCGCCCCTG
>JAGPCO010000049.1 GCA_018058095.1 Kofleriaceae bacterium
CCCGGACCTGCGCCGCGCCCAGGGTCGGATCGTAGCTCCCGAGCAGGTACAGGTCGCCGGCCACCACGCCGTCGGCGTCGGGGCTGCGCCCGAGGATGCGAGTCTGGTAGCGGTAGTCGGGCCCGAGCAGGTCGAGCGCGGCGGCGGTCGACACCAGCTTGACGTTGGAGGCCGGGTTGAGCGGGAGGTCGGGTTCGACCGCGAACACCGGCGCGCCAGTGCGGGCGTCGACCACCAGCAGCGACGTCGTGCCGGCGCGCAGCGGGCCGCGGTACAGCGCGGCGATCTGGTCGGCGATCCGCTCGGCCGCCGTGGTCGGCTTGGTCCGGCCGCGCTCCTCGAGAGGGGGCCGCAGCGTGCCGAGCGCGGCGACCCGGGCCTGGTGCGTCGGCGCGACCACCTTGGCGGCAGCGGCGGCGCGGGTCCGGCGTGGGGCCGCCGCGGCCGGCGCGACCTCGAGCACGGGCAGCGCCAGCAGGATCATCGTGGCCACGGTCAGACGCGACGCCTTCATGGTGCCCCCATGGATCCACCATGCGGCACGGAGATCTCCCTCCGCCATTTTTTGGCGGTGGTCCGTGCATCAGGTGCCTGGCCGGCGCGGCCCATGTCTCTACAGTAACCGGTTCGGCGCCGACGACAACTGGGGATCGAGGTGAGGCCCCGGGGCCCCGCCCCCGGCTCGACCGAGGGCTGCCAGCAGCTGCCAGCTGCAGCCTGGCGCGCCGCAGCATAGAGTGGGTCATGCCGCCGTCCCGCCGCCTCGACTCGCCCAGCCCCGGGCTGTCCCTGGCCAGGCTGACCATGCTCGCCGTGCTCGCCGTCACGCCGGCCTGCGGCGACGACGGCGCGGCCGGGCCCGACGCCGCCCCCGGCCCCTACGATGACCCCGGCGATTTCCCCCGGGACGGGTGTGCCCCCGGCACCCTGGCCGACCTGGTGGGCCGGACCGCTCCGGCGATCCTCCACCTCGAGGTCCGCTACCCCGACTACCCCCGCTTCATCGGCTCGACCGCGCTGCGCCTCGACCCCAGCGCCGGCGGGGGCGCGGCCTTCACCGCCCTGCTGGCGGGTGAGCCGGCCGAGGTCCGGACCTCCAGCGCCGACGACCTCGTGGTGCGCCAGACCTTCGCCGACGGCACCGGCGTGCGAGCGCTCGACCTGTGCGGCCGCGACGCCGCCGGCGAGCTGCGTGGCCACTACGTGTTGTGCCGCGATGGGGAGTGCCTGGCCGCGACCGTCCGCGGCAAGGTGGTCGAGCGCCTGGCCGAGTCCGAGGCGTCCGGGCTGGCCCTGCTCGGCGAGCACGGTGGGCGGGCGGCGTGGCCCGGCGGCATCACCGTCAACGTCCGCGTCCTGGCCGACGTGGCCTACCTGGCCAACTACGGTGATGGGCTGCGCCTGGTCGACGTGCGCGACCCGGCGGCGATGAGCGACCTCGGCCACCTGCCGGTCGAGTACCCGGATGCGGGTGAGATCTACAACGACGTCAAGCTGGTCACCCGCGCCAGCGACGGCCGGCGCTTCGCCCTGATGGCGTCCAACCGCGTCGGCGTGGTGGTGGTCGACGTGTCGACCCCAGCGGCGCCGACCATCGCCGCGCATTTCGGCACGCCGGCCAACGGCGAGACCGCCATCAACGTTCACACGCTGGCGCTGGTCGGGACCCGGGCCTACCTCGGCAATCCCGGCGTCGGGCTCGAGATCTGGGACGTGGCCGACCCGGCCACGCCGGTGCTCCTGGGCCTGTGGAGTCACCCGTCCGGCGAGGGCTACTTGCACGACCTGTACGTCGTCGGCGATCGAGCCTACCTGGCGTACTGGGACGCCGGCCTGCAGGTCCTCGACGTCGCGGCCCCGGCGACGCCGCGCCTGCTCGGCACCTACGTCGACTACGGCGAGCTGACCAGCCACTCGGTGTGGACCGCTCCCGTCGGCGGCCGGACCCTGGCGGTGCACGGCGACGAGCAGTATGGCGCGCACCTGCGTGTGGTCGACGTGACCGAGGACGCCGCCTTCCTGACCGAGCTCGGGCAGTGGCAGACCCGGCCCGAGGTGTCCATCCACAACCTCATGATCGATGGCGAGCTGGCGCTGGCCGCGCACTACCAGGACGGGGTGCGGGTGATCGACCTGGCCGACCCACGCGCGCCGACGACGCGGGCCTGGTTCAACACCTGGCCCGGGCCGGCCGCCGGGTATGGCGAGTCGTTCTACGAGGGCGCGGTCGGGATCGACTACGAGCCAGGCCGGCGTCGCCTGTACGTGGCCGACAGCCACCGCGGGCTGCTGGTGCTGGCGCTGGCGCCGTAGCCCCCGCCGCCGGGTGTTGCGATCGGCAACCCGCGTGTTGCCAAACGCAACGCGATCGGATGACGGCGCCGTCGACGACGATCTGGCCGCGCCCGACCTTGCGGCCAGCGCCGACGCCGGTGCAACGTCGACCGCCATGGTGGACAACCCCAGGGTCGCGTACTTCTGCATGGAGTTCGGCCTCGACCCGGCCCTCACGATCTACGCCGGTGGGCTCGGCATCCTCGCCGGCGACCTGATGAAGTCGGTCGGCGACCTGCACGCCCCGGTCATCGGCCTCGGCATCCTGTGGGACGAGGGCTACACCCGCCAGCTCATCGGCGAGGGCGGCGCGGTCGAGGACCACTACCCCAAGACGGCGCGCGACGCCCTGCGCAAGCTCGACGTCCGCTTCGAGATCACCGTGCGCGGCAAGACGGTGCCGTGTACGGCCTGGAAGGTCGAGCGCTACACCACGGCCGAACTGTACCTGCTCGAGCCCGAGCGCGAGGACGACCGCTGGATCACCCGGCGCCTGTACGGCGGCGGCAGCGACGACCGCCTGGCCCAGGAGATCCTGCTCGGCGTCGGCGGCGTGCGCCTCTTGCGCGCGCTCGGCCGCGACGTCGACGTCTATCACTTCAACGAGGGCCACGCGGTGTTCGCTGGCCTCGAGCTGCTGCGCGAGCACCGCTTCGGCGGCTCGACCCTGGCCGAGCGCCTGGCCTCCCTGCGCCCGCACGTGGTGTTCACCACCCACACCCCGGTCGCCGCCGGTAACGAGATCCACTCGCTCGAGCTGATGCGGCAGCAGGGCGCCGACCTCGGCTTCACCGACGCCGAGCTCACGATCATCGGCGGCAACCCGTTCTCGATGACCGCAGCCGGGCTGCGCCTGGCCCGGGCCGCCAACGCGGTGGCCGAGCTACACGGCGAGACCGCCCGGGTGATGTGGAAGGACGTGCCGGAGGCGGCGCCGATCATCGCCATCACCAACGGCGTCCACGCCGGCACCTGGCAGGACGCCCGGATCCGCGCCGCGCTGGTCGCCGACAAGGTGCGCGAGCGGCAGGACCACGACCTGTGGCACGCGCACCAGGCCGCCAAGGCCGAGCTGCTGGCCGAGATCGCGGCCCGCGTCGGGGCCCACCTGCCGGCCGACGCGCTGCTCATCGGCTTCGCCCGCCGCTCGACCGAGTACAAGCGGGCCGACCTCATCCTCGGCGACCCCGACCGGCTCGAGCGGCTGCTGGCCGGCGGCAAGGTCTGCCTGATCTGGGCCGGCAAGGCCCACCCGCGCGACACCTCGGGCAAGGCGCTGGTCGGCCGCCTGGTCGAGGCGGCGCGCCGGCACCCCGGGTCGATCGTCTTCCTGCCCAACTACGACATGGTGCTCGGCCGCATGTTGACCCGCGGCTGCGACGTCTGGCTCAACAACCCGCGCCGGCCGCTCGAGGCCTCGGGCACGTCGGGCATGAAGGCGGCCATGAACGGGGTGCTCAACCTGTCCATCCTCGACGGCTGGTGGCCCGAGGGGTGCCAGCACGGCGTGACCGGCTGGCACATCGGCGTGCCCGACCCGACCGAGGACCCGTTCGACGAGAGCAAGTACCCGGCGATGGACGCGCGCGACCGCGCCGCCCTGTACGACACGCTCGAGCACGAGGTCCTGCCGCGCTTCGCCGACCGGGCCGCCTGGCTGGCCATGATGCGGGCGTCGATCGGCATGGCGTCGTGGCGCTTCTCGTCGGACCGTATGCTCGAGGACTACCGAGACAATCTGTACCGCCGAGGGTGAGCCGGCGCGGGCATGCCCGCGGTACGCTGGACGCGGTGTGGACTGCCCTCCTCGCGCTGAGCCTGGCCGGGTGTGGCCTGGTCGGGTTCGCGGCCGCCCCGGCCGGCCAGGCCGACGCCGGCTCATCCCCCGACGGCGACGCCGGCAGCGGTGGCGCCGGGGTGTGGCGCGCGACGACCAGCCTCCCGGGCGGTCGTGGCCTGACCTGCGCGGTCAGCCTCGACGACCGCATCTACGTGATCGGCGGCGGCTCTGGCAGCGGGGTGGCCGCGCCCCTGGACGAGGTGCTGATGGGAGAGGTCGAGGCCGACGGGTCGGTCACGACCTGGCAGCAGGTCCAGGCCCTGCCCGGCCCGCTGCGCTGGCACGCCTGCGCGGTCGACCCGGCCAGCCGCACCCTGTACGTGCTTGGTGGCGACGGCGGCCCGCTCGCGCTCACCGTGGTGTGGCGCGCGCTGGTCAACGGGGACGGCAGCCTGCAGGCCTGGGGCACCGACCTCGAGCTGCCAGCCGCGCGCCGCGGCCTGGCCGCGTACGTGGCGGCCGGCCTGCTGCACGCGGTCGGTGGAGAGTCGGGGGACGGCTTCCTGGTCGAGGCCACGGTGTTCCGGGCCGATGTCTCGACCATGGGCACCCTGAGCCCGTGGATGGCCGCGCCGCCGCTGCCCGCCGCCAACTACATGTTCGGCGCCGCCACGGTCGGCGCCCAGGCCTACCTGACCGGCGGCTGGGCCACGCCGACCACGGTCCTGGCCGGGACGACGACGGCCGGCCTGGAGGTCGCCACCCCGCTGCCCGCCCCGCACCAGCGGCACGCCAGCGTGGCCGTGGGCGGCTATCTGTACGTCCTCGCCGGCCAGGCCACGTTCGAGGGCGCCGCCCTCGCCGAGGTGCGCCGCGCCCCCATCACGGCCGGCGCGGTCGGGGCGTGGCAGACGCTGGCGCCGCTGCCCCGGCCGGTCACCTACCACACCGCCACCGTCGTCGCCGGCCGCATCTACGTCATCGGCGGCCTCGACGCCGACAACGCCGGCGAGGCCGCGGTCCAGGTGTACGAGCCGCCACCATGACGGCCCGGCCGGGCCAACGCTACTCGTCGCCAGCGAAGCTCTGCGCCAGCGCCTCGAGCACGCCCTGATCCTCGAGCGTGGTGGTGTCGCCACGCGCGGTCGACCCCGACGCCACCTCGCGCAGCAGGCGGCGCATGATCTTGCCCGACCGCGTCTTGGGTAGCGCCTCGGCGAAGCGCACCTCCTCGGGCCGGGCCAGGGCGCCGATCTGCGCGGTGACGTGCGCGCGCAGCTCCTGGGCCAGCGCGTCGTCGGCGGTCACGCCGCGGCGCGGGGTGACGAAGGCGACGATGGCCTGGCCCTTGAGCTCGTCGGGCCGGCCGACCACGGCGGCCTCGGCCACCTTGGGGTGGGACACCAGCGCGCTCTCGACCTCCATCGTCGACAGGCGGTGGCCGGCGACGTTGATGACGTCGTCGACCCGGCCCATGATCCAGAAGTAGCCGTCGGCGTCGCGCCGGGCGCCGTCGCCGGCGAAGTACACGCCGTCGATCTCGCTGAAATAGCCGGCGCGGTAGCGCTCGTGGTTGCCGAAGATCGTGCGAAGCATCGACGGCCACGGCCGCCGCACCACCAGGTAGCCACCCTCGTTGGCGGCGCACGGAGTGCCGTCGCGCCGCACCACCTCGGCGGCGATGCCCGGCAGCGGCCTCGTCGCCGAGCCAGGCTTGGTCGGGGTGGCGCCCGGCAGCGGCGCGATCATGATCGAGCCGGTCTCGGTCTGCCACCAGGTGTCGACGATCGGGCAGCGTCCACCGCCGATGTGCTGGCGGTACCACATCCACGCCTCGGGGTTGATCGGCTCGCCGACCGAGCCGAGCAGCCGCAGCGACGACAGGTCGTGCCCGGCCGGCAGGTCGTCGCCGGCGCGCATGAAGGCGCGGATGGCGGTCGGCGCGGTGTAGAACACCGTCACCCGCCATCGGGCGATGACGTCCCAGAACCGGTCCCAGCCGCCGGCGCTGGTGGTCGGCGACGGCGCGTTGGGCGCGCCCTCGTACATCAGCACCGTCGCGCCCTGCGCCAGCGGGCCGTACACGACATAGGAGTGACCGGTGACCCAGCCGATGTCGGCCGTGCACCAGAACACGTCCTCGTCGCGCAGGTCGAACACCAGCTTGGTGGTGTAGGCGGCGCCGACCAGGTAGCCGCCGGTGGTGTGCAGGATGCCCTTGGGCTTGCCGGTGGTGCCGCTGGTGTACAGCGTGAACAGCGGGTGCTCGGCGTCGTGCGCCGGCGCCTCGTGGCGCGGGCTGGCGCGGTCGACGGCGTCGTGCCACCACACGTCGCGGCCCTCGGTCCAGCCCACCGCGTTGCCGGTCCGCTTGACCACCAGCACGCGCTCGACCTTGGTGTCCTCGAGCACCGCCCGGTCGGCCGCGTCCTTGAGCGGCACGACGTGGCCACGCCGCCAGCCGCCATCGGCGGTGATGAGCAAGCGGGCGCCGGAGTCGCGCAGGCGATCGGCCAGGGCCTCGGACGAGAAGCCGCCGAACACCACGGTGTGCGGGGCGCCGATGCGGGCACACGCCAGCATGGCGATGGCCGCCTCCGGCACCATCGGCAGGTAGATGGCGACGAAGTCTCCGGCCTTGATGCCGAGCGCGGTCAGCGCGTTGGCGGCCTTGCACACCTCGCGGTGCAGCTGCTGGTAGGTCAGGACCCGGGTGTCGCCCGGCTCGCCCTCCCACAGGATGGCGGCCTTGTTGCGCCGCCACCCGGTCAGGTGGCGATCGACGCAGTTGGTGCTGACGTTGAGCGCGCCGCCGACGAACCAGCGGGCGTCTGGGAGCTTCCAGTCAAGGGTCTGGGTCCACGGCCGGGCCCAGGTCAGCTCGGCGGCGACGTCGGCCCAGAAGCCCTCGGGGTCGGCCTCGGCCCGGGCGCACATGGCCTCGTACTCGGCCATCGACGCCACGCTGGCGCTGGCGGTGAACTCCGGCGGCGGCGGGAACACCCGCGCCTCGGTCAGGACCGACTCGATCGCGGCGCTCACGACGCGCCTCCGGTGACGACGGCGATGGCTTCGATCTCGACCCGCGCATCGCGCGGCAGGCGCGCGGCCTGCACGGTCGAGCGCGCCGGTGGCGGGCCGGCGGCCGGTGGGAACCGCTCGGCGTAGACCTCGTTGACGGCGGCGAAGTCGGCCAGGTCGGCCAGGAAGATCGTCGTCTTGACGACGTCGGCGAAGGTGGCGCCGCTGGCCGCCAGCACGGCGCCGAGGTTGTCGAGCACACGTCGGGTCAGCACGGCGATGTCGCCGCTGACCATGGCGCCGGTCGCCGGATCGAGCGGGATCTGGCCCGAGGTGTAGATGACCCGACCGGCCAGCGGCGTGGTGATGGCCTGCGAGTACGGGCCGATCGCGGCCGGCGCCGACGACGTCTGGACCTGGGTGTGCGGCATGCCCGGTTGTTACCACGCACCCACCCGGACGCGGCCGCCTGGCCGGTCGCCCACCCAAGCGGCGCCGACCGGTTGACACCGGCGCGGCACCTGACTAAAGATGCGCCTCGCTTCGGGCGTTTAACTCAGCGGTAGAGTGTCATCTTCACACGGTGAAAGTCGTAGGTTCAAACCCTACAACGCCCACCGGCCGACCGGCCCCACGGCCAATCGGCCCACTGGCCAACCGGCCACCAAGCAGCGGGCTGCCCTCGGGCGGCCCGCTGTTCGTTCGTGCACCAGCAGGCTGATGTCTGCGGCTGCGCCGCGTTGCTCAGCGTCCTGCTAGCGCTTGCGGTCGAACTCGGGCCCGGCGGTGACGGTCTCCTCGTTGGCCGACCAGTCGACCAGCTGGTCGTCGTCGACCTCGGCCGCGACCTCGCCTTCCTTGCCCTTCCAGTCGGACCGGACGTCGGTGTCGATGTCGAAGTCGAGCGCGGTGCTGGCGCGACCGGCCGCGGCCTGCGGGCGGCGCGCCGCGATCGCGGCGGCGCCGCTGGCCGGGGACGCGCTGGCCGCGCCGGGCTGGGCCGGTCGGTTCGGCGCGGTCGGTGCCGGCGCCGCGGCCCGGCCGCCCGGGCTCGAGCCGACGCTGCGGAACGGCTGCCGGCTGTTGCTGCGCGCGCGCGACGTGCTGCCGGCGTGGGCCGGCTCGGCGTCGTCGCCGGGGCGGCGGCCCGGCGGCGTGGCCGGGGTGCTGCCGAGCGGGGCGGCGCCGATGACCGCGGCGCCGATCGAGCCGGCCGCGCTGGTGCCAGGCGGCGGCGGCGCCACCAGCAGCGTACGGCCGACGGCGCGTTCGGCCACCTCGGACAGGCAGGCCCACAACACGGGCGCCGGCAGGTGCTCGCACAGGTTGGCGACGCCGAGCGTGTCGATCACCAGGGCGGCGTCGGTCCGCTCGGCGCCGAGGCACGCGGTGAGCAGGCGCGCCCACAGCGGCCGTGGCAGGTGCTGGGCCAGCAGCACCGGCGTCATGTGCTTGAGCAGGTCGTCGGGCGTGGCGATGCCGAGCTCGAGCGCCGCGCCCAGGGCCTGGGTGAAGAACCGCGTGATCGACACGCTACTTCCCTGAGCTCGAGCCGCCGCCTGGGCCCGCGACCACCCCGGCCCGGGCGGCGGCGGCGGCGATGCAGCCCCACAGCACGTCGTGCGGGAGGTGGCGAGCCATCAGGTCGGGCGTGACCGTCTCGAGCACCCGCTCGGGGGTCATGGCCCCGGCGGCGAGCGAGCTGGCCAGCACCTTGCTGAGCAGGTCGGGTGGCAGGTTGCTGGCCAGGACATCCGGCGTGGCGTGCGCGAGCACGTCGCCCGGGTTGAAGATCTGGTTGTCCAGGCCCGACTCCATCATCTTGGCGAACCAAGCAGTCCGTGCGTCCGCGTTCATTCGGCGCTCCCCTCGGCCGGCGCTGGCCAGCTCGAACCGAAACGGTACACCGATTCGACCGCGCTGTCCCCGGCGCGTGGCCCGACGCGGGCGCCGACCGCACCACCCACATCCGGCGCCGGCCCGACGAGCGCGTGGTGGGTTGCAATCTCACCCATCGTGCCGCAACCTGGCCGACATGGCGCCGGCGGCGAAGCTCTCGAGCGGCACGGTGCTGTACCGCCGCGTCGGGGATGAGCTGGAGGTGCTGCTGGTGCATCCGTCGGGTAGCTACAACCGCCGGGCGCCATGGGGCATCCCCAAGGGCCAGCCAAATCCGGACGAGCCCCTCGAGGCGGCGGCCCGGCGCGAGACGCTCGAGGAGACCGGCATCGAGTGCGGCGACCTGGTCGACCTCGGCTTCATCGACTACACCCGCTCGCAGAAGCGCGTCCACGCCTACGCCGGCCCGGCTCCCGTCGCGGCCGCGCCGCGCTGCGCGTCGTGGGAGGTCGACAAGGTCGAGTTCATCGAGCTGTCGCGCGCACGCCGGATCATCCACCCCGATCAGGCCACGCTGCTGACCCGGCTCGAGCGCCTCATCGCCGCTCCGGTCGAGCCGATCCCGATCACCGGCACCGACCCGCCCTGACCAGCCGTGGCCCCAGGGCGGGCGTCGTCGTGGTTTCAGCCCCCTGCGCCCGCGACCTGGGTCCGGCCTACGAAAAGCCCTGGCCAGCCTGGTGCGCTCGGGCCGGGAATGCCCGGCCGGGCCCCACGGTTTTCAGCCTGTTCGCTCGACGCCTGCAACCGGGTCGATGCCTCGGTCGTAACCCCGGTACCTGCCTGGACGGGGGGTTGCTCCCCGACCCGGCCATCACCACCTTGGCGTCTCGCATCGTCCCCGTCCGGGGCCCCGCCCCACCGCACTTCTTCCTGCCGCGCTGCAACGGTTTGCCGTCGGCCGGCGTCAAGTTCACACCGCCACCCCACGCCACGCCGCACCTGGAGTCCGCCATGGGAACCGCCCGCCGCCCCCGCGCCGCCGCCATCGCGCCGCTCGCTCACGCCCAGCCCCAGGCCACGGCGCCGATGCCGGCTGGCCACGGTCGCGCCCGCCTCGGCGCCGCGGCCGGGCCCGGCCACGCCATGGCCAGCGCGCGCCTGCTCCCGGCCACGCCGAAGGTCGAGCGGCCAGCCCGGGCCCGGCGCGCCAGCGACCCGAGCGCGCCCGACCACCTGACCACCTACTTCCGCGACCTGGCCGAGCACGACCTGCTCGACGCCGACCAGGAGCGTGAGCTCGCCCGCGGCCTGCAGGCGCAGGAGACGCTGGCGTGGGAGCGAGTGCTGAGCCACCCCGACGCCGCCGTGCGTGCGCTGACCCTGGTCGATGGCCAGTTCGAGGAGCCGATCGACCTGGCCAAGGTGCGCCGGGCCGCCGAGGCCGCCGCGGCCCGACCGCGCGACGCCCGGGCCCTGAGCCGGCTGGTCACGGCCGCGCGCGAGGCTGCGCCGCGCATCCGCGCCGTCGATCTCGACCGCGTCCACCTGGACGCGGTCGTGCGCGACCTCGAGCGCGCGCGCGCCCTGGCCCAGGCCGGCGAGGCGTCGCCGGTGCGCACCGCCGGCCACAAGGCCTTCGCCACGTTCCTGGCCGGGGTGCACGAGGCGCAGCAGGCCAGCGGCGCCCTGCGCGACGAGTTCGTGCGCGCCAACCTCCGCCTGGTGGTGACGATGGCTCGTCGCTACGACCGCGGCGGCATGCCCCTGCCCGACCTCATCCAGGAGGGCAACCTCGGCCTCATGCACGCGGTCGGGCGCTTCGACCACCTGCGCGGCCTGCGCTTCTCGACCTACGCGTGCTGGTGGATCCGTCACGCCATCGGCCGCGGGCTGGCCGACAAGGCCCGCGCGGTCCGCATCCCGGTGCACATGCTCGAGGCGCAGCAGCAGCTGGAGAAGGTGCGGCAGCAGCAGATCCGCGAGCTCGGGCGTCCGCCGACCCCGCAGGAGCTGGCCAAGGCGGCCCGGCTGCCGCTGGCCAAGCTCAACCAGATGCACCGCTTCCTGATGGGCGGCTCGACCTCGCTCGATCGCCCCATCCACGACGACGACGACCGCGCCTTCGGCGACACCCTGGCCGACCCGGCGACCGAGGACAGCTCGCCCGCCGACGACATGACCAGCGCGGCCCTGGGGGAGCAGGTGACGCGGCTCATGCACCACCTCACGCCGATCGAGGCCGACGTCATCCGCAAGCGCTTCGGCCTCACCACCGACGAGGAGCAGACCTTCCGCGAGATCGGCGACGAGTACCGCCTGTCGCGCGAGCGCATCCGGCAGATCCAGAACGCCGCGCTCGGCAAGCTGCGCCGCGCCATCGAGCGCGAGCACCACGGCCGCGTCGTGATGTAGTGCCCGGTCAGGGCAGGCGGTAGCGCACGATCATCACGTCGCTGCCGGTCGGGGTGAGCGGGACCCCACCCAGGACGAAGTCCGAGGCGAACTCACCGAGCACGACGAAGTCGCCGTCGCCGCTGGCCACGTCGGTGGCCACGTCGAAGGTCGCCCCGCCCAGGAACTCGTGCCACAGCAGCTGGCCGCCCGCGTCCTGAGCCAGGACCAGGCCATCGGCGCCGGTGCCGCGGTCGGGCACCGCCGTGCCCAGCACCTGGCCGCTGGCCGAGGCGACGTGGGTGTAGCGACCGGCCACGATGCGACGCCCCGCCCCGACGAACGCGACCCCGCTGGCCTCGTCGTCGGCCACGCCGCCGAACGTGTCGTACGCCACGGTCCCCCCGGCGCGCACCGACACGAAGCCCTCGCGCCCGCCGCCGCTGCCGATCAGCGGATCCGGCGGGACCCGAGCCGGGCCGTCGAAGGCGCCGACCGCGGCCAGCCGCCCGGCGCTGTCGACGTCGACCGCAGACATCCGCTCGGTCCCGGCGCCGCTGAGCTGGTAGGCCGGGCGCGGGCCGGTATACCCCGGTGAGAAGACCAGGCCATCGAGCCCCCCGCTGGCCACCAGCGGACCGCCGGGGACGTCGACGGTGTCCGAGAACTGCCCGACCACGCCGACCAGCCCACCCGGCCCGACCGCCAGGCCCTTGCCCTGGTCGGCGCCGCCTGGCCCACCGACGGCGGAGAAGGACAGCGGGGTGCCGGCGCGGTCGAGCCGGGCCAGGAGGATGTCCTGGCCGCCCGCCGTCGCCGCCGACAGGCCGCCCAGGGTCGCGCTGCCGGTGATCCAGCCGGTCACGTACACCACCTCGGCGCCGGCGTCGGGGTCGGGGCCGACCGCGACGCCGAAGCAGAAGTCGTCGCCGGCGCCGCCGAAGCCGCGCAACCAGCGCACCGCGCCATCGGCGGCCCAGCTGACCACGAAGCCGTCGACGGCCTGGCCGACCGCGGCGACGCTGACCGAGCCAAAGACGACCCCGGCCGCGCCGTAGCTGCCGCAGCCATAGAAGTTGCCGGCGGCGTCGGTCGCCACGTCCCACAGCTGCTCGTCCCCGCCGCCGACCGCCTCCGACACCCAGTCTGGACCGTTGCTGCCGTAGTGCACGGCGAAAGCGTTGGCGCCCGACCCGCCTGCCTGGGTGGCCAGGCCGGGCACCACCAGCGTGCCGGCCGACGCATACCCGACCACCAGCATCGTCCGGGCCGGACCGAGCGACACCGCGGTGCCGACCTGGCCGCCAGGCCCGCCGAGTACGTCGACGCCGACCAGCTCGGGCGTCTGCCACGGCCCGGGCGCGTCGGCGCTGCCATCGACGCCGCCGTCCCCACCCTGGCCCCCATCGCCGGGGCCCGGGCCGCCCACCCCGTCGAACCCGAGCCGGCCACAGCCCGCCCCGGCCACCGACGCGGCCAGCGCCGCCGCCGCGGTCAGACCGAAGGCGGCGAGCTGCGGGCCGCGGCACATCGGTGGCCAGGGTATCACGCGCGCCCGCGCCGGGACCGAGCGGCCAAGGGCCCGCGCAGGGGCACGTCGCATCGGAACTCGCGAACGAGGCGCCCCGCGGGCACGGCGCGACGAGGGAGCAGCCCTGGCGTACGTGACCGAGGAGCCACGCAGCCCGCGGGGATGGATCGCTTGCGAGAACGATTGAGTTGCCCCTGCGCGGGCCCTAAGGTCCGCGCCGTGTCGTACCTGTTCCCGACCCAGACCATCACCCTCGACGCCGCCCTGCGCGACCTGACCAGCGGCAGCCGGCGTGCCCGCGTCGACGCCGCGCACGCGCTGGGCGACGTGCTCGATCCGGCCGGCCGGGCCCGGGCGGTGGCCGCGCTCCTGGCCGGCCTCGACGACGACGAGCCGCAGGTGCGGGCCGAGGTGTGCGCGTCGCTCGGGGCGCTGGCCGAGGCCGCCGCCGCCGACGGCGCGGTCGTGGCCGGGCTGATCCGCCGCCTCGACGACGGCGTCGCGCCGGTGCGGCAGGCCGCGTGTATCGCCCTCGGCACCCTGCGCGCCGGCGCCGCCTTCCCGGCCCTGGTCGCCGCGCTCGGCGAGGGCGGCGCCGATCTGCGCTTCCAGGCTGCCACCTCGCTGGCCGAGATCGATCCCATCGCTGCCTACCAGCCGCTCGTCGGAGCCCTGCCCGACCGCGACGACCAGGTCACGTCGGCCATCGCCCTGGCGCTGGGCGGCATCGGCGACGGTCGCGCCGCCGGGCACCTGGCGCCGCTGCTCGAGCACGCGGCGGCGGCGGTGCGGTTCGACGCGGCGTACGCGCTGGCCCAGCTCGGTGATGGTCGCGGTCGGGCCGAGCTGGCGCGCGCCGCCCGCACCGCCGAGCGCGGCTGGGACGCCGTCGGCGCCCTGGCCCAGCTGGCCGCGGCCGACGGCGGCGCGGCCGACGCCGAGGCGCTGGCCGCGGCCCTGCGTGGCGACGCGCCCGAGGCCTGCACCCGGGCCGCGGGGACGTTGCTCCGCCTGCCGGCGGCGGCCGCGCACCACGACGCCGCCCGCGCCCTGCTGCGGGCCGGGCTCGGCGCGCGCAAGCAGCACCTGCGCGGGCTGGCGGTCGAGGAGCTGGTGCGGGCCGAGGCGCGCTGGGCCGTGCCCGAGCTCGAGGCGCTGGCCCGGACCCGGCGCGGGCGCGAGCTGGGCGAGGCGCTGACCGAGGCCGTGGCCACCCTGCGCGCGCCAGGGCCCGCGAGCGGAGCGCGGTCGTGACCGCGGCGCCGCTGGCCTGGTTCGACAGCCACGCCCACGTCGACGGCCCCGAGTTCGACGGCGACCGGGCCGAGGTGCTGGCGCGCGCACGCGCCGCCGGCGTCGGCCGCATCGTCGTCATCGGCGCCGTCGGCGAGCCGGCCAGCGCCGAGCGCGCGGTGGCGCTGGCCGAGCGCGACGCCGGCATCTGGGCCACCGTCGCCACCCACCCGCACGACGTCGACAAGATGACGCCGGCGTGGTGGGAGGTGCACGAGCGACTGGCGCTGCACCCGCGGGTGGTGGCGATCGGCGAGACCGGCCTCGACTTCTACTATGACCACTCGGCGCGGGCGGCCCAGGCCGAGGCGTTCGTCCGCTTCATCGAGCTGGCGCGTCGGGTCGGCAAGCCGGTGGTGTGCCACATCCGCGACGCCCACGCCGAGGCGCGCGCCATCCTGGCCCAGACCCGGGCCGCCGAGCTGGGCGTGGTGATCCACTGCTTCACCGGCGAGCCGGACGACGCCCGCGCCTACGTGGCGATGGGCTGCCACGTGTCGTTCTCCGGCATCGTCACCTACAAGACGGCCGGGCCGATCCGGGCCGCGGTGGCCGAGGTGCCGCTCGATCGCATCCTGGTCGAGACCGATTGCCCGTACCTGGCGCCGATCCCACACCGCGGCCGGCGCAACGAGCCGGCCCACGTGGTCGAGACCGGCCGGGTGGTGGCGACCGCCCGCGGGGTGAGCGAGGCGGAGCTGGCCGCCGCCAGCTACGCCAACACCTGCGCGGTGTTCCGGATTGCGCCGTGACCCGCGTCGTTACGGCCAGTTGCGCGCCGAGCCGCCCGGCTGGACGGATCGGCGCGGGTGGGCCGCGGTGGGCCGCGGCGCCGGCGTCGCCAGCCCGCGTGGCTCAAGTTCTGCCATGGCATCGCATGCTTGACGGCGCCGCCCCTGGTCGGTATACACGCCGCCCTTCGGCGATCTAGTTCGCGCCGGAGTTCACTCACATCGCCGTCGCATCGTGGACGGCACGTCGCAATCGGAGTTGGCGCCATGGCCCAGAAGATTGGCCTCCTCGGCAAGAAGATCGGAATGACGCAGGTGTTCGCGGATGACGGCGAGGCCGTGCCCGTGACCGTCATCCAGACCGGCCCCAACGTGGTGATGGGCAAGCGCACCGCCGACCGCGACGGCTACACCGCGCTCATCCTCGGCTTCGACGCCAAGCCGGCCCGCGCCACCAACAAGCCCGAGCAGGGTGAGGCCAAGGACGGCCGTACCCCGCAGCGCTTCGTGCGCGAGTTCCGCCTCGGCGCCGCCGAGCTCGACAAGTTCACCGTCGGCCAGGCCATCGGCGCCGGCGACGTGTTCGCCGACGGCGCGCCGCTCGACGTCGAGGGCCAGTCCAAGGGCAAGGGCTACCAGGGCGTCATCAAGAAGCACCACATGAAGGGTATGAAGAATACCCACGGCACCCACGAGTACTTCCGCCACGGCGGCTCGATCGGCTGCCGCCTCACCCCGCAGCGCGTGCACAAGGGCAAGCGTATGGCCGGGCAGATGGGCAACGAGACGGTGACCCAGCAGAACCTGCAGCTCTTCCGCATCCTGCCGGAGGAGAACTGCATCCTGGTCCGCGGCGCCGTCCCCGGCGCGGCCGGCACCTACGTCGTCGTCAGCGCGGCGTCGAACCGCACCGAGTACAAGCGCAAGGGCATGGGCAAGGAGGAGGTTCGCTCGAAGAACCCCCTCAAGGCCTCCAAGAAGGCGGCGGCTGGCCGCGGCTAGCCCGCGCCCGCCCGCGTCGCGCGCCGGCCTGCTGGCGCGCGGCCCGCTCTCCTCTTCCGCCGCGCTGCGCCCATGGCCAAGCTCGACGACCGCAGCGTCCGGCGCGACCGCTTTCACAAGCAGGCGCAGAAGGCCGGCTTCCGCGCCCGCGCGGTGTTCAAGCTGGAGGAGATCGACCACAAGGTCCATCTGCTCCGGCCCGGGCAGCGCGTGCTCGACCTCGGCTGCGCGCCCGGCTCGTGGCTGCAGTACGCCCGCAGCCGGGTCGGGGACGCCGGCGCCCTGGTCGGGCTCGACCGCGCGCCGCTGGCGCAGGGCCTGCCGGGGGCGCGCCTGCTCGTCGGCGACGTCCACACGATCAGCGTGGCCGAGCTGCTCGGGCCGCTGCCGGCGTTCGACGTGGTCCTGACCGACATGGCGCCCGACACCTGCGGCATCCGCCACGTCGATCAGGCGCGGTCGGAGGCGCTGTTCGAGCGCGCGCTCGAGATCGCCGAGCAGGTGCTCGCGCCCGCGGGCGGGTTCTGCGGCAAGCTGTTCATGGGGCCCGACTTCAAGCGGCTGGTCGACCGGTGCCGAGGCCGCTTCGCCACCGTGAAGACGGTCAAGCCGGAGTCGAGCCGCTCGATCTCGATCGAGCAGTACGTAGTCGCGACCGGCTTCTCGCCCGGGCCGGTCGGGTCCGGCGCCGGCGCCGGCGGGGCAGCGCCGCGGTGAGCGCGCTCCGCCTGCACATCGAGGCCACGCGCGCCGGACCGCCGTCGGCGGGCATCGCGGCCATGCACGCCGGACCGCCGTCGGCGGGCATCGCGGGAGCTGGCATGGATCGCCTCGGAGCGCCGCGGTGAGCGCGCTCCGCCTGCATATCGAGGCCATGCACGCCGGACCGCCGTCGGCGGGCATCGCGGGAGCTGGCCTGGATCGCCTCGGAGCGCCGCGGTGAGCGCGCTCCGCCTGCACATCGAGGCCACGCACGCCGGACCGCCGTCGGTGGGCACCGGCCTGGCTCGTTCGATTCGCCTCGGAGCGCCGCGGTGAGCGCGCTCCGCCTGCATATCGAGGCCACACACGCCGGACCGCCGTCGGTGGGCACCGGCCTGGCTCGTCGCCGGGGAGGGACGCGGTGAGCGCGCTCCGCCTGCACATCGAGCCGTGGGGCCCGCCGTCGGCGCGGAAGATCGCCAAGGCGTGCGAGATCCTGCACGCCGGCGGCGTCGCCGCCTACCCGACCGACTCGGTCTACGCCCTCGGCTGCGCGATCGAGTCGCGCAGCGGCATCGAGCGTATCTACCGCATGAAGGGCATGAACAAGCACCAGCGCCTGGCCCTCATCTGCCCCGACCTGTCGACGGCGTCGCAGTTCGCCCAGCTGTCGCAGACCGCGTTCCGGCTGGCCCAGCGCATCTTCCCCGGCCCGTACACGCTGGTCGTCCCGGCCACGCGCGAGGTGCCGCGGACGTTGACCGACGCCAAGCGCCGCACCGTCGGGATCCGCATCACCAGCCACCCCATCGCCCAGGCCCTGGCGGCCGAGCTGGGACGCCCGCTCTTGACCTCCAGCGCGATCCACCCGGAGACCGGCGAGGCCTGCCGCGACGCCGACGAGATCCTCGACGCGTACGGCGACCAGCTCGACGTGGTGGTCGACAGCACGTTGACCGCGAGCGAACCCTCGACCGTGATCGAGGTCGACGGCGACCAGATCTCGCTCATCCGCCTCGGTGCCGGGCCGATCGACGGCCTGATCGACGAGAACTGACGAGAAGTGACGCGACCTGCCCCGCGCCGCGAGCTGCGGTCGATGTAGGCAGATCACGCCGACGCCGACACCGACACCGACGATCGTGGTGGTGGTCACGGCCCCGGTGGTTCAACTTGCCGCGCCGGGAGGGATGCCGGACAATGGGCCCTGGAGGCTCGCTTCCTCATGCCTATGTCCCAGCTTATGCGCCCGCCTGTATCGCTCCCCGTGTCCACGCCGACCACCCGCGCCCCCGCCGCCGCCCGCACCGGGCGTCTGGCCCGGGGTGCCGCCCTGACCGCCGCCGTCCTGACCGCCTCCGCGCTCGCCGGTTGTGGTCTGATCGACTCCGACGTCGCCGACTTCGACCTGTCGCTTCCGGAGAAGGCCTTCACCGTCGACGCCACCAGCTGGGATCTCGATCCCAGCGCGGCCGGCGTGTTGTCGATGTCCTGCGCCGGCATGCCCGACCTGTGCGGGGTGGCGGCCATGACCGCCTGCCCCATGGGCCAGTGCAGCGGCGCGTGCAGCGCGGTCACCAGCACCTGCGAGCTGACCATCCCGATCCGGTTGTGGTCGATGGTCAACCTGGCGGCCGAGAAGCCCGAGCTGCAGCAGATCGAGGACCAGGCCCTGGTCGACGTGACGATCGACGACATCACCTACGCGGTGGCCGAGAACTCGCTCGACGTGGCCACCCCGCCGCTGACCCTGTACGTGGCGCCGGCCACCGTGATGGACGCGGTCGGGGCCTCGGCGGTAGGCACGGTGCCGGAGATCGCGGCCATGACCACGGTCCCGGCCGGCACCGCGGTGCCCCTCACGACCCAGGGCCGGGCCGACATGATCCGCTTCATGAAGGACTTCCGGGCCCCCTTCAATATCGTGGTCGGGACCGACCTGGTCCTGGGCCAGGGCGACATGATCCCGACCGGCCGCATGTCGGCGTCGGTGAAGATCGAGGCCCACGCCGGCATCTAGCCGCAGGCTGCTTCGAGCTGCCGCAGGCAGCTCGAGGCCAGCCTGCCCCGTGCCCGTGCCCGTGCCCGTGCCCGTGCCCGTGCCCGATCTGCGGGCTCAGGCCCGCGCCAGCACGGCCTCGGCCGCGCTGTACGGATCCATCCGGTGCGCCAGCACCTCGTCGGCGACCTGGCCCAGCCCGCCGTGGGCCGCGAGGGCGGCGTCGGCGCGGTCGGCCACCAGCGCCCGGACCAGCTCGGCCACCTGGGCGCTGGCGCGCTGACGGGCCCGCTGCGCGCCCTCGGCGCCGGTCCAGGCCCGGTGCCGGTGCCGCTCGATGGCCGCCGCCAGCTCGGGGATGCTCGAGCCGTCGGGGCCGCGGGTGGCCACGGTGCGCACGATGTCGACCGACTTGCGATCGCCGTCGGCGCGCAGGTCGAGCATGTGCAGCAGGTCGCGCTCGGTGCGGTCGGCCCCCTCGCGGTCGGCCTTGTTGATGCAGAGCACGTCGGCGACCTCGAGCAGCCCGGCCTTGATGGCCTGGATGTCGTCGCCCAGGCCGGGCACGGTCACCACCACCGTGGTGTGCGCCGCCCGCATGATGTCGACCTCGTCCTGGCCGACCCCGACGGTCTCGATCAGCACGCGCTGGTAGCCCATGGCGTCGAGCACGGCCACCACGTCGAAGGTCGAGCGTGACAGGCCGCCCAGGTAGCCGCGGGTGGCCAGGCTGCGGATGAACACGCCCTCGTCGAGGGCGTGTCGCTGCATGCGGATGCGGTCGCCGAGGATGGCGCCGCCCGAGAACGGGGAGGTCGGATCGATCGCCACCACCCCGACCCGCTCGCCGGCGGCGCGGTAGTGCGTGATCAAGGCGTCGACCACCGTCGACTTGCCAGCGCCCGGGTTGCCGGTGATGCCGACGATGTAGGCGCCGCCGGTGTGGGCGTACAGCCGCTTGAGGGTGGCGATGGCCTGCGGGCGGCGGTCGTCGAGATCGCGCATGAGGCGGGCCGAGGCACGGATGTCCCCGGCGCGGACGGCCTCGACCAGCGCCACCGTCGCAGCGTCAGGCGCCTCGGTCGCCTCGGTCGGGCCAGGCCCGGTCATGGCGCCCTCCCCGCCGCGCTGGCGTAGCGCTGCTCGGGCCCACCCGGCAGGTAGAGCTGGAGCGCGCGCACCGGGACGTCGACGGTCGCCGCGTGGGTCGTGCCCCGACCGAGGTGGACGACCGAGGTCGGGCCGACCGGGAGGGTGACCGCGCCGACCGTCATGGTTGCGCTGCCGGCCTGCACGTACAGCAGCTCGCTCTCGCGGTCATGCTGGTGTGCCGGCATCGCCGCGCCGGCGGCCAGCTCGAGCAGGGTCACGCCGACCGGCGCCTTGTGCCGCACCGAGTCGACCAGCACGGTCGCCGTGCGGCCCCCGGCCCGGTGCACCGCCGCGTCGCTGGCGCGCACGACCCGCGGCTCGATCGGCCGGGCCTCGCGCACCCGCGTGCCCGGCGCCACCCGCTCGCCGGGGACGGCGCCACCCCGGGCGATGCCCTCCGGCCCGCCCGGCGCCAGCACCAGCACCAGCGTGGCGGCGCCGCCGCTGGCGCGCAGGGTGCGGTAACCACCGGCCGGCACCAGCACGGTGTCGTGGACCCGCGCGAACACCGGCTTGTCGCTGCCGAGCGCGCCGGCCACCGTGACCTCACCGGCCAGCACGATCCACACCTCGGCGCGATCAGCCCGGGCCAGCGCCACGCTGGCGTCGGCGGCGACGGTCACCTCCAGCATCGACGCCGCGGCGTTGCCGCTGTTGCGCTCGTCGAGGAGCACGGCCACGCCGACCCCGGCCTGGGTCCGGGGCGTCACCAGGCGGCGATCGATCACCACCTGGCCGCTCGGCGCCGAGAACGAGAACGGCAGCGACACCACCTGGCCGTCGAGCACGGCCGGCCACGGGAAGGCCGAGGCCACGGTCGCCAGGCAGCTGGCCAGCACGGGATCGCCGGCGCTGTCGGCCACCACCGCGACGCGGGCGCCGTCGCCGTGCGGCGCGATCTCGAGCTGCAGGTCGCCGGCCAGGCGAAAGTCGTCGACCGCGGCGGCGGCCCAGCACTGGTTGGCCAGCGGCGCCAGCGCGTTCATCGCCGCCTGGATCGCGGCCAGCCGCTCGTCGTCGCTGATCGGCGCGGCGTCGGCGGTCGCGCCGTCAGTGCCGGCCGGGCCCACCCCGACCGGACCCGGCCCGACCGGCGCCGGGCCCTGGCCGCAGGCCGCGGCCACCAGCGCGGCGGCCAGCAGCCCGACCCGGGTCACGGCGCGACCTTGGGCCGCAGCGTGCCCTCGATCCACGCGACGATGTCCTCGGTGCTGGTGCCCGGCGTGAAGATCTTGGCGACGCCGAGCGCGCTCAGCTTGGTGATGTCGTCCTTGGGCACGATGCCGCCGCCGAACACCACGACGTCGCCCAGGCCACGCGCGCGCAGGGCGTCGAGCACGGCCGGGAACAGGGTCATGTGCGCGCCGGACATGATGGACAGGCCAACCGCGTCGACCGCCTCCTGCAGCGCGGCGGCGGCGATCATCTCCGGGGTCTGGTGCAGGCCGGTGTACACGACCTCGTTGCCGGCGTCGGCCAGGGCGCGCGCCACCACCTTGGCGCCGCGGTCATGACCATCGAGCCCTGGCTTGGCGACCAGGATGCGCAGCTTGCGCGGGCGAGCGCCGGCGGGAGTCGTGGGGGTGGGGTCGGTGCTCATGGATCAGCCTCCCTGGGCGATGAGTTGCCGGGCGATGACCAGGCGCTGGATCTCGCTGGTGCCCTCGTAGATGCGGGTCACCCGCACGTCGCGGTAGGCCCGCTCGATCGGGAAGTCGCGCACGTAGCCGTAGCCGCCGTGGACCTGCAGCGCGATGTCGCACACCCGCCCGGCGTGTTCGGTCGCGAACAGCTTGGCCATCGACGCCGCCAGGGTGAACGAGCGCTTCTTGGCCTTCAGGTCGGCCGCGCGCAGGGTCATCAGGGTGCCGGCCTCGAGCCAGGTCGCGGCGTCGGCCAGCATGTTGCCGATGGCCTGGTGCTGGATGATCGGCTGGCCGAACTGGGTCCGCTCGCGCGCGTAGCGCACCGCCGCCTCGAGCGCGCCACGGGCGATGCCGAGCGCCTGTGAGGCGATGCCGATCCGGCCGCCGTCGAGCGCCATCATGGCCAGCCGGAAGCCGCCGCCGATGCCGCCCAGCACCGCGTCGGCGTCGACCTCGACGCCGTCGAGCACGAGCTGCGCCGTCGACGATCCGTGCAGGCCCATCTTGTCCTCGAGCCGGGCCACGGTCAGGCCGGGCGCGCCGCCCGGCACCAGGAAGGCGGTGATGCCCTTGTGCCCGGCGGCGGGGTCGGTCATCGCCCACACCACCAGCACCCCGGCCCGGTCGCCGCTGGTGATCCACTGCTTGGTCCCGCTCAGGCGGAATCCACCCCCGGCGATCGGCTCGGCCCGGGTGGTCATCGCCGCCGGGTCGGACCCGGCCTGGGGCTCGGACAGCGCGAACGCGCCGCACAGCAGCGCGCCCGAGGTGAGGCCCGGCACCCAGCGCCGGCGCTGGACGTCGGTGCCGACCGCGGCGATGAGCTCGCCGACCATGTTGGTGACCGACACCGCGACCGCGACCGAGGCGTCGACCCGGGCCAGCTCCTGCATCGCCAGCGAGTAGGCGATGGGATCGCTGCCGGCGCCGCCCAGCTCCTCGGGCACGGCCACGCCGAGCAGGCCGAGCTTGGCCAGCTCGCGCAGCTCGGCCTCGGGGAAGGTGCCGTCGCGGTCGCGGTCGGCGGCGCGCGGCGCCAGCAGGCGCTCGGCCGCCTCGCGCGCCGTCCGCTGCACCGCCAGCTGCTCCTCGCTCGGGGTGATGTCCATGGTCAGCTTCCTCCTGGCGCGAACGTGAGCTTGACGACCATGCCGCGCGGGTCGCGCAGGGTCCAGCCCTGGATCTTCCTGGCCGCACATTCGGCCCAGGCGTCCGGCACGGCCACCTCGCCGGCGGCGGCGAAGCCGACCGACTGCACCTTGCCGCGGGTGCCGACGTAGGCGGTGACCACCAGGTCGTCGGGCACGGCCAGCGCCGCGCCACCATCCCCGCGCCGGCACTCGACCAGGTCGGCCAGGCGCGGCGTCACCTGCGCGGTGGTCTCTTCCTCACCCAGGGTGATCGGGCGGCCCTTGGCGGAGAACTCGAGCGGCAGCGAGAAGTCGGCGTCACCGCCCTTGGGCGCGGCGAAGTTCATCTGTCGGGCCAGGTCGAGCAGGCACTTCTCGACCGGCCAGGCGCCGAGGTCGCTCTCGGCGATCTGGACCTGGGTCACGGTGCCGTCCTTCTGGATCCACCACTTCAGCGTGACCTGGCCGCCCAGCCAGCGGCGCCGCCCGACCTTCTCGGTGTAGCAGGCCTCCAGCTGGGCCGCGTGCGGGCGGAAGCCTGCCTCGATGTCGGCCACCTCCATCCGGCCGCGCGCGCCGACGATCTCGACGTCGCTGTCGTCGTCGGCCGCGGTGTCCTCGATGACCCGTCGGGTCGGAGCGGCGTCGGCCGGCGCCGGGGCCCGGGTCTCGGGCGTGGCGCCACCGCAGCCGGCCAGGACACCCAGCGTGAGCGCGGCCACCGGAGAGAACCGACGCGCCGTCACAGCGTGTCCATCACGAACCGGTACGACCAGTCGAGCGGGTGAGCGATGCGCGGGAACTGGATCTCGCCGACCTTGCCCTTGACGCAGCTGATCACGCCTTCGTTGTCGATGGTCGAGTCGATCACCTTGATGCCGCTGGCGCGACCGTCGGTGCCGACCACGAACGCCAGCTGCACCGTGCCGCGCGCGGCCTTGCGATCGACGTCGCCGTTGTTGACCGCCTCCGACAGGCAACGAGCCGCGGCGCCGCGCTTGCGATCGAGCAGCTGCTGGATCTCGTCCATGGCGACCGGGTCGACCATGCCCTCGCCGTCGCCGACCGGGTCCCCGCCGCTGGGCTCGTCATCGACCTCGCCGCCGGTCGGCTCGGTCGCGCCCTTGCCGCCGCCGCCACAGCCGACCATCGCCACCAGCACCACGCTCAGGGTCATCGTCCGCATGAGTTACTCCTCGCCGCTTGTCCGGGTTGTGCAGGTTGCCAGGCCGTCGCCCGGTCGGGTCAGGCCTTGGCCAGGTGGTTGGCGATGACCAGGCGCTGGATCTCGCTGGTGCCCTCGTAGATCTCGGTGATCTTGGCGTCGCGGAAGTGGCGCTCGACCGGGTACTCCGTCACGTAGCCGTTGCCGCCGAAGATCTGGATGGCGTCGCGGGCGATCCGGTTGGCGACGTCGGACGCGTACAGCTTGGCCATCGCCGCCTCCTTGGTGTAGGCGCGCTTCGCGTCCTTGAGCGCGGCCGCGCGCAGGGTCAGCAGCCGGGCCGCCTCCAGCTCGGTCGCCATGTCGGCCAGCTTGAAGGCGATGGCCTGGTGCGAGGCGATCGGCTTGCCGAAGGTCTTGCGCTGCTGCGCGTAGGCCAGCGACGCCTCGAGCGCGGCCCGGCCGATGCCGAGCGCCTGGGCGGCGATGCCGACCCGGCCACCGTCGAGGGTGGTCAGCGCGACCTTGAAGCCGCTGCCGACCTCGCCCAGCACGGCGTCGGCCGGCAGCGCGACCTCGTCGAGGAAGATCTGCGAGCTCTTCGAGCCGCGGATGCCGAGCTTGTCGTCAGGGGTGCCGACCCGGACCCCGGGCGTCTTCATCGGCAACAGGAACGCGGTGATGCCCTTGTAGGCCGCGGCCTTGTCGTTCATCGCGAACAGCACGCACACGTCGGCGACCGGGCCGTTGGTGATCCAGTTCTTGGTGCCGCTGATGCGCCAGCTGCCGTCGGCCTGGCGCACCGCCACGGTGCGCTGCGCGGCGGCGTCGGACCCGGCCTCGGGCTCGGACAGGGCGAAGCAGCCGAGCTGCTTGCCGGCGGCCAGCGGCATCAGGAACTGCCGCTTCTGCGCCTCGGTGCCGAAGCGGTGGATGGGGTCACACACGAGCGAGTTGTTGACGCTCATGATGACGCCGGTCGAGGCGCACGCGCGCGACACCTCCTCCATCGCCAGCACGTACGACACGTGGTCGAAGCCGGCCCCGCCCCAGGCCTCGGGGATGGCCACCCCGAGCAGGCCGAGGTCGGCCATCCGCGTCACCAGCTCGGCCGGGTGGCGATGCTCGCGGTCGATCGCCGCCGCCTTCGGCTGCACCTCGTTGGTGGCGAACTCGCGCGCGGTGTGCTGGACCAGGCGTTGATCTTCGGTCAGGTCGAAGTCCATGGGGTTCTCCGGCGGCGCCCGTCGCTCAGCGCCCGTGGAAGGTGGGGTCGCGTCGCGGCTTGGCCAGGAACGCGGCCATGCCCTCGCGCTGATCCTCGGTCGAGAACAGCAGCCCGAACGCCTTCTGCTCGAGCGCCAGCGCGGCGTCGAGCGGGATGGACTGGCCCTGGTGGATGAGGCGCTTGGCCTCGGCCACCGCCAGCGGCCCGTTCTTGGCGATGCGCGCGGCCAGCGCGTCACACCGGGCCCGCAGCTCGGCGTGGGGCACGACCTGGTCGACCAGGCCGATGCGCAGCGCCTCGGCGGCGTCGATGATGTCGCCGACCAGGCACAGCTCCTTGGCCTTGGCCACGCCGACCCGGCGGGCCAGGCGCTGGGTCCCGCCGAAGCCGGGGATGACCCCGAGCTTGACCTCGGGCTGCCCGAGCTGGGCCCGGTCCGACGCGATGATGAAGTCACACGCCAGCGCCAGCTCGCAGCCGCCGCCGAGCGCGGCGCCGCCGACCATGGCGATCCACGGCAGCCGGCTGTGCTCGATCGCCGCGCCGAGCAGGCCGCCGCGCTCGGCGAAGGCCGCGGCCGCGGCCGGCGCCAGCGCCGCCATCTCGGCGATGTCGGCCCCGGCCACGAACGCCTTGTCGCCCGCCCCGGTCAGGATGACGACCCGGACCGAGGTGTCGAGCTCGAGCCGGGTCGCGACCGCGGTCAGCTCGGTCACGACCTGGCTCGACAGCGCGTTGCGCTGCGCCTGCCGATCGATCGTGACGGTGGCGACCGCGCCGTGCAGCTCGAGCCGCAGGGTGTGCAGGTCGCTCACGACGCCGCTCCGGCCCGGTAGTCGTAGAAGCCGCGCCCGGCCTTCTTGCCGAGCCAGCCGGCGGCGACGTGCTGGCGCAGCAGCGGGCACGGCCGGTACTTGTCGTCGCCCAGCTCGCGGTGCAGCACCTCGGCGATGGCCAGGCAGGTGTCGAGGCCGATGAAGTCGGCCAGCTCGAGCGGGCCCATCGGGTGGTTGAGCCCGAGCTTGACCCCGGTGTCGATGTCGCGCGCGCTGCCCAGGCCCTCGAACAGGGCGAAACACGCCTCGTTGAGGAGCGGGATGAGGATGCGGTTGACGATGAAGCCGGGCACGTCGCGCGCGACCACGCAGGTCTTGCCCATGCGCTCGGCCAGGGCCAGCGTGGTGGCCAACGTCGCGTCGGACGTGGCCAGGCCGCGGATGACCTCGACCAGCTTCATGACCGGCACCGGGTTCATGAAGTGCATGCCGATGACCCGCTCGGGCCGGGTCGCGGCGGCGGCGATCTTGGTGATCGAGATCGACGAGGTGTTGCTGGCCAGGATGGCGTCGGCCCGGCAGTGTGCGCTCAGGCTGGTGAACAGCTCGAGCTTGAGCGCCTCGCGCTCGGGCGCGGCCTCGACCACCAGGTCGCGATCGGCCAGGTCGGCGTGGCTGGTGCCGGCCCGGACCCGGGCCCGGGCCGCGTCGGCGTCGGCCGCGCTCAGCTTGCCCTTCTCGACCAGCTTGTCCCAGCTCTTGCCCAGCTTGGCGACGGCGCCGGCGGCCAGCTCGGCGCTGGCGTCGCACAACACGACGTCGAGCCCGGCCTGGGCCGCGACCTGGGCGATGCCCTGCCCCATCTGCCCGCCGCCGACGACGCCGACGCGGCTGATGCTGCTTGCCGCCGCGCTCATCAGACCCGCTCGACCAGGAGGGCGATGCCCTCACCGCCGCCGATACACAGCGAGGCGCCGCCGGTCTTGGCCCCGCGCTGGGCCATGGCCGACAGCAGGGTGACCAGGATACGCGCGCCCGAGGCGCCGATGGGGTGGCCGAGGGCGACCGCGCCGCCCCACACGTTGACCCGCGCCGGGTCGAGCCCGAGCAGCTGGTTGTTGGCGACCGACACCACCGAGAACGCCTCGTTGATCTCCCACAGGTCGACCGACTTGGCGTCCCAGCCGGCCCGCTTGCACGCGTTGCTGATGGCCTGGGCCGGCGCGGTGGTGAACCACTCCGGCGCCTGGGCGTGGTAGCCCCAGCTCTTGAGGCGGGCCAGCGGCTTGACGCCGCGCCGGTTGGCCTCGTCGGCGCTCATCAGCACCAGGGCCGCGCCGCCGTCGTTGATCGACGACGCGTTGCCGGCGGTGATGGTGCCGTCCTTCTGGAACGCGGTGCGCAGCGTCGGCAGCTTCTCGATGTTGCCGCGACCGGGCTCCTCGTCGACCTCGAACGCGGTGCTGGTTCCGCCCTTGCCGGCGATGGCGACCGGCGTGATCTCGGGCTTGAACAGGCCCTCCTTCTGCGCCGTCAGCGCGCGCCGGTAGCTCTCGGCGGCGTGCTCGTCCTGGGCCGCGCGCGAGATGCCCTTCTCCTTGGCGCACAGCTCGGCGCAGTTGCCCATGTGCTGGTTCGAGTACGGGTCCCACAGGCCGTCGTGGACCATGGTGTCGACGGTGTCGAGCCCGCCCATCTTCACGCCGGCGCGCAGGCCGCGGATGACGTGCGGGGCGTTGCTCATCGACTCCATGCCGCCGGCGATGCCGATCTCGGTGTCGCCGCAGGCGATGGCTCGGGCCACGCCGATGACGGTCTCGAGGCCCGAGCCGCACACCTTGTGCACGGTCACGCACGGCACGCTGTTGGGCAGGCCGGCGCCGAGGGCGGCCTGGCGCGCCGTGGCCTGGCCGAGGCCGGCCTGCAGCACGTTGCCCATGTGGACCAGGCCGATGTCGGCCGGGGTCAGGCCGGCCCGGCCGAGCGCCGCCTTGATCGCGGTCGCGCCGAGCTGCGGCGCGGACACGGACGACAGACCCCCGAGGAAGCTTCCGATGGCGGTGCGCGCGGCACCGACGATGACGACGTCTCGCATGGTCGGGGCTTAGCGCGCGCAGACGGGGGGCGTCAAGACGCCGAAGCGGCGGAAACGACTATGACTTTTCTCCGCGGTGGACACCCCGAAAGCAGCCCGGGTTCACCCCGTATAGTCCCGGCATGATGCACCCCCGTCCGTGGCCTGCCGCCCCCTGCCTTTCCCCTGTGGTCCTGACCCTGGCCCTGGCCCTGGTCGGTTGCGATCGCCGGGTCAGCGGGGTCGACCAGGCCGCCGACGCGGTCGTGCTCGATCACAAGGCGTCGGTGGTGGCCGCCGGCCTGGTGAGCTCACACGAGACCAGCCTGACCGTCGGCACCGTCGATCGCGGCACGCCCCACGAGGTGCCGGTCAAGCTCGAGTGGTTCACGGTGCTCGACCCGCTGGGCTGCGCACGCATCCGGGCCGTGCGCATGACCCGGACCGGTGGCGACCGCGGGTTCGAGATCTACGACACCCGGGTGATCACCCTGAACGAGCAGTGCGGCACGGTCGGCGCCACCGGCGACGTCAAGGCCCATCAGGACGTGGTGGTGCGGTACTGCTACCGCTGGAACGGCGCCGCCAACCGCGCCACGTGTGCCTACGACGGCGCCATCACCCTGCGCGGATCGCTCGGCGTGGTGACCGGTACGACGACGCCGGTGGTCCGACCGTGACAGGCATCTTCGATCTCGCAGCCCGCTGAAACCACGGAGCCCGTCTCGTCGGCAGGAGCCGCCGGCACGGGTTCTTCAGCAGCCTGCTAGAGCACCGAACGGTTTGAATGCCGTCGCGAGACGCGGACTTGCGAGGCGGATCCGGGCGCACGCCCGAAGCGCAGCGAGGAGCGTAGTGTCCTTGCGTGACGAGCGAGCATCGGACGTACGCCCGGAGGCGCCCGCAAGGTCGCGTCGCAGCAGGCACTTCAAACCGTTCGGTGCTCTAGGCCGGGCGCGTGAGCCCGGGCCCGCGCCAGCACCAACGGGAGCACGGCCAGCACCGCGTCGATCTCGGCGTCGGTGGTCGACCGACCGAGGCTGATCCGGACCACACCACGGGCCGCCGCCGGATCGTGACCGAGCGCGAGCAGCACCGGCGACGGCGCCAGCGTGCCCGAGCTGCAGGCCGCCCCGGTCGAGGTCGCGATGCCCTCGAGATCGAGCCCGATCACCACGGCCTGGCCGAGGCCCGCGCCGACGTCGAGGTTGATGAGGCCGCCGACCCGCGGCGCGCCCGCGCCGTGGACACTGACCCCGGGGATCGCCAGCGCCCCGGCCTCGAGCCGAGCCCCACGCGCCGCCACCTCGGCCCACTCCGCCGGATCGGCCGCGGCCAGGGCGGCCGCGAACCCGACGATGCCGAGCAGGTTCTCGCTGCCGCCGCGGCGGCCGCGCTCCTGGTGGCCCGGGAGGCGGGGTGGCAAGCGCAGCTCGCTCGCCAGGAGCAGGGCGCCGACGCCGGCCGGCCCGCCGACCTTGGCCGAGGCGATCGCGACGGCATCGGCCAGCGCACACAGCGGCGGCAGCGGCAGCTTTCCGGCGGCGGCGACGGCGTCGACGACCAGCCGGGCGCCGGCGGCGCGGACCTGGGCGCTGATGCCGGCCAGGTCCTGCACCACGCCGAGCTCGTGGTTGACCGCGCCGATCACCACCGTCGACGCGCCGGCGGCCAGGGCCCGGGCCAGCGCGTCCCCGTCGAGGCGGCCATGGCGGTCGACGTCGATCCGGGCCAGCACGACGCCGGCCGCAGCCAGCTGCTCGGCGGTGGCGTGGACACAAGGATGCTCGATGGCGCTCACCGCCACCATGCCGCGGGCCTCGCGCGGCGCGCTCGCGCCGGCCAGGCCGTGGATGGCCAGCGCGAGGGCCTCGCTGCCCGACCCGGTGAACACCACTCCGTCCTGCCCGATCCCGGCCTGGGCTGCCACCTCGGCGCGGGCCCGGTCGAGCAGCACCCGGGCAGCCCGCCCCTCGCCGTGGATGGACGACGGGTTGCCGACGACACCCAGGGCCGCCGTGATGGCCCGGGCCGCAGCCGGAACCAGCGGCGCGGCGGCGGCGTGGTCGAGGTAGATCCTGGCGCCCATGATTTGACAGCCGTCGGTGTCGGTCCGCATGATCACGTTGGCGCTGGGAATTTTCTACCCCCCGGCGGCCGGAGACTGCGTGGCCGACGATGCCGGCGCGATGCTAGTTCGAGCGGGCCTGGTCAGCGCAGAAGCGCTCGAGACCGCGCGCGCGGCGGCCAAGCAGCACGGCGGCACGCTCGGAGAGCACCTGGTCGAGGCCGGGGCGATCGCCGACGAGGCCCTGACCGACTTCTACCGGACCCGGCTGCTGGTGCCGCAGGTCAACCCCAACGGGCTGGCCAAGCTCCGCCCGAAGGTGATCGCCGCGATCCCGGCCGACATGGCGGTCGAGCTGCGAGCGGTGCCGGTGTCGTTCGACGCCGAGGGCAACCTGATGGTCGCCATGGGCGACCCCAGCGATCGCAACGCCGTCGACGAGATCGCGTTCTTCACCGGCAACTACGTGGTGCGCGCGGTCGCGACGCAGCGCCAGATCGCGTGGTGCCTGGCCCACTACTACAAGCACGTGACCCCGCTCGGGCGCGGCCTGATGACCCCGACCGAGACCGGCGCCACCCCGCCCCGCAGCCGGGGCCACACCTCGGAGATCGCCGCCAGCCGGCGCCGAGTGCTGCCGCCGACCGAGGGTGACGCCGCGGCGCCGACCGGCGCGGTGGTCGGCACCATCGGCGCCGCGCTGGCGACCGACGGCGCGGCCACGCCACCTGGTGCGCCCCGGACCCGGGCCATCTCCGGGGAGCTGAGCGCACCTGCGCGGGCGGTCGACCCGGCGGCGCCGGTCGCCGCCGCCGACGACGGCGACTCCGGTCCGGAGATCACGATCGAGCCGGGGCTGGACCGGACCGAGTCGGGCCCGGTCGACAAGGTCATCGTCCGTCGCCCGGTGCAGAAGCCCGATCCGCCGGAGCTGGCGGCGCGGGGCGGCGAGCTCGAGGTCCGGGCCCGCACCGACGGGGCGGCCAGCGAGGAGCCGCGCGTGGTGATCGATCTGGCCGCGCTGCAGCCGCCGCGGCCGATGCCGATCGAAGCGTCGGGCGAGATCAAGCTGCCACGCGCCGCCCCGGCGTTGATCATCGATGACGAGCCGTCGGTGAAGGTCGAGCTGCCTGGCGAGGTGGTCGGCGATCCGGACGACCTGGTCGACGAGGACGCCGGCGGCCCGGCCATCATCCACGACACCCTCGACGGCAGCGAGTCGCAGCCGATCCTGCTCGAGCGCCCGCCCCGGACCGAGTCGGCGGTGGCGGCGCCGCCCGGCGGCGACCTCGACGACATCGTCCTGCTCGAGCCCAAGCGCGCCCGCGCCCGCACGACCGACCGCCGTCGAGCGCGCCGGACCCGCATCGGCATCGGCATCGCCGGCAGCGCCGGCGCGGGTGGCGGCGCTGATCCCGACGAGGCGGCCGAGTCCGACGGCCCGCGGTCGGCGCGCGACACCGCGGTCGAGATCGTCGAGGCCGGGCCCGACCGCGCCGCGCGCGACACCGAGGTCCACGACGCCGCGCCCGACGACCTCGACCCGTCGCCGGCCGGGGCCGAGCTGTCGTCCGGGGCCGACCTGTCGTCCGGGGTTCCGGTGCCGGTGGCGCGCGACGAGGGGACCAAGCCGCTGGGGTCTCAGGGCCTGGTGCCACCACGCGCCCCGACGCCGGCGCCGGTGCCGCCTTCGGCCGGCGGCGGCGACGACGACGTCCTCGAGCCGGCGCCGACGTTGCCGCGCGAGTCGCATCGCTACGACTGGGATCCGGTCGACGACGAGTGGGGGCCGCCGGGCAGCACGATCCCGCCGCCGATGCACGGCGGCGCCGACGACGACGCCGACGCGCAGGCCTCGCCAGGCTCCGACGAGGACGAGGTGTCCGGCGTGTTCCCGCTGCCGACCGCCTCGCCGCTCAAGGTCCGGGCCACGAGCGAGGCGGGCCCGGCCACTGCCGACGCCGGCGCGCTCGCACGGGACCTCCAGGCCTCGACCTCGCGCCTGGTCGACCTGCTGCGCACGCTCGACAGCGCCGAGGCCCGCGACGGCGTGGTGCAGACGCTGATCCAGCACCTGGCCGAGGCGCACCGACGCGTCGGCTTCCTGGTCCAGCGCAACAACATGCTCGCGGTGTTCCCGTTGCCGACCGCGCCGGTGTCGGACCCGACCGCGACCCTGTCGCTCGATCAGGCCTCGACGTTCCAGGACGTGGCCGGGACCCGCCTGCCCTACCGCGGCCCGGCCATCGACGAGGTCAGCCGGGCCTTCATCCAGCGCCTGTTCGGCACCATCCCGACCGAGGTGCTGCTCATCCCGCTCACCGTGCGCGACCGCGTCGTCGGCATCCTGTACGCGGCCAGCCGCTACCAGGTGACCTTCGACGAGCACCTGGCCATCGCCACCCGGGCCGCCGGCATGGCCCTCGAGCGGATCCTGGTCCAGCGCACGGCCAAGCGCTGAGCCCGCTGCGCCTCAGGAGCCGGCCAGCGCCGCGTCGAGCTGAGCCCGGCGCGACTCCGCCTCGGCCCGGATCATCGCCCACAGGGCCGGGTACTCGGCGACGACCTGGTAGAAGTCGGTGGCCGACAGCACGGCCAGCTCGCACGGCACCAGCGCGGTGACGGTGGCGCGGGCCGGGTGCTGGGTCAGCAGCGCCAGCTCGCCCAGGTGGGCGCCCTCGCCGACGATGGCGACGCGCCGACGCTGATCGCCGGCGGCCCGCACCGTGACCTCGAGCTGACCGAGCACGACCAGGTACAGCCCGTGCGTGGCCACGCCCTCCTCCAGCACCGAGGCGCCGGCGGCGACCTTGCGCGGCACGAAGCGGCCCAGGATCTGGGCTCGCCGGTCGAGCGGCAACGAGGTGAGCAGCGGCGCCGACAGGACCAGGTTGGAGGTGATGCGCTCGCGCGCGAGCGCGTCGAGGGCGGCCGCCAGCTCGGGCGCGCGCTGCGCCGCGCGGGCCACCACGGCGCCGCTGAACTCGGTCAGGGTGCAGGCGCCGAGGGCCTCGACCGTGGCGTGCCGGACCTGGTCGCTCATCACCGCGATCTCGCCGAAGATCGCGCCGGCGCCGAGGCGCGCCATCTCGCGCGGCGCCCCGCCCGCGTCCCGGCGGGTGACGCGGACCTGGCCGCGCTCGATCACGAACAGCGAGTCGCCCGGCTCACCCTCGCGCACGATCACCGCGCCGGCCGCCACGACGCGCTCCTGACCGACGCGGTACAGCTCGGCCGACACCGTCGCCGGCAGCGGCGAGGCGCCCGCCGCGGCCGCGACCCGCAGCGGCGCGCCGTCGGGCGCCAGCTCGGCCAGCACCGGCGCGAACGAGCGCGCGAACAGGCTGGTCTCGGCGCCGCTCCGCCCGCGCGCCGGCCCAGGTCGCCCTGGATCGGCCCCGGCGTCCGCATCCGCGCCGACGGGCTCCGCGTGCAGGTCCGTCACCGGGTCGGGCCAGTCGTCGGCCTCGCCGTCGGCACGGCCCTGGCCGGGGCCCGGCGCCACGCCGATGTCGGTGGCCTCCTCGCCGGCGTGCCCGCCTGGCTCCGACGCCAGCGCCGGCGGCTCGAGGTCGGCCCGCACGAACGGCGTGGTCGCGGCCGGCGCCGCCGGCCGGCCGGTCGGCTCGTCGTCGAACGCCACCTGGGCGGCGCTGGCCGGGGTGAGGGCGGCCAGCTCGTCGGTCGGCGGCCCGGCCAGGGTCGGCGGCGGCGACACGCGTGGGCGCCGACGGGTCTCGAGCTCGGCCGCCAGGTCCTCGGCCTGGCTCGGGCCGCGCATACGCGCGCTGATCTCGCGCGCCGCGGCCGACAGCCCGGCGCCGCCAGGCGCATCGACCTCCGCGACCGCGACCTCAGCCGGCTCGGCGCCGGCGAGCGCCCCGACCGCGGCCGGGGCGATCAGCTCGACCGGGAGCGTCGGGTGGGCCAGGTGGTGCGGGATCGCCGGCGGCAGCGGGGTCTCGAGGTCGCCGTCACCATCGCCCCCACCAACCTCGATGACCCGGGCCGACTCGATCCGGACCACCGCCGGCATCATGCTGGCCGGGCGAGGACGTGCCGGTGCGCGCGGGCCGATCGGAGCCAGCACCGGCGAGGCCCCGACCGGGGCCGGCGGCGCCTCGAGCTGCGCGAGCAGCTCGCGCAGCCCACCGTGGTCGGGCGCGACCACCAGGCCGGCCCGGCACACCCCGAGCGCCTGCCGGGCCTGGCCGACCCCGGCGAAGGCCTGGGCCGCGGCGTGAAACAGGCGGGCCGCGGCCGACAGCTCACCGGCGTCGCGGTAGGCGGCGGCCAGGCGTAGCCGCAGCGCCGGGTTGTCGGGATCGGCGGCGAGCGCGCGTTCGAGATCGTGAAACGGACCGCCCACCCGGTCAGGCCGGCGTCAGCGACACCGGGGCGCTGAAGTTCAGGCCCTGCGGGGCGGCCTTGAGCTTCCACTTGCCGGCCACGTTCTTCATGCAGCCCTCGAAGCCTTCGCCGAGGTTCGGGCTGAAGCTGGCCCGCTGCAGGTCCCCACCGGCGGCGAAGCTGGCCGAGATGGTCATCGTGATGGTCTTGCCCTGGATGCTGGAGTTCTTCTTGAGCGCCTGCTCGTAGCACTTCTGGATGGCGCCACGCGACTTGGTGACCACGTCGGTGAACTCGCGCGACAGCGCGACCGAGACCTTGTCGTCGAGCGCCGGCTTGCCGGTGCCCTGCTTGCCGGAGGTGACGGTCAGGATGTCCCCCTCGAAGCGAACGACGATCTCACCCCCGGTCTGGCCGGCGCGCTCGAGCTCGGCGATCCGCGCCTCGTAGCCCTTGATCAGCTGGTCCTTGGCAGCGGCGCCCTTGCTGCAGCTGTCCAGCTTGGCCAGGGTGTCGGGGTTGTCCTTGAACTTCGTCTCCCCCTTGCAGGCGGACAGGACGGCGGCACAGGTGACGAGGCCAGCGGCAACACGAAAGCGGCTCATGACTCGGGTGTCTCCGGGGTCGGCAGTTTGCTGGGAAGGAGCGTCGGGCGTTCGATCAGCTCGCGGCAGATGAGGCCACGTCCGACATGCGCTTCGACCACCCGCTCGGTCTTTGAAGGGTCCATCCGATTATACAGCGCCGTGGCCCCGCGTGGGCCCGGCAGGGTCGCCAACCCGATCAGCGAGCGGGTCCCGGCCCCGGCGCCGTCGCCCTCGGCGACCAGCTCCCGGACCAGCACGTTGGGGCCCTGGCTGCAGCGGCCGAAGCAGCTCTGCCAGTCCAGGCTGCAGCGCCCGCCCAGGCCCGCCGCCTCGACCGCGGCGGAGAGGGCCGCAAACACCGCACGCGAGTCGCGTCGCTCGCCGCACTCCGGACCACGGCACACCAGGACTTTGTAGCGGCGTTCCATGGCGGTGGGGGCACCAGCGAGGCGGGCGACCCCGCCCGCCAGGTCTGGCTGCGGCAAGCTTGGCCGCGCCGGCCGGCGCTGTCAAACCCGCCGTGCCCGAGGAACGGGAGGCCTACTCGACGGCGTCGGCCGCCAGCGTGGCCAGATCCGGCTGGGTCCGGCCATCCTCACCCAGCATGCGCAGGGTCTCTCGATCGATCGGATCCTTCGAGCGCCCGAGCGCGCCGACGACGGCGCGCCGCCACTCCTTGCTGCCGGCCAGCTCGGGATCGCCTCGGTACAGCAGCGCGTGGCTGCGGACCCGCTCGAGCGCGTACGGGCTGGCCAGCGCACCCAGCGCCCGGACCAGCGCGACCAGGTCGACCACGTCGGTCGTCGGCGCCTCGAGGTGCCTGACCAGCGCGGCCTCGGCCCGGATCTGGCCATCGACGTCGAGCGTCTGCCCGCCGAGCGCGCCCAGCGCCGCGGCCAGGACCCCGACGTTGCGCGCATCGGTGCCGGCGATCACGTCGTCCCGCTCGGCGTCGAGCGCGGCGGCCAGGGCGACCAGCCCGCCCGGATCGCGCCGGGCCACCAGCACCGTGCCGACCGCCTCGCGCAGGCGCGGCGGGGTGCGGTCGTCGCCGAGGATGCCGAGCAGGTCGGTCGTGACCTCGGCCCCGGACAGGCGGGCCAGCGCCTCGATCGCCAGCTCCTTGACCTTGACGAAGCGGGCGTCGCGATCGCGCGCGATCTGGACCAGGGCGGCGACGGTGCCGGCCTCCGGGTCGGTCGCGCCGGCCGGGGTCCAGCCCTCGCCGTCGAAGGTGGCGCCGATGACCGGCGCACCGGCGCCGAGGTCGACCCGGGCCCGGGCCGCGCCGGTCGCGGCGTCGAGGGCGATCAGCTCACCCGCGGCCGACACCAGGAGCAGGACCTCGCCCGCGTGCGCCGACGCGACCAGCTCGACGCGCGGGTGGCTGTAGGCCCAGCGCAGCGCGCCGTCGACGCCGTAGCCGAGCACGTAGCGGAAGTAGTGCACGGCGAAGCCGTCGCCGGTCAGGGCGGCGCCGTCGCCGTCGGCGCGGCCGCGCCAGAGCACGCGGGCTCGGTCACGCGCCGTGTACCCGACCTGGACCGGGTCGTAGGCGTCGACGGCCAGCGTCGCCTGGCTCAGCTGGGCCGGCAGCGGCAGCGCGAGGAAGGAGGAGTCCTTGCGCGTGCCCGAGGCGGCGCGTTCGTCGAGGCGGATCAAGCCCTGCGGCGATCCGAACCAGGCGCCGGCGCCGCTGGCCTGGGCAAAGCCGATCTGGGTGTCGACGCCGCGGATGCGGGTCAGCGGCGCCCCGGTCGCGGCGTCGACCAGGTCGAGCCACTGGGTCAGGAACGGGCTGAGCACCAGGCCGCCCGACACCGCCGGCGCCCCGAGCTGACCGTCGGCATCGAGCTTCCAGCTCACCTGGCCGCTCTTGCCGTCGAGGGCCACCAGCCACCAGCGCGGCGTGCCGGCCTCGGTCGCCTTGTACACCACGTAGGCGCGCGTGCCGTCGGCGCTGGCGCCGGCCAGCTCGCCGGGGATCCGGAAGCGCCAGCGCGGGGCCCCGGTGTCGGCGGCGCGCCCGACGAAGTCGTCGCCCTCGCGCGCGGCGACGAAGTCACCGCCGACGACGACCCGCGACGCCACCTCGGCCGCGACCTTCCACGCCGGCTCGGTCGCGCCGAGATCGAACGCCAGCAGCTGGCGCGGCGTGCCGCCGAGGACCGCGTACACGCGCGGCCGCGCCCCGACCGGGGCCAGGCGGGCCGGGGCCTGCCGGCGGGCCAGGGCCCGGCCGAGCGCGGCGCGGTCGTTGTCGGAGCGGGTCAGGTCGAACGCCGCCGTCCCGCCGCAGCCGGCGACCAGGGCCAGCGCCGCCAGGCACGCCAGGCCGCGCTTCACGACCCACCTCCGCGCCGGGCGGTGACGATCGACTCGGCCTCGCGGCGCGAGGACAGCGCCGGCTTGGCCGGGGTCCGGGCGACGTACTCCGTCAGCTCGGCCAGCGCCTCGGCGGCCTGGATCTGGCCCAGGGCCCGGACCAGCTCGAGCCGCGCCTCATCGGGGCCGAAGTCGGACCGGCGCAGGATCGCGCCCAGGCAGCGGGCCAGCGCCGGCGCTGGGGTCGTGCTGGTGCGCTGGCTCAGCGTCTGCGCCAGGGCGACGTCGGCCATCGCGGCCAGGCCGTCGATGCCGGCGGCGTCGCTCTTGTCGAGCAGGGCGAGCATGCGGTCGAGCCCATCCTTGACCCGGCTCCGGGCCAGGGCCATCGCGGCGGCGTGGCGGACCGGCGCCTGCCGGTCGCCGAGCGCGTCGACCAGGAGGCGGCGCGCGTCGGCGGCCGGGTACCCACCGAGGGTGGTGAGCGCCGCGACCCGCACGGCGGCGTCGCGGTGGCCGGCGTAGGCGCGCAGCATGGCGACGTCGGCCGGCGCCGGCGCGGCCGCCAGCGCGGTGACCGCGGCGGCGGCGGCGGCGGGCGCGAGCCCGGCGGCCAGGCCGTCGAGGAGCGCGTCGTGGGCCGAGGTCGGCGCGCCGGCCTGACCGAGCGCACGGGCGGCGTCGGCGGCCTGGGCGTCATCGGCGCCGAGCAGGCGCCGGCGCTGGGCGACGACGTCGAGCGCCGGCGCCGGCGCCGTGCGCCCCTTGGCGCGGGCCTTGGCCGGCGCCTGTGCGGCGGCGGGGGGCGACCACGGGGAGAGCGCCCCGGTCGAGAGTACGGCGAACAACGCGATTCGGGACAGGCGGCGCATCGAACCTCCAGCGCCGCATCCATACCACGGCCGCCCTGCCCCGTCGTGCTCGCCGACGATCAGGCGCGACCGCCTCTGCTACTCGAGCTCGTCGAGCTGGCTCGGCGCCCACGGCTCCGACGCGCTGATGATCGAGGCCGACATGATGGCCGGCTCACGCAGCTCGACCTCGGGCGGCGGCATCATGACCTTGGGCGACGGCGAGGCCGGGCCCTTGGCCGGGCGAGCGGGTGTCGCGGCGGTGCGCGCCTTGACCGGCGCCGCGGCGGGCGCGGCCTTCTTGGCCGGCGCGGCCTTCTTGGCCGGCGCGGCCTTCTTGGCCGGGGCCGGCTTCTTCGCCGCCGCCTTCTTGGCCGGGGCCGCCTTCTTCTTCGGCGCCGCCTTCTTGGCCGGAGCAGCCTTCTTCTTCGGCGCCGCCTTCTTCGCGGCCTTCTTTGCCTTGCCGGCCTTGGGAGCCTTGCCAGCCTTCTTCGCCACCTTCTTGCTCTTCGCCATGCGCGCCATCCTAATCAGAGGTTCCCCGAAGCGCAAAGGGGCCGGCGCGGCGGATCGGCGGTTCCGCAGGGTCAGATCGGCGCCCTCGATGGGAACTAAACAGTTGTAATCACGAGATTCATGTCAGCGGGGCCCCGGTGAGCCGGGCCACCTCGGCGCGCTCGACCCCGGGCGCGAGCGCGACCACCTGGAACGTCCCGTCGGGGCGTGGATCGAACACGCCGAGCTCGGTGATGACCCGTCCCACCACCGCCCGCGCCGTCAACGGGTACGTACATGCCGCGACCAGCTTGTGCTCCCCGTCCTTGGTCGCGTGCTGCATCATCACCACCACGCGCCGGCAGCCGGTGGCCAGGTCCATCGCCCCACCGATGCCCATGACCTTGCCGCCCGGCACGGCCCAGTTGGCCAGATCACCGGCGGCCGAGACCTGCATCGCGCCGAGGATCGCCAGGTCGACGTGGCCACCGCGGATCATCGCGAACGACTGCGCCGAGTCGAAGGTGGAGCCCCCCGGCAGCACGGTCACCGTCTGCTTGCCGGCGTTGATGAGGTTGGGATCTTCCTCGCCCTCGTACGGGAACGGGCCCATGCCGAGCAGGCCGTTCTCCGAGTGCAGCCAGGCGTGGCCCTCGGGCAGGTAGTCGGCGACCAGGGTCGGCAGGCCGATGCCGAGGTTGACGATCGAGCCGGCCGGGATCTCGGCGGCGGCGCGGCGGGCCATGTCTTCCTTGGAGTACGGCATGCAGAGCTCCTGCGGTCAGGTGGAGGCGGGGGGCGACGACGGATCGGAGGGAGGTGTCGAGGGCGACGTGGACGGCGCGCTCGCCGCGGCGCCGGCCCGGCGCGCGGCGTGGTGGGCCAGCTGGCCGCGCCAGTCGGAGATGTGCGCGGTCGTGACCCACCAGCCGCACACGCCGATCACCACGCCGGCGAAGGCGACCAGGAGGCCGATGAACGGCAGCCACGGCCGCAGCGCCAGGCCGGCGCCGGTCACCACCCCGGCGGCGATGACGATGCGGCGCTGGGTCCGCCGGCTGGCGCGGATCCAGCCGCGCAGGGTGTCGGGCTCGGCCATCGGCGCCCTGCTCTTCTAACCACCGCTCGGGCCGGCGACCGGCCGCGGGCGCACGGTGCGGTACTCGAACGCGTTCTCGTGCTCGGCGACGTGGACGAGGCGGTGCACGTAGATGCCAGGCAGGTGGACGTCGTCGGGATCGATCCCGCCGTTGTCGACCACGGTGTCGGCCTCGACGATGGTGAGCCGGGCCGCGCTGGCCATGATCGGCGAGAAGTTGCGGGCGGTGCGCCAGAACCGGACGTTGCCGAAGTGGTCGGCCACCTTGGCCCGGATGAGGGCGACATCGGCCGTCAACGCGCGTTCGAGCACGTGCGGCCGGCCGTCGAACTCGCGCACCTCCTTGCCCTCGGCGACGACGGTGCCGGCGCCGGTCGGGGTGAAGAAGGCGGCGATGCCGGCGCCGCCGGCGCGCATACGCTCGGCCAGCGTGCCCTGCGGCGTGATCTCGACCGTGACCTCGCCGCTGGCCATGCGGGTGTGCAGGTCCTCGTTGCCGCCGATGTAGCTGCAGATGACCTTGCGGATGATGCCGGCGCGCAGCCACAGGGCCAGGCCCTTGCCCAGGTTGCCGGCGTTGTTGGAGACCAGCGTCAGGTCGCGCACGCCGCGGTCGACGACGCCGCGGATGAGGGCCTCGGCGTTGCCGGACAGGCCGAAGCCGCCGACCATGATGGTCATGCCGTCGCGCAGGTCGGCCAGGGCCGCGGTCACGTCGGGAACGAGCTTGTGCTGGTGGCGTCCGATCACGGCGTCTCCTTGCGCGCGCCGAAGGCGACGCGGGCGGCCTCGCCGAAGGCGCGCACCCCGCGCACCAGGTCGGCCTCGGCGATACACAGCGGCGGCGCCAGCACGGCCCAGCCGCGCGCGCTCTCGAGGTGGAGCGACAGCCGGCGCGCCGCCAGCTCGCGCGCCAGCACCGCCCACTGCGCCGGCTCGGCCTCGACCTCGAGCGCGGCCAGGAGGCCCAGGCCGCGCACGAAGGCCGGGCGGGCCAGGCCGTCGGCGACCGCGCGCAGCTCGCGCAGCAGGACCGGGCCGAGCGCGGCCGAGCGCGCGAACAGCTGCTCGTCCTCGTACACCTTGAGGGTCTCGACCGCGGCCGCACAGGCCAGCGGGTGGGCGTAGTAGGTCAGACCACACGCCAGCACGTGGTCGTCGAAGTGGCGCGCGACCCGGTCGTGGACGATGACCGCGCCGATGGTGGCGTAGCCCGAGGCCAGGCCCTTGGCCACGGTGATGAGGTCGGGCGTGACGCCCCAGTGCTGGAAGCCGAACGCCGTGCCGGTCCGGCCGAACCCGGTCAGCACCTCGTCGGCGATGAGCAACGCGCCGTCGGCCTCGGTGGCGGCGCGCACGATCGGCCAGTACTCGGGCGGCGGCACCAGCGCGCCGTTGGCGCCCGGCACCGGCTCGAGGATGACCCCGGCCACCGTGCCGGCGCCCTCGAGCCGCAGGACGGAGCCGATGTGGGTCGCGCACTCGCGCTGGCAGGTCGCCAGCGTCTTCCCGAACGGGCAACGGTCGCAGTAGCAGTCGGGCACGTGCACCACGCCGGGGATGCCCGGCTCGAGCGGGACCCGGCGCCAGTCGCCGGTCAGCGTGAGCGCGCCCAGGCTGGCGCCGTGGTAGCTGCGGTAACGCGACACCATCTTGAGGCGCCCGGTCACCATGCGGGCGATCTTGATCGCGTTCTCGTTGGCCTCGGCGCCCGACAGCGTGAAGAACACCTTGCTGTAGCCGGGCCCGGCCAGCGCGAGCAGGCGCTCGGCCAGCTCCTGCTTGGCCGGGAACACCGCGTTGGCCGACGACAGGCACAGCTCGTCGGCCTGACGCTTGATGGCCTCGACGATGCGCTTGTTGCCGTGGCCGACGTTGACCTGGTAGGCCAGCGCGCCGAGGTCGAGCCAGCGCTCGCTGCCGCCGGCGCCGTCGACCGTGAAGAACGCGCCGTCGCCACCCGTGAGGTGAAACGGCTTGGCCTGGCGCTGCGTGGTCCAGGTGAAGAAGAACGGGTAGTCGCGATCGGCCGCCATCAGGGGTGCTCCGGGCTGGGGGCCGGGGCGGCCGCCGGCGCCGCCGGCACCGCGAACCGCTCGGCCGCGACGTGGGTGGTGAAGCCGGGCGCGGCCCACAGCTCGCCGGTGTCGAGGTTCATGGCGATGGCGCCGCAGGTGGCGGTGCCGTGCGGGTTCTCCGGCGTCGACATGTTGGTGCACACGCTCTTGGGCCAGCCGTCCTGCGAGCCGAGCCGGGTCCACACGTCGCCGAGGTCGCGCAGCTCGCGCTCGCCCAGGCTGCGGCCGAGCCAGTCCATGCGCTCACGCGTGGTCGAGGTCGGCGAGATGGCCGACACCGCGGCGACGTCGCCGTCGAGGCAGTGGTTGGTGTGGCAGTACTGGTGCGGCCCGATCTGGCCCAGCCGCGGCGCAGCGGCCCCGCCCGGGTCCGACGATGACGGATGCGCGAAGATGACCTTGCGCAGCACGCCCGAGGTCTCGATGCCGTAGGCCTCGGCCCGGTCGGCCACGAAGTAGTGGTGGCCGCTGCCGATGGGCGCGGCCAGGATGCGGTCGCGCGCGGCCGCGGCGGTGCGCTCGTGCAGGGCGCGCCGCACCACCGCCGGCCAGACCACGCCGACGGTGGCGTCGGTCGAGTACAGGTTGTTGATGGCGATCGCGGTGCGGGCCGAGTTCATCCCGGCCAGGCCCAGGCAGCCGGTCAGGGTGAGCAGCCAGGCCCCGGGCAGCGCGCCCGACGGCGGCACCTTGAGCATCATCACGAACGGGATGGCGGTGGCGTGCATGTCCCAGGTCTGGGCCAGCAGGCGCCCGGTCGGGCTGTCGGCCCACACCACGCTGCAGCCGCCGTCGGCCGCGCCCGGCGCCGGCGTCCAGCGCGAGGCGTCGGGCGACAGGTCGCGCAGGTCGGTGTAGTGGTTGGCGATGACCACGTCGGCCGGGGTCACGCCGGCGCCGTCGGCGATGCCGCACAGCTCGTCGTACAGGCCGCGGCTGTAGCGCTCGAGCACCGGCAGGTGGGCCCGCGCCGCGGTGCGCACCGCCTCGGCGTCGGTGAAGCCGCCGACGCGCGTGCACAGGTAGGTGCGGATGGCGCACAGCGCCCGCACCTCGCCACGGAAGCTCTCGCCGTGGACCTGGCCCCAGTGGCGCGGCGAGGCGCCGGCCGGCAGCTCGAGCACCCTCACGCCAGGACCTCGCGCAGGGCGTCGCCCAGCACCCGCGACGCCGCCACCGCCTCGTCGAGGGCCGGGGCCAGGCCGAGCCCGCCGTTCGGGTAACGCCGGACCCGGACCCCACGCGCGGCCAGCCCGCCCTCGATCTCGACGGCGCGCGCGCCGGCGTGCAGCACGCGGTACCCGCCCTGCCCGTGCCAGGCCAGCCCGGCCCGGGTCGCCTCGGCCAGCGCCTCGTCGAGGGCGCGGCTGACCGCGCCGTGGTCGAGCCGGCGCAACGCGCGCAGGTGGTGGTGGTGCCGGACCAGGGTCAGCTCGTCGCCGTCCCAGGTCGACACCAGGGTCAGCGGCGAGCCGATGAACCAGCGCGCCGTGGTGTGCAGGTAGCCGGTCTGGCCGCCGCCCCACCAGGCCAGGACGTCGGGGCGCAGCCCGGTCGACGGGTAGGCGAACGGCGCGCGCGGCCGCTCGCCGGCGCCGCGGTAGCCGGCGGTGGTGTGCTCGACGCAGATGAGCGGCAGGTCGAGCTCGACCCGCACGGCCGCCAGCTGGGTCAGGAAGTCCTCGGGCAGGACGTAGCCGGTGCGCTCGCCGACCAGCTCGTACACCAGGCCGAGCACCTTGCTCGGTCCGCCGGCGTCGGCGACGGCGGCGCGGATGGCGGCGATGCTGGCGGCGGCCCCGGCCACGGCCGGGTGCGGCACCCGCGGCCAGGCGAAGTACGGCTTGCCGCCGCGGTGCACCTCGGGATCCGACAGCGACCGGGTCGACGCCACCGTGTGGCCGAGGTAGCCGCCGCCCAGGCCGATGGCCAGGTGCGCCTCCTTGCGGCTGCACTTGATGAGGCGCAGCGCCTTGTCGACGGTCTCGTCGCGCGACGAGGTCAGGTACATGTGCGGCAGGTCGGGCGCGAGCGCGCTGATCCACTCCATGCCGCGCACCGTCGCCGGCGTGACGTAGTTCATCAGGGTGATCTTGTTGACGCCGGGCCCGTACAGCAGGCCACCCGACTCGGCCGCCTGCAGGCTGGCCGGCGGCTGCGCCAGCGGCCGGGTCAAGCCCGACGCCAGGTCGTGCACCAGCGGCGGCCGCTCGTCGACGTGGTCGCCGTGGCCGGCGTGGCGCGCGGCGTGGTGCGCGCGCAGCGACGGCTCCGGCGTGATCGGCCCGAGCGGGATGCGGTAGTAGATGGCCTGCCCTTCCGGATCCTCGTACTGCCCGGTCAGGACCTGCACCACGTGCGCGCCGAACACCCGGTTGAGGTGGGTCATCTGCGCGGTCCGCCCGACCCGGTTGCGCCCGGTCACGTAGCGGTAGCGGGCGCCGCCGCCGGGCCGCTGCTGGGCCATCGCCCCCTGCAGCTGCAGCTCCTTGAGCCGCCGGCCGACGCCGGAGTTCTGGAACCCGGGCGCGACGGTGATCGACACCGAGTACATCGTGTTGTGGGTGCCCAGCATCGGGTCGTCGTCGGGGCCCTCGACGTCGGCCGACTCCTCGAGCGGGGCGCCGATGGCGAAGCCGACCAGCTGCGGCTTGTCGGCCGCGCCGGTCTCGGCCACCACCACGCTGCCCTCGGGGTGGGCCAGCGCGGCGCGGATCTCGGCCGGCGGCGTGCGCCGGGCCGGCTCGTACACCTGGTACTCGATGTCGAGGATGGCCGGCAGCAGGTCCATGGCCTCGGTGTGCGGCACGCTGCGGAAGCGGATGCCGGCCTTGTCGGGGTCGGGCACCGCGGCCGGGCCGCCCAGGTCCTCCCACTCCGGCGGCTTCTTGCCGGGGTGGGCGTCGAGCCACGACAGCGAGCGGCGGATGGTCTCGAACAGGAAGTCGATCTCGCGCACGCCGAAGCTCTCCGACAGGCGGTAGCGGGCGGTGCGGGTGCCGGCCGCGAACACCACGGCGCCGCGCCAGAAGCGCTGGCCGATGAAGGCGTCGAGCAAGGCCGGCGTCGGCAGGTCGAACGCGAAGGCGTAGCCGCACCCGCGCGGGTGGCCGACCAGGTGCGGGTAGGCCCGGGCCACCGCGTCGAGGCGCGGCCGCACCAGCTTGTCGATGCGGCTGGCGGCGTGGCTGGTCGACATCATGTCGGCGTGCAGGCGGCCGCGCACCAGCGAGGCGTTGTGGGCCGAGCCCGGCTCGGGGTCGTCGAACCGGCTCATCACCACGCCGACCTGGGCCCGCTTGGCGAACACCACGGCGTCGGGGTAGTCGGGCTGGCCGCGCGAGTTGAGCAGGCGGAACTTGCTGTGCCAGGCGAACGCGCCGCCCAGGCCGAACCCGACCTGGACCTCGTCGAAGCACAGGAAGGTGGCGTGGCGTCGGGTCAAGAGGCGCAGGGCGCGGAAGAAGCGCTCGGTCGCGTAGCGATCGCCGCCCTCCGACTGCATGGGCTCGACGGTGCACACGAAGTACTCGCCGGTCGCCAGCGCGCCGTCGACCGCGGCCAGCGCGCGCAGCTCGCTCGCCAGCAGCGGATCTTCCTTGCCGTCGCCGAAACGCTCGAGCAGCTCGGCCAGGTCGCCCGAGGCCGCGGCCGCGTAGTAGCCCGACGGCGCGTCGGGCTCGTCGCCCGGGGTGTCCCACACCGGGAACGGCGCGAACGTGGCCTCGTAGCCGGCCAGCTCGAACGGGGCCCGCTTGCTCGGGCTGTGGGTGGCGTGGATGGCGAGCAGCGTGCGGCCGTGGAAGCTGCCGTCGAACGCCAGCACCTTACGCGCGCCCGGGCGGGCGCAGTGCAGGTGGCACAGCGCCAGCGCCTTCTCGTTGGCCTCGGCGCCGGAGGCGACGAACGTCACGTGCGGCAGGCCCGGCACCAGCTGGCGCAGCGTGCTGGCGAACTCGGCCCAGGCCGGCGTCTCGGCCACCGCCGTGTCGGCGTCGGCGACCAGGGTGTCGGCGAAGCGGCCCTCGACCAGGGCGGCCACCACCGGATCCTCGGCGAAGCCGCCGCACACGGTGGCGGTCTGGCTCATGCCGTCGAGCACCGACTGGGGCTCGGCGTCGACCGACACCATCCACGGCCCGGCCGAGCGCAGGTGATCGAACACCAGCGGCTTCTTCTCGCGCGGCACGCGGTCGCCCGCGTACAGCCGTGCCAGCCACTCGGCCGAGGTCGGCAGGCGGCCACCCGGCGGGCGGGCCACCGCCATCGGCCGCGGCGAGTCGACCAGGTTACGCGCGGCCTCGCACGCCTCCTCGCCGGTGTGCTGGCGCTCGAGCCGGTCGAGGTCGGGCGGCGGCAGCAGGTCGGCCAGCTGGGCGTGTGGGGTGACCGCGCCGATGACGTTCTCGAGGGTGGCGACCGGCGACACCACGTTGCGGTGGGCCCAGGCCCCGGCCGGGCGGTAGTTGCCGCTCTTGCCGACGCCGCCGAACGGCATGCGCGGGCTGGCCAGGTTGGTCGAGCGGTTGCGGTTGAGGATGCCCGACCGGGTCTGGGCGGCGAACGTCTCGAAGCGCGCGCGCGAGCCGGTGAACACCGCGTTGGCGAAGCCGTACGGGCTGGCCGCCAGCACGGCGATGGCCTCGTCGTCGGACTCGACCACCTCGACGCACAGGTCGGGGCCGAACACCTCGACGTCGGTGTAGCCGGGCACGTGGTGCACGCCGTCGGGCAGGCGGTGCAGCGAGGCGGTGCGGTACCAGCCGCCGGGGAGCCGCTGGCCGGCGACGAGCGGCTCGGCCCCGGCGGCGCGCGCCGCGGCGAGCGCGACCTCGAGCTTGTGCAGCGCGGCCTCGGTCGCGACCGGGCCGGCGAACACGCTCGGGTCCTCGGGCGGGCCGAACCGCAGCTCGCGCGCGGCGTGGGTCAGCGCGGCCAGGAACTGCGGGGCGATGGCGCGGTGCACCAGCACGCGGTCGGTGCCGGTGCAGCGCTGCCCGGCCGACAGGTAGCCGCCGACCAGGACCTCGTGTACGGCCTGGCGCAGCGCAGCGTCGTCGAGCACGACACACGCGTTCTTGCCACCCATCTCGAGCGCGACCAGGACCTCGGGGCGGTCGAGCGTCGCCTCGAGGATGCGGCGGCCGACCGGCCAGCTGCCGGTGAAGCACAGCCCGCGCAGGTGCGGGTCGGCCAGCATGGCGGCGCCGACCGCGCCGGTGCCCTGGATGAGGTTGAACACCCCGGGCGGCAGGCCGGCGGCGTCGGCCGCCTCGGCGTAGCGCTGGCCGCACAGCGGCGAGACCTCCGACGGCTTGATCACCACGGTGTTGCCGGCCAGCAGGGCCGGGATGACGTGGGCGTGGCACAGGTGCAGCGGGAAGTTGAACGGGCCGATCACCCCGACCACGCCGAGCGGGGCGTAGCGCAGCGACTCCCCGGGGGCGCCGGCGACCGGGCCGTCCTTGAGGTCGGCCTCGATGGCGGCGCGCGACAGATCGAACCGGGCCAGCAGGGTCTGGATCTCGGCCTTGGCCTCGCTGCGGATCTTGCCGGTCTCGAGCACGATGGCGTCGGCCAGCTCGCCGGCGCGGGCGGCGATGGCGTCCTTGAAGCGGCCGAGCTGAGCGACCCGGTCGGCCCGGCTGCGCGCGGCCCAGGCCGGCTGGGCGGCGGCGGCGGCGGCGAAGGCCGGGCCGATCGCGTCGGCCGACGCGCCGGTCTCGAGCACCACGGCGCCGTCGGCGGCGGGGTTGCGCGAGATCAGCGCGGCGCCAGCGGGGGGGACGAACTGACCATCGACATAGTTGCCAAGTGCGCGCACGGCTCCGGGAGTACCCCCCGGGGGCACCCCCGTCAAGTGAACGCCCGCGCAGGGGGCCCATCCCGATCTCACGAAAAAACCGGCGAAGGATCAGTGACTTGCCGGCCTCGGACGAATTCGGATGGAGGCGGTTTCGTGGTATCAGGCGGGGGTCTCATGGCCCACCTGGTGTTCGTCGCTGGCCCCAACGCCGGGCGCCGCTACAAGCTGCACGCCGGCGAGTCGGTCATCGGGCGCCGATCGGACTGCCAGATCTTCGTGCCCGACATGCGGGTGTCGCGCCAGCACGCCCGGGTGGTGTTCGACGCCGGGCGCTGGCGCGTCGAGGACCTCGGCTCCAACAACGGCACCTTCGTCAACGGCCAGCGGGTGACCGCGTCGTCGCTCAAGAACGAGGACGAGATCCAGATCGCCAACAACCGCATCCGGGTCGAGATCCCCGACGGCACCACCAGCAGCGAGCGGGCCGGCTTCGAGGCCCACGTGACGATCGTCGAGGGCACGACGTCGTCGGTGTGGACCAGCCGCGGCAACACCGAGGAGCGGCGCTCGCGCACCACCACCGGGCAGCTGTCGAGCCAGTCGCTGCCGGCGCAGGAGCGCGCCTTCCGCCTGGTCGAGCGCAAGCTCGACGCCCTGACCCAGATCCTCGAGGCCCAGGTCGAGAGCGGCTCGCCCGACCAGCTGATCGAGAAGATGGTCGACGCCCTGCTCTTGCTCTACCCGCAGGCCGACTCGGTCGGCGTGCTGGCGACCGACCCCGAGAGCCAGGAGCTGCGGGTGCAGTGCCAGCGCCAGCGCCGCAGCGCGCCCAAGCAGGGCATGGTCGTGCCAGCCACCATCATCTCCCACGTCGTCGCCGGCCAGCGCAGCGTGCTGCTGGGCGACACCGGCGCCGGCGACGGCGGCGAGCTGGTCAGCGGCGACAACGACGCCGCCGGCAACCGCATGGGCGCGCCCCTGGTCTTCGGCGGCAAGCACCACGGCGTGGTGTACGTCGAGAGCGACCGCCACGACTTCCACCAGGAGGACGTCGACCTCCTCGGCACGGTGGCGGCGCAGACGGCGATGGCCCTGCACGCGGCCGACGCGGCCGTGCAGCAGGCCGAGCGCGACCGGCTCGATCGCGACCTGCGGGTGGCGCGGCAGATCCAGCGCTCGCTGTTGCCGCCGGCGGCACCGTCGGTGGTCGGCCTCGACTTCGCCATCCACTACGAGCCGGCCTACCAGATCGGCGGCGACTTCTACGACTTCATCTGGCACGACCAGTCGCACCTGGCGCTGGCCATCGGCGACGTGTCGGGCAAGGCCATCTCGGCCGCGCTGTACATGGCCCGGCTCACGTCCGAGCTGCGCTCGCGCGCCAGCATCGCCCGCACCCCGGCCCGGCTGCTGCGCCGGGTCAACACCGAGATGGTGACGCTGGGCGACGACGGCATGTTCGCGACGCTGGCCTACTGCATGTACGACCTCGAGACGCGCAGCCTGGTGTTCACCAACGCCGGCCACTGCATGCCGCTCCTCCGCCGCGGCGACCGGGTGTTCCCGCTGCACGCCGACCGCGCCCACATCCCGCCGCTGGGCGTGGTGCCCGAGCTCGAGGCCGGCGAGGCCCGGGTCCAGCTGCACTCGGGCGACCTGCTCATCCTCATCACCGACGGCATCATCGAGGCGCGCGACCCGCGTGGCCACGAGTACGGCATGGCCCGGCTGTCGCGCCGGGTGCGCACCGCGCGCGGCAGCGCCGAGGACGTGGTCAAGGCCATCCTGGCCGACATCGACGCCCACGCCGGCACCGCCGGCCAGAGCGACGACATGACGATCGTGGCGATGTCGATCGACGAGCGCCGAGCCAAGCGCAAGACGACGACGTTGCCGGGTGTGGCGCCGCCTGAGGGGCCGGCCCGGCTCGGCACCAGCTCGGGCGAGGACACGAAGGTCTAGCGCGGGGGCGGCGGGCGGGCGGGCGCGAGGGCGGCAGCGGCGGCGGCGGCGGGGAGAGGAGGATCCGAGGAGAACGCGGACCTTGGCAACCTGTATCAGCAGCAGCAGCAGCAGCTGCAGCAGCTGCAGCAGCAGCAGCAGCAGCAGCAGCAGCAGGCCGGATCCGAGGAGAACGCGGACCTTGGCAACCTGTATCAGCGGCAGCAGCAGCAGCAGCTGCAGCAGCAGCAGCAGCAGCGGCAGCAGCAGCAGCAGCAGCAGCAGCAGCAGCAGCAGCAGCAGCAGCAGCAGCAGGCCGGATCCGAGGAGAACGCGGACCTTGGCAACCTGTATCAGCAACAGCGGATATCGGCAGCGGATATCGGCAGCGGCGGGCGGCAGCGGCGGCGGATAGCGGCAGCGGGTACGGGTTGCCACCGCCGGCGTTCTCCCCTTCGCCCTGCCCCTCTGCAACCCGAACGCCCGCCGGGCGCCGGGCGCCAGACGTGGGGCGCCCGGCCGCCCCGGGGCCGGCCCCTACCGGGTGAGCCTCCACAGCATCGCCCGGATCCGGTCGAGCTTGGCGTCGACCACGGCGTAGCGGGCCCGGGTGATGAGCTTGCGGCCGCAGGCGATACGCAGCGCCGTCGTCAGCTCGCCGGCGCTGCCCGCGGCGATGCGGTAGTGGTGGCCGCGGTCGCGGCCGATGCGGTGCCGGCCCTCGCCGAGGTTGAGCGCGATGCTGTCGGCGCTGCGGGCGATTTCGTCGGCGAGCTTCTTGCGGCGCAGGCGGACAGCCGCCTCGACGTCGGCGAGGTCGGTGATGAGGTCGATCGAGAGTTCGAGTGCATCGAAGGCCATGGCTTGCGTTCCTCTCCAGTGGCCCCGTCCATCGGGGCCTCGCCCCAACGCCTCGCGACGCGCAGGAGGCGTGTCGGGGACCCTCGTCACGGGCCAACGCCGGCACCCACGCCCGTCTCCGCGGCGGTGGCTCACGCTATTGCAGGTGCCCACGGTCCCCGGCGCGCCTCGTGCGCGGGCGAGGCGGGGGCGGGCCCGATGGGCGGGGCCACGCCGAGAGGACCACGGCGTGGCCGACGAGCGCACGAACGCGACGAGCGTCCCGGCGCCAACGAGCCGGCGGCGTGCGCGGCGAGAGCGGCGGCGAGAGCGGCGAGCGCGGCGCGCCGACGGCGAGCGCGGCGGCGGCGAGCGCGCCACGGCGAGCGCGGCGAGCCGCAGCGGCGGCTTGCCGCGGCGCGCTCGCTCTCGGCGCCGCTGCGCTCGCCCTCGCGCGCCGCGGCCGACCGAGACTCGGTGCCACCGGTTGGTGACGGCTCACGGCGGTCGGTCGACGCGAGTCGGCCATGCCAGTGCCTTCCCGGTGGGTCCCGACCGTCGGGCCCGCCCCCGCCTCGCCCGCGCACGAGGCGCGCCGGGGACCGTGCGGCACCTGCGGTGGCGTGAGGCGGTCGCCGTGGAGACGGGCGTGAGTGCCGGCGTGGGCGTGGGTGCAGGGTCCCCGACACGCCTCCTGCGCGTCGCGAGGCGTTGGGGCGAGGCCCCGACGGTCGGGGCCCACCTCGAAAGGAACTCACCATGGCATTCATCGCTCTCGAACACGCCGTCTCGCTCGTCACCAACCTCGACAGCATCGAGAACGCGGTCCGCTCGCGCCGCAAGTCGCTGGCGGACGAGATCGCTCGCGCCGCCGACAGCGTCGCGCTCAACCTCGGCGAGGGCCGCCACCGCCGCGGCGGCGACCGCGCGCACGCCTTCCGCGTCGCCTACGGCAGCGCCGGCGAGCTCACGACGGCGCTGCGCATCGCCCTCGGCCGCAAGCTCATCAGCGCCGCGCAGTTTGGCGCCGCCGAGGCCACGCTCGACCAGCTGCGCGCCATCCTGTGGCGCCTCACGCGGTAGCGCGCCCGAAGGGGCCCGGGGCCTCCGCCGGGTCCTGTCCCGGCGCCGGGTCCGGCACCCGGCACCGGCACCCGGCACCCGGCACCGGAACCCGGCAGCGGAACCCGGCAGCGGCAGCGGATACGGGTCGCCACCGCCCATGATCTCCCAGCACTGAGCCTCGCAGATCGCGAACCCTGGCAACCCGTCACAGCAGCAACAGCAACAGCAACAGCAACAGCAACAGCAACAGCAACAGCAACAGCAACAGCAACAGCAACAGCAACAGCAACAGCAA
>JAGPCO010000219.1 GCA_018058095.1 Kofleriaceae bacterium
CTCGCCGGGAGCCGCGTCATGTATCGCCAGAATCTCCAATCCCCCCCCCACAGTTAGCCCGCTGGTGCGGGCCGTGACCGCGGCCCTGCTGCTGGTCGCATGCGGTGGCGACGACCGCCCCGCCGAGAATGTCGGCGCCGACACGCGGCGGGCTCGCTGCGAGCGCGCCGTCGACCGCGCCGTCGAGCTGCAGGTCGACCCGGCTGCGCCCGACCGCGCCGCGCACCTGGCGGCGATGAAGGCCGCGGTCGGCGACCGCTTCCTGCGCCAGTGCGAGGACGGCGGCGACGACGTCGCGCTCGATTGCATGACGCGGGCGAAGACCAGCGCGGAGCTGGCCGCCTGCACACCCGCCACGGCGACGGCGGAGGTGACGCCATGAAGCGGCACACTCGCCCCGCGCGGCCGCGGCGCCGCCACGCCACCCGGCTGCTCGCGCTGGCCATGGCGCTCACCCTCGTGCGTGCGCTGCCCACCTCGGCCGCGCCGGCCGACATCCAGGCCAGCCCGGCGCCCACGCTCGGCGCCGACCCGCCCAAGGCCGAGGCCATCGCCGACGGTGACGCCAACGTGTCGACCCAGACCGGGTCGTTCTCGTACACGTACCCGATCACCATGCCGTCAGGGCGCGGCGACATGGCCCCGTCGCTGGCGCTGTCGTACTCGAGCCAGGGCGCGATCTACGGCGGCATCGCCGCCGGCTGGTCGCTGTCGATCCCCGAGATCAAGTGGGACCCGCGCTGCGGCATCGACAACCTCAACGTCGTCGACATCGACGAGAACGAGCCCGACGACCTCGACCGCGACTGCTTCGTGTCGACCCTGGCCGGCGGCCGGCCGCTGCTGCTGGTGACCGAGCCGGCCAGCGCCGACGTCCTCTACAGCTACCGGGCCCAGGGCGACACCAGCTACGCGCGGTACCAGCGCCTGGTCCCCGGCCCCGGCGGCAGCCCGGGCGGCTGGCGCGTGCTCGAGACCAGCGGCGTGATCCACACCTTCTCCGGGCCGACCGAGAAGCGTATGCCGCTGACCAGCTCGATCGACGCCTTCGGCAACGAGGTCGAGTACGTCTGGAGCTACCTCGACGACGCCGACGGCGAGGGCGGCAACGCCTACTTGCTGTCGCACGTCCTGTACACGGCGAACAAGGCGCACAACGTCCGCGCCCACGCCAAGGTGTCGTTCACCTGGGCGCCCGACACCTCGTGCGGCGACATGCGGCTGGGCTCGGCCACCGACTTCCACTACGGCGAGCGCTGGGTCGACGGCGCGCACCGCCTGACCCGGATCACCGCGCAGGCGATCGATCCGACCACGTCGCTCGGCACCGTCCAGCACACGCGGCAGATCGACCTCACCTACGACAGCACCACCCAGAGCTGCACCGGCTCGGCCGCGTTCTCGCCGTTTCGCCAGCTGGCCTCGATCCAGGAGCGCGCCTTCGGGGCCGACATCGCGGTGCAGCCGCTGGTGATCTTGCCGCCGGTCACCTTCGAGTACGGCACCGCGGCGCTGGTGCGTAACACCAGCATGCCGATGCAGTTCCTCGGCGGCGTGACCATCGACTCGCTGTCGAAGGGCTCGCGCCACGTGCCGATCGCCGGCAGCTGGCCGATCGTGGAGCAGATGTTGCTCGACTTCGACGGCGACGGGCGGCAGGACTTGCTGCGGCTGAACAACACGAACAACACGGGCAACCCGAACTACTTCGAGACCGAGTGCACGTTCTCCTGGCACCGCAACCTCGGCGGGAGCCCGCTGCAGTTCGCCAGCGCCTCAGGCCCCATCGTGCTGCCGCGGCTGAAGTGGGAGAACGGCACGTACATGCGAGGCGGCGAGGGTTGCTCGCTCAGCTTCATGCGGACGCGGTTCAGCAACCACTCGGTGCCTGACTGCACCCACTACCTCGATGGAAGTCCCACCGGGCCTTCCGTCGAGTACCCGAATCTCGGCACGTACCTGACCTACCGCTGGATGGACATCGACAGCGATGGCCAGACCGACCTGGTCACGGCGATGCACTACGACCCGAGCCACGTCGATCCGGCCGGCGCCAACAGCCCGTTCCCTCAGGCCCTACCGAGCTGCCCGGGCACGGACCCAACAGGCGACTGCTGGGCCCTGCCGACCTCGTGCGTCGGCGGCGCCTACGTGTGCGACGAGATCGGCGGGACCTGCGCCAACGACGTCTCCACGATGGAGACCTGTATCGCAAGCGCGCCGCGTCTGGGCTGCGACCGGGCCATGGCCAGCAAGGAGGCGTGGCTCCCGGCCAACCCGGGCTACGTCGAGCTGGCCGAGACCGGTAGCCCGGCCTCGAGCTGCGGCAGCTTCACGCACCAGCCACACCATGCGTGCGGCGAGGACTACCTGTGGATGGTGTACCGCAACACCGGCGGCGCGCTGTCGACGACCCCGGTGCCGATGTACCAGCCGGTGCCGCTCGAGTCGTCCGATGGCGACTCCAGCTTCGGCGCGTCGGGTGGCGGATTCTCATCCGGGTATCACATCATCTCTGACCTCGACGGCGATGGCGCTCTCGACGCAGGAGTGTTTGGCAAGCGCGCCGACGTCAACGGCGCGTACGACCCGACCGACCCCAGCCACTGGCAGATGTTCCGCGGTGACGGCGCGGGTGGCTTCGTGAAGCTCGGCGGCGACCACCTCGGCTACGTGCTCAACGTCATTCCCGGGGCACGTCCCTCGAGCAGCGAGATCGGCCACTCGCAACACGGACAACGCAAGCAGTACGAGACCGCCGCGGAAGAGACGCTGATCGACATGAACGGGGACGGGTTGTCCGACCTGGTCAGCAACCACTGGGACACGAGCGGCTCGACCTGGGGCATCGCCTGGGGCCAGCCGCTGGGGTTCGTCAAGAACAACCCGCTGTCGACTCCAGACACGGCGCTGCCGACGTTGCCGCCGCAGCGGAGCTTCCACCTCGCTCCGAGCGGCGAGACGTGGAACTTTCCGACCCCCGGAAACGAACCGCGGCTGCCGGGACACCCGCCCAACCCGCTGGCGCCGCCCGGCGCCAGCGCGCGGCAGTTCGACTACCAGATCCACGTCGGCACTCGCTACACGCTGAGCCGCACCATCGATCTCGACGCCGACGGGCGCCCCGACCTGGTCCGGATCGAGCACCCCTACACCTCCACCAACGATCCGACCGCGGCCCCGACGGTCCACTGGAACTTTGGCGGCCAGTTCCATCTGCTGCCCAAGGCGCTCAGCGAGGCGACCGAGCCGGGCATCACCGTGGCCGTGCAGGCCGTCGGGACGCTGACCGATCCTGACAATGGCGGCTCGGTGGCCGGGGCCTGGAAGACCAGCGGCGACCTGCTCGACCTCGACGGCGATGGCCTGCTGGAGATCGTCCGCTACTCCGGTGGTGCGTGGCAGCGCCACGGTCACGCCGTGAACGGCTCGCCGCCGCGGCTGCTGCGCCGCATCCGCAACGGCCGCGGCGCCACCACCACGGTCACCTACGCGGCCATGACCGACAGCAACATCGTCACCCAGACGCCGGCGGCCAAGCTGCACATGCCGCGCGCCGGGTGGGTCGTGTCGTCCATCACCGAGGCCGACTCGTACGAGGCCTCGGCCCAGACCACCGACTATCGCTATCACGACCCGGTTTATGGGCCGGACGCCGAGGTGCCGGCCGACTACGGCTTCCGCGGCTTCAAGAAGACGCGGGCGATCCTGCCGGCCGGGCAGGTCGGCGGACAGACCGGGCCGCGCGCGGTCGCGGTCGACGAGTTCTCGTATGACCTCGCGCTCGACCCGACCGGGCTCAAGATCCGATCCACCACCTACGCCGGCGAGAACCAGACGGTCGCCGCTGGCAACGCCGGCGCGCCGTTGACCGACGCCAACGCGACCAGCATCAGCGAGACGACCTACGTCAAGCGCGGGCTGTTCAACAACAAGGTGCTGACGGTCGTGCCGCACGTGAGCCGGAGCTACACCTGCTACGCGGGCGTCGACGGCCAGGGCGTCACGCTGTCACAGACGCAGAGCCAGTGCCTTGCGGCGCCTGCCTCGCTCACGGTGTCCGAGACTGGCTACGTCGACAAGGCCAGCTCGAACGCGGGTGGGCCGAACCTGCTGGTCGAGGCCACCAGCACCATGACGCAGGATGGCCTGGTCTTTGACAGCAATGACCGCGAGACCCTGACGACGACGTACCTCCTGACCGACAACGCGGCCTCGCCGCCCGTGTACCGGCTGCGGACCATCGAGAGCGTGAGCACGGTCGGGCTCC
>JAGPCO010000050.1 GCA_018058095.1 Kofleriaceae bacterium
CGCCCGCACCGACGCCAGCGCCGCCAGCTCGCGGTCGACGCCGCGCTCGAACCGGGCCGACGCCTCCGACAGGAGGCCGAGCCGGCGCGCGGTGCGGCGGATCGACCGCGGATCGAAGCTGGCGCTCTCGAGCAGGATGCGCCGGGTGCTGGGCCCGACCTCGCTGTTCTGCCCGCCCATGACCCCGGCCAGGGCGATGGCCCGCTCGGGGTCGGCGATGACCAGGTCGGTCGCCAGCAGCTCGCGGTCCTGGCCGTCGAGGGTGACCAGGCGCTCGCCGGCGCGGGCCCGGCGCACGACGACGTGGCCGCCGGCGACGGCGCCGTGGTCGAACGCGTGCAGCGGCTGGCCCAGCTCGAACATCACCAGGTTGGTGACGTCGACCAGGTTGTTGATCGGGCGCACGCCGACGGTGCGCAGCCGCTGCGCCAGCTTGCGCGGCGACGGCGCGACCACCACGCCGTCGATGACGCGGGCGACGTACCGCGGGCAGCCGTCGGGGTCGGCCAGCTCGACGCGGACCAGGCCGGCGGCGTCGGCCTCTCCGACCACGTCGTCGTCGAGCAGCGCCGGCGGCGGCACCAGCCGGCCGGCCAGCGCCGCGGCCAGCTCGCGGGCCAGCCCGAGGTGGCCGAGCACGTCGGCCCGGTTGGCCGGCGCGCCGACGTCGAGCAGGAAGTCGTCGACGCCGAGCGCCTGCTGGGCCGGCGCGCCGAGCGGGGTCGGGTCACCCTCGGCCAGGACGATGATGCCGTCGTCGTCGTCGCCGATGCCGAGCTCGGTCTCCGAGCACAACATGCCGGGCGAGTCGACGCCCTTGACCGGCTTGACGCCGAGGGTGATGCCGCCGGGCAGGCGGGCGCCCGGCTGGGCCCACAACACCCGCCGCCCCGGCGCCGGCACGTTGGGCGCGCCGCACACCACCTGGGTGGCCGCCCCGCCCCGCTCGGTGATGACGTCGACCAGGTTGAGCTTGTTCGACTGCGGGTGCGGCCGCTTGTCGACCACCTCGGCCACCACCACGCCGGCGAAGGCCGCGCCGAGGTCGACCAGCGCCTCGATCTCCAGGCCGAGCCGGGTCAGCGCGTCGGCGCCCTCGGCCGCGGTCGGCACCTTGTCGAGGTCACACAGCTCGAGCAGCCAGTTCCAGCTCGCCTTCATCGGTCACTCCTCGCGCGTCGCATGCGGATTCGTCAGGTCGCGGATCTCGGGTCGCGGATCTCGGGGTCGGCTCAGAACTGCTCGAGGAAGCGGACGTCGCCCTCGTAGTAGAACTTGATGTCGTTGACACCGTGCCGGAGCATGGCCATACGCTCGAGGCCCATGCCGAAGGCAAAGCCGGTGAAGCGCTCGCTGTCGATGCCGACGTGGGCGAACACCGCCGGGTCGACCATGCCGGCGCCGCCGATCTCGACCCAGCCGGTGCCCTTGCACAGCCGGCAGCCGCGGCCGCCGCAGAACACGCACTGCATGTCGACCTCGACGCCGGGCTCGACGAACTGGAAGTAGCTGGGGCGCAGCCGCACCGCCAGCGCCTTGCCGAAGAAGCGGCTGACGAAGTGGACCAGCACGCCCTTGAGGTCCGACAGCTGGATGCCCTCGTCGACGGCGAGGCCCTCGAGCTGGGTGAACATCGGGCTGTGGGTGGCGTCGTCGTCGCGCCGGTACACCTGGCCGGGGGCGATGATGCGGATGGGCGGCGGCTGCGCCTTCATGGTGCGGATCTGCACCGGGCTGGTGTGCGTGCGCAGCAGGATATCGGCCCCGGCGGCGCCGGGCTCGCCCAGGTAGAACGTGTCCTGGGCGTCGCGCGCCGGGTGGTCCTTGGGGATCGCCAGCGCCTCGAAGTTGTGCCAGTCGTCCTCGATCTGCGGGCCCTCGGCCACCGCGAAGCCGAGCTCGGCGAAGATGCCGATCGACTCGAGGCGGACCTGGGTCAGGAGGTGGAGGTGGCCGGCCGCGGCCGGGCGGCCCGGCAGCGTGACGTCGAGGGTGCGGGCCAGGTCGGCGGCGCGGGCGGCGGCGACCAGCGTGGCCAGCTTGCCGTCGATGGTGGCCTCGATGCTGGCCTTGAGCTTGTTGGCGGCCTCGCCGACGCGCGGCCGGTCGGCCGGCGCCAGCTTGGCCAGGTCCTTCATCAGCACCGACAGCGCGCCCTTCTTGCCGAGCAGCTGGGCGGCGGCGGCGCGGATGGCCTGCTCGTCGACGAGCGGCTCGATCGAGCCGGCGAAGTCGACGCCGAGGCGCTCGATCTGGTCGAGGAGCTCTTGGGTGGTCATCGGGGGACGCTCCGGTCAGGTGGCGCGAGGAGACGGGCGAGGAGGACGGGCGAGGAGGACGGGCGAGGCGACTGCGGGCGACTCCGGGCCGCGGGGCGCGGGCGCGGGCGCGGGCGCGGGCCGAAAACGAAAACATGCGACCCGGTCGGGCCGCATGCTTCGCGAGCAGACCTCCCGAGGGAGGTGCGACCCTAGGCCTTGGCGATGGCCGCAAAGGCGACCGGATCGCTGATGGCGATCTCGGCCAGCATCTTGCGGTTGATGTCGATGCCGGCCTTGTGCAGCTGACCGATCAGCTTGGAGTACGACACGCCGACGGTGCGCGCGGCCGCGTTGATGCGCGTGATCCACAGCGAGCGGAAGTCCCGCTTCTTCTGCTTGCGCGACTTGTACATGTGCATCCACGCGTGCTGGACCGCCTCGTTGGCGGCGGCGTGGCAGCTGCTGCGCTTGCCGCGGAAGCCCTTGGCGGCCTTCATGATGCGGTTGCGACGGCGACGGGCCTTGAATCCTCTTTTGGCGCGGGGCATGGCACTTTCCTCGGAGTCAGTAGTCTCTGGCGAGCAGAAGCGGTTGACGCGGACGGCGAACGCTCACCCGTAGGGCAGCAGCACCGCGATCTGGTGGTGGTGCTCGGGGCCGACGATGCCGGCCTCGCGCAGGTGACGCTTCCGCTTGGTGGTGCGGTTGGTGAGCAAGTGCCGCTTGTTCGGCTTCTGGTACTTGAACTTGCCCGACGCGGTCTTGGCAAACCGCTTCTTGGTGCCCGAGTGGGTCTTCATCTTCGGCATGGCTGGGATCCCGGACTAGGGTTACGGGAGGCGTACTTATGCACCAAGGCGTGGGCCTCGACAAGCCTTTTCGGGCGCGATTGTCGAGCGGATGGCCATGGGCCCCGCGTGCGGTTTCGGCCGCTTGCGCAGGGCGCGGCCGGGCGCCCGACCCGCGGGTCGGTGCGCCAGCCTCGCTTCCGGCACGGGCCGCCCTGGCAGGCTGCTGAAGAAGCAGCCTGCCAGTCATTTTCGATCTCGCAGGCCGCTGAAAACACAACGTCCCGTCGGCAGGAGCCGCCGGCACGGGTTTTTCAGCAGCCTGCCACGGGGCGGGCGCCGCGCTACTTGCCGTCGGCGGGGGCGTCGTCGTCGTCGTCGTCGCCGACGTCGGCGTTGATCTCGTCTTCGTCGAGATCATCGTCGTCGAGCTCCGGCGCCTCCGGCGGCTTCTCGCCACGGTTCTTGGCCGCGGCCAGCGCCTGCTGGTGGGCGATGATGGCCTGCTTGCGCATCTCCTGGGCCTTGCGCACCACGTTGGGCCGGGGCGAGATGATCATGATCATCCGGCGGCCTTCCATGTTGGGCGTGACCTCGACCGTGGCCAGGTCGTTGGTCGCCTCGACCACCCGGTTGAGCACGGCCATGCCGGTCTGCGGGTGGGTGATCTCGCGGCCGCGGAACACGACGGCGAGCCGGACCTTGTTGCCGGTCTCGAGGAACCGGCGGACATGCTTCACCTTGAAGTCCATGTCGTGGCCCTCGGTCTTGGGCCGGAACTTGATCTCCTTGGTCTCCGACGTCGACGAGTGCTTGCGGGCCTGCTGCTTCTTCTTGGCCTGCTCGTACTTGTACTTGCCGTAGTCCATGATCCGGCACACCGGCGGGAAGGCGCGGGGCGAGATCTCGACGAGATCGAGCCCGCGCTCTTCGGCCAGGCGCAGCGCCTCGTGGGTCGGCAGGACCCCGAGCTGCTCCCCCTCGTCGGCGACGACGCGGACCTCGGGGACGCGGATGCGATGGTTGATGCGGAGACCGGTCTGCGGGCGACGGCGATCGTCGCGACCCATGGGACGGCCGTTCATGGCGTAGCAGTGCTCAGCGAATGCATTGGTTCAGCGTGGCTCCTCGTAGGGGGCCCTGTTGTACCCCGAACCGACGGCGGATTGTCCAGCGGAACCGGCCGGGAACAGCCGCGTCAGACCAGCCACCAGGCCGCCAGGTTGACGCCGATCACCACCAGCACCGGCCACCAGCGCGGGGCCGGCACCAGCGCCGGCAGCCGCTGCGCCAGCTCGGTCTCGATCCCGGCCAGCTGCGCCGCCGACGCGCCCTGCCCGCGCGCCGCCGCCACCAGCGTGGTGAGCGGGGCCAGCGCCTGCCGTACCGCGCCGAGGCCGAGCAGGCGCCGGATCGGCCACGGCAGATCGCTCGTCCACGACGACCGCGTGACGGCCGCGCGACCGGGCCCGGCCGCGTCGTCGTCGTGCGGGCCGGGACCGAGCCGGCGGCTGGCGGCGCCGACCACGACCCGGGCCAGCGCCGCCGCCGCGGTCCGGGCCACGACGCGGGCGGCCCCGAGCAGGCCGGCCTGCCAGGTCAACCAGGCCGCCAGCGCCGGCGCCACGCCGGCCAGCCCGACCAGGCGCAGCGCGCTGCGGCCGAGGCTGACCTCGTCGGCGCCGCGCACGACGAGGACCAGGTTGACCAGCACCAGCACCAGGCCGACCACGACGGCGAGGGCGACCGCCAGCACCAGCCGGCGCGCCAGCGGGCCGACCACCTCGCGCGCGGTCGCCCGCCAGTCGGTCACGGCCGCCCTGCGCGGATACCGAGGCGCTTCGATAACGGCTTCGGCATGGCGGGCTGGCGCGTGGCGCCGGGCGCCCTTCGAGCGTGGGCCGGGCGGTGGCGCTGGAGGTGTCCAGCGTGGCCCGGTGTCGTCGATGTCGTAGGCACGAGCGGGATTGAACCGCTGACCCCTACCGTGTCAAGGTAGTGCTCTGCCGCTGAGCTACGTGCCTGTTGCGGGCGCGTAGGTAACGCGGCCGGGCCGACGGTGTCAAGGGCGCGGCGGCGGCGGATCGGAAACCCCGCGCCTCGCCGATGGTGCAGAAGCGTGGCCGTGATGGTGGCCGACCCCGTGATCGTGGCCGTTCACGATCACCTCGCAGCCGTGCTGGCGAGAGCGTCAGTACCCGAACACGGCGCGCAGGCGGCGCTTGGTGATGCGCCGGTCCTCGCCGGCCTGGCGCCGGGTCATCGTCGCCTGACCCTTGGCCCAGGCCGCGTCGAGCACCGGCGTGGCCTTGGCCCACGCGCCGATCGTGCCGGGGCCGTCGGGCTCGAGGGTGGGCGCGCCGGCGTTGAAGGCGCGGATGATCGAGGCGCGGATGCCGCCCTGCCCGGCTGCCAGCGGGTGGCCCAGGCGCTCGGCCTGGCGGAAGGCGTTCACGGCGAGCTGGCTGTCGCCGCGCGCGGCCAGGTTGTAGCCGAGCGCGAACCACAGGTGTGGGCTGCGCTCGCCGTCGCCGAAGCGGATGAGGCCGACCAGCGCGACGACGTTCGCATCGAGCGCGGCGATCTCGGCCAGCTCGGCCGGCTTGGCCCCGACCGCGTTGCGGCCGCGCAGCGGGCGGGTGCGGACGCTCTCGACCATGCCATCGGTCGGCACGACCTGACCGAGGAAGGTCTCGCGCCGGACCAGCGCCGGGTCCTTGCCGAGGCGTCCCATCCACTCGAGCAGCTGGATCTGGACGTGCTCGCGCCCGAAGTGCGCCTTGGGGTTGATGGCCACCGCGCGCCGCAGCTCGACCAGCGCGCCGGCCAGGTCGCCCTTGCCGGCCAGGAACGTGCCGCGGTTGGCGTGGGTGGTGTACTGGCCGGGGAAGGCGCGCTCCTTGTCCGTCAGCACGATCAAGGCCTCGTCGAGCTTGCCGGTCTTGGCCAGCGCGACCGCGAGGTCGTCGTAGCGCTCGGCCGGGGCGCCGCCGCGGTCGATGAGGGCGCGGGTGTACGTGACCTTGGCCTCATAAAACGCCGCGCTGTGCTTGCCGAGGTCGCCGGTGACCACCGCCGCCACCTCGCGGTTGCCGAGCGACTCCTCCTTGAGGGTGTCGATGTCCCACAGGCACGCCGCGGCGGGTGCCGGGGCGAGGGTGGTGGTGGCGGCCAGGACGAGGGCGACGAGGGCGGCGCGCAGCATGGTGGCAGTGTGACACGGCGACGCCGGCGCTGTTGCCACACAGCGCGCGCCGCTCGTGCCCCGTCGCGCCGCCTGGTACGGTCCGGCCCGGTGACCGCCGTCCGACTCGTGCTGCGCGGCCTGTGGCTCGGCCTGCTCCTCCTCGGCCACGGCCTGTTCTGGCTGGTCGGCTGGCTGGTGCTGCTGGTCACCCTGCGCGGCAAGGCCCGGCGCCAGGCCTGGTTCGCCGCCCGGTTCACCGCGCTGCTGGTGGCGATGGGCGCGACCTTCATCAAGGTCGGGCAGATCATGTCGACCCGGCCCGACCTCTTGCCGCCGCACGTGATCAGCGCGCTGACCCGGCTGCAGGACGACGTCGGCCCGTTCGCCTACCGCCACGTCGAGCGCGCGTTCGTGGCCGACTTCGGCGCCCCGCCCGACCAGGTGCTGGCCCGGTTCGATCGCGCGCCGCTGGCCTCGGCCTCGGTGGCCCAGGTCCATCGCGGCCAGACCAAGGACGGGCGCGAGGTGGCGATCAAGGTGCGCCGGCCCGGCCTGCCGCACGTGGTGAAGTTCGACCTCACGCTGATGCGCAGCGTGGCCTGGTTGCTCGGCCTCATCCCGCCCATCCGCCTGTTCGCGCCGGTCGAGAGCGTCGACGAGTTCGGGCGCGCCGTCGCCGCGCAGATCGACTTCACGCGCGAGGCCGGCAACAACCGGCGCTTCGCCGCCAACTTCGCCGGCGACCGCGACGTACGCTTCCCCGGCCTGGTCGACGAGTTGTGCTCGGCCCAGGTCCTGACCATGGAGTTCATCGACGGCGTCAAGGTGCTCGACGGGCCGCGCCAGTACGGGCTCGACCCGGCCCGGCTGGCCCGCATCGGCTTCCGCACCCTGCTCAAGATGGCCTTCGCCGACGGCTTCGTGCACGCCGACCTGCACCCCGGCAACATCCTGGTCGACCGCGCCGGCACGGTGATCATCATCGACCTCGGCCTGACCGCCGAGCTCGACGATCACCACCGCCGCCACTTCGCCGAGTTCTTCGCCGCCTGGGCCGCCGCCGACGGCGTGGCCATGGCCCGCGTCACCCGCATCCTGTCGCCGACCAAGGTCGTGCGCGACCCGGCCGCGTTCGAGCGCGACTTCTGCGTGTTCGCCGAGAAGTACAAGGGCAAGGCCCTGGGCGAGGTCTCCGGCGGCCGCGTCGCCCTCGATGCCTTGAACGTGCTGCGCAAGCACCGGGTCCGGGCCAACCCGACCCTGACCATGTGCAACGTCGCCATCGCCCTGACCGAGGGCATCGGCAAGCAGCTCGACCCCTCACTCGACCTCATGCGCGAGGCCCTGCCCTTCTTCGCCGGCCTGGTCGCGCCCACCTCCTCCCCTCCCCGTCGACCCTGATCTTGACCTTGACGGCGACGTCGACGTCTACGTTTTCGTGACCCTTGACGGCGACGGCGACCTCGACGTCTACGCCACCGTTTGACGCCCCGGGAGACCGGGCCCCGGCTCCCTCTGCAATCGGCCGCCGATCGACGTCGATGGGACTGACGCAGACGTCAACGTTCACGTCGCCGTCGCCGTCAAGGTCGTCGTCGAGGTAGACGTCGAACGATGACCGCGACGTCAAGGTCGTCGGCGCGGGGGCCCACCGTTTGACGCCCCGGCGATAGTGCCTGGCGTGGTGCCTGGGCGAGCGGTGCCTTTGTGTTTTGCAGCGAGCCCAGCGGCGTTCAAGGCCGCGTGACGTGGGACAGTCGGCGCCAGGCTGAGCATGGACCAGCGCAAGCGAATGGAGAGCTTCCTGCGGGCTCCGCCCGAGGTCCGCTACGGCTCGTTCCTGAGCGCGGTGGCTGACCGGGAGGCCGCCATCGTGCCGTCGCGGGCAGCCGACGGTCGGGAGCTGGTGAGCAGCGTGGCGGCGGACGGGACGACCCAGGACGCCCTGCCGGTCTGGCACTGGCCAGAGCTGGCCGCCGCGTTCGGCCTGCCTGCAGCGGAGACCGAGGTCATGCCGCTGGCGGCATTCCTCGAGCTGCTCGTCGAGCTCGAGCGTGATGGCGTGCTCGTGGCCATCGCCCCGGGGCGGCCCAGCGGGACCAGCACGTGGATCGAAGCGCGCCTCCTCGCCGCTGACCTGCGGACCCGGGCGCTGGAGGACTACGGCGAGACGTGGTGACTCCCCCGCCCCGCCCCACCTCGGCGCCTGACAGGGCTGTCAGCCGCTGTTGTTGGCGCGGCGCGGAAAGCGGCGTAAGGTTGGCCAGTTAGGGCGGCGGCGCAGATCACGCCGGGATGGCTCGATCCTGGCCTTCCGTCCTGACATGGTTGTCATGGGGTTCGTCATCGGGCCCGCCAAGAGCACGCCGTGATCCAGCCAGGCCAGGTCGTCGACAAGTACGAGTTGCTCGAACGCGTCGGGCAAGGCGGCATGTCGGTCGTGTACCGGGCGCTCGATCGCAGCCTCAAGCGCTCGGTCGCGATCAAGGTCCTGCACCGCCACCTGGCCGACTCCGACGAGGCGCGCGACCGGTTCGAGCGCGAGGCGCACGCGGTGGCCAAGCTGCGCCACGAGAACATCCTCGAGATCTTCGCGTACTCGGGCCGCGGCTCCGACGACAGCTACATCGTCACCGAGTACATCGACGGCGCCACCCTCAAGCAGTTCGTGGCCGACCACCCCATCGTCCACCCCGAGATCGCGGCGATGATCACGCTGCAGGTCGGGCGCGCGCTCGGCCACGCCCACGCCGCCGGCATCCTGCACCGCGACGTCAAGCCGGAGAACGTGATGATCCGGTCGGACGGGGTCATCAAGCTGATGGACTTCGGCATCTCGCAGATGGTCGACCTCGGCCGCCTGACCGTGACCGGCCAGCTGCTCGGATCGCCGGCGTACATGTCGCCCGAACACGTCGAGGGCCAGCCGCTCGACTTCCGCACCGACGTGTTCGCGACCGGCGTGGTGCTGTACCACCTGGCCGTCGGCAAGCTGCCGTTCGAGGGCAAGAACCCGCACGAGGTGCTCAAGCGGGTGGCCGAGTGCCGCTACGTCGACCCGCGCCAGGCCAACCCGCGCGTCGGCAACGCGCTGGGCAAGATCATCCTGCGGGCGATGGCGCGCGAGCCGGCCGACCGCTACCAGCACATCACCGAGATGGTCAGCGCGCTCGAGCGCTTCGTCACCGAGTCGGGCCTGGGCCCGGCCCGCGACGAGCTGGCCCGCTACTTCGCCGACCCCGGCTCGTACCAGGCCGCGCTCGGCCAGCGCCTGGTCGACCACCTGACCCGGCTCGGGCAACAGACGCTGCGCACCGATCGCATCGCCGCGCTCGAGGCGTTCGACCGGGTCCTGACCATCGACGCCAAGAACGCGACGGTGCTGACCGCGCTCGACGCCATGGGTCGGCGCCGGCGCTGGGTCCAGGGCGCGGTCGGCGCGGCGCTGCTGGTGACCATCGCCGGCGGCGCCTACGCCGTCCGTCGCCGGGCCGAGGCGCCGCCGGTGGCGACCGCGCCGGGCGCGCTGCCGGTGGCTCGCGCCGACGGCGAGCCGATCCGGGTGCCGCTGTGGGCGGTGGTGCCCGACCAGCTGCGCGGGTCGGCCGGGCTCGACGCCAGCCTGGCGCAGGCCGCGACGGATGCCGACCCCGGCGGCGTGATCGGCGACGTGCGACCCGACGCCGGCGCCGGCAGCAGCGGCGGCGACGAGCCGGTCGGCCGGCCCCGGCCCGACGCCCGCCTCGCCGTCGACGCCGCGCCGGCCCCGGCGGCGCGGGTCACGCTGGTGGTGAGCCCGTCCAACTCGACGGTGCAGCTGGCCGGCGGCGTCGGCCGCGTGCTGGCGGGCGGCCGGGCCGAGGTCGAGGTCCCGGCCGGCGGGCTCGAGGTCACGGTCACCAACGAGGCGTGCTGCGAGGCCGAGCGCCGGACGCTGGGCGTCGACGACGGCGGTCGCACGGTGGTGGTCAACCTGGCGTTCCGGCCGGGTCAGGTGGTGGCCCGCTGCGCCGTGCCCGGCGTGGCGGTGCGCATCGAGGGTCGGCCGCGCCAGATCGACGGCCCGGCGACGATACCGTTCGGCAACACCACGCAGTCGCGCCGCACCGTCGAGGTCGAGTTCGTCGGCCCGGCCGGCATCGACCGGCAGAAGGTCACCGTCGCCGCTGGCCAGACCATGGAGGTCACGTGCGCGCTGTAGCGCCTGTCGCCATCGCCGCGCTGGTGCTGGCCGTCGCCGGCGCCGCCCGCGCCACGCCGTCGGACGACCTCGGCCGGGCCCGCGACGCCTTCCGCGCCGGCGACTTCGGCGGTGCGGTGCCGCAGCTCAACCTGCTCCTGTACCCGCGGCCGCGCCTGGCCCAGCCGCAGGACCTCATCGAGGCCCACGTGCTGCTCGGGGTCAGCCTGTTCGAGGTCGGCGAGAAGGACGACGCCACCCGCGAGCTGGAGGAGGCGCTGTACCTGTCGGCCGAGCTCACCCTCGACCCCACGCTGTTCTCGCCGGCGGCGGTCCGCTTCTTCGACACCACCAAGCGCGCGCTCGAGGCCCGCAACAAGGCCGCGGCCGACGCCCGCCGCTACGCCGAGGACCTCGAGCGGCTGCGCGCGTACAAGGCCAGCCTGCGCGTCTACGAGGTGCGTCCGTACTACGTCAACTTCGTCCCGTTCGGGGCCGGCCAGCTGCAGAACGGCCACCGCGGCAAGGGCCTGTTCTTCGCCGCGTCGCAGGGCGTCACCGGCGCGGCCTCGGCCGGCATCTGGCTGTACCTGGTCTCGAAGTACGGGTTCGGCGGCCAGGTGCCGCCCGAGGACGCCAGCGACGTCCGCCTGCTGCAGCAGGTCGAGATCGGCACCGGCGCGGTGTTCCTCGGCCTGTACGTGTGGAGCGCGATCGACGCGATGGTCTACTACAAGCCACGCGCGCAGATCGGGGGCGACGACTCGCTCCTGCCCGAGGAGCTGCGCGACCTCGACAAGCCGACCGGCCCGGGCCCGGGCGCGGCGCCGGCGCCGGCGCCATCGCGGCGCGGCGCCGAGCTGCGCGCCCCGCGGGCGTCACGCCCGAGCTCGACGCCGCTGCTCGGCCCATCGATCGCCCCGCTGCTCGGCCCGTCCGCCGCCGGCCTGACCCTGACCTGGGAGCACTGACATGCCGTCCTTCCGCCTGACCGCCCCTGGCCACCCGCCGACGGTGTTCCACCTGTACAAGAAGATCACGTCGATCGGCGCCGCCGCCGACAACGACATCACCCTGCCCGACCCGCTCCTGCCCGACGCCTTCGCCAGCATCCACTTCGACGGCCAGACCTACACGATCCAGACCCTGCAGCGGAAGCTGGAGGTCGTCGTCAACGGCAAGAAGCGGTCCAAGCACCGGCTGACCCACGACGACAAGCTGCTGTGCGGCAACTGCGAGCTGCGCTTCTCGCTCATCGACGACCAGGCCCCGATCGAGGAGGAGGCGGCGCAGACGGTGGCCGACCTCGACGCCTACACCAAGCTGTACGACTTCAGCGAGAAGCTGATGAACCAGCGCGACCTGCCCGAGCTGCTCGACGCGCTGATGGACGCGGTCATCGAGATCACCTCGGCCGACAAGGGCTTCCTCATCCTCATGGAGGGCGACACCCTCGACGTCAAGGTCGCTCGCAACGTCAAGCGCGAGAACATCGCCGACGCGGTCAGCCAGCTGTCGGACTCGATCGTCGCCAAGGTGGTGCGGTCGCGCCGGCCGGTCATCGTGTCCGACGCCATGAACGACGACGAGTTCGCGTCGGCCAAGAGCGTGATGCAGCTGCGCCTGTCCAGCGTCATCTGCGTGCCGCTGCTCGACCGCGGCCGGCTCATCGGCCTGATCTACGTCGGCAACGACTCGATCCGGTCGCTGTTCCAGGAGCAGACCATGAAGGTGGTCACGGTGTTCTCGTCGCAGGCCTCGCTCATCGTCGCCAACGCGCTGCTGGTCAACGAGCTCAAGGTCGACAACCGGCGCCTGAGCGAGCGGCTCGAGGCGCAGCGCTTCGGCGAGATCATCGGCACCAGCCCGCCGATGCAGCAGGTGTTCCGCAAGATCGAGAAGATCGCGATCACCGACATCTCGGTGCTCATCACCGGCGAGACCGGCACCGGCAAGGAGCTGATCGCCCGCGAGATCCACACCCGGTCGCCGCGCGCCGGCAAGCCGTTCATCACGATCAACTGCGGCGCCATCCCGCACAACCTGCTCGAGAGCGAGCTGTTCGGCCACGTCAAGGGCGCGTTCACCGGCGCCGTCGCCAACAAGCAGGGCAAGTTCCAGGCGGCCGACACCGGCACGCTGTTCCTCGACGAGATCGGCGAGATGCCGCTCGAGCTGCAGGTCAAGCTGCTGCGCGCGCTGCAGGAGCGCATCGTGTTCAAGGTCGGCGACACCCGGCCCGAGCAGGTCGACATCCGAATCCTGGCCGCGACCAACCGCGAGCTCGACAAGGAGATCGCGGCTGGCCGCTTCCGCGAGGACCTGTACTACCGGCTCAACGTGGTCAACCTCGAGCTGCCGCCGCTGCGCGAGCGCGGCGACGACGTCATCGTCATCGCCCGCTACCTGCTGTCGCGCTACTCGCGCGAGTACGACGTCAAGGTCAAGGGCCTGTCGCCCAATGCCACGGTCGCCATCCGCAAGCACAACTGGCCGGGCAACATCCGCGAGCTGGAGAACCGCATCAAGAAGGCCATCGTCCTGTGCGACTCGACGGTGCTCGGCCCCGACGACCTCGGCCTGACCGGCGACACCCTGCCGCAGATCATGAACCTGGCCGACGCCAAGGAGAAGTTCCAGCGCGAGTACATCAACGAGGTGCTGGCCCTCAACAACGGCAACCGCACCAAGACCGCGCGTGACCTCGGCGTCGATCCGCGCACGATCTTCCGCCACCTCGAGAAGGAGAGCGGCGACGGCGACGAGCCGGAGGCTGGGTCGGCGTGACCCGATCTGTGCCGCCAGGCACCCCGCCACGTACGCCAGGGACGCCACCCGGCCGAGCGGCGTCGGCGCCGCGCCCTGGCCTGGTGTCGCGGCGTCGGCCCGGTCACGGTCCGGCCATGACGCCGCTGTCGGGCTTGGGGTCGGTCCAGATCCCGGCGCAGCGCGGCAACTCGTCGGAATCAAAGCACTTGGACCGGGTGGTCCACAACCTGCATAGGCTTCTGGGCGTGCGCCTGGCCCTCGCCGTCACCGTCTCGACCAGCCCCGCGTGTGTGGTGCCGCCGCCGCTGTCGCTCGAGCAGGCCGACGCCCGCGCCAACGCCGCCCCGGCCGTCGTCGGCGTGCGTGGTGACGACGCCACCGACCACCCGCCGGGCGACGTGCTCACGCTGTTCGCCAACCAGGGCACGCTGTCGATCACCGCCTACGACTCCGACCTCGAGGACACGCTGTTCGTGCGGGTGTTCGTCGACTACACGACGCTGGTGCCGACCGCGCCGCGCACCGAGTGCCAGGTCGCGCCGGCCACGCCCCGCCTGCCCGAGCGCACCGCGACCTGCGAGGCGACCACCCTCTGTGTCGAGGGCGGCGACCACGAGCTCGACATCGACGTGTACGACCGCGAGCCGGTCACGGTCGGTGCCGACCCGCCGTACCGCACCACCGCCGGCCTGACCGGGTCGCGCCACCTCACGCTGCAGTGCCTGCAGGGGCCGCCGTCGTGACCCGCCGCCTGCTGGCGCCGCTGCTGCTGGCCAGCCTGGGCGCGTGCCTGGGTGTGCCCGAGGGCGGCCCGGCGCCGATGTGCGTCGACACCAGCGAGTGCGAGGCCGCCGCCGGCGAGGTGTGCGCCGAGGGCGTGTGCTGGGGTGACCCGCCGACGCTGGCCATGGCGGCGATCGTCGGCCCGCCCGACGTGTCGGTGCTGGCCGGGGCCGAGGTGCCGAGCCTGAGCATCGCCCGCGACGGCTGGATGGCCGACCTGGTGCTCGACGCCGGGGTGCTGGTGGCCGGCCGGGTCCAGCCGGCGTGCGTGACCCAGCCGTGTGATCAGGCCTCGCTGGCCGCGCTCGTCACGGTGACTCGCGCCTCGCGTATCCCGGGCGGGCCGACGTTCCGGGTCTCGACCCGGTCGACCGCTGGCGTCACCGACGCGACCCAGGCGTCGTTCCAGGTCCGCGTCCCGCGCAGCGAGCCGGGCGAGCGCTACATCATCACCGTGGTCGGGCTCGACGCCGACGGGGCCCGCCTGCCCGACCTGCCGGTCGACCGGCGCGAGCTCGAGCTGCCAGGCAGCACGGTGCCGAGCCAGCTCCGCATCGAGCTCGGCGGCGCCTCGCAGCGCCTGGTCAGCGGCTCGGTGTCCGACGGTGCCCCCCTGGTCGGCTACCAGGTGGTGGCGCGCGCGCGCTGGAGCGCCGACGGCCCGCTCGAGGAGCTGTCGAGCATCGCCACCACCGACGCCAGCGGCGCCTTCACGCTCGGCCTGCCGCTGAGCGCGCAGGGCCCGATCGAGGTGGTGGCCCGGCCGCCCGAGGACGTGGTCGCGCCCAGCCTGCGCCGGCCCGACATCGAGCTGACCGATGGCGTGACCGCGCTGAGCCCGCTGCGGATGCCGGCCTACCCGGCCCCGGTGTCGCTGACCCTGCCGGTGCGCGGGCCGAGCTCGGACGGCGCGATCGAGCCGGTCTCGGGCGCGCGGGTCACCGCCACCACCACCCTCGAGCCGCCGGTCGGGCCGCTCACCTTCGTCGAGTTCGAGGCGTCGGCCGAGACCGATCCGTCCGGGGTGGCCCGGCTCCGCCTCATCCCGCCGTTCGCTGGCAACGTCCAGGCCTACCAGTTCCGGGTCGTGCCGCCGGCCGGGGCCAAGGTCGAGCTGGGCGCGGCGATGTCGGTCGCGCGCGACCTCGGCGCCATGCCGCTCCTGTCCGAGCTCATCCTGCCGCGCCGGGTCGCCATCCGTGGCCAGCTGGCGAGTGATCGCGACGTCGCCATCGAGGGAGTCGCCGTGCGCGCCACCCCCAACCTCGGCTTCGTGTACGAGCTCGACCCCGAGCTGCAGCGCCTGCTCGGCGAGATCGCGGTCGGGACCGACATCAGCCGGGCCGACGGTAGCTTCGTGGTGTGGGTCGAGCCGGAGATCGGCGGCCAGCGGGCCCGCTACGACCTGGTCATCGACGCGCAGGGGGTGGTCCAGGTCCCGAACTGGCAGGTGTCGGACGTGGCGGTGGCGGCCGAGGCCGGCGTCGATCTGGGCCCGGTCACGCTGCCGCCAGCGGCGTTCGTGCGCGGGGTGGTGACCGACGCCGAGGGCGTGGCGGTACCGGGGGCCGAGGTCCGGGTGCTGGCGCTGTCGGAGGCGGACCTGACCTGCCGCGCCAGCAACGCGCCGGCCAACTGCACCGCCCCGGCCGTGGTGCTGGCGCGCGGCGAGAGCGACGAGCAGGGCGTGGTCCGGCTGGTCCTGCCCGACATCGCCGCGGCGCCCTGAGCGCGGCGCCCTGAGCGCGGGCCTCGGTCGTCGACGTGATCGTGGTCGGCCTCCATGGCCGCTCGCTGCGGGTTGCCGCTTGCACCAACCCGGGGTGCGGCACGACCCCGACCACGGGGATCGCCCATGATCACGGCGGGCGTTCCCGATCACGAGCACGGCCACGATCACGGCCACGGGCACGGCCACGGGGGGGCGGGTGTGGCTGCGACGGCCCCCCCCCGCCGGGCCGGACATTCGCCTTGACCGGGCGGGCGTGGGCCACTATGGTTCGCGCGAAACATCTTCGATTGGACCGAGAGCGCAATGAATCCAGTGAGTTACCAGCGAAGTGAACGGGCCTGTCGCCCAGCTTCACGGCTGTTGGCGCACCCGCTGGTTCACCTGCTGGAGCCTGCGAGCGCCAGCGCTCGCCTGGATGTCGGATCGGGATCGCGTCACGAAGAGGCCCCCGCTGCCCGTGTTGGGCGCTGGGGCGACCGGCCGGCCGCCGTGATGGCGCGCCGGATCACGCCGGCGCCGGCGACCATGGTGGTCAGTCGGCGTCACGCCATCGACGAGGAACGTCGGCACGCCGTGCTGGAGGCCTGGGCGCCTCGGACGGGTGGCCGGGGCGATGGTGCAACGCAGAGTCGCCAGGACTGGAACACGGAACATGAACAACGAGATCACGCCGCGCGACGCCGCGGCCAACGACTTCCTGACGCCGCCGGTGATCGCCCACGTGGCGCCGACCGTGGTTGATCCCGCCTCGCACGCGGTCGCCACCAGCGACTCGGCCGACACCCACCCGCCGGCCGCGCCCGAGCAGCTGAGCTGGTCCCAGCTCGGGCTCGAGGACAGCGTGCTGTCCGCGCTCGAGGGGATGGGTTACCTGCGCCCGACCGCGGTCCAGGCAACCGTGTTCGGCCCGGTCCGCGCCGGCAAGGATCTGCTGGTGCAGTCGCGCACCGGCACCGGCAAGACCGCCGCGTTCGGCCTGCCCATCGTCGCCGCCATCGACACCTCGATCCGCGAGGTGCAGGGCCTCATCCTCACCCCGACCCGCGAGCTGGCCCTGCAGGTCACGCGCGAGATCGCCGCCCTCGGCAAGGACAAGGGCGTCGTGGTCGAGACCCTGTACGGCGGCGCGCCCATCGGCAAGCAGATCGCGGCGCTGCGCGAGGGCGTGCACCTCGTCGTCGGCACGCCCGGCCGCGTGCTCGATCACATCGGCCGCCGCACCCTCGACACCAAGAACATCCGCATCTTCGTCCTCGACGAGTGTGACGAGATGCTGTCGATGGGCTTCCTCGAGGACATCGAGCGGGTCGTCTCGCACCTGTCCAAGGAGAAGCAGACCGCGCTGTTCTCGGCGACCATGCCGGACGAGGTCAAGCGCTACTCGCGGCGGCACATGAAGGCGCCCGAGCTGATCACCCTGTCGGCCGATCAGCTCACGGTCACCGACATCCACCACGCCTACTACATCGTCAGCGGCATCGCCCGCCCGCGCGACCTGTTGCGCGTGCTGTTCGCGGAGAACCCCGACAGCGCCATCATCTTCTGCAACACCCGCGACGAGACCGCCACCGTCGCCCGCTTCCTGCAGAAGCAGGGCCTCGACGCCGAGCCGATCTCGAGCGACCTGTCGCAGGCCGACCGCGAGCGCGTCATGCAGCGCTGCAAGGCCAAGAACCTGCGCTTCCTGGTCGCCACCGACGTCGCCGCACGCGGCATCGACATCTCCGACCTGTCGCACGTCATCAACTACTCGGTGCAGGACTCGGCCGAGGTGTACGTGCACCGCACCGGCCGCACCGGCCGCGCCGGCAAGAAGGGCACCGCCCTGTCGCTGGTCGGCCCGCGCGAGCTGGGCGCGTTCCGTTACGTCCGCCTGCAGTTCAAGATCAACCCGGAGGAGCGCATCCTGCCGCCGTGGTCGATCCTCGACGGCAAGCTCAAGGTGCCCCTGCCCGTGCTGGGCGCGCCGATCAAGCCCGACCCGATCGCCATCCTGGCCGAGGCCACGCCCGGCCCGGCCTCGCAGGCGCAGCTCGACATGGTCAAGGCCCTGCTGGCCACGCCCGACGGTGAGCGCGTGCTGGCCGTGCTGGTGGCCGAGCGCCTCAGCAAGGTGATGAAGCCGAAGGTGTCCCGCCCGGTGGTCGAGCAGCAGATGCCCGACGACCGCTGGGGCGCCGATCGCGAGCGCAGCGAGCGCGGCCGTGACGACCGCGGCCCGCGCGGCGGCGACCGCGACCGCGGCCCGCGCCGGGACGACCGCTTCGGCGGCCGCGACGATCGCGGCCCGCGCGAGGATCGCCATGGCGCGCGAGACGACCGCGGCCCGCGTCGGGACGACCGCTTCGGCGGCCGCGACGACCGTGGCCCGGCCCGCGACGACCGTGGCCCGGCCCGCGACGACCGTGGCCCGGCCCGCGACGACCGTGGCCCGGCCCGCGACGACCGTGGCCCGGCCCGCGACGACCGTGGCCCGGCCCGCGACGACCGTGGCCCGGCTCGCGACGACCGTGGCCCGGCTCGCGACGACCGTGGCCCGCGCCGGTGGGAAGAGCGCGGCGACCGTGGCGACCGGCCGCGCTTCCGCGACGACGCCAGCGCCGGCAACGGCGAGGCCCGGACCGACGGTCAGCGCCGCTGGCCGCGTGAGGACCGGCCGCGCGACGGCGCCGACGCCGCCACGGCCACCACGGCCGGCGCCGCGCCGGCCGCCGAGGGCGCTCGCCCCGAGGGTGGTCGCCCCGAGGGCGGTCGCCCCGAGGGCGGTCGCGATCGTCAGGATCGCGACGGCGGGCGGCGCGACCGCTTCGAGGGTCGCGATCGTCAGGACCGCGATGGTGGGCGGCGTGACGAGCACGGCGGCCGGCGCGACCGGTTCGACGGTCGGCGCGACGAGCGCCCGGCGGTTCGCCCCGACGGTGACGCCGACGCCGGCATGGCTGTCAGCGTCGAGCCGAGCGCCACGGTGACCGAGCCGGCCACCGCTGCCGCCGCGCCGGCGCCGACCGCGCCGGTCTCGGCCGAGGGCCAGGACCGCGGTGGGCGTGACCGTGACCGTGACCGCGGTGGACGTGGCCGTGACCGCGACCGTGGCCGCGGCCGGCGCGACACCGAGACCTGGACGCCGCCGGCGCAGCGGGCCGCCGAGTCGGCGCCCGCGGCCACGCCGGACGACAAGCGGGCCGACGCACCCCGCAACGGCAAGACCGAGCAGCGCGAGTTCTGGGAGACGTGGGCGGACGCCAAGGCCGCGCGCCCGGCTCCGGCTCCGGCGCCGGCGCCGGCGCCCGCCCCGGTGGCGGCCGCGGCGCGCGACGAGGACGTCACGCTCGAGGCGACACCGGATGGCGGGGCGGCCAAGGGTAAGGGCAAGCGCGACGCCGGTCGTGGCAAGAAGGCGGCCGACAAGCCGGCCGAGAAGGTGGCCGACAAGGCGAGCGACAAGGGCAAGGCGACCAAGGGCCGCGACAAGGCGGCCGACAAGGCGCCCGCGGCGGCCCCGGCCGCGGCGGCCCCGGCTCGTCCCGCCACGGTGGCCGATCCGAGCGGGCAGGTTCGCCTGCACGTCGGCCTTGGCAAGCAGCACAGCGCCTCGGCCGGCGACGTGCGGACCTTCCTGGCTGGCTTCGGCATCGCCGACGCCGCCCAGATCGGCTCGGTCATGCTGCGTGACAGCCACAGCTACGTGAAGGTGCCGGCCGCCCTGGCCGACCAGCTCGTGGCCAAGGCCCACAACAAGAAGCACGGCACGACCAAGGTCACCGTCGAGAAGGCCTAGCCACCTCGGCGGTCGACGCGGGCGGGCCGTCGGGGAACCGGCGGCCCGCGCCGCGTTTCGGGCGGGGTGCTGTGTTTCGAGATCGACGGCACCACCCCGGGTTGACGCCTGAACACCCGTTCCGTAAGGTGTGGCGCGATGGCTCGCTCCTCGATCGGTCCCGGACGTCACCAGCCCCAGCGAGAACCGGACGAGATCGTCGTCGAGGGGGCGCGCGAGCACAACCTCAAGGTCGAGCGGCTGGCCATCCCCAAGCACCAGCTGGTGGTCATCACCGGGCCGTCGGGCTCGGGCAAGTCGAGCCTGGCGTTCGACACCCTGTACGCCGAGGGCCAGCGCCGCTACGTCGAGTCGCTGTCGGCCTACGCCCGCCAGTTCCTGGGCCAGATGGAGAAGCCGAAGTACGAGCGGCTGCGCGGGCTGTCGCCGACCATCGCCATCCAGCAGAAGAGCGCGTCGAGCAACCCGCGCTCGACCGTCGGCACCGTGACCGAGATCTACGACTACCTGCGCGTGCTGTTCGCCCGCGTCGGTGACCAGCGCTGCCACCAGTGCGGCGACCCGGTCAGCAAGCGCAGCGCGGCGGAGATCGTCGACGAGCTGGCCGCCCTGCCCGACAAGACCCAGGTCACCGTGTACGCGCCCAAGGCCGAGAACCGCAAGGGCGAGTTCCGCGACCTCCTGGCCGACGCCCGCAAGGCCGGCTTCGTGCGGGTCCGCATCGACGGCATGGTGGTCCGGCTCGAGGACGTCGAGGCGCTCGACAAGCAGAAGCGGCACGCCATCGAGCTGGTGATCGACCGCCTCAGCATCAACGCGGCCGACCGCGGCCGCCTGACCGACTCGGTCGAGACCGCGCTGCGCGAGGGCAAGGGCAAGCTGATGATCGAGGTCGCCGGCGAGCGCACGCCGCGGGTGTACTCGGAGGACAACGCGTGCGCCCGCTGCGGCCTCGGCTTCCCCGAGCTGTCGCCGCAGTCGTTCTCGTTCAACTCGCCGCTCGGCATGTGCGTGACCTGCAACGGCCTGGGCGAGAAGCTGCAGGCCGACCCCGAGCTGATCGTGCCCGACCCCAGCCGCAGCATCCGCGACGGCGCGGTCGCGGTGTGGGGCGACTCCATGGCCAAGGACTCGGGCTGGACCGCCAACATCGTCAAGGCGCTGGCCAAGGCCTTCAAGATCGACCTCGACAAGCCGTGGGGCAAGCTGCCGCCCAAGCAGCGCGACCTGCTCATGCACGGCACCGGCGACAAGCGGGTCACGGTGGCGTGGGAGGGTAAACACTCGACCGGCGAGTGGGCCATGCGGTTCGAGGGCATCCTGGCCCAGCTCGAGCGGCGCCACCGCGAGTCGAGCTCGGACCGGACCCGGGCCCACTACGAGCAGTACTTCCGGGCCATCGCCTGCGCCGACTGCCACGGCTCGCGCCTGCGCCCGGAGTCACGCGCGGTGGTCATCGCCGGTCAGCCGATCATCGCCGTGACCGGCATGACCGTGCGCGCGACCCACCAGTTCGTGACCGGCCTGACCCTGCGCGGCAGCAAGGCGCAGATCGCCGGCGAGGTGCTCAAGGAGATCAGCGCCCGCCTGACCTTCCTGCTCGACGTCGGCCTCGACTACCTGACGCTCGATCGCGGCGCCGGCACCCTGTCGGGCGGCGAGGCGCAGCGCATCCGCCTGGCCTCGCAGCTGGGCAGCGAGCTGTCGGGCGTGCTGTACGTCCTCGACGAGCCCTCCATCGGCCTGCACCAGCGCGACAACGAGCGGCTCATCCGCACCCTGCACCGCCTGCGCGACCTCGGCAACTCGGTGCTGGTGGTCGAGCACGACGAGGCCACCATCGAGGCGGCCGACTGGGTCATCGACTTCGGCCCGGGCGCCGGCCGCCACGGCGGCATGGTGGTGGCCGAGGGGGTGCCCGACGACGTCCGCGCCAACCCGAAGTCACCGACCGGGCGGTTCATGGCCGGGGTCGATCGCATCGACGTGCCGGCGCAGCGGCGCGCCGCCAAGGGCTGGATCGAGCTGACCGGCGCACGCGAGCACAACCTGCGCGACGTCGACGTGCGGATCCCGCTCGGGGTGATGGTGGCGGTGACCGGGGTGTCGGGCGCTGGCAAGTCGTCGCTCATCAACGCGACGCTGCACCCGGCGCTGGCGCGCACGCTGCACGGCTCGCTCGACCGGGTCGGCCCGCACAAGGCGCTGACCGGGCTCGACCAGATCGACAAGGTCATCGTCATCGACCAGCAGCCGATCGGCCGCACCCCGCGCTCGAACCCGGCGACCTACACCAAGGCGTTCGACCTCATCCGCGAGCTGTACGCGCAGACCCAGACCGCCAAGACCTACGGCTACGCGGCCGGGCGGTTCTCGTTCAACGTGTCGGCCAAGCAGGGCGGCGGGCGGTGCGAGGCGTGTGAGGGCGCCGGCATGCGCGAGGTCGAGATGCACTTCTTGCCCAACGTGTTCGTTACCTGCGAGGTGTGCCGGGGCAAGCGCTACAACGACGCCACCCTGCGCGTGACGTACAAGGACAAGACCATCGCCCAGATCCTCGACACGCCCATCGACGAGGCGCTCGAGCTGTTCCGACACCACAAGCAGCTGTCGCGCATCATGCAGACGATGGTCGACGTCGGCCTCGGCTACCTGTCGCTCGGCCAGCCGGCGACGACGCTGTCGGGCGGCGAGGCGCAGCGGGTCAAGCTGGCGCGCGAGCTGTCGCGGGTGCAGACCGGGCGCACGCTGTACCTGCTCGACGAGCCGACCACCGGCCTGCACTTCGGCGACGTGCAGAAGTTGCTCGAGGTGCTCGGCCGCCTGGTCGACAGCGGCAACACCGTGCTGGTGATCGAGCACAACCTCGACGTGGTGAAGACGGCCGACTGGGTCATCGACCTCGGGCCCGAGGGCGGCGCCGGCGGCGGCCAGATCATCGCCGCTGGCACGCCGGAGGACGTGGCGGCCGTGCCGGCCAGCTTCACCGGGCAGTTCCTGGTGCCGCTGCTGCGCCGGGCCCGCGCCGGCGCCAAGCCGACGTCGACCCCGCCGCCGCGCCCGAGCCGCGGCGGGCGCCCAGCCGCGAGCGCCTGAGCGACGGTGGAGGCCTGGTCCGGCGCACCCCGACTCAGAGGTCGCCCGTCGCGTGCCAGTGGCGTGATAGATCTGAACCATGCGAAAGCGCCTGGTGATCGCCGGAGGGTTGGCTCTTGCTTGCGGCGGCGACGACGCCGGGAACTCCGATGCGGCCCGCGGCGCCGACGGGCCCCGAGGCGCAGACGCGGCCGGCGCCGACGCGGCGCAGACGCGGCTCACGGTGCGGGTGCACCGGGTCGAGCCGCTGACACGACACGGTGCCCGGCCAGTTCCTGGTGTTCCAGGACGGCGATGGGCCGTGGCAGCTGCTCACTGGCAACGGCGGCGTGTACACCACGGAGGTGGTGAGCGACCGGTATGGCATCGGCCACGGCTGCGTGGTGCCGGCCCTGCGGTACACGCGCCTGCAGCTCATCCACGCCACCACCGCCGAGCGGACCGAGATCGACCTCGAGGCCTGCGAAGGGCCGGCCCGGACCCGCCGCCTCGACGTGTCGGTGTCGGGCCTGGGCGCGGACCAGACCGTGGCCGTGCGGACCCGGTTCGGAGGGTTGACGGCTCGCACCAACGGCGGTAGCTCGGTGCTGTTGCCGGCCGAGGCCACCGAGGCGGTCGCCGTGGTCACGACCTCGAGCGTTCCGGTCCGCTACGCGCGCCTGGGCGCGCTGGCGGCCCAAGGTGACCTGGCCCTGAGCGTCGACGCCGCGACGGTGGGGATGCCAGCGCAGGCGGTCCCGCTGGCGGTGCCGGCGCTGGCGCCCGACGAGGCGGCCACCGTCGCCACCCACAGTGTCATCCTGGGCGGCGTCCCGTATGACCTGGTGACCGGCCGCCTCCGCACCACGGCGCCGACGTCGTACCCGGCGCCTCCGGTCGGGTTTCTCGCCGCCGGCGACCTGCAGGTCCGCCGCTACAACCTGCTGTCGGCCAGCCGGCAGCGCATGGTCACCGCCACGGTGTCGGAGGCCACGCCGTGGGCGCCCCAGTTGCCTGCGCCGTACACGGCGGCGGCGCCGACGTTGACCGCGCAGCCCTTCCTGCGCCCGACCTTCGAGGTCACGCCGCTCGCCCCTGGCGGTGGGGCCATCACCAGCTACCTGCTGGCGGCCGAGTCGTCCAACCCGTCGGGGACCATCACCTCGTCGGCGATCGTGGTGGCGCTGAGCAGTGGCTGGGTCGGCGCCGGGCCGGTGACCTATCAGGTGCCCGACCTGACCGGCCTGCCGGGCTGGAACGCTGCCCTCGCTGTGCCCGCGCGCCAGGCCGTGTTCGCCTCGGTCGGTGTCCAGCTCGACACCGGCATGCCGGGCACCGATGGCCATGTCCAGACCCTCTCGTCCATGACTCACGTCATCGGCGAGTACTGCGGTGACGGCGTGACGACCAGCCCGGAGGCCTGCGATACCGGCGGCGAGAGCGCGACGTGTGATGCCGACTGCACGACGGTGATGTGCGGCGACGGGACCATCAACGGCAGCGCCGGCGAGGACTGCGACCCGCCGGGCGGCGGCACCTGCTCCCCGACCTGCACGCTGCTGTGACGCGATCGACGTGGCCGTAGCACAGGCTGATCGCCGGGACTGGCGGCCGCGCTGCCCACGGCCAGGTGCAACCTGGGGCGCGCAGGCGCGATCGATCCCCACATGAATTCGCGAGGCTGCGCGCGCTGGAGCTGGCTCGCCGGTTGCGTGAGCGGATGGCCATGCTGTCGCCTCGCGCGCTCGCGCTCCTGACCGTCGCCTCCACCATTGGCCTGACCGCCAGCGCCGCCTCGGCCCAGGACTGGCAGCCGCTCGCGCTCGGGGTCGACTACGCCACCCTGAGCAGCTTCGACTCGACGGTGTACGTGACCCGGGTCGACCTGTGCGCGCCCGGCGTGCGCATGCGGGCGACCGCGCCCGGCGAGGGGCCGCGCACGGTCAGCTCGTTCGCCGACCACGTCGGGGCGACGGTGGCCATCAACGGCGACTGGTGGGCGCGTGACGGCTTCAACCCCGACCTGCCACAGACCACGTTCCCGCGCGGGCTCGCGCTGGGCTTCGGCCAGCACTTCCCGGGCACGGCCGATCCCAACTTCTACGGCTTCATCGCCTTCGGCCAGCACCACACCGAGCACTCGCCCGACGAGGCCGAGGTGGGTGGGCCGGCGCCGTGGATGTGGGAGGTGGTGTCGGGCCAGCCGACGCTGGCGTGGGACGGACAGCTGCGCAACAACCCCAACGGGCACTGCAGCGCGACCCGGGCCCGCACCGCGACCGGGCTGTCGGCCGACGGCCAGACGTTGTTCCTCGCCGTGGCCGACGAGATCGCCGGCAGCGCCGGCATGACGTGTGACCAGTGGGGCCAGACCCTGCTCGGCCTGGGCGCGCACACCGTGATGAACCACGACGGCGGCGGCTCGTCGACGATGGTCGTGCAGGGCGCGGTGGTCAACCACCCGACCGATGGCGGCCAGCGCAGCGTGGTGACCCACCTGGCGCTGCTGGCCAGCAGCAGCGGCCCGGCCGCGCACTGCCGCGCCCACGCCCTGCCCGGCCCCGACGGGCGGATCCGCCGGCCGATCGCCGACGGCGCGGCCTGGGGCCTGCAGCTGGGCGACATCCAGCTGGTCGACGGCGCGACGATGACCAGCTTCGCGCCCGGCGCCGAGCTGCCGGCGACGGCGGCGCGGCTGGTCAGTGAGTCGGATCGGCCGCACGTGTACGTGCTCGACGGCGGCGTGCGCCGCCACGTCGTCGATGGCTACTCGATGGCCAACTGGCGCTTCGACTGGGCCCGCATCGAGGTCATGCCGCCGGGCGGGCTGGCCGGCGTGCCCGAGGGCGCGCCGTGGCCGCACTACCCGCACTTGATCTGGGAGGAGGCCCTCGGCCTGTTCCTGGTCGACGTCGTGCCGCTGGATCTCGGCGGCGGCGGCGGTGGTGGCGGTGGCACGCCGGATCCAGACGCGGAGGCGCCGGATGGCAGCGATCCGGGCGCGGCCGGGTGCGCGGCCAGCGGCGGCGGTGCGGGTGGCGTGCTGGTGCTGACGCTGGTCGGCCTGGTCGGCCTGGCCCGGCGCCGTCGGCGCCGGTAGCCGCGGGCGGCCGGCGCGGCGGGGCCCTTACAGCTCGTCGTCGGTGAAGGCCAGCACGTCGCCGATGCGGGTCGCCCCGGTCGCCAGCATGACCAGGCGGTCGAAGCCGACGGCGATGCCGGCCGACGGCGGCAGCCCCTCGGCCAGCGCCGCCAGCAGCTTGTCGTCGATCGGGTAGACGGCGCGACCGCGGGCGGCGCGCTCGGCCAGCTCGGCGCGGAAGCGGGCCCGCTGCTCGACCGGGTCGGTCAGCTCGCCGAAGGCGTTGCCGAGCTCGAGGCCGAGCGCGTAGGCCTCGAACCGGTGCACCACCCGCGGGTCGTCGTCGCGCCGGCGCGCCAGCGCCCCGAGCGGGGCCGGCCAGTCGGTCACCAGCAGCGGGTGGTCGAGCGCGCCGATGGCCGGCTCGACCCGGGCCAGCCAGGCCGCGAAGAAGACGTCGTCCCAGGCGGTCGCCCCGCCGAGGTCGACGCCGGCGGCCGCGACCTTGGCCGCCAGCGCCGGCGCCGGCTCGTCGCCGGCCAGCTCGATCCCGGCCCAGCGCGCCATCGCCTCCCGCACCGTGACCTCGGGCCAGGGCGGCGTCACGTCGATGACCCGGTCCCCCAGCTGGGCCTGGGGCGCCCCGCGCACCGCGGTGCACACCGCGGCGACCAGCGCCGCGGTGTCGGCGGCGATGCTCGGCAGCTCGTCCCAGGCCCGGTACCACTCGATCATCGTGAACTCGCCGCTGTGGTGGTCGCCGTGCTCGTTGCCGCGGAAGCAGCGACACACCTGGTAGATGCGCTCGAGGCCGGCCGCCAGCAGGCGCTTCATCTGGTACTCGGGCGAGGTGATGAGCCAGCCGGCGCCGGCGGCGACGGCGTCGAGGTGCAGCTCGAGGCCGGGGCTGGGCACCAGCAGCGGGGTCTCGACCTCGAGGAAGCCGCGCTCGGCGAAGAACCCGCGCACCGCGGCCAGCGCGGTGGCGCGCGCGCGCAGGTGGGTCAGGCGCGCCCGCGGCAGGCGGGCCACCTCGGTGGCCGGGCCCGGGTAGCCGCCGGCCAGCGCGGTCGGCCAGCGCGCCGGCGCGCCGACCACGACCAGGTCGCCCGGCTGCCAGCGCGGATCGGCCGGGACCAGGTGGTCCCCGCCGTCGGCGCGGATCAGGGCGCGGCCGGCCTCGACCGCGAGCACGCGGCCGCGCAGCACGCGCTGCTTACTGCGACACCCGCTCGACGTACTCGTGGGTGCGAGTGTCGATGCGGATGGTGTCGCCGATCTTGATGAAGAGCGGGACCGCGATCTCGGCGCCGGTCTCGACCGTGGCCGGCTTGGTCACGTTGCCGCTGGTGTCGCCGCGCACGCCCGGCTCCGACGCCGTGACCTTGAGCTGGACGAAGGTCGGCATGCTGACGTCGACCGGCCGCTCGTTGAAGAACAGCACCGTACACGGCATGTTGTCCTTCATCAGGTCGTGGTTGGCGCCGACCATCGACTTCGACACCGACACCTGCTCGTAGCTCGACTGGTCCATGAACACCAGGTCGTCGGCCTCCTTGTAGAGGAACTGCATCTCGCGCTCCTCGACGTTGGCCGGCTCGAGCTTCTCACCCGAGCGGATGTTCATCTCCTTGGTCGATCCGTTGAGGAGGTTCTTGAACTTGGTCCGGGTGAAGGCTGCGCCCTTGCCCGGCTTCACGAACTGGAACTCGATGACCGTCCACGGATTGCCGTCCATCAGGACCTTGAGGCCCTTGCGGATATCGGAGGTGTCGTACATGTGGCGGTGCTTACCAGAGCGCGCCCCCGCTTGTCGAGCCCGGGCGGCGCCGCGCCGGAGGGTGGTCGGGCCGGGCCGGGCCGTGGTAAGGCCACGCGGTGGACCCCACGGCGCACTACCGCCAGCTGGCGCGCCTGGGCCGGGCCGCCTTCCTCGGCGCCGCCGCCCCGGCCGCGCTGCTGCGGTACCGCACGCCCCGGCCCGGCGACGACCTCGACACCGCCGCCGCCACCCTGACCCTCGACGAGCCAGTCCGGGCCGGGGTCAGCGCGGGCGCGCCGGCGGCCGAGGCGGTGCTCGAGGTGGTGCCGCTGCTCAAGAAGCCGGGCGCGGCCTATCCGGATCGCATCACGGTCGGCCGCACCAGCAACAACGACGTGGTGCTGCCCGACCACGCGGTGTCGCGCCTGCACGTGTACTTCCGCGTGCGCGAGGGCCGCTGGTTCGTCGCCGACGCCGGCTCGAAGAACGGCGCCACCGTCGACGGCGTGGTGCTGGCCCCGCGCAAGGAGCAGGCCCTCGTCGGCGCGGAGCGGCTGCGCCTGGGTGAGCTCGAGCTCCGCTTCGTCCTGGCCGAGGCGCTGTACGAGCTGCTGCGGTCGTGACCTCACCTGCCGCGTCCGCGCCGACGGTGGTATGACTCGGGCCCACCATGAGTGAATGGGACCACCGCCAGCTGTGCCCTGACGGCGCCTGCCTCGGCGTCATCAACACCGACGGAGCCTGCACGGTGTGCGGCCGGGTGGTGCCGGGCTGGGGCGACGAGCGCCAGCGCGGGCTGCGCGGGCCGGCCGAGGTCGAGGTCGCGACCCAGGAGGTCGCGGCCGCCGCCGCGGCCGTGGTCGACAGCGACGATCCGGACTGGGACCAGCGCCGGCTGTGCCCCGACGGTGCCTGCACCGGACTCGTCGGTTCCGACGGTCGGTGCGGTCGCTGCGGCGCCCGCGCCTGACCCGGCCAGCCCGAGCAGCGCCGGGCCGAGCCGGCCGGCGCGGGTGTGGGATGGCTTGACTCCGGCCCCTGATCGGGCACAGTGAGAGCTCATTCCCGGTATTCCCGGTCGGCCCCGCCGGGATCAAAAGCGCGAGTCATCCTGTGAGGTTGTCAACCAAGACCCGGTACGGCGTACGAGCGCTGTTCGACCTCGCCTACCACGGCGAGGTCGGCGCCGGCCAGGATGCCAGCTCGGCCCAGGCCAAGGACATCGCCCGGCGCCAGCACATCCCGCTGCGGTACCTCGAGCAGGTGTTCCAGGACCTGCGCAAGGCCGGGCTGGTCGACTCCAAGCGCGGCCCGCGCGGGGGCTACACGCTCCGGCGTGATCCGGCCGAGATCTCGCTCGGCGACATCGTGCGCGCGCTGCAGGGGCCGATCGAGGACCTGTTCTCGACCGAGGACGAGCGGCCCGGCAGCGAGCCGCGCGGGGTGACGGTGGCGCTGTGGCAGGACCTGGCCCGGCACATGCGCGGCTGGTTCGACGGCGTGACCTTGCTCGACCTGGTGCAGCGCGCCGAACAGGCCGGGGTGCCGCGTGCCGGCGCCGCGGTGCCGATGTACTTCATCTGAACCGCTGACCCCCGAGGAACCATGGCCACTCCCCCGCCCGCCGCCGCGCCGCCCGCCAGCCTGGTCGCCCCGGCGCCCAACCGGTGTGTCACCTCGCCGCTGGCGCTGATCGGCCGCACCGCGGTGATCCGCCTGCGTGGCCAGGCCGGCGCCGGTGAGGTGTGGGCCAAGTGTGAGCACCAGAACCCGGGCGGATCGGTCAAGGACCGCATCGCCCTGGCCATGATCGAGGCGGCCGAGGCGGCCGGGCGCATCACGCCCGGGCAGTCGACCATCATCGAGCCGACCAGCGGCAACACCGGCATCGGCCTGGCCCTGGTGTGCGCGGCCAAGGGCTACCGGCTGATCCTCACCATGCCGGAGTCGATGTCGCTCGAGCGGCGGGCGCTGCTGGCCGCGTACGGCGCCGAGATCGTGCTGACGCCGGAGCAGGAGGTGATGGCCGGCGCGGTGGCGCGGGCCGAGGCGCTGGTCGCCGCCACCCCGGGCGCGTACATGCCCGATCAGTTCCGCAACCCGGCCAACCCCGAGGTGCACCGCACCACCACCGCGGTCGAGCTGATGGCCCAGCTCGGTGACGGCCCGATCGACGCGTTCGTCGCCGGCATCGGCACCGGCGGCACCATCACCGGCGTCGGCAGCGTGCTGCGCACCCGCTTCCCCAAGGTGCGCATCGTCGGGCTCGAGCCGGCCCGCAGCGCGGTGCTGTCGGGCCAGCCGGCCGGGCCACACCGCATCCAGGGCATCGGCGCCGGCTTCGTGCCGGCCAACCTCGATCGCGCGGTCCTGACCGAGTTGCGCACTGTCGACGATCGCGACGCGTGGACGACCGCGCGTGAGCTGGCCGAGCGCGAGGGCATCCTGGTCGGCATCTCGGCCGGCGCCAACGTGTGGGCGGCGCGCCAGCTCGCGCGCGAGCTCGGGCCGGGCCGGCGGGTCGCCACCGTGCTGTGCGACACCGGCGAGCGCTACTTCTCGCTGGCGGAGTACTTCGCGTGAGCCGCGGCGGCTGCGGTGGCGAGCTCGTCCTCGTCGGCGCCGGCGGGCTGGGCGGCCCGCTCGCGCTGGTGCTCGGCGCCGGCGGCCACCCCCTGCGCATCTACGACCCCGACGTGGTCGAGCTGTCGAACCTGCAGCGCCAGGTCCCGTTCACCGCGGCCGACCTCGGCCAGGCCAAGGCCGAGCGCCTGGCCAGCGTGGTGCGGGCCCGCGGCGGCGTGGCGACCGGCCACGTCGGGCGCTGGACCGCGGCCGAGCCGGCCGCAGGGGTGGCGGTCATCGTCGACGGCAGCGACGACCCGGCGACCAAGTTCGCGGTGGCGGCGTGGGCGGCCCAGCACGGGGTGGCCTCGGTCATCGCCGGCGTGCTGCGCTACCACGGCACCGTCGTCGCCAGCGCCCCCGGCGCCGGCTGCTATCGCTGCCTGTTCGAGGCGGCGCCGACCGACGAGCCGAGCTGCGCCGACGCCGGCGTGTTCGGCCCGGCCTGCGGCGTGGTCGCGGCCCACGCCGCCGCGCTGGCCGCCGCGCTGGCCGCCGGTGATCGCGCCGAGGCCGGCACCGCCTGGTCGTTCCCCGACCTGCGCACCGGCGCGGCACCGCGCCGCCTGCACATCCCGCCCCGGGCCGGCTGTCCGTGCCTGGCCGCCGCCCCGCTCGTCTCGCTCGCCCCGCCTGCCCCGCCCGCGCTCTCGCCCCAGGAGTAACCATGGCCACCGTCCGCATCCCCACCCCGCTGCGCAAGTTCACCGACGGCAAGGAGGCGGTCGTCGCCGCCGGCGCCACCGTCCGCGCCGTGCTCGACGAGCTCGACCGCCTGCACCCCGGCATCAAGGGCCGGGTCTGCGACGACAGCGGGGCGGTCCGCAAGTTCATCAACCTGTTCGCCGGCGACGAGGACATCCGCCACCTGGGCGGGCTCGACACGCCGATCGCCGAGGCCACCGAGCTGTCCATCGTCCCGGCCATCGCCGGCGGCTGAACACGCACCATGCCTCCCGCCGCGACCCCGACGCCCGCGCTGCGGCCCGACCAGGTCCGTCGCTACGCGCGCCACATCTTGCTGCCCGACGTCGGCGGCGTCGGCCAGGCCCGCCTGCTGGCGGCGACCGTGGCCGTCGTCGACGGCGACGCCGGCGCGGTCGCGTTCGACTACCTGGCCCGGGCCGGGGTCGGGGCGCTGGTGCTGGTCGGCGATGGCGGCGCGCCGCTCGACGCGGCGGCGTGCGCGCGCCGGCCGTACCTGCTCGACCCGGCCGGGGCAGCTGGCCAGCCGCGGGCGGCGCTGGTGGCGGCCTGGCTGGCCCAGCTCGGGCCCGACGTGACGGTGACCTGGGCGCCACACCCGCCGGCCGGGGTCCCGGTGGCCACGCCCGACGCCGACCTGTCGGTCGACGAGGCGACCGATCCAGCCGAGGTGCTGCGGGCCGGCGCGCGCGCGGCGATCGCCGTGCTGCACCGGCTCGTCGCGGCCGGCGCCGGGCCCGGAGCTGGGCCCGGAGTCGGGCCATGATCGTGAGCCGCCCACAGGCGGCCACCTCGGTGGTCGACCTCATCGGCAACACGCCGCTCATCCGCCTGCGCTCGGTCGAGCGCCAGGCCGGCACCGGGGCCGAGGTGTGGGCCAAGGCCGAGTACGACAACCCGGGCGGATCGGTCAAGGACCGGGCCGCGCGCGAGATGATCCAGACCGCCCTCGCCGACGGCCGCCTGGCGCCGGGCCAGCGCTTGATCGACTCCACCTCGGGCAACACCGGCGTGGCCTACGCGATGATCGGCGCCGCGCTCGGCATCCCGGTCACCCTGGTCATGCCGGCCAACGTGTCGGCCGCGCGCAAGCGCATCACCGCCGCGTACGGGGCCGAGCAGATCTTCTCGTCGGAGCTGGAGGGATCCGACGGCGCCATCCGGCTGGTGCGTGAGCTGGTGGCGCGCGACCCCGACCGCTACTTCTACCCCGACCAGTACGGCAACCCGGCCAACCCGGGCGCCCACACCCGCACCACCGCGCCGGAGATCGTGACCCAGACCGAGGGCCGGGTCACCCACTTCGTCGCCGGCGTCGGCACCACCGGCACGGTGATGGGCACCGGGCGCGGCCTCAAGCAGCTCGTGCCCGGGGTGCGGGTGGTCGCGGTCCAGCCCGACGACGCCTGGCACGGGCTCGAGGGGATGAAGCACCTGCCGTCGTCGATCGTGCCGGCCATCTGGCAGCCCGACGGCGTCATCGACGAGATCGTGTGGATGCCGACCGACGAGGGCTGGGCGGCGTCGGAGGCGCTGTGCCGCGACGACGGCCTGTTCGTCGGCCACTCGTCGGGCGCCAACGTGGCCGGGGCGCTGCGGCTGGCGCGCGCGGCCGGCCCGGGCGCGGTGGTGGTCACCATCCTGTGCGACCGCGGCGATCGCTACTTCGCGCCGATGGCGTGGGACCGGGCCTACCAGTGGTGACCCCAGCCATGCCGGTGCCGGTGCACCTGCCGGCCGCGCTGCTGCACGTGGTGGCGGCCGAGGCGCGCGCCGCCTTCCCGGCCGAGTGCTGCGGCTGGCTGGTCGGCGATCGCGCCGACGCCGCGCTCGCCGCCCACGCCGTGCGGGCCTGCCGCAACGCCCAGCTCGACGGCGGCGCCGGCGCCGATCACCCGACCGCGCCCGAGCGCGGGGCCGACACCGCCTACGTCATCGCCGGCGACGATCTGCTGGCGTTCGCGCGCGGCTTCGACGCCGCCACGCCGCCGGTGGTGATCTATCACTCGCACCCCAACGGCCGGGCCTACTTCTCGGCGACCGACCGTGCGGTGGCGCTCAGCCCGTGGGGCGACGGCCCGGCCTACCCGGTCCAGCACCTGGTGGTCGGGGTCAGCGCGAGCGCGGGCGGCCCGGTGGTGACCGAGATGGCGCTGTTCGCCTGGTCCGACCAGCACGCCGACTTCGTCGAGCTGGCGCGCTGGGCCGGGATCGAGCCATGACCGCGGCCGTGACCACCGTGCGCTTCGCCATCGTCGTCGCTCGCGCCGACGACTGGCCGACCGCACGGGCGCTCGGGCTGGCGGCGCGCCGGCAGGACCACGAGGTGGCGCTGTTCGTGATGGCCGACGCCGTCGGCGCCCTGGCCGGTGATGGGCCGGGGCGTGAGGCCCTGCTCGACGCCGACTGCGCGCTGGTGGCGTGCGCGACCTCGGCCCACGGCCTGGGCCTGGGGCCGGACCAGCTGGGCGACGAGGTCCTCCTCGGCAGCCAGGACGACCACGCCGCCATCCTGGCCCGGGCCGATCGCGTGGTGGCGCTGACGTGAGCGCGGCCGAGGCTCCGCCCGGGCCCATCGACGCCGCCGTGGTGGTGGTGTGCCGGGCGCCGGCCCGCGTCGCCGAGGCGGTGCGGGCCGCGGTCGGGCTCACCCTGCGCGGCGGCTCGGTTGCGCTGATCGTCGACGATGCCGCGCTGCCGCCCGGGTCGCCGGCCCGGCGCGGCGCCGACACCCTGCGCCTGCTCGGCCACGCCGTGGTCGGGCCAGGCGCACTGGCCGCGACCCTGGCCCGGGCCCGCGCGGTCGAGGTGTGGACGTGATCACCCTCCACCTCGAGCGGCGGGCGGTGGCCCCGGCCGCGGTGGTCGGCGCCGCCGACTGGCGGGTCAGCACGTCGTCGGAGCCGCGTCCTGGCTGGACCTTGCACGGGCACGGCGGTCCGCCCCGCCCGGCCGGGCCGATCGACGACGACACGCTGGTCGCGCTGATGGCGGCGGCCGACCGCGTCATCGTCTGGTAGCGTGCGCGCCATGACCGTGCCGGTGGTGCAGCTCGACCTGACCGGCGAGGTGTGCCCGTTCACCTTCGTGCGCACCAAGCTGGCCCTCGAGCCCCTGCCGGCCGGGGTGGTGGTGCGGGTGGTGGTCGACCACCCGGCGGCGGCGCGCAACGTGCCGCGCAGCGCCGCGGAGTGGGGCCAGGACGTGCTGGCGGTGCGGGCCGAGCCGGGCGGCTGGGTCATCGTCGTGCGCCGGCGCGGCTGACCGGGCGGCCGGTCGCCCGCGCTTGCGTATCGCCGCCGGCGTCGGCTCTGCTATCCTGGAGGCACCGTGTCCGCCGCGCCGGAGCCCCTCGCCGCCAAGCTCGCCGACCTGCGCCACCGCGTGACCGAGCTCGGCCCGGTCGTGGTCGCCTTCTCGGGCGGCGTCGACTCGGCGTTCCTGCTCAAGGTCGCGGCCGACGCGCTGGGCGAGCGCTGCCACGCGGTGACCGCGGTGTCGGTGACGATGGCCCGGTCGGAGGTGGCCGACGCCCGCGCCCTCGGCGTCGAGCTCGGCCTGGGACCGCGTCACCACCTGGTCGAGTCGCACGAGCTCGAGCGGCCCGGCTTCGCCGACAACCCGCCGACCCGATGTGCGCTGTGCAAGACCGAGCTGATGGCGGTGGCCGGCCCCATCGCCGGCGCGCTCGGCGCGACCGTGCTGCTCGGCACCAACCTCGACGACCTCGGCGACTTCCGCCCCGGCATCGCCGCCGCCGCCGACGGCGGGGCGCGGATGCCGATGGTCGACGCCCAGCTCAGCAAGGCCGAGATCCGCGCCCTGTCACGCCAGCTCGGCCTGCGCACCTGGGACAAGCCGCAGCTGGCGTGTCTGTCGTCGCGCTTCCCGTACGGCACCAGCATCACGCCGGCCCGGCTGCGCCAGGTCGACGACCTCGAGGATGGCGTGCGCGCGCTCGGCTTCTCGCAGGTGCGGGCCCGCTTCCACGACGCGGTGGCCCGGCTCGAGCTGCCAGCCGAGGAGCTTGCGCGAGCGCTCGAGCCCGGGGTGCGCGACGCCCTGCTCGCGCTCGGCAAGCGGGTCGGCTTCACCTACGTCACGGTCGACCTGGCTGGTTTCCGCTCGGGGTCGATGAACGAGGCGCTGCCGGTGACCAGCTCGCTGGTGACGCTGCGCCGGACCGGCCGGAGCGCGTCGTCGTGAGCCCGCGGCGCCCCGCTGCAGGCCTGCACCGGCGCGTGGACCTGGCCGCCGCCCTCGGCCTGGCCGTGGTGGTGCTGATGACGGCGCCGACCCGCGTCCGCGCCGAGGCCGCCGCCACCGCCACGGTGGCCGCCAAGAAGGATCAGCGCCTGGCCGAGAAGGCGAGCCGGCCGGCCCGCGCCCGCCGTCGCTCGCCGCGCCCGGTCGGGGCGCCGCCGCCGCGCCTGGTCAACCTGTACAACACCTGGACCCACGAGCACCTCGCGGTCGCGGCCGAAAAGCCGGCGGTGCCGCTGCCGGTGGTCGACCGCTTCCTGCGCTGCCACTTCACCAACCAGCCGACCGACATGGCCGACCAGCTGCTCGGCACGGTGATCGCGGCCGCCAACCACTTCTCGGCCGACAGCATCGAGGTGGTGAGCGGGTTCCGGCACCCCAAGTACAACCTGATGCTGCGCAAGAAGGGGCACGAGGTCGCGCGCGACAGCCAGCACACCCACGGCACCGCGATCGACTTCCGGCTGCCCGGGGTGGCCACCGACGTGCTGCACCGCTGGGCCATCGGCCGCCGCCTCGGCGGGGTCGGCCTGTACAAGGACAGCGGCTTCATCCACATGGACACCGGGCCGATCCGGACCTGGGGCGGGACGTGATCTCGCCGGCCGGTTGGCCGGCGGCGTGACCTGGCGGGCCGGCCGAGGCCCTATGCTGGCGCCATGTCCTTCTTCGGCCTCTCGCTGGGCCTCTCGCTCGGCGCCTCGATCGCCCTGGCCGTGCTCGCCCTGCTGGTCGTCGTCGCGATCTACGACGTGACCCAGCGGCGCCACGCCATCCTGCGCAACTTCCCCATCATCGGCCACTTCCGCTACTGGATGGAGGCGGTCGGGCCCGAGCTGCGGCAGTACATCGTCACCTCCAACGACGAGGAGCGCCCATTCTCGCGCGACCAGCGGCGCTGGGTTTACTCGTCGGCCAAGAAGGAGAACGCCTACTTCGGCTTCGGCAGCGACAACGACCTCGACGACGCGCCCGGGCACATCATCATCCGCCACAGCGCCTTCCCGCGCCACGTCCCGCACCCGGGCGAGCCGGGCTACGACCCGACGTACGCCCTGCCGTGCGCGCGGATCCTCGGCGGCGTGCGCGGCCGCAAACACGCGTTCCGGCCCAGCTCGATCGTCAACACCTCGGCCATGAGCTACGGCTCGCTGTCGTCGGCGGCGGTCGAGGCCATCAACCGCGGCGTCGCGCTGGCCGGCGCGCTGCAGAACACCGGCGAGGGCGGCATCTCCGACTTCCACCGCAAGGGCGGCGAGCTGATCTGGCAGATCGGCACCGGCTACTTCGGCGCGCGCGATGCGGCCGGGCGGTTCTCCCTCGAGCACTTCCGCGCCAGCGTCGCCTCGGCCAAGGTCCGGGCCATCGAGCTCAAGCTGTCGCAGGGCGCCAAGCCGGGCATGGGTGGCCTCTTGCCGGCGGCCAAGGTCACGCCCGAGATCGCCCGCATCCGCGGCATCCCGGTCGGGCGCGACTGCGTCAGCCCGGCCGCGCACAGCGAGTTCTCCGACGTGTCGAGCATGCTCGACTTCATCGAGCGCCTGGCCGACGACAGCGGCCTGCCGGTCGGCATCAAGTCGGCGGTCGGGCAGCTGCCGTTCTGGCGCGAGCTGGCGATCGCCATTCGCACCACCGGGCGCGCGCCCGACTTCATCACCATCGACGGTGGCGAGGGTGGGACCGGGGCGGCGCCGCTGGTGTTCACCGACCACGTCGCCCTGCCGTGGAAGGTCGGCTTCACCGAGGTCTATCGCATCTTCGCCGAGGAGGGCGTGGCCGAGCAGGTGGTGTTCATCGGCTCGGGCCGGCTCGGCTTCCCCGACGCGGCGCTGCTGGCGCTGGCGCTCGGGTGTGACCTCATCAACGTCGCGCGCGAGGCCATGCTGGCGATCGGCTGCATCCAGGCCCAGCGCTGCCACAGCGGCCACTGCCCGACAGGGGTGGCAACCCAGAACCGCTGGCTGGTGCGCGGGCTCGACCCCACGCTCAAGGCGGCCCGCCTCGCCAACTACGTCATGTCGCTGCGCAAGGATCTGCTGCAGCTGGCCGGCGCCTGCGGCCACGCCCACCCGGCCCAGGTGCCGCTCGACGCGCTCGCCATCCTCGGCCAGGAGCACCAGGCCCGCTCGGCCCGCGAGGTGTTCGGCTACCAGCCGGGCTGGGGCGCCCCGCCGGCGGCCGACCTGGCCGAGATCGCGCGGGTCATGGCCGGGCCCGCCGCCGCCGCGGTGGCCTGAGCGTCGCCGGCCGGGTTGCGTCGCGGCCGGCGCCGGGGCAACGTGTCGCCCCATGGGCGATCGCCTGCTGTGGATGGACATGGAGATGACCGGGCTCGAGCCCGACCGCGAGCGCGTCATCGAGATGGCGACGATCGTGACCACCGGCACGCTCGAGCTCGTCGCCGAGGGACCGGAGCTGGTGATCCACCAGCCCGAGGTGGTGCTGACGGCCATGGACGAGTGGAACCGGACCCACCATGGGGCGTCCGGCCTGATCGACCGGGTCCGGGCCTCGACCGTGAGCGAGGCCGACGCCGAGGCGGCGACGCTGGCGTTCATCGCCGCCCACTTCGACGACAAGGACCGCCCGGTCCTGACCGGGAACTCGATCCACCAGGACCGTCGGTTCATCCGCCGCTACATGCCGGCGCTCGACCGCCGCCTGCACTACCGGATGGTCGACGTGTCGACCATAAAGGAGCTGGGCAAGCGCTGGTACCCCGGCCTGATGGACGCCCGCCCGGCCAAGAACGAGACGCACCGGGCCCTCGACGACATCCGCGAGTCGATCGCCGAGCTGCGGTTCTATCGCGACCGCATCTTCGCCCCGGCCGGCCTGCCGCTCGACTGACGCGGCGGCGGCTCGATCCCCTGCCGCCTCTGCCGCCGCCGCTAGGCTGGGCTCGGCGCCGGCTACTGGACCTGCCGGAGCCACCGGACGCCGCCCGATCCCGGGCGCAAGACCGCGTCCTCGCAGGGGCTTCCGGCGGCATGACCGTTGCTCGGACAGGCCGGCATGCGGACCGCCCTGGTGACCACCCTCGCCTCCACCCTCCTCGCCGCCGCCCTCGTGCCGGCCGGCCTGACCGGCTGCGCCAGCGAGGGCGACGAGGGTGACCCGGAGGACGGCATCTTCGTCGACGACGGCAAGGAGGACGACTTCCTCAGCCTGTCGGCCCAGGAGTACCTGATCGAGGGCACGACGTCGATCACCCTGACCGGGGCCGACGCCGCCCTGACCGGGGCCGCGCGCGACGCCCGGGTCCGCGAGCTGGTCGGCTACAAGCAGATCGCCATCGCCTGGTTCCTGACCCAGTACCTGGTGGCCAAGGAGGCCGACTCCCCCAACCACGCGTTCGGCGGCTTCGGCGGCATCGCCAAGGCCGGCGCGTTCGAGGACCTGCAGGTGCGGGCCACCGGCGCCAACACCTACGAGTTCAAGTTCCGCCAGCTCGCCGCCGGCACCCGCGAGCTGCTGTCGCTGCTGCCGCTGCGCAGCGCGGGCGGCGGCCAGGTGTTCGACCTCGAGGTCGGCCGCCCGAGCAACGAGGAGCTGGGCCGGCTCGAGACCAACAACGAGTGGTATCGGCAGGCGCCGTGGGACGGCTGGAACCCCGCCAACGTCCCGGCCGCGCAGAAGGAGGCGCTCACGTTCGCGATCAAGCCGGAGCGGGCCTCGCCCGACGCCTGGCTCGACGTCAAGCGGCTCATCGCCGACGGCGTGCTCGACATCGACGTGCACATGGGCTGGGACTACCACGCGGCCTTCCACGTCCAGCACGCGCGCGCGCTGTTCGGCTGGCTGCAGGATCAGGGCTTCCGCGCCCCGGTCGCCGGCTTCGACGCCCTGACCCGGACCTCGGGCGACTTCACCAAGCGCATCAGCGCCGACGGCCGGCCGCTGACGGTCAAGGTCCGCCTGTTCTACGGCAAGACCGGGTCCGACACCGACCCCGACACCGACGCCGGCGGCATCCAGCTCGAGAACGACATGCGGGCCTCCCTCAAGACCCGCGACGTCATCGTCTACTCCGGTCACTCCGGGCCGTTCTACGGCTTCGCGCTCGGCAACTGGCGCAAGACCTCCGAGGGTGACCTCGACGACACCGACATGCGCAGCGCCGACATGCCGGCTGACCGCTACCAGGTCATCCTGGCCGAGGGCTGCGACACGTACCAGATCGGCCAGGCCTTCAAGGACAACCCCAGCAAGGCCGGCAAGAACGTCGACGTCATCACCTCGACCTCGTTCTCCAACGCGTCGACGCCGGACACCGTGCAGGATTTCATCAGCTCGCTGATCGAGCGCGACAGCGCCGGCAAGCTGCGCCCGCGCACGATGAAGGCGCTGCTGACCGACCTCGACTCCAACTCGCCGTGGTTCCACACCATGTACGGCATCCACGGCATCGACGACAACCCGACGCTGCACCCGTTCGCGGTCACCGCCAACATCGGCAAGACCTGCCGGGTCAACGCCGACTGCGGCGGCATCGGCAACCTGTGCGTGGCGACCGGCGCGGCCGGCGGCGGCAAGGCCTGCACCGCGGCGTGCAGCGCCGACGCGGGCTGCCCGACCACCCACGCGTGTAAGCCGGTGGCGTCGAGCTCGTCGCGGACGATCTACGCCAACGCCTGCCGCAAGCGGTAGCGCGCGGAGGAGCGCCGCGCCGCGTCGCCGCGGCTGCGGCGGGGGCCGGCCACGGGGGGCGGCCAGGATCACGGGGCCGTTCCCGCTCACGAGCGCGGCCACGGGCGTCCACGAACACGTCCACGACCACGTACACGTTGGGGCGCGCTGACGTTCCCGTAGTCCAGGGCCAGGGCCGCCCAGGTCGCGCGCGGACGGCCGCCGGCCGTGTGTGCCGGACCAGGCTGGCGTATCCTCGCCGTCGATGAAGGACACGCTCGTGATGGTGATGGCCGGCGGCAAGGGATCCCGGCTGGGCCCGCTCACGGTGCACCGGTCCAAGCCGGCCGTGCCGTTCGCGGGGCGCTACCGCATCGTCGACTTCGTGCTGTCGAACCTGGTCAACTCCGGGTACCGGCGCATCTACGTGCTGACCCAGTACATGTCGTCGAGCCTCATCAAGCACATGTCGCGCAACTGGCGGCTGTCCGGCTTCGGCGAGTACATCGAGGTCGTGCCGGCGCAGATGCGCGTCGGCGAGTTCTGGTACCGCGGCACCGCCGACGCCGTGTACCAGAACCTCAACCTGGTGCGCGACGCCCGGGCCTCGACGGTCGGCGTGTTCGGCGGCGACCACATCTACAAGTTCGCGATCGACCAGATGGACGAGGCGCACCGCGACCGCGAGGCCGACCTGACCGTCGCCGCCATCCCGGTCCCGCTGGCCGAGGCCCACCAGTTCGGCTGCATCGACGTCGACGCCAGCGGGCGCATCGTCGGCTTCGTCGAGAAGCCGGCCAACCCACCGGCCATGCCGGGCCGGCCCGGCTTCGCCCTGGTGTCGATGGGCAACTACATGTTCCGGCGCGACGTGCTCGAGCAGGCCCTGGTCGAGGACGCCGCCCTGCCCGCCTCGCGCCACGACTTCGGCCGCGACATCATCCCGCGCCTGCTCGCGGGCGGGGCCCGGGTGTACGCCTACGACTTCTTCGCCAACCGCATCCCGGGTGACCCCGAGGAAGCCACCCCGTACTGGCGCGACGTCGGCACCATCGACAGCTACTTCACCGCCAACATGGAGGTGCGGGCCCGGGTGCCAGCCATCGACCTGTACAACCGGCGCTGGCGCATCCGCAGCGCCGACCGCGACTACCCGCCGGCACGCTTCGTTCGCGCCGGCGAGGCGTTCGGGCCGGCCTCGGTCGACGACAGCCTGATCTGCGAGGGCACGATCATCTCGTCGGCCCGGGTCGCCGACGTCGTGCTCGGCTACGACTGCTTCATCCACGCCGGCGCCGAGCTCGACGAGTCGGTCATCCTGTCGGGTTGTGACGTCGGCGCCGGCGCGCGCCTGCGCCGGGTGCTGCTCGACAAGAACTGCAAGATCGAGCCCGGCTGCGTCATCGGCGAGGACGCCGAGGCCGACGCGGCGCGGTTCCCGTTCGTGACCGAGTCCGGCATCGTCGTCGTGCCCAAGGGCACGGTGGTGCCGGCGACGGGCCCGATGATCCTCGCCAACGACGTGGTCGAGCTGCTCCACAACGAGCCCGAGCTGCGGGCCCAGCTGCGGCCCGACAGCTACGCTATCGCCAGCCACCAGCGCCACAGCTACGAGTCGGCCGGGCCCCGCTTCAAGCGCTACGGCGCCGACGGCGCGCTGCGCCGGACCGAGCTGGCGCCTCACGCCGACGTACGCGGGCCGGGCGCCGGCGATCTGGTCGACGAGCCGTCGTGAGCCTGGGCTCGCTCCGCGTCCTGCACGTCGCCAGCGAGGTCGCGCCGTGGGCGCAGACCGGCGGGCTGGCCGACGTGGTGGCGGCCCTGCCCAGGGCCCAGGCCGCGGCCGATCCGGCCGGCCAGGTCGCGGTGCTGGCCCCGCTGTACCGGGCCGCGGCGGCGGCGCTGGACCAGGCCGGCGTGACCCCGGTCGTGGTGGGCCCCGATCGCACCCTGGTGGTCGGCCAGCACGTGGTGCGCGCGCGCCTGCTCCGCACCGACCACGATGGCCTGGCCATCGGCTGGCTCGACGCCCCGGCCCTGTACGATCGCGACGGCCTGTACGGCGCGCCCGGCGGGGCCGATCACCCCGACAACCACGTCCGCTTCGCGGCGCTCGGCCTGGCCGCGGTCCGACATGGCGCCGAGCTCCTCGGCGGCAAGCTCGACCTGGTGCACGCCCACGACTGGCAGGCCGGGCTGGCCCCGCTGCTGCTGCGGCTGGATCCGGCCCGGGCCAGCGTGGCGGTGGTGACCACGATCCACAACCTGGCGTTTCGCGGCCTGTTCCCGCGCGCCGTGGTCCCGGAGCTGGGCCTGCCGTGGTCGGTGTTCGATCACCACCACGCCGAGTTCTGGGACCAGCTGTCGTTCCTCAAGGCGGGCCTGGCCTACGCCGACGTGGTGACCACGGTCAGCCCGAGCTACGCGCGTGAGATCCAGGAGCCCATCGCCGGCCATGGCCTCGACGGCTTTCTGCGCTGGGACGTGCCGCGGGTGGTCGGGATCGTCAACGGCATCGACGACGGCAGCTGGGATCCGGCGACCGACCCGGCCCTGGCCGCCTCGTTCACGGTCGAGCGGCCCCAGGGCAAGGCGCGCTGCCGGCACGCCCTGGCCGCCGAGCTCGGCCTCACGGTCGACGATCACACCGTGCTGGCGGCGGTGGTGGCGCGCATGAGCGAGCAGAAGGGCCTCGACCTCGTCGCCGATGTGGTGCCCGACCTGCACGGGCTCGGCATCAAGCTGGTCGTGCTCGGCGCCGGCGAGCCGGCTCTCGAGGGCCGCTTCCGGTACCTGGCCGAGGTGTTCCGCCAGCACCTGGCCGTCCGCATCGGCTTCGAGCCGGCGCTGGCCCGGCGCATCTACGCCGGCGCCGACTTGTTCGTGATGCCGTCGCGGTTCGAGCCATGTGGCCTGGGCCAGCTGTACGCCATGCGGTACGGGGCGGTGCCGGTCGTACGCGCCGTCGGCGGCCTGCGGGACACGGTGATCGACACCCGCGCCGACCTCGGCCACGACCGCAGCGCCGACGCCAGCGCCGATGCCAGCGCCGACGACGGAACTGGCTTCGTGTTCGACGCGCCGACGGCGGCCGCGTTGCGCGCCGCCCTGGGCCGCGCGACGCGGGTGTTCCGGACCGCGCCCGCGGCGTGGGCCGCGCTGCGGCGGCGCGCGATGGCGCGGGACTCGTCGTGGACGGCCAGCGCGCGCGAGTACCTGCAGGTCTACCGCGCCGCCGTTCGTCACCGCCGCGGCGCCTGAGCCAGCACGGACCGCGTCCGACCGCGTCCGACCGCGTCCGACCGGCAGACAGCGCCCATCGTCGTCCGGGGCGCCGGACATCCGGCGTGTCGGACGCCGACCTGTCCGGTCCGGGCGTCGGCTCCGGCGCCCGGGTGACCTGGGCCTGGCCTCGGCGTCCTCCCGGATCCCGGCGGGCGCTCCGTCGAGCCGCTACGATCCAGGGGCCCGTCCGGTCGCCGTTGCGGCCGGCCCGACCGGGGCAACCCGGCCGGACCGGCGGCGACGGCCCGGCCGCGTGTCCGCCCATCCGGACGTGTCGCTGTCGGAGAACCGGACAGCCGGGTCCGCCAACCCGGACGCCGGCGTCCGCCAGCCGGACCGGCAGAGGGGCCTGTGTGCGACATCGCGCACACGCAGCACGCCGGTCACCACCCTGCTTCCTGGGTGTGAATCTCCTGTCAAGAAAGCCGACAAAGCGACTGGTTATTCACAGGTGAACAGGTCCCGGGAGTGACCTAACAGCCCGATTGTGTTCGCCTCATGGCCACCCTGGTGGCCGGCTGTGGAGAACCTGTGAAGTGCGTGTGCTGGGCCGAAATGGAGCGGCGTGTCATCAGGCACTTACGCGCCGAGTGTTGTCCATCCGGACACCCGGACGCCCGCCACCCAAGCCCACCTGTCCCTGTCCGGATGATCAGGTCGAGGCGTCGGGTGGTGCTGGCTCACTCGCCGCGTGGTGGTGCCGACGCCAGGCCCAGCCACCCGCGCCGAGCATGGCCAGCATGATCCCCAGCAGGCTCAACCCGGTGGTGGTCGTGCCCTTGCCGTCCTTGATCCAGAGGAGTCCCCACCAGTCGAGGCGGGCGCGGTCGTAGCTGCCGCGCAGCTCGAGCGGCAGCGTGCTGTAGCGGCGCCAGGGCGCGCGCGCCACCGCCGCGCGCGCATCGTCGCCGCGCGCGAGCGAGGTCAAGAGCCACCAGTGGCCGCGGATGGGCTGGAACGGCGGGTTCCACAGCAGGCCGTACATGTCCTCGTAGCAGGAGTCGCAGTGGCCGCGGCCGCGCTCGGGGATGTACGAGCCGGCCCGGTTGGGCTTACCCAGCCACTGCGTCTTGGCGTCCATCGTGATGCGGATGAAGTGGTCCCAATAGAACGCGTTGCCCAGCGTCTGCACCGCGATCCCGCTCACCAGCGCGCCGGCGATGGCGGCGCGCGCCAGCCAGCGCGGCCAGGTCGGGGCGACCCGATCGAGGAAGAACGCCAGGCCGAGCGCGACCACCGGCACCGCGAACACGAAGAAACGCGGGCCCCAGGCGTAGTCGCCCGACCACGAGCGATAGCTGGCGTAGACGAGGAAGAGCGGGACGACCGTGACCAGCAGCGTCAGGCCCAGGCGCGGCCGGGCCCGGATCGCCGCCGGCAGGCCGATGGCGGCCAGCACCAGCGGAGGGCTGTACAGGAAGGCGCTCTTGTTGGGCGAGGCCAGCATGCCCCACGCGCCGTCGAACACGCTGCCGCCGAAGTACGCGGCCAGGTACGGGCCGTAGCCGGTCTCGGTGATCGCGCCCCAGCGCAGCCAGTTGTAGAACAGGGCCAGCACCACGAACGGCAGGAACCCGGCCACGGCCCATCCGGTCAGGCGCAGCAGCGCGCGCAGGTCGCGCCGCCACAACCAGGCCGCGCACAGGCCGACCAGGACGACGCCGCCGCCGTACACGAACTTGCTGTTGAGGACCAGGCCCGACCACACGCCGAGGGCGATGGCGTCGGCGCGCACGACCCGGGTGCCGGCCTCCTCGATCACCGCGACCGAAGCGGCGAAGAACCCGAGGAAGGCCGCCGCCTGCAGGATCTCCGAGTACGGGTAGCGCGCGTAGACCCAGATCGTGGTGCCGAGCACCAGCAACGCGGTCGCCGCCGAGGCGGCGCGGGCGCGCACGCCGAGGCGGCGGGCCAGGCGGAAGAACAGCACGGCGATGAGCGCCCCGAGCGCGGCCGGGCCCAGGTGCACGGCGAGCGGGCGCCACAGCCCGTCCTGGCGCGGGCTGGCGGCGTGGCCGGCGGCGCCGACCACCAGGCCGGGCACGTGCACCAGCGAGGTCAGGATGGGCGCGATGCAGTAGTACTTGCCGCCGCGCCCGGCCGGGATGTCCTCGGGCCAGCGAAACCCGATCGACACGTCGCCGTCCTTGAGCAGGTGATCGGCGGCGTCGACCATGCCGTTGGCGTCGCCCCACTCCGGCTCGCGGCTGCCCGACGCCAGGTACAGGCCGAACACGGCGAGGAAGATGGCCGCGGCCCAGGGCAGTCGCGGCGGGCGGTGCGGCTCGGCCATGGCCGGCCACGTTAGGGCCCGCGCCGGGGCAACTCAATCGTTCGCGCGAACGATCCATCCCTGGGGGCAACGTGGCTCCAAGCGGGTAGGCTCCCTCGACGCGCCTTGCCCGCGGGGCGCCTCGTTCGCGCGCTCCGACCGACGTGCGCCTTCGCGGTCGCTTACCGCAACGGCGCGCGGCTGGGCCATGCTAGCGTGCCGGCCCTGCCGGGCCGGCGCCACGCCACCTGGCACCGACCGCCAGGCCCACCTCATGCTGGAACCGTCCATGCCGCCCGCCTCCCGTCCCGGCTCCGCCCCTCAGCCCGACCCCGACGCCGCGCGCGCGGCCGCCGCCCGCGCCGTGCCCCTGCCCGACCCGACCTCGCCCGAGCAGGTCGAGGCCTGGGCCCGGGCCTACCTGCGCCACGCCCCGCTGTCGCTGTGCCTGCGCGAGCTCAACCGCCTGCTCGCCATGGTCGCGGTCGACGCCGCGCTCGGCGTGCCGGCCGGCCCGGTGCTCGACGTCGGCTGCGGCGACGGCTTCTGGTGGACCCAGCGCCACGCCGACGGGCGCGAGATCTACGGCATCGACATCTCCGCCGGCGAGGTGGCGCTGGCGCAGAAGCACATCAAGGCCGAGGTCGCCGACGTCTCGGTCGAGGTGCCCTTCGCGGCCCGGTTCGGCCAGATCATCGGCAACTGCTCGCTCGAGCACGTGCGCGAGATCGACGGCGCCCTGCGCGCGCTGCGCCGGGTCGCCGCGCCCGACGCCCGGCTGGTCCTGTTCGTGCCTGCGCCGCAGTGGGCGTTCCAGGGCCGGCTGCAGTCGCTGCTGCTCAAGCGGGCGCCGCGGGTGGCCATGGCGGTGGCCGGCGCGCTCAACGGCTTCTTCCAGCACTGGCACCTGTACGAGCTGCCGGTGTGGCGGCAGATCCTGGCCCAGAACGGCTGGTCGGTGTCGTGGAGCCGGGGCCTCGGCAGCGAGCGGTCCGAGCTGATGTTCCGCCTGTTCCTGCCGCCGTCGTTCGCCAGCTTCGTGGTGAAGAAGGTGACCGGGCAGTACCCGAGCGCGCTGCTCAAGTACCTGCCCGACGCCGCCCTCACGCCGCTGGCCAAGCTGGTGCGGTGGGCGGTGACCGGTCCGCTGGTCGCGCCCGACTCGCCGCACGCCTACGAGTACGTCCTGGTGGCCGAGCCCGGACCGCTGCCGGCCGCGCCCGACGGAGACCTCGGCTGATGACGACCGCCCCGACGCAGGTCGATCCGGCCCTGGATCCGGCGCTCGATCCCGGCCACGGCGACTACTTCGCCAACCACCAGAACGCGCGCCGGCTGCCGTGGTCGCTGTACCACCAGCCGCTCGAGCGCGACCTGGTCCGCTTCCTCACCACCCGGCCGCCACGGGCGCGGGTGCTGGTGGTCGGCTGCGGCCTCATGCAGGAGCTCGACCGGGCGCCGCGCGACCTGCGCTTCGTCGTCGCCGACGTCGACGCGCGCGCGGTGGCCGCGGTCATGGCGCGTGGTGACGCCCGCATCGAGCGCGGCGTCGTCGTCGCGCCCGATCGCCCGCTGTCCGACTACGAAGGCGGCCTCGACGGCATCTACGCCAAGGAGGTGATCGAGCACATCATCACCTGGCCGGCCTGGCTGCTCGGCGCCTACCAGGCGCTGGCGCCCGGCGGTGCGCTGTGGCTGTCGACGCCGAACTACGGCGAGCCGTGGCTGCCGGCCATCGAGTACACCGCGCTCGAGCTGGTGGCCCGCCGCGGCGGCTTCACCCGCTTCGGCCTGCACCCGGCCAAGTTCAGCCGGCGCCGGCTGGCCGACGGCCTGACCCGGGCCGGGTTCGAGCGGGTCCGGGTCCGCCCGACGTTGCACCGGCTGGCGCTGACCGCGTGGGCCGTGCGGCCCGCGCGCGCCGCCTGAGTCTCGCCGAGATCTCCGCCGGCGGCGCTGGGCTCGCGCGCCACCCGCGCCATCCGCGCCATGCGCGGGAGGTCACGCGCCGGTCAGTCGACCCGCCAGGGCCCGGCTAGTGCGCTGGCCTGGATCGCTTCGCGGCCACACGTGACCCGCCATCGTTGTCGCGCGAGGTGCAGCCGCCGCCGCAAGTGGCGGCACCGTGGTCACCACGTGCCTGGCTCGCGGCCTGCACTGCCTCCGGGTCAGGAGCACCCCATGATCACCAAGCCCACCCTGCGTACCGTTCTTCTGTCCGCCGCCCTCCTGTCGTCGCTGACCCTGCCTCTGGCCACTGGCTGCGTCGCCGGCGGCGAGGACCAGGTCGAGTTTGCCGAGGAGGGCGCGCTCGACGACGGCGGCAAGGCCGATCGGCCCGACCTCGCGCTGACGGCGATCGAGGGCTACGAGCCGATCGATCGGACCGAGGCCAAGGTCGGCGTCATCAAGAGCGCCGCGGCGTGGGAGGACGTGTTCGGGGTCGAGCCGCCGGCCGACCTCGACTTCGCCAAGCACTGGGCCGTGTACTACGCGGCCGGCGCCCGCTCGTCGGGTGGCTACCAGGCCCGGGTCGACCGGGTCCGCCTGTCCGACACCGGCGGCACGCTCAAGATCGCCACCGTTCTCGACAGCCCTGGCCGGACCTGCCTGGTGACCCGCCAGGTGACCTTCCCGTCGACGGTCGTCCGCATCGACCGGCCGGCGCGGGCCCCGGGCGCCAACCGCTACGCCCGCAGCACCAACGTGGTGGAGTGCGGCGGCGACGACACCTGCGCCGACGGCACCCTGGTGACCGAGCCGGGCTACGTCGACGGCCCGGACGCGATGGAGTGTGCAGCGCCGGTGACCCACTGCCTGACCCGCGACCCTGGTGCGTGCCCGCAGATCAGCCCGCTGCCGCCTGGCTTCTGCGCCGACGGCACCGTGCGCCCTGGCCCGGCCCGCTACGTCGCGTCGGCCGACGGCATGGAGTGCTCGATGCCGACGGTGCACTGCCTGACCCGCGACCCTGGCGCGTGCCCGCAGATCAGCCCGCTGCCGCCGACGTTCTGCGCCGACGGCACCGTCGAGACCGAGCCGCGCTTCGTCGCCTCGGCCGACGGTCACGAGTGCTCGCTGCCGCGCATCCACTGCGTGGCCGACGCCGCGTCGTGCCCGGCCCCGTGACCGCGTCACCTCACGGAAGCGGGCCAGGGCAGCCGCTGTCCTGGCAACCAGGCCCGGGTGGGCCGCACGGCTCGACGCAGCGGTCGACGCAGTCGGGGATCCCGCACGGGTAGCAGCACACCAGGCCGGCCCGGCACGGCAGCGCGCCGGCGTCGAGGTCGACCTCGGAGCTCCCGCAGGCGCCGCCGACGTCGGCACAACCACCGTCGCAGTCGACCGGTGCGGCGTCGACCGTGGCGCCGTCGCCATCGCGCCTGGCGGCGTCCGGGCGAGGCGCGTTGTCGCCGCAGGCCGACGCGGCCAGCGGGGCCAGCGCGGCGATGACGAGCAGGTGGCGGTACATGGGGCGATGGTAGCAGGCCCCGATCCGGCGCGCGGACGCCTACCGCGACAAGGCGAGGTCGGCCTCGCCACGGCGCCAGCGGCCATCGCCGTCGGCGTCGATCAGGATCGGGTTGATCAGCGCGGCCGGCATGGCGCCGGGGCGCCCCTTCTCGCGCTGGTAGCTGCCGGCGATGGCGTCGGGCAGCGGGGTGGCGCCGGTCGCGTCGACGCCGATCCAGGTGTCGGCCGAGCCGATCGCCACCGGCAGGCTCAGGGTGGATCGGCCGACGGGCACGGCGCGCCGGTGCACCACCGTCGGGCCAGCGCCGGTGCCGACCAGCACGCGCAGCGTGTCGGCCCGGACGTAGTCGGCCTGGTGCACCACCACGTCGAGCACGACCTGGCCGGTCGGCGCGCTCACGTGCTGGCCAGGGCCGGCGGCGGCGGCCTGGCCGTCGGTGCCGGCGCGGACCACGACCTCCAGCAGCGGGCCGGCCGACACCATGACCCGGCGCGCCTTGATCGCCCGCACCAGGCCGGGCTCGTCCAGGGGCGCGGTGCGCGTGTCGTCGACGTACACGTAGTTGCGGGCCAGGCCGTCGCGCACGCCGTTGAGGTGGTGGGTGTCGCTGTTGCCGAGCGCGGTCACCAGGCGGCCGTGATCGATGAAGGTGTAGAAGTCGCGCAGCGAGTCGTCGATGCGCCGGTCGTCGGGCTGGTTGACCAGGGTGTGGCCCGACAGCACCTCGACCGCGTCGAAGTCGGTCGGGAACGGGGGCGGCCAGCGCACGCCATCCCAGCCGACCGCGTCGTACAGGGCGGTGACCCGGAAGCGCGGGTGGTTGACCTGGATGATGGGATCGCCCGGGAACTCGCGGGCGATCGCGAACAGCTGCTCGATCGACGCGTCGACCACCCGGGCCGGGGCCGGCGCCGCGCCCGGCGCCGTCGGCACCGGGTACACGCCGAGGTGGGCAGGCACCGCGGTCAGCTCGTTGGAGGCGATGGAGGCGACGACGTCGCCGAGGCCGAGGGCGGCGATGGCGGCGTCGAGGTCGCCCGAGGCGTTGTGGTCGGACAGGCCGATCACCTCGATGCCAGCGGCGACCTGGGCGATGACCCGGGTGGTGTTGGCGACCAGCGAGTCGTTCGACGCGGCGGCGTGGACGTGCAGGTCGGCGATGAGGGTCCCCGGCGGGCGCCAGACCCGGCGCAGCGGGATGACGGTGTCGACCCGGCCCCGGCCCTCGCCGAGGTCGACCTCGCCGCGCCACGTGTCGTGCTCGAGGCCACGCCAGGCCAGCACGCGGTAACGGCCGGGGCGGATGGCCGGGGTCGGCGCGCAGGGGTCGCGACCGATCGGCACCTCGCCCTGGCCGCGCGCGAGCAGGATGCCATCCCAGGTGCCGATGACACCCGGGCCGAACACGCAGTAGTTCCGGGTCTGCCGCTTCTCGTACAGGTCGATGCTGCCGATGTGGACCGGGGTGCCGTCGGCCAGCTGCAGCAGGACGTGACCGGCGATGGGTGGGCCGCCGTCCCCGTCGGTCAGGGTGACGGCCCACGTGGTGTGGGCCGCCTGCCACCACGTCGACGCTGGCTCGCCGCAGCCCAGCGCGCCGGCGAGCGCCGCCAGCGCCACCCGCTTCACCGCGCGCCGCCCTTCCAGCCGCTGTTGCTGCCGCTGTTGCTGCCGCTGTTGCTGCCGCTGTTGCTGCCGCTGTTGCTGCCGCTGTTGCTGCCGCTGTTGCTGCCGCTGTTGCTGCCGCTGTTGCTGCTGCTGCTGCTGCTGCTGCCGCTGTTGCTGCTGCTGTTGCCGCCGCCGTTGGCCAGCTCGCTCGCCCGCTGGCAGCCCCCGTCGTCGCCGGCGCGGCAGGCCCGGGCGAACAGCGCGGCGGCCGCGGCCGCATCCCGATCGACGCCGGCACCCTTCAGCGTCAGCTCGCCCAGGTTGCGGCAGCCCAGGCCGTCGCCGTGGTCACACGCCATGCGCAGCCACACCGAGGCCGGCGCGTTGCCGCGGGGCACGCCGAAGCCGCGCACGTACGCCACACCGAGCAGCCGGCAGCCGGCGGCGTCGCCGCCGTCACACGC
>JAGPCO010000051.1 GCA_018058095.1 Kofleriaceae bacterium
CACCAACACCAACACCAACACCAACACCAACAGCAACAGCAACAGCAACAGCAACAGCAACAGCAACAGCAACAGCAACACCAACACCAACACCAACAGCAACAGCAACAGCAACAGCAACAGCAACAGCAACAGCAACACCAACAGCAACAGCAACAGCAACAGGTGCAGCAGTAGCTGCAGTGCGCCGCGGGCCACGCGTCCGGCCCGCGATGGCACGCATGGTCGGTGGGCTGCCGACGGGCGGGGGTGACGCGGAGGCAACGGGTCCCTCAGTCGCGAGTTCCGCGGGCCCTCGCGCGGGCGTCATCGACTGCGTCACCCTCCGCCCCGCACCTCGGCCCCATCATCTAGGCAGCCCGCGGATGTCTGAGCGGATGAGGGACCCTTGCCAGGCGGCGGAGGCCCGCGCCCGGCGGCGTCGGTGATCTACACCGGCGGCCGCCCTGGATCAGAGCATCCGCGCGCGCCACGCGCCCGGCGCGCGATGGCACGCATGCGACGCGCGGCGCACGTTACGAGGCGCGGCGGGCGACGAAGGCGGCGCGCAGGCGGGCCATGCCGACCGGCGGCGGCACGAGCGGGGCGCCGTTGATGGCGACGCGCAGGCCACGCACGGCGAGGCGCTTGCCGAAGCGGCGCTGGGCCGGCTCGCCGCGCAGGCGGACGCCGGCGAAGGCATCGAGGGTGCGGACGCGGTGGGCGACGATGTAACGACCGAGCGCGATCTCGACGTCGACGCGATCGTGCACGCGCGCCGCCGCGGCCAGGAAGCTGGCCACGTTGCTGGTCGACACCTCGGGCGGTGACAGCACGGCGAGGACGTGACCCTGGGCGCGGTCGACGCCAGCCTCGACCGCACGCGTGCGTGGTGGCGCCTGGATGACCCGCAGCTCGGAGATCTCCGGTCGCACCAGCGCCAGCACTGCGTGCGAGTTGTCGGCGCTGTCCTCGTCGACGGCGATGATCTCGAAGGTCAGGCCGGAGGCGCGCAGGGCGGCGGCCAGCTGGCGCATGGCCGCGCCGATGACCTCCTCGTCGTCGCCAAAAGGCACGATCACCGAAAGGTCCTGCCGGGGCGCCTGACTCATCGGCTCCGGCAGCTAGCAGGAGGCGTGCCGGACGGCAGGGCCCTTTCGACGTCCTAACTGGCTGAATTCACGCGTCAGAAGCTCCCTCACCGGACCGAAACTGCGTAGCCCCTGCGCCAATCCAGTCCGCGTCGGGCCCCGAGTGCGTAACCCAGTACGCGGCGAGCCTCCGGGCGACCTCCGGCCAGGCATAGCCGGCCGCGACCTCCCGGGCCGCCGCCGCCGCTGCCCCGGTCCCGATCGCCACCAGCAGCTGCCGGATCGCGGCCGCCAGCAGGTCCGGATGGCCCGGCTCGGCCAGGGCGATCGCCGACGACGCGGGCAGCTCGGCCAGGCCGCCGGTGCGGCTGACCGCGATCGGCCGCCCCGCCGCCAGCGCCTCGAGCGCCACCCGCGGCGTGCCCTCGCTGCGCCCGCCGCGCTCGATCGACGGCACCAGCACGACGTCGGCGCCGGCCAGCAGGGCGTCGCGGCCGGCGGCGTCGACCTGCCCGACCAGCTCGACGGTGTGACCGCCGCCGACGCGGGCCGCCCGCGCCGCCAGCGCCGCCCGCTCGGGCCCGTCGCCGGCGATGATCAGCCGCACCGGCGGCAGGTGCGCGAGCGCGTCGAGCGCCACCACCACGCCCTTGAGCTCGACCAGCCGGGCCAGCACCAGCAGCGTCGGTCGACGGTCGGTGATCGCCCGCGGCGGCGGCACCGCGGCGAAGCGGGTGACGTCGATCCCCATCGGCTGCACCAGCGCGCCCGCCACCCACGCCGCGGTGGCGCCGGTACAGGCCGCCGCCGCGCGCGCGCGCAGCGCCTCGGCCACGAACACCACGCGCGCACCGCGTCGGCGCAGCAGGCCCATCGTCGGCGCCAGCAGGCCGAGCCGGGCCAGCAGGTGCACGTCGCCGCCGTGGGCGATCGCCAGCAGCGGCCCGCGGGTCGGCAACGCGGCCAGCGCCGACGGCGCCAGCCAGTGCGTGATCACCGCGTCCCAGCCGCCGCGCCGCGCCGCCCGCGCCACCGTCAGCGCCAGGCGCGCGCCGAAGCCAGCGGCCCCGAGCAGCCGCGCCGCCCCACCCACCGCGAGCGCGTCGGGCGCGCCGCCGGCGTAGAACAGCCCGGCCGGCGCCGGCACCCGTGCGATCACCCGGCCGCCGTCGTCGTCGTCGTCGGCCGCGCCGGCCGCCACCACCTCGATCCGCGCCGGCGCGTGCGGCAGCGCGTCCAGCAGCTCGGCCACGAACGCGCCGGCGGCGTCGCCCGGGCGGCGCGGATACGACGTGGTGACCACGCCGACCGTGCCGAGGCGCGTACTCACGCCGGGCGCGACCGCGCGCCGGCGGCCAGGCGCGTGCCCCACGACCGCAGCAGCACCCACGGGATGGGGTGCAGCACCGTGCCGAGCCGGATGCCGCTCTTCCAGTGCGGGCCGTAGATGGGGCGGACCGGTACGTCGAGCACTCGCATGCCGGCGACGTTGAGGCGCGACAGCAGGTCGTTGGGGTAACCGTAGCGCGGGAACAGCGCGGCCAGGTCGATGGCCTCGAGCGCGCGGCGGTGGATCACCGTGTAGCCGCACTGCGAGTCGAACACGTGGCGGTAGCCCGAGGTCAGCCGCGTCGCCGTCGACAGCACCAGGTTGCCGACGATGCGCGCCGGCGGCATCTCGGTCCACACCGCCGGGTGCAGGAAGCGGTTGCCCTTGACGTAGTCGGCCACGTCGTCGGCGATGGGGTCGAGCAGCGCGGGCAGGTCGGCCGGGTCCATCTGGCCATCGCCGGCCATCACCGCCACCGCGTCGCAGCCCTCGGCCAGGGCGCGCCGGTAGCCGGTGACCAGGGCCGCGCCGACGCCGCGGTTGACCGGGTGGCGCACCACCACCACGCCGGCCCGGCCGGCGGCCGCCGCCTCGGCCTGCGCCGTGGTCGCGTCGGTCGAGGCGTCATCGACGACGATGACGTGATCGAGAAAGGCCGGCGCGGTCGCCACCGCCGCGCCGATCGCCGCCGCCTCGTTGAAGGCCGGGATCACCACGCCGACGCGCAACTGGCGGTACATCGTCGTGGTTTTAGTGTGTGGTCCCGGGATCGTCCAGCCGGCATGCGGCGGAAATACCCCCTGGCGTCCCGCGGCGCCGGGCCGGACCTGTCAGGGCGCCATGGTAGCCACGGACCTGGAACGAGGGCCACGCAGAGGTCCTCGCAACCCGAAGAAGTCGAGGAAGTCATGGCCGCCGGCGTCAACAAAGTCATTCTCGTGGGCCATCTCGGCGCGGATCCCGACATGCGCTACACCCCGAGCGGGCAGGGCGTGTGTGAGCTGCGCGTCGCCACCAGCGAGAGCTGGAACGACAAGAACGGGCAGCGCCAGGAGCGCACCGAGTGGCACCGCGTGGTGGTGTGGGGCAAGCGGGCCGAGGTGTGCGCCAAGTACCTGGCCAAGGGCCGCCAGGTCTACGTCGAGGGCCGCATCCAGACCCGGTCGTACGACGACAAGGAAGGCGTCAAGCGCTACATGACCGAGGTCATCGCCAACGACGTCCAGTTCCTCGGCAGCGGCAACCGCGACGGCGCGGGTGCTGGCGGCGGTGGTGGTGGTGCGGGTGGTGGTGGTCGCGGTCGCGACGACGCCGGCGGCCCGCCGCCCGACGACCTCGGCTACGGTGGTGGCGGCAGTGGTGGTGGTGCCGGCCCTGGCCCCGACGACGACATCCCGTTCTGAGCTGCGTCGGAGACCTCTTGGTTCTGTACCGGGGCGGCTGCCTCTGCGGGCGAGGTTCGCCGTGCGTCCTGGCTGCCGCCGTTCGCGGGCACGAAGTGCTACCCGCGGGATCGCGACACGGGCGCTCGAACCGAGCCGTAGGCTGGAGGGCCACGGACGGCCCGACGAGTCACGACAGGCCGAACCGGCTACGGCGTGCAGGCGTTGACCGCCGACGGACGACAGAGGCCCATGCCGTTGCAGCGCGGGGGCTCGGGCGCGCCCGGTTGCGCCGGGCACGGGTTGGCGCCATCGCAGGCCTGGGTGCACACGGTGAACCCGGCGGTGCCGAAGTCGCGGCAGTTGCCCGACAGGCAGTCCGACGGCAGCGTACACGGCTCGTAGGCGGCGCCGGTGCACACGTTGCCGCCGGCGCCGTCGGGTGTTCCGGCCGCGCCGTCGGGGCTGCCGGCCGCGCCGTCGGGCGTGCCGCCGGTGGCGGCGTCGGCGGACGGATCCGGGTCGGACCCACAGCCGGCGGAGCCGAGCACCAGGAGCACGAGAATCGAGTACAGCGCAGCGCCCGTCTTCGACATCATGGAGACCATCCTACCAAGGTCCTCGCGACGCCCGCGCGCGCGATCGTCGACGGTGCGCACCTGTTACGACGCTGTAACCGGAGCAGGCCGGTGGACCTCGGCATATGCTGCGCGCATGAACCTCGGCGCGGTCCTTGCTGAGCCGATCGCCGCCATGACCTCCCCCGGGCGCAAGCGCGCGATCGCGCTCGCCACGGTGCTGCTGGGCGCGGCCGGGCCGGCGACCGCAGCCCCGGCCGGCGGGGTGGCCAGCCCCACGTCGTCACCGGCGGTCGACGACGGCGCGGCGGCGCCGGGCGAGCCGGCGCTGACCGACGCCGAGCTGCTGGCGCAGAGCGAGGCCGAGGCCGAGGCCGAGGTGATCGAGGTGTGGGAGGAGCGACCGGAGAAGCCGTTCGATCGCGACACCACCCGCCGCCTCACCGGCGCGGAGCTGGCGGCGCGCGGCGCGACCGACCTCGGCTCGGCGCTCGCGCTCCTGCCCGACGTGTCGGTGCGCGACGTCGGCCGCGGCGGCTTCAACGTCGACATCCGCGGCGCGCGCAAGGGTGCGGTCCGCGTCCTCATCGACGGCGTGTCGGTCAGCGACCCGTATTACGGCACGTTCGACGTCTCGACCATCCCGGTCACCGACATCGCCGAGATCCGGGTCTCGACCTCACCCAGCTCGCCCATCGACGGGCCAGGTGGACCGGGCGGCGTGATCGAGGTCCACACCCACGACGCGATCGGCCCGAGCTTCACCATCGCCCGCCTGGTCGGCACCACCCAGCGCGGCGCCACCGCGTCGGCGACCGGCCGGGTCGCGCTGACCGACCGGCTGGCGGTGCGCCTGTCGACCACCGCCGGCGTCGGCAACGAGGAGTTCTCCACCCCGCGCGGCTCGGTCGACGAGGACCGGCGCGCGACCTCGGGCGCGCTGCGCCTCGAGTACCGGCACGGCCAGCGCCGCGTCGTGGTCGACGGCTTCGCCGACGACCGCCGCTACCTGGCGCCGCCGTCCGACGAGCTGGCCACCGCCCTGTTCCTGCTCGTCGGCAACGAGAGCACCGGCCGCGTCGGCGTTGCCTTCGACGACGCGCTCGGCGCCAGCCAGCGCCTGCAGCTGAAGGCGGCCAGCTGGCTGCACGCCACCAGCAAGCAGAGCTTCAACTTCCGCGACCCGGCGCTGACCGAGCTGGCCAACAGCGAGGATCTGTTCGCCCTGCGCGCTGGCGGCCAGGCCCTGCTGACCCGACCGATCGGCCGCGACGCGCGCTGGGTCACCTCGATCACCGTCGATCACGAGCGGGCGCGGTCGGAGAACCAGCGGGCCGAGGTGACCCGGGCCGAGGTCACCACGGTCGAGGTCGCCGCCGGCGGCCAGTACCAGCGCGGCCGGCTCCGCCTCGACGGCGCGGCCGGCCTGGCGGTGCCGCTCGGGATCGAGGCCGGGCCGTGGCCGGAGGCCAAGCTGAGCGCGAAGCTCGACGCCACCGCCTGGGCCAGCGTCGAGGCCATCGCCGCCCGCAAGGGCCGGGTGCCGAGCCTGCGCGAGCGCTTCTTCGACGGCAACGGCGGCAACACCGCCCTCGATCCCGAGCAGGCCAGCCACGGCGAGCTGCGCCTGGTGGTGCGGCCGCGCGCCGGCGTCGAGCTGACCGCGGCGCCGTACCTGCGCCTGACCACCGGCACGCTCAAGGTCGGGCCGCCGCCCGACAACCTGCTGGTCAACCTCGGCCGCCTGCGCGTGGCCGGCGTCGATCTGCTGGCCCGGGCCGAGCTGACGACCTGGGCCGAGCTCGGCGGCGGCTATACGCTGGCCGACGCCTACTCGGCCGACGTGTGCGGCGACGCCGCCAGCTGCTCGCCGATCGAGCGCTTCCCGCGCCACCGCGTCGACGGCTGGGGCCGGCTGCGCCACCGCCGTGGCAGCCTGCTGGTGCGCGGGCGCTTCGCCGGCCGCGCGGTCGACCAGACCGTGGTCACGCCGCGCTACGTGTTGTGGGAGGCGACCGCCACCGCGACGCTCCGCCCCGGCTGGCTGGTCGTGCTGCGCGCCGACGACCTGCTCGACGCCCGACCGGAGACCCGCGCCGGGTACCACCTGCCCGGCCGCACCGTGACCGCCCTGGTGCAAGGCACCTGGGACTGACCGACACGGTGCCACGAGGTGCCGGTGGACGAGTGGCGCTGCGGGTGAACTGGCGCGCGGTGCGAGCGGATGTGGCGTGCCCTGCAAGTGCGACCGCCGACGTGCGACGCCGGCGCATCCGTCGGCCAGGACATGCACCACACCCGCACCTACGGTCGCCGCAGGGCCGTGTGACGGTGGCGGCATGCAGGTCCCACGCTGGCCCATCGGGTTGAGTCTCTTGCTGGCAGCGTGCGCGAGTGGTGGCATCGGCAAGCGCGCGGACCGCGCCGCGGTGGCGAACCCCGGTGAGCTAGGCCGCGCGCGCGCCATCGCTGCGCGCGCACACCTCGGCCCGAGCGGACCCGCGATCGCGCGCGTGTTGTCGGAGGACACAGGCCGCGCTGGCGGCTCGTGCGTGGCGTTCACCAGCCCCGTCGTCGAGGTCGGGACGACGACGGTCGGCGTCGTCGAGGTGGAAGATGGCGCCGCGCTGGTGCGGACCGTGCCGGTGCGTCGGCTGGCGTGGATAGTCACCGGCGACGAGACCTACCTGTCCCCCGGGCGCGGGTTGCCGGCCCCGGGCGCGGGCGAGCCGGCGGTGTTCCTCCGGCGCGGCGCGATGGTCGAGGTGATCCGCCGCGATCGCGACTGGATTCTGGTGGAGCTCGCCGAGGGGTCCGAGACCGCGCGCGGCTGGATCCCCGTCGCGAGCGCCGCGCAGGTCGGCCCGGGGCGCGACGACGCCGCGGCGACTACGATGGAGGCGGAGCAAGGAGTGCGCGTGTGGCCGCTGGCCGGGCAACTCCGGGCTTCGGCCGCGGCCGACGCGCCGGCGCTGCTGACGACGCACGCGGCCGGGCCGTTCGCGCTGGTGTCGCGCACGGAGGCGGCTGCGCTGGCCGTGTACCAGAGCGCCACGGTACGCGCCCTCGGCTTCATCACCTTCGCCGAAGCGGACGACCTCGCGCCGCCCGGGCGTGACCTGCACCGATGCGTGAACGAGCCACCACCACGTCGAAACCTCCCGGTAGTCCACGTGTTTCACGGCGGCGAGCGCGCCGAGGTCGACGTTCCGGCCGGGGTGTGCCTTCGGTCCGAGCTCGACGGCACCGTGGTCGGCATCACCTTGGCGCCTGCTCGCCGCACCCTGACCCGTCGAGCGGGCAGCGGCTGGGCCACCGCCTGGTTCGCAGGCCGCAACTTTCCGCCCGTCTCGCTGCAGATGCCGACGCGGCCTGGGGCCGGCCCCGTCCAGATCGTCGCTGACTGCAGCGCCAGCTTGGCCGGCCGCGACTAGAGCACCTCTCACAACCCCGTGACCAACTGGCCGATCGAGCGCTTCCCGCGCCACCGCGTCGACGGACGGGGCAGGCTGTCCCGCCGTGGCAGCCTGCTGGCGCGCGGGCGCTTCGCCGGCTGCCGGGGGCCGGGTAGGATGCGCCCATGCTGATTCGCCTCGATCTCGTCTCCGCTCGCGCGGCGCTCGCCGCCCTCGCCCTCGCCATCACGCCCGCCTGTGGCGGCGGCGCCCGGCCCAGCCCCGGCACCGGCCCGACCGCCGGCACCGGCGCGGCTGGCGACGACGGCGCCAGCGCCGCGCCCGCCACCGCGCCTGCTGCGGATCCCGCGCTCGCCACGCTGCTGGCGTCGACGTTGCCGCTGCCGGCCGAGATGTCCAACCAGACCGAGTGCGCCGGCGCCGCCACCCTCGGCGCGCTGGTGGCCGACGTGCAGCGGCAGCACCCGGACTGGACGGTCAAGGTCACCTGTGACTCGCCGACCGATCCGGCCGCCTGCACCGCCGCCTTCACCGGCCCGGCCGGCAGCAGCGCCGACCCGTGCAGCGCCGCGGGTGGCCCCGGCCTGACCATCATCTTCTCGACCGACGCCGCCGGCGCGGTGGTCCGAGATGGCCTCGAGTGCTCCTGGTTCTGACCCACCGGAGTCGCTGATGGGCCGGTCGAGCGGCAGGAAGTTGGCCCCGAGGAGCGCAGCTCGATACGATTGCCGGATGAACACGCCCTCGCTGCGCTCGACCCTCCTGATCATGCTGTCCGCCCTCGCCGCCTGCGGCGATGACGGCGGGGGACTGGTCGACGCTCGTCGCACCACCGACGCCTCGGGGACGACGACCGACGCCCCGAGCTCGACCGTCGACGCCGAGGGCCCGGCCATCGACGCCGAGACTCCGCCCGTCGACGCCCCGGGGCTCATCGACGCCAGCGTCGACGCGCCGATCGTCCCCGATGCCGCGGTCGACGCGGCGATCAGCGTGGACGCCGGCGTCGACGCGCCGGTGGGCCTGGCCGGTGAGGCCTGCGCCGCACCCCAGGCCATCACGCTGGTCGGCGGCGCTGCCTCCATCAGCGCCACCACCGCTGGCTACACCAACGATCACCAGCCTGGCGGCTGCGCCGGCGTCAACTCGGCCGGACCGGACCGGGTCCACGCCATCAGCGTGCCGGCCGGGCAGCGCCTGACCGCCTCGGTCGTGCCGACGGCCGGGACGTACGACCCGGGTATCTTCGTCATCGCCGCGCCGGCCGCCAACTGCGACACCGACCCCCCGGTGTGCCTGGCCTCCAACGACGCCGGCGGCGATGGCGCCACCGACGCCATCACCTACAACAACACGACCGCGGCCGCGGTCGACGCCTTCATCATCATCGACGGCTTCCGCCTCGCTGGCGACGCCTACACGCTCAACGTCGCCGTCGCGCCCATCCCCTGACGGGCGGGCGCGGTCGCATCAGCGGCCGGCGGTGCCGGTCGACCACACCGGCGCGCCCGCGGCGTAGATGACGACGTTGCCGTCGTTCTGCAACTCGAGCGCCGCGCCCGGGTGACCGCCGCTGCCGCTCGACCACACCACGGCGCCGTCGGCCGCGCTCACCACCAGGTTGCCGTCGTCCTGCATCGTCACCCGGCCGGCCGCGCCGCCGGTGCCGCTGGCCCAGATCGGCGCGCCCTGCTGGTACAGCACGAGATTTCCGTCGCCCTGGTAGGTGAACACGAAGCGGCCGTCGCTCGAGGTCAGGCTGCCGCCGGCCGGCAGCCAGGCCCCGGCCGCCAGGCGCGAGGTCACCGGCGGCGCCTCGCCGGGGATGCGCTCGATCGGCACCTGCGCGGTGACCGGCGCCTCGCCGCGGATCATCTTGGTCGCCGCCCCGGCCAGGCGCAGGTAGAAGTCTGACGACACCCGCGTACCGTCGGCGTCGAGGGTGAGGAAGTACTGGTCGTTCGGCGTCTGGCTGCGATCGACCGCGGCCTTGGCCAGCGCGGTGCCCTCGTCGTACTCGTCGAACATCGCGAGGTACGCGCCGGTGCCGAGGCGGGCGGTGTGATAGGCCTGGCTCCAGAAGAAGTCGCCGGCGCGGCGCGGGATGCCGTTCTGCGGCGGCGCGTTCCAGTTCGACCAGGCAAAGCCGGGCCAGATCACCCGCTGGTAGGCCTGGCCGCGCTGGTCGGTCAGGGCCACGTCGCCCGGCACCAGGTCGGAGAAGTGGCCGTCGAGGTCGCCCCGGCTGGCGAAGGTGCCGACCGACCACGGCTGCACCAGGTCGAGCGCGGCGAACGCCTCGTCGAAGCCGGGCTTGGCCCCGCCCGGCGAGCGCCAGCTGTACGGCACGCCGCCGGCGACGTACACGCCGCGGGCCTGGAACCAGCGGATGAGCTCGAGCGCCTGCGCGCCGGTGCCGGGCCGGTCGCCCGAGCCGATGCCCCACACGTTGACCACCGGCTTGCCGTCCTGGTGCGCGTACTGCGGCGAGCCGGCGTGGCCCTCGCCGCCCTCGACCAGCGCCAGCCAGTCGCGCTTGATGTCCTCGGCCCAGGTCGCCTCGCCGGCGCCGCTGATGTCGTACATCACGTAGTAGATGCGGCCGTGGCGCTCGGCGGCGGCGCGGATGCGGCGCAGGATCTCGTAGCTGCGCGTCGGATTGCCCAGGCCGACCACGAAGCGCTGCACGCCGATGCCGTCGATGCCGTACTCGGCCATCCAGCGCAGGTGGGTGTCGATGACGCTGGCGCCGGCGGCGTTGTACAGGCGGGCGCGCTGGCCGTTGCCGAGGTTGCCGAGGTTGGTGTCGCACAGGTCGCGCGGGTCGTACTCGCTGACGTCGGGGTACAGCTCGAACGAGATGCGGCCCGGCTCGGGGTTGTTGCCGTAGCTCCAGTGCGTCCAGTTGGTGCCCAGGTCCGAGGTCGGGCAGCCGAACCAGGCCTGGTAGCCGGCGGTGACCTTGTCGACGAAGGTGCTGGCGTCGGCCCGGCTGCTGATCGCCGTCGGGTCGGGCTCGTCACCCTCGACCTCGGCGTCGGCGCCGATGCAGCCGGCGCTGGTCGCCAGGGCGGCGGCCAGGGCCAGGGCCGAGGCCAGGGTGGCCCGGCCGGAGGGGGTGAGGACCGGGGCGGCGGCGGCGGACGACGTGGGGTTGGTGCGCATGCCTCCCGGGACGAGCAGGGACCGGGCCACACCCGGCGGGGCGCGGAAGGTGACGGGCCCGGGCCGGCCGTTGCTTCGGCGCGCCAGCCGCTGTCGTCCTGGCGCTGGCGGCCGGGTCGACCGGCTAGCGCAGGCGCCGGCAGCCGGCGGTCAGGCCGACGCCGCGCCGCGCCGGTACAGCGTCACGTAGTTCCAGGCCCGGGCCAGCATGGCGTCGGAGTGCTCGTTGCTGTCACCACGGGCCTCGGCCGCGGTGAGCTCGCTGGCGGCCTCGACCATCCAGTCGTCGTCGCGGCCGTCGCCGTCGTGGTCGGTGTGGGTCGGTACGTTGCGGTGCTTGCTGCCGGCGCGGCTCTTGCCCGGGTCGGCGTAGGCATCGCCGGCCTTGCGCCGATCGTAGCCGGCGCGGATGCGGCCGTACGGGTCGTCGATGATCATGCCGCCGCTGACCACCTGCTGCGGCACCACCAGGTGTGTGCCCGACTTGCCCGCGCCCTTGTGGAACACGCTGAGGATGGCCGAACCGCCGGCCTCGAGCGCGGCGTGGACCTCGGCCCGCACCGTCGCCCACGACACCTTGCCGTCGTTGCGCAGGGTCTGCACCGTCGGCCGATCGGCCGCGTCGGTCTCGATCTTGCCGAGCAGCTTGGTCGCCGCCGGCGTGATCGAGGTGCGGTCGATGCCCAGCATCGACAGCAGGAAGTCGACCAGGTCCTCGAGCTGGGCGTTGGCCGAGAAGGCCGCCGCCATCTCCTTGCGCTCGGCCCGGCTGGTGTCGTGACCGCGCAGGCGCTGGTAGCCCTTGCCGGCGGCCTGCTCGTGATCGAGGTACCGCAGCACCTCGGCGCCGAACTGACCCTTGGGCAGCGCGACGTCGGACAGGTCGACCCCGTCGGTCGCCTGACCCTGGGCTCGCAGCCAGCGCCGCTTGACCTCGCGGTCGATCGCGGCCAGGAGGTCGGCCCGGCTGTATCCCAGCCGCTCGAGGACCATGGCCATGCTCGTCACGTTGCAGGTCGCCTCGGGCGCGGCCAGGTTGTCGGACTGGGTCCGGTACTGGCTGGCGCCGAGGCGGCTGTGCCAGTCCTCGCCGCCGTCGAGGTGCTCGGCGTACAGCGCCAGCTCGCGGGTGGCGCCGATCAGCTCCGGCGGCACCCACGCGCCGGTGGCGTCCTCGGCCAGCGGCTGACGCGCCAGCTCGAACGCGTCGGTCTCGCCGGGGCGGCGCAGCGCGCCGACGAAGCGCTCGATCTCGCGCAGCAGCTCCTGGCTGCGGGCGCGCCGGGCCTCGCCGTCGAGGTCGCGCAGGCGGGCCAGCTCGAGCCGGACCCAGTCGGCGTACTCGACCAGCGTGCCGTCGGTCCAGTCGTCGTCGCGCGCCGTGCCCTTGGCCGCCGATGCCTTGGCCTGCGTGCTCGTCGAGGTCGGCGACGCCCCGGCGTGTTCGGCCGCGGCCGGGGCGACGTCGGCCGGCCCGCCGGCGCCACCGGGCGGCGTGCGCCCGGCCCGTGCCTCGCGCTGCAGCTCGGTCAGCGACGGCATGTGCTCGGCCATCGGCCCGCCGCCGTAGCCATACGCCTCGCCCTCGGTCTCCAGCTCGACCTGGCGCAGGTACGCCAGGCGGCGCTGGAACCGGTCCTCGGGCACGTGTTTCCACGCCGCCCGATCGGCCATGGCGTCGGTCAGGCGCAGCAGGTCGTCGCGCGCGGCCGCGCCCTGCACCCGCTCGCGCGCGGACCCGGTGTAGTCGCCGCGGTAGCGCAGGTCGATCAGCGTGTCGGTGATGGCCGGGTTGATCTCGTCGAGGTCAGCCCGGCCGTACGCCTCGACCACGCCCGGCTTGCCCGAGATGCGGTCGACGTCGCGCGCCATCTCCTGGTAGGTGATCGTGAACAGCGCCTCCTGCTGCGTCGGCGTGATCTCCGGCAGCGAGGCGTGGTGCGCCGCCAGCCAGGCCTTGGCCTTGGCCCCGCGCAGGCCGGCGGCGGCGGCGTAGGCCCGGGCCGTCTCGGTTGACAGCCCGGCCGCGGTCATCGCCGTGATGATCTGCGCCGCGCTGTGCTGGCCGAGGTCATAGCCGCGACCGATCGTGACCCCCGACGGCCCGGGCGGCACGTGAGCGACGCGGGTGTGGAACTTGCCGCCCTCTCGCCCTTCGGCGTCGAACGTGAGCTGCCCGGCCTCGACCTGGAACGCTGGCCCGGCGGTGCCGCTGCCGTACCGATCGACGTAGGGGCCGGTGCTGCCCTCGATCGCCGGCGGAAGCGCGGCAGCCTCGGCGGCCGGCTCGGTCGCGCGCTGCTGGTCCTGGACCTGGCGCAGCACCGCGAACGCGACCATGTTGCCGGCGCCGGCGTGGACCGCGCCCATCATGGCCCCGGCCTCGGCCGGGTGGGCCAGGATCAGCGCGGCGATGGCGTCGGGCTGGGCAGCCCCGGTGGCCAGCAGCGCCTGGATCTGCGCGACGCCACCACCGACCGTGGGCCCAGCGCTGGCCGACGTGGGCTCGGCAGCGCGGGCGCCGCCATCAGCCAGTCTGCCGTGAGCACCTGCGCCAACCTCAGCCATGCTCCCAGGAGGCTAACGTAGCCCTCCGCGCCGTGGGGACAAAAAGCCTGTTCACCGCCCCGGGCTCACAGCAGCGCCAGCACGAAGGCGACGTAGCCGGCCAGCAGCAGCACACCCTCGGCTCGCGATACCCGGGCCCGGGTCAGGATGACCAGCGCCGCGGCCACCGTCATGCCGCTCAGGGCGACCAGGTCGACGGTGAGGTCCGACAGCTCGGCGTGGAGTGGCGCGACCAGGCCGCTGGCGCCGAGGATGAGCAGCACGTTGAAGATGTTGGAGCCGACGACGTTGCCGACGGCGATGGCGCTGTGGCCACGCAGCGCGGCGATGACCGAGGTGGCCAGCTCCGGCAGCGAGGTGCCGATCGCGACCACGGTCAGGCCGATGACCCGCTCGGACATGCCGAATGCACGCGCCACCCCGATCGCGCCGTCGACGAAGATGCGACCGCCGACGACCAGCAAGGCCAGGCCGAGCACGACCAGGCCGATGTCTCGACCACGCGACGAGGTCCGGGCCGAGGCGGCTGGCACCGTCGGCGCCAGCCCCGCGGTGGCCGCCGCCTCGGCCATGACCGCGGCCTCGGCCGGGGCCCCGGTCGCCGCCGGCGTGCCGCGGGCCGACCGCACCATCCACCAGGTGTAGACCACGGCGATACCAAGCAGGCCGGCCCCGTCCCACCACTGCACCACGCCGTCGAGGAGCACCAGCGGCACCAGCGCGACTGCACCGAGCAGGACGGGCACCTCGCGCCGCCGCAGCGAGCGGTCGATGGCCGGCGGGTGGATGAGCGCCGTGATGGCGAGGATGATGCCGATGTTGGCGATGTTGGAGCCGATGGCGTTGCCGAGGGCGATGCCGCCCTGGCCGCTGGCGGCGGCGCCGATGCCGACCACCAGCTCGGGCGACGACGTGCCGAACGCGACCACGGTCAGGCCGATCACCAGCGGCCGGATCCCGAGCGACGCGGCGATCCGCGAGGCGGCGCCGACCAGCCACTCGGCGCCGAAGTACAGGAGGACCAGGCCCCCGACCAGGTAGGCGACGTTGGTCAGCATGCTCAGCGCGTGCCCATGAACTGCTCGGCGAAGGCGCGCAGGCGCAGGATCGACGGGATGCCCTCGCGCGAGTTGAAGGTCAGGGTCTTGGCGAAGGTGACCTTGTCGGCCGACTTCCACGCCACGTAGGCGCGGCCGGCCGGTGACGACAGCAGCGCGTTGAGCTGGCGCTCGTACTCGCCGCGGACCTGGGCCATCATCGCCTCGCCCTCGGCGGTGAGGCGGCCGGAGATGGCGTCGGCCTCGGCCGACACCCGCTGCTTGTACTCGAGCGTCTCCGCCGCCAGGTTGTTGATGCCGAGCAGGTAGGCGTCGGACACCGACTCCGGGTTGTCGAGCCCGAACACCCGGGCCGCCTGCGCCCGCAGCCCGGCCGCCTCCTCGGCCGCCATCGCCGCCAGCTTGGCCCGGGCCGCCCCGGGCGCGCCGTCGACCACGTCGAGCGAGCCGAGCTGGTAGGCCCGGCCCAGCTCGGCCTGCCGCTTGATCCAGTCCTGGGTCCGGGCCGAGACCTGGGCCGCGGTGCCCTGCACGTAGTTGTCGAGGCCCTGCTGCGCGTTGGCGACCTTCTGCCGGGCCTGGTCGAGCAGCTTGTTCTGCTCGTTGAGCTGGATCTGGCCCAGCTGCTTCTCGTACTCGTCGCGGAACTGCACGGCGCGGATCAGCACCGCCTGCGCCTCGAGGTGGAGCGGGTCGAGCGCGGCGTTGAGCAGCTCGAGCGCGCGCCCGGTCACCTCCAGCCGGCGCTGGGTCGAGTAGAAGCCGACCGAGTCGAGGTCGGCCAGCTGCTCGCGCAGCACGCTGACCGTGGTCTCCTGGGCCAGCCGCATGTAGCGGTAGCGGCCGCCGGCGTCGCGCACGTGGTTGCCGGCCTGGACGATCGAGTGGGCGGTGCCGGCCTTGATGCGGATGGGCACGCTGACGTCGAGTAGGACGTTGTTGTTGTCCTTGGTCCGGATCTGCAGCGGCGCCTCGGGGCTGTTGTCGTCGTTGGTGTAGTCGAGGAAGAAGTAGCCGCTCGGCAGGTAGATGAGCTTGTGCAGGCCGGGGATACGCCAGTGCCAGCCGGGCGACATGTCGTCGCGGTTGACGCCCGACACCGCGCTCTGCCGCACGCCGACCTGGCCCGGCTCGACCCGGGTCACCAGCAGGCGCGGCAGGATCAGCAGGACCAGGCCGACCAGCACGACGTACTTGCTGGCGCGGGCCAGGCCGTTCACTGCCCACCTCCGGCGCCGCCGAGCTGCTCGTGCTGGATCCACGACGGCGAGCCGTCGTCGGAGTACGGCTGGATCTGGATGGTCACGCCCTCGAGCCGCTCACCCAGCTTCTCCATCACGCGCTCGACCGGCTGGTTGCGGAAGGCGTCGATCTCGGCCCGGCGCGACTGCAGCTGCGCGGTGAGCTGGCCGCGCAGCTCGGTCGACGACCGGACCGCGGCCGAACGCGCGGCCTGGCCGCCGGCCAGCTTGCCGATCTTGTAGGTGTCGACCTCGCTCCGGGTCTGGACCTGGGTCGTGACCGCGGTGGCCAGGGCCGCCTCGAGCGCGGCCCGTCGCTCCTGGATGATCTTGTTCTGGTCGCGATCGACCTCGGCCAGCTGCCGGCTGCGATCGGTCGCGGCCCGGGCCAGCTCCGACTCGATGACCGACATCTGGTTCTCGGCCTGGTTGCGCGCCTCGATCAGGTTCTCGTAGTCGTCGGTGAAGCGCGGCCGCGGCGTGACGATCGAGGTGACCTCGATGCCGTGCGGGTTGAGCAGCTGGTTGATCCGGGTCCGGGCCCGCTCGGTCGCCTCGCCGAAGTTGCTCGGGTTCGACACGCTGATGGTCGACTCGCGGCCGAACTCGTCGCGCAAGATCGAGCGCGAGTACGGCTTCATCCACGACCGGAAGCGGTGGGCCTGGCCGCCGTCGCGGATGACCTCGACCGCGCGGCCGGGGATGACCTGGTACAGGATCGTCGTGTCGTTGAACACGAAGTTGGAGCCGTCGGACGCGCGCACCGTCAGCTCCTTGACCTCGAGGTCCGACACGTTCTGGTCGCCGCGCATGTGGAAGGTCTGCGGGCTGGCGTCGAGCACGTGCACGTCGTGCAGGCCGAACGGCAGCGCGACGATGATGCCGGGGCGGGTGATGGTCTCCTGCGCGCCGGTCAGGTTGTTGATGCGGACCGCGACCTGGCCTGGCTCGAGCGAGCGACACGACTGGCTGGCCACCAGCAGCAGGGTCAGGCCCGCCCCGACGATCCACAGCCGCGACGTCTCGCCGTCACGCCCACGCAGCGCGGCGCGCCAGTCGAACCCCTCTTCCTTCTTGCTCATCGTGCCTCCCGGGCGAACGAGCGCCCGGGCGCAGCGTAGCAGGCAGGACGGGGGTGGTCAGGACGCCGGCTTGCGCTTGCGCGGCGGCGACTTCGGGTACTCGACGCGCGCCTCGACGTGGAAGTGGTCGTAGTGCGACTTCGGGTCGTTGCGCGGCGTCAGCACGGTGCGGAAGCCGCCGGAGTCAGACAGCGCCTGCTCGACCGCCAGCAGCAGCTCGTCGCCCTTGGGGTAGTCGGTCAGGACCTCGGCCTTGCGGCCGTCGGCGTCGACGAAGGCACGGATGTCGATGGCCAGTCCGAGGGCGTGGCGCGACAGCACCCGCTTGACCGTGCCGCCGGTGCGCACCGGTGTGTTGCGGTAGATGCTCGAGAAGTGGATCTCGCGCACGCCCAGCTGATGCAGCGCCGGCAGGTGCTGGCTCAGGCCGAGCGCCAGGTGGCAGTCCATCGTGAACGGCGGCTTGCGGAAGGTCGGCACCAGCTTGATGCCGCCCAGCTCCATCGCCGGCACCTTGATCGCGGTGGCGATCTTGCCCTCGCGCCGGCTCTTCTTCCACGCCACCTCGGCGGCCTCGAGCTTGCGCACGCAGGCGTCGCCCTGCGCGATCATCGCCTTGCTCGGCGGCCAGCTCCAGCCGGGCGGCATGTTGGGCTTGATGCGGCGCCGGGCCCTGGTGCTGGCGCGCTTCTTCTTGCTGCCGGCACGTTTGGTCTTCTTGGCCTTGGCCTTGGCCGGACCGCCGCTGCTGGCCGCCGGGGTCTCGGCCCGGGCCGCACCGGCGCCGACGCCAGGGCTGGCGACCGCCACGGCGACCAGCACGGCGAGCAGCCTCGATCTCGTCAGCACCGCGCCACCTTACTACCGGACCACGCGGGCGGGGTGGAAAACTCCGGATTGGACCCACGCGCGCGCACCGGTGGGCAAGGCGCGACGAGGGAGCATTCCCGGCCCGGCGATACCGGACCGAGGAGCAACGCAGGCCCCGGGGATGGATCGTTCGCGAGAACGATTGAGTTGCCCCTTCGCGGGCCCGTACGCTTCGCGCATGGACATCGAGCAGCTCGAGGCCTTCGCGCTCGGAGATCGCGCCGCCGCGCTGGCCCAGCTGGTGCCGGGCAGCGAGGACCACGACTACTACCGCTGCCTGTGGCTCGAGCAGCAGGGCCAGCTGGCCCAGGTCCAGGCGCTCCTCGACGAGTGGCCAGCCCGGCACGGCCACGGCGAGCGCTACTCGCGCCTGCGCGCCCGTCAGCTGCTGCGCGCCGCCGCCACGCTCGATCCACACGCGCTGCGCGACCTCGCGCTCGAGACCGGGGCCTCGCTCGACCACCAGCCCGAGCAGGGCGACGAACGCGAGCGCCACCCGACCGCGCTCGACCCGGCGCTCCTCGACGAGACCGCGCTGGTCGAGCGGGCCTGGCGCGACCGGCCCGACCTGTCGACGTTGACCGAGGTCGGCCTGTGGACGCTGCTGACCCGGCCGCTCGACCCGACCCGGCGCCGGCTGCTGCTCGAGCGCCTGCCGCACGCCGGCCACCCGGCGGTGCTCGACGCCATCGCCGCCGATCTGACGCGGCCCGACTCCAAGGGCTTCGGCAGCCTGGCCATCCACGCCACCCTGACCCGCGACCAGCTCGACGAGCTGGCGAGGCGGTTCCCCACCCTGTCGGCCAGCCCGTGGTGGGTCGACGCCCAGGTCCGGCGCATGCGGCCGGCGCCACACGTCGACTGGGACGGCGACCCGGAGGTGCGGGCCGGCTACGTCGAGGCGCTGTGGCAGTTCTGCGCCGGGCTGGCCCCGGTGTTCAACTCGCTGCGCGCGCACGTGTCGTGGCATCGGCTCGACCTGGCGCGCCGCCAGGGCCGCTACGACCGCGCGCTCCTCGTCGAGCACCTGCGCCTGCCGCGCCGGGCCGGGTTCGCCGCCGAGGGCCTGCGCCGCGGCCTGCGCGACGAGGCGCTGGTCGACCCCGGCCGCGACTTCGCCCCGCTGACCGGGCTGGCTCGCCCCGGTGACGACGAGGAGCTGATCACCGACTACCTGATGCACCTCCTGGTCGACGACGACGGCGCCGACCTGGTCAGCTACCTCGACAGCGCCTGGCTGACCGGCGTGCTGGCGACGGCCCGCCTGCTGGTCGGCCGTGAACCCGAGCGCTGGGCCCACGTGCTCGGTCCGGCCCGGGCCGCGGCGCTGCGCGACCGGATCGAGCTGGCGTGGACGCTCGACAACCCGGAGCGGCTCGGTGCCGACGATCCGGTCACGCTGGCCCTGCACGTCAAGAACGTGCCGACCCTGGTGGTCAAGGTGTTCCGGGTCGACGCCCTGGCCTACTTCCTGGCCCGCGGCGAGGAGGTGACGACCGCGATCGACCTCGACGGCCTGGCCGGCAGTGACGAGCAGGTGGTCACCTTCGGGCACGGGCCGATGCGCCGGATCCGGCACGAGCTGAGCCTGCCGGCGTGCGCGGCGCCCGGGACCTACGTGGTCGAGGCCATCGGCGCCGGCGTGTCGAGCCGGGCCGTGCTGCGCAAGGGCTCGGCCTGGGCGCTGAGCCGGGCCAGCGCGGCTGGCGCGGTGCTGACGATCGTCGACGAGCGCGGGGCTCTGATCGCGGGCGCCAGCGCGTGGATGAGCGGGCGCGAGTACCGGGCCGGCGCCGACGGCACGATCGACCTGCCGTTCTCGACCCGCGGCGGCATCCAGCGGCTGGCGGTGGTCGCGGGCGGGGTGTGCGAGGTGCAGAGCGTGGTGGTGCCGGTCGAGCAGGTCACGCTTGCGCTCGACGTCGCGGTCGAGCGCGAGGCGCTGGTGGCCAGCGGCGACGCGGCGGCGGTGCTGCGGCTGGGCCTGACCATCGGCGGCGCGCCGGCGCCGCTGCAGCTGCTCGAGGGGGCGCGGGTCGAGATCGCCATCCGCGACGGGCTCGGCCTGTCGACCAGCAAGGACGAGCCGCTGCCGCTGCGCGACGACCGCGACGCCGTGGTGCGCTGGCGCATGCCGGCCGATCCGACCGAGGTGGTGATCACCGTGCGCGGCAAGGTGCGGGTGCTCTCGACCCAGCAGGACCTCGAGCTGCAGGCCAGCCACACCATGCCGGTGCGCGGGGTGGCCCGTGGCGACGCCACCGAGGCGCTGTACCTGACCGACGCCGCTGACGGCTATCGCCTGTCGGTGCTCGGCCGCACCGGCGAGCCCAAGCCGCGCCGGGTCGTGACCTTGACCCTGTGGCACCAGGCGGTCACCCGCCAGGTCGAGGCCACGGTCGAGACCGACGACGAGGGCGCGATCGCCCTCGGCCCGCTGGCCGGCGTGACCTGCCTGGTCGCGGCGACCGCGCATGGCCGGGCCGAGTTCGTGCTGCGGCGCTGGGCGCTGCCGACACGCCTGACCTGGGTCGAGGGCGACGAGGTCGGCCTGCCGCTTCCGATCGGTCTGCCAGGCGAGGCTGCGCGGGCCATGGCCCGGCTGTTCGAGGTGCGGGCCGGCGCGTTCGCCGCCGACGACAGCGCCCACCTGCGCGCCGAGCTGGGCGCGCTGACCGCGCCGACGCTGCCGGCCGGCCACTACCAGCTCGTGCTGCCCGGTCAGGTGCCGGTGACCATGATGGTCATGCCGCGGCAGGCGGCGCGCCACGGCCGCATCGTGGCGCTGCCGACCGGCCAGGCCGAGGTTTCGACGACCACCCCGTGGCTGCGCGAGGTCCAGTTCGAGGACGACGCCCTCGTGCTGCGGCTCGGTGGCGCCGATGGCGCGACCCGGGTCCACGTCGCCGCCACCCGCTTCGCCAGCGAGCCGGCCGGGACCGGCTTCGGCCTGGGGCCCGAGCCGGGCCCGCTACAACCCCACCACGCGCGCCACGGCGCGTACGTCTCGGGCCGCGAGCTGGGCGACGAGTACCGCTACGTGCTCGAGCGCAAGGGCGCGCCGCGCCGGACCGGCATCCTGGCCGAGCGCCCGCCGTTGCTGCTCAACCCGTGGGCGATGCGCGCCACCTCGACCGCGGTCGCCCACGCCCGCGCCGGCGCGGCGTACGGCGCCGAGGCCGCCCGCCCGGCCCCGGCCCCGGCCATGATGCGATCGGCGGATCGGACCTCGGCCGGCCGCCTGCGCGAGGAGATGCGCCTCGGGCAAGACAGGCTCACCCCGCTGTACGACTTCGTGCCGGTCGGGCAGCGCCTGCTCGCCAACCTGGTGCCCGACGCCGCCGGCGTGGTCCGGATCGCGCGCGCGGCGCTGGCCGGCGCGGCCACGGTGACGATCGAGCTGGTCGGGGCGGCGGCGTGCGCGCGCCAGCGGCTGCGCCTGGCACGGCCGACCGAGCCGATGCGGGACCTGCGCCTGGCGACCGGGCTCGATCCGGACGGCCACGCGATCGAGCGACAGCAGCTGCTGGCGGTCGCCGCCGGGGCCTCGATCACCCTGGCCAGCGCCGCCGCGGCCCGGTTCGAGGTGGTCGACAGCGTGGCCGCGGCGCACCGCTACCTGCTCGCGCTCGGGGTCGACGAGGCGGTGCGCGAGTTCGCCTGGCTGACCCGCTGGCACGACCTGCCCGAGCTGGAGCGACGGGCCCGCTACAGCAAGCACACCTGCCACGAGGTCAACCTCTTCCTGGCCCAGCACGATCCCGCGTTCTTCGCCGCGGTGATCGTGCCGCACCTGCGCAACAAGGACCCGCGCACGTTCGTCGATCGCTACCTGCTGGGCGAGGACCTCCGGCCGTACCTGGCCCCGGCCCGGCTGGCCCGGCTCAACCTGATCGAGCGCGCCCTGCTGGCGCGCCGGCTCGGCGCCGACGGCGTGGCGCTGGCCCGGTCCATCGCCGACCTGGTCGATCTGCAGGCGCCCGACCCGGAGCGCGACGCGCGCCTGGTCGACGCGCTGCTCGGGGCCGGCGACGCCGCCGGTGGCGACGGCGAAGGCGGCGGCGGCCCACCACCCGCGCCGAGCGCGCCGCCAGGCCTGGGCGGGTCATCCGGCGTGCCGATGATGGCGCGCGCGCCCATGGCGGTCTTCGCCGACGCGGCGGCCGAGGCCGACGACGAGTCGACCGGCGAGCACGAGTACCTCGACCTCGAGACGCCGAAGATGTCGAAGGCCAAGAAGCGGGCGGCGGCGCCCGCCCGCGCCGGGGGCGTCGGTGGTGGCGGCGCCGACGCCGGCGACCTGGCGCGCCGGACCCAGGCCCAGCCGATGTACCGTGGCGCCGACCTGACCCAGGAGTGGGCCGAGCAGAACTGGTGGCGGCGACGCGCCGACGACCACGACTGGGTCGCGGTCAACCGGTTCTGGCGCGACGTCGCCGGCAGCCGCGACGGCGCGCCCGTGGCCTCGCCTTTCGTCGGCGAGGCCATCGGCTCGCTCGGCGAGGCGCTGTGTGCGCTGGCGCTGCTGGCGGTGCCGCTGGCGCCGGCGCCGCACCAGGTGGTGACCTCGGGCGGCGACCGGATCTGGACCGCCGGCTCGGCCGCCATCATCGCCCGGCGCCAGATCGAGGAGGTGCCGGCGCCGAGCGCTGGCGCCGGCGGCCTGCTGCTCGGGCAGAACCTGCTGCGCGCCGACGATCGGGTCCGGTGGGACGGCGCCGAGCAGCGCGAGAACTACGTCAGCGGCGAGCTGCTGACCGACGTCGTCTACGTGGCCCAGGTCGCGGTGAGCAACCCGACCGGGTCGTCGATCACCGCCGCCGTGCTGACCCAGGTCCCGGTCGGGGCCATCACCGTCGGTGGCGGCGCGCCGCTGCGGACCCACCACGTCGTGCTCGGTCCGTACCAGACCCACGTCCTCGAGTACGGCTTCTACTTCGCCCAGCCCGGCCGGTTCAGCCACCTCCCGGCCCAGGCCGCGGTGCGCGGCGTGCTGGTGGCCTGGGCCAGTGCCTCCACCACCCGATGGACCGTGGTGCGCGAGCCGAGCGTGGTCGACGCCGAGTCGTGGCACCACCTGGCCCAGCGCGGCAGCCTCGACCAGGTCGTGGCCTTCCTCGGTCGCGACAACCTGGGCCGGATCGAGCTCGACCGCGTCGCCTGGCGCCTGCGCGACCCGCGCTGGTTCGCCGCGGTCACCGCCGCGCTGGCCGCGCGCCACCACTACCACGACGGCCTGTGGGCCTACGCCCTGCTCCACGCCGATCGCGACCGCCTGGGCGAGTGGCTGGCCCACCAGGGCCACCTGCTCGAGCAGGCCGGCGCCGTCGACGGTGGCCTGGTGCCGACCGGCGAGGAGGACCAGGGCTGGCACGAGCACCTCGAGTACGGCCCGCTGGTCAACGCGCGCGCGCACCGGCTCGGCCGCTCGCTGCGGATCCTCAACGACGGCCTGGCCGCGCAGTACGCCGCGGCGCTCGAGTGGATGACCCAGCGCGTGCCGACCGCGCGCGATCGCCTGCGCGCCGCCCACTACCTGTTCGTGCAGGACCGGGTCGACGCGGCGCTGGCCCAGCTGGCCCAGGTCGCGCCGGGCGCGGCGCCGTGTGCGCTGCAGGAGGCCTACCTGCGCGCCTACGCCGCGGTGGCGACCGGCGACCTGGCGACGGCGCGGGCGGCGCTGGCGCCGTGGCTCACGCACCCGGTCGACCGCTGGCGCGATCGGGCCAGCGCGCTGCAGGAGGTGATCGACGAGGCCGGCGGCGGCCCGGCCGGCGCCGGCGCGCCACGACCGGACGACCGCGACCAGCGCCTGGCCGCGCTGGCGCAGGCCCAGCCCAGCTTCGAGCTCGCGCTCGAGGGTGGCAACCTCGTGATCGACCACACCAACCTCGGCAGCCTCGAGCTGCGCCTGCACCGGATGGAGCTCGAGCTGCTGTTCTCGCGCCAGCCGTTCATGCAGCGCGAGGCCGAGCGGTTCGCCTTCGTCGAGCCGGCGCTGCGCCTGCCGGTCACGCTGACGCCGACGCCGGGCAGCGCCGCCGGCCGGACCACGGTGGCGGTGCCCGCGGCGATGCGGGCCGACAGCGTCGTGATCGAGGCGGTCGCCGCCGGCACCCGCAAGGCGGTGGCCCGCTACGCCCACGACCTTCAGGTCATCACCGCGCACCACGCCGGCCAGATCGCCGTGCGCCGGGCCTCGACCGGGGCCGCCCTGCCGGCCGTCTACGTCAAGGTGTTCGCCCGCCAGCCGGGCGGCGTGGTCGCCTTCTACAAGGACGGCTACACCGACCTGCGCGGCCGGTTCGACTACGCCACCGTGTCGACCGACGACCTCGACCGGACCGAGCGCTTCGCGATCCTGGTGGCCTCCGACGACGCCGGCGCGGTGGTGGTCGAGGCCGCCCCGCCGGCGCGCTGACCCGCCGTCGGCTCCGGGCTCGTCGAGCCTCAGCGGCTGGCCGGCAGGGCGCGCGCGCGCAGCCGGACCACCAGGCCCTCCACGTACGTACGCAGCGCCGCGGCGCTGACCCCGGCCGGCAACCTGGCGCCATCTGGGATCACGACCTCCGACAGCAGCCAGGCCAGCGTGGCCGGCGTACACCCGCCGTCCTTGCGCAGCGCGAGCTCGAGAGCGTGGTCGAGTGATCGACCTGACTGCTCCAGGAACATGACGTCGATCAGATCGCGCTCCTCGGCGCGACCGACCAGCGCGGTCAACTTGTTGGCGAAGATCTCGTCGGCCGGATCGACGATCATCTCCCCATCGCGCATCCGCTCCGGCGCTCGGTCCAGCGATGGCTCGTGCACCAGATCGATGACCAGGCCACCGGCGCTCGGGTCGGTCAGGACGTAGCGGGCAAACCTCGGAGCGCGCTGGCGGCTCGCCAGCGTCCCCCCCAGGTGCGAGGCCACCTCGGCCAGCACGGCCGGACCGCGCGCGAACGCGTCCGGGTCGGTCGTGAAGAGGTCGAGATCGTCCGTGGTTCGATGAGCCAGGTGGAAGCCGGCCAGCGCCGCTCCCCCGGTCAGGTAGAAGCCTTGCTCTCGCGCAAAGAAGGCGCGCAGCACCCCGAGCTGCATCGAGCTCAGGGTCCCCGGCGGCCTAGCTGGCGAGGAGGCCATCGCGACGCCATCCGTCGATCAGGAAGGTCCAGAACGGGAGCCGCCGACCCAGCCGTCGCTGCAATCTCGGCAGGGCTGCCGCCACGTCGCTCGGGGTAACGAACTCCCAGACGTCGAGATCCCGAGCCTCACGCAGCATCTTGCCGAGTAGCCGGTCGCGCGCTGGCCCGTCGGGACCCGCCAGGACGGCGCGTAACTCGTCGACCGAGACGTCCTCGTCCCACAGGAAGTACGGCCGCGCCGCACCATCGCGCAGGTTGGTGGTCAGCGGCCGCATCGCCGAGCGATCGTGCCACGCCCTGGCGACGAGCACCAGCGGCGCCAGACTCCCAGGTCCCGGCGCCGTCGGCTGGAACGGCGCCAGCGTCCGCGGCGCGAGCGCGCTCAGCGACTGCCCGGATCGATCGGCGTCACCGTCGGCGGCGGGCTGGGCGGCAGCGGCGGCGCCTCGAAGTCGCCACCGCTGCGGCCGATGACGACGACGGCGGCGGCGGCGATCAGCACGGCGATGATGAACAGGATGATCGGCAGCCGACGCGAGCCGGGGTCGTCGGCGACGATCTGGGTCGCGTCCTCGCGCCGGCTGGCCTTGGCCTTGGCCGCGCGCCCGCCGGTCGCCGCCGTCGGCGAGGCCGCGCGCGCCTTGCCGACCTGGGCCGCCAGCTCGAGGCTGGCCTTCGACGGCCGCGCGGTCGGGCGCGACGGCTCGGCCCGCATGCGCACCGCCAGGTGCCGGCTCAGCGTCATCGTGTCCATGTCCGGCAGCGGGATCCGCTCCAGCGCGGCCATGGCCCAGGCCGCCGACGGCGGTCGGTCGCCGACGTGTTTGGCCAGCATCTTGGCCACGATCTGGTCGGCCTCCGGCGGCAGGTGCGGCGCGGCCTCGGCCAGGCGCGGCGCCGGCTGGTAGATGTGCATGGCCAGCAGCTCGCCGGCGCCGGTGTGGCTGACGAACGGCGGCGCGCCGGTCAGCATCTCGTACAGGATGCACCCGACCGCGTACAGGTCGGCCCGGTGGTCGATGTCGACCCCGCCCTTGCACTGCTCGGGCGCCATGTACGTCGGCGTCCCCAGCACGGTGCCGGCCGCGGTCTTGCTGCGCGGGCCGAGCACCTCCGACACCAGCTTGGCCACGCCGAAATCGAGCACCTTGACCCGGACGCCGCCGGGCGAGCCGGCGTCGGGCACCAGGAAGATGTTGTCGGGCTTGAGGTCGCGGTGGACGATGCCGATGACGTGGGCGGCGTCGAGCGCGGCCAGCAGCTGCAGGGTGATGGCGATGGCCGCGTGTGGCCCGATCTGGCGCTGGCGCTCGATGAACTCCGACAGCGGCTCGCCCCGCAGCAGCTCCATCGCGATGTAGGCCGAGCCGCCGGGCAGCATGCCGAAGTCGTAGACGTCGACGATGCCGACGTGGCGGATGGCGCTGGTCGCCTTGGCCTCGGTGAAGAAGCGCTGCACCACCAGCGGGTCGACCGTGAACTTCGGCAGCAGGATCTTGATCGCGGCCGGGCTGCCGAGCGTGAGGTGCTCGGCCCGATAGACCATGCCCATCCCACCTTCGGCGATCTCGTCGACGATGCGGTACTTGCCGACCTCCTGGCCGATCACGAGGCCGGCAGGGTAGCAGGTTCGGCGATCGCCAGGTCGCCCGACGGCGGGCCCCACGTCGGCGCCGAGACCAGGGCCGCCCCGACCAGCTCGACCAGGTGGGCCGGCGCGAACGGCTTGTCGAGCAGGCCGATGGCTCCGGCCGCCAGCACCGCCTGCGCCTCCTGGGACGACGCGTAGCCCGAGGTCAGGAGCACGCGCAGCTCCGGGTACAGGGCCCTGGCGGCGCGGAACATCTCGGGCCCGCTCATCCGCGGCATGGCCATGTCGAGCAGCACGAGGTCGAACCGACCGCCCTCGGCGCGGAGCCGCGCCAGGCCCTCCTTGCCGTCGGTGGCGACGGTGACCTCGTGGCCGGCCCGCTCCAGCGCCCGCACCACCACCGTCCGCACCAGGTCCTCGTCGTCGACCACCAGCACGCGACCACGCCGGCCGCTTGGCGCCACTGGGCGCGGGTGGGCTGGGGCCGCGGCGCCGACCGCGACCGGCCCGGCCACGATCGGGAGGTAGAGCGAGAACATCGCGCCCTGCCCCGGCGCGCTGTCGACGGTGACCGCGCCCTGGTGTCGCTTGATCGTGCCGTACACCATGGCCAGCCCCAGCCCGGTGCCGGTGCCGGCGGCCTTGGTCGTGAAGAACGGCTCGAACACCCGAGCCCGGGTCGCCTCGTCCATGCCGGCGCCGTCGTCCCGCACGGTCAGGAGCACGTACGGCCCCGCCGCCAGCTCGAGCGGGTGCGCGGCCACGTCGTCGAGCTCGACCGCGCGGCCGGTGATGGCCAGGGTGCCCCGGCCGGCCATCGCGTCGGTCGCGTTGATGGCCAGGTTGACCAGGGCGTGGCTCAGCATCGAGCCGTCACCCATCACCGGTGGCAAGGCGTCGGCGCCGTCGACGGGCGTCGGCAACGAGGTGGTCACGGTCACGCCCTTGGGTAAGGTCCGGCCGAGCAGCGCCACCACCGAGTCGACCAGGGCCCCCACCGCGATCCGGTCGGACCGGTACTGGCCGCGCCGGCTGAAGCCGAGCAGGTTGCGGGTCAGGTCGGCCGCGCGCCGGGCCGCGACGACGATCTGCTCGGCGTCGGCCCGGACCGCCGGCGTCGGCGCCTCGCTGGCCAGGCACTCGGCCACGCCCATGATCGCGACCAGCGCGTTGTTCATGTCGTGCGCCACGCCGCCGGCCAGGGTGCCGATCGCCTCCATCTTCTGCGCGTGCAGCAGCTGGGCCTGGTAGCGCTCGCTGTCGCGCTGGGCCTGGGCGCGGGCCAGCTCGGCCTGCTCCCGCTCGCGCAGCTGCTCGCGCGCCAGCGACAGCGCCGCCTCGAGCTGGGTGGCGTAGACCCCGTCGCGATGGCGCTGACGGTCGCGCAGCGCGACGTGGAGGGTGAGGCTCAGCACCGCGCCGGTCGCCACCAGCACGCCGACCCCACCTGCGTCGACCATCGCGAAGGTGATCACCGCCGCCAGCACCACCGCGGCCAGGTGGACGAGCAACCAGCCGGCCGAGAAGAACAGCGCCCCCGCGGCGACCAGCTGCAGCAGCAACATCACCACGTAGAGCTGCTGGGGATCGAGGACGTAGGCGGTCAGGGTCACCGCCGCCAGCTGGCCAGCCAGGACGGTGCCGCCGACGTTGATCAGCCGGCCCGCGATCCGGCCGCGCCGGGTCAGCACGGCGATCGGCACCGCGGTCGCCAGCAGCACCAGGTTGAGCACCAGCAGCAGCGGCCGGGTCCGGACCTCGGGCAAGGTCAGGCTGAGCGCGACCACGGCGACGGTGGCCCAGGCGGCCCACTGCAGGCGGCCGCGCGCCACCACCGCGTCCTCGCGCAAGGGCATGCCTCCGTAGGATCCGACCAGGGGCGACGTTCGTCGAGGGGGAACCTGCGGCGATGGTCGGGCGGGATGTGGGTGTCTCGCCCACGATCCGGCACCCCCGCGACTGGCCTCGTCAGCGCGAGCCGTCGCTGGTCAGCGCCTGCCCCAGCTCGATGCTCGACACGCTGGTCAGCGCGGCCACGGCAGGGAGCGCACGCAGCGGGATCCGCAGGCCCTCGATGTTGGAGCTCGGCGTGGTGGACATGAACACCCCGCCCAGGGCGCGGATGCGATCGCGGTCGGCCGGCGACGCGGTCCACTCGATCAGCACCTCCACCACCGGGGCCTGTCCATCCTTGAGCTGGGCCAGCGCCATCGTGCCCGACGAGCCGATCTTGTTCATCGGGTCGCGCGGCCCGGCCGCGCCGCGGGCCAACGTGCCCAGCAGCGTCGTGAGCCGACCACAGTGCTCGTCCGACAGCGGGTACGGAGCGGCCAGCTCGGTGGTCAGGACACACAGGGGCGCCTCCGCGCGCGCCGGGTCGAGGCTGGTCGCACCCAGCCAGGTCGTCACGGCGGAGAGATCAGCTCCCGCGTTGACCGCAGCCCCGGCCGCCGGGCAGTCGATGGTGAGCACCTGGGCCCCTTCGCCGGCCAGCTGGCAGCGGCCGTCACCCGCCGTGACGTGCCAGCGATGGAACGTCGCCGGCACCGGCAACGCGACCGACGCCGCACCCGCCGGGCGCTGCCGCAGCAAGGCCTTGAGCTCGCGCGCGATCGGGACCCAGCCATCGGCGACCGCGACGGCCGGCGCCCCGGCGCGGGTGAGCTGGGCGGCGGGCCAGCCGCCAGCCGCGGGCTCACCCGGGCCCGCTGGCAGGGCGGCGACCATCGCGCCGAGGTGACCCGACGCGGAGTGGCCTTGCAGGTCGAGCGCGCCCAGGCCGGCGCACGCGCCGGCGGTGGCCTGATCGCCCTGCCCGTGCAGCGTGCACTCGCCGCCGAGCATGGTGATCGACCACGCCGATGAGGCGACGGTGGTGGTGGTGGCCTGGCCCGGGCGAGAGGCGGCGCAGCGGATCGAGCCGAGCGCGGCGCTGGCGAGCAAGACCGAGAAGAGCGGGCAGCGAAGCGTGGGCGACATTAAGGAGGTCCTGCGTGAGGTGACGTGGTGACGGCTCCGAGCTGTAGACGCACGCCGGGCCGTCCCGGCCTACGCGCGGCGAAGAACACGGCGCGGCACCAGGGCGCCCCTGGGTCGAGGATCGTTCGTTCAGTAGCAGGTCACGTGGGCGACCACGACCGGCTCGCCGTCGGCCTCGGCCACCTCGACGGTGCCGCGCCGGACCGGGCCGGCGTCGACGCGGACGATGCGCCGGCTGCCGTCCTCGGCCAGGGTGGCGGTGGCCGTGAGCGCGCCACCGTCGTCGACGACCTCGAGCGCGGCGTCCTCCACCGCGAACCCGTGGCTGCCGATCGACAGCGCCAGGGGGTCGTCGGCGCCGGCGACCGCCACGAACGGGTACTCGTACACGCTCAGGCCCTCCTCGAACACCGTCGGGTCGAGCACCTGGGTGGTCACGCACGACAGCTGCTCGTCGGCGCTCCCGCTCAGGTGGCGCAGCGTCGCCGGGGCATCACCCTCGGGGTCGAGCACCAGCTCTCGCCCGTCCAGCTGCCACGGGGCGTCGAACACCACCTCGCCGTCGGAGCCGGTCAGGCGCAGGTGCGGCACGCCGTCGACGGCGTAGCTGCGGTACTTGCCGCGGGTCAGGCTCGACTCGTAGTCGCCCAGGTCACGGGTCAGATCGAACTCGCCGAGGGTCACGCCACGGCGCGAGCTGGTCGGCGGGTGGATCGCCAGCACCTGCAGCGCGTCGACCTCGCCGCTGCCTTCGAACGCGTAGTAGGCCCCGGCCAGGCCGGCCCCGTCGGCCTTGCCGTCGACGGTACCGCCGGCGCCGCCCGGGCCGGGCGCGTCGGTGGCGCAGCCGAGCGCACCAGCCGACAGCACGAGCGCGGAGGACATCATCATGAACAGGCGAGTGGTGGTCTGGTGGGTCGTCATGCCGCGACGGATTGCAACGGGTGTGCCCAGCTCGCGCCGGCCGATCCGGCGCGTTGGGGTCGATCGTCCTGGCCAGCGCAGCCGCCGCCGGCTGCGCGACCCGCCAGCGTCTGTGCCGACGACGACATCGCGCTGGCGTGCGGCGCATGAGCGTGGCCAGCGCGGTGGCCATCACGCGGTGAGCGCCTCGCGTGGCGCGCTCGATCGCGCGGCGGGCGCCGTCGCGACACGCCGCGCACCAGGCGACCATGCCTGGCACGCCAGCGCGATGGCGCTTCACCCCGTCGGGGCGTGGGCGGCGTGGACGATGGCCATCGACACCGCGGTGTCGAGATCGGGCGCGAAGGCCAGCTCACCCGGCACCCGCTTGATGTCGGCCCGCTCGAGAATGGCCTGCATGTCGGGCTGCAGGCCAGCCAGCACGACCATGCGCTTGTCGCGGCGCAGGCGGTCGAGCGTGCTCTCGAGCGCGACCAGGCCGGTCGCGTCGATGGTCGGCACGTGCTTCATGTTGAGGACGATGGTCCGGGTCGCCTGGTCGGTCACCTCGAGGGTGGCCATCGCCGTCTTGGCCGCCCCGAAGAACATCGGCCCGGCGATCTGGAACACCCGCACCCCCTCGGGCACGACGTGGTGGATCGGATCGTCGTGCTCGAGCGTGACCCGGGTCAGCACGGTCATGCGCCGCATGAACAGCAGCGCGGCCATGACCACGCCGACGGTGACCGCCACCACCATGTCGAACACCACGGTCAGGCCGAAGCAGGTCAGCAACACGCCGACGTCGGCGCGCGGGGCGATACGCATGAGGCGCGCGAAGTGACGCGCCTCGCTCAGGTTACGCGCCACCACCAGCAGCAGGCCGGCCAGCGCCGCCATCGGCAGGTACGACACCAGCGGCGCCAGCGCCAGCATGCAGGCCAGCACGATCACGGCGTGGAAGGCCGAGGCCAGCGGCGAGCGAGCCCCGGCGCGGATGTTGGTGGCGGTGCGCGCCAGCGCGCCGGTGCACGGGATGCCGCCGAAGAACGGGCACACCAGGTTGCCGACGCCGAGGGCGATGAGCTCGGCGTTGGGCTCGTGCCGGCTGACGCCCGGCGGGCTGACCCCGTCGGCCACGGTCGCGGTCGCCAGCGATTCGATGGCGCCGAGCAGGGCGATGGCCAGCGCCGACGGCAACAGGGCCCGGATGGTCGTGTAGTCGAGCGCGAACTGGGTCGACGACGACGGCGGGTCCCACGGCCACATCGGCATCGGCGGCAGCGGTGGCAGGCCGTGCACGACCTGGCCGTCGATGGCCGACTGGAACCGATGGGCGATCGTGATCGGCGCGAACGACGGCGCCAGCTGGTGGATGAGCGCGACCGCGGCGGCGACCACGGCCAGCACCAGCAGCGGCGCCGGCAGGCGGCGGTCGAGGCGCGGCACCAGCACCAGCAGGCCGACGGTGACCACGGCGACGCCCAGATCGGGCAGCGACACCTGGCCGCGCGCGGCCCACAACCCGTCCAGGTAGCCGATGAGGCCATCGCTCGTCGGCACCACCACGCCCAGCACGTCCTTGAGCTGCAGCAGCGCCAGCACCAGGGCGATCCCGGCGGTGAAGCCGGTGGTGACCGGGTGTGGGATGAGCGTGAACAGCTTGCCGAACCGGGCCAGCCCCATGGCGATGAGGAGGACGCCGGCCATCATCCCGGCGGTGAGCAGGCCGGCCAGCCCGTAGCGATGCAGGATGGGCAGGAGGATGACGACGAAGGCCGCGGTCGGGCCGGTGATCTGGACCCGGGTCCCGCCCAGCAGCGCGACCACCACGCCGGCGACGATGGCGGTGTACAGCCCGTGCTGCGGCGCGACCCCGGCCGCCACCGCCAGCGCCAGCGACAGCGGCAGCGACACCGCGGCCACCGCGGCGCCGGCGCGCAGGTCGGCCCGGAAGTCGGCGCCGGTGTAGCCCTCGGCCAGCTTGCGGCGCAGGCCGTAGCCGATGAGCTCGCGCGTGCGCAGCGCGAACGCCAGCTGTCGGCGCAGGACCTCGGTCAGGTCGTCGACGTAACGCAGGCGCATGGAGCGGGCGGAGCCCGTCGCTATCGTGCCTGGCCGGCCCGGCCTTGGCTACCGACCGGCGGAGGAACCGACGGGCCGTCAGCGCCGGCGCCACAGGCACACGCGGTCGCTCTCCATCGGCTCCTCCTCGAGCAGCTCGTACCCGGCCGGCATCTCGCCGCCGTAGCCGCAGAACGTGACCACCTCGGCGCCGACCGGCATGGCCGCGAGCTGGCGCTCGGCGGCGTGGACGTCCTCGAGGTAGCCGGCGCGGCGGATGAACGGATCGACCACGCCGCCGCCCCACAGCCGCTCGCCGAACGGGTTGAACAGGTACAGGCCGCCGAAGGCGCGCCAGTCGACCGCGTCGACCTCGTCGTGCACGAAGGTGACCCGGTCGTCGATCGCCAGCGCCCGCGCCGCCCGCCGCGCCGCCTGCACCATGCGGCCATCACGCTCGACCCCGGTCCAGCGCAGCGGGCCGACCAGCGCGCCGATGAGGCAGGCCTTGCCGACGCCGGCGCCGACGTCGAGGACCTGGCCGCCCGGGCAGCCGGCCAGCATCTCGCACACCCGCAGGGCGACGTCGACCGGGGTCCAGTGTAACGAGGAGCGGTGCCGGTGCGCCGGTGGGTACAGCCGATCGAAGTCGTGATCCCGCACCGGCCGCCCCTGCCGCAGGGTGCGCTGCAGGCGGACCGGATCGAGCGGGCCGTCGTCGTCGAGGTCGAGCTCGCTCACCGCCGCCAGTATCCCACCAACCATGCCTGGCGCGGGCGGCGCCGCCTCGTTACCGTCGCCACGTGGCTGGCCGCGACGGACACGCGCCCGAGGACGACGGCGGCGGCGAGCGGCCGGGCTGGCTGTCCGCCTGGTGCCTGCTGGTCGAGCAAGTGGCCGGCGCCGACCCAGGCCGGCGCCGCTTCGGCGCGCGGCACCACCAGTATCGAACGGCGCCGCCGCTGACCGCGGCCCGGCTGGCCGCGCTCGAGGCAGAGCTGGGCCTGGCCCTGCCGGCCGACTACCGCGACTACCTCGGCCTCGTCGGTGATGGTGGTGCCGGTCCGTACGCCGGGCTGGCGCCGTTCGACCATCCAGCCCAGCGGCCCGGGCTGCGCGGGGTGCACGACCCGACGACGAGCACCGGGCCGTGGGCCGGGGTGGTCGCGCTCGGCGCGGTCGGATGCGATCAGGCGACCTACCTGGTCGTGCGCGGCGCCGACGCCGGCACGGTGTGGCTCGACGCCCGCGCCGCCGGCGCCGGGGTGCGCCCGATCGCCCCCAGCTTCGCCGCCTACCTGGCCGACTGGGGCCGCGACCTGGCCCGCGGCGAGTGGCCCCGTTCGTGGGCGCCGCCAGGCGCATGTGCGTTGCCGCGCGCGCTGTCGGCCTACCTGGCCGGGCGCGAGCGCGCGCTCGGCGTGGCCGCGGGCACCCTGGGCGACGCCGAGCTGCGACGCGAACTGGCCGCCATCCCGGCTGGCGCGATCCGCCTGGTCGCCGCCGGGGCCGGCCCGATGTACGCCGACGGCGACCTGGTCGACCCGTGCCCGGCGTGTGAGCACCTGCTGGCCGGGCTGGCCGGGCGTGGGCTCGACCGCGCCGCCCTCGCGCCAGCCACGACGCCGCGGCTGGCGGTGGCCACCTCGGGTCCGGACGGGCCCGGGATCGACCGATAGTTTCCGAGCAGTTTCAGCTCGTTGCAGATCTTGGTGGGAACGGCTCGACGGCCCCTGCCCCCGCCGCGCCGCAGCGGTAGAGTGCCGCCCCCATGGCGCGACCGACGAAGGGAGAGCCCAAGCCGGGCTTCTACCCGCAGCCCAACGACTGGACGTGTGGGCCGTTCGCGCTCAAGCACGCCCTGGTCGCGCTCGGGCGCGCCGTCGAGGCGACGCAGATCGCCGCCACCGCCAAGACCCACTGGTGGTCGGGCACCGACGAGATCCGCCTGGCCCGCGCCGCCCGCGAGTTCGAGTGCGACCTGGTGCTCGAGCGCCGGCGCGACGAGGAGCAGGCCCGCCGCCTGCTCGGCAAGTTCCTGCGCGAGCAGACCCCGGTGCTGCTGTGCGTGGAGGAGTGGACGCACTGGATCACCGTGGTGCGGGCCGAGGACAAGCGCTTCGTCGTCATCGACAGCACCGACGACCCGGTGCTGAGCGTGCAGACCTGGCCGCAGCTGCGCGGCCGCTGGCGCTACCACGACGTCGACTACGACAAGCACGACCCGCCCATCATCTACGACCTGATGGCGGTGGTGCCGCGCTTCCGCAACCCGGTCAAGGCCGACTTCTCCGTCGAGCGCGTCAAGTTCTTGCGCCGACCCGAGAACAAGCACCTGGCGCTGCACTGGAACGAGTACCTCGAGGACCTGATGACCATCTGTCGGCCGCCGGGAGGGCGCACCGCCGACCCGCTGTCGATGGGCGAGTTCATGCGCCGGCACCAGGAGCTGCTGGTGTCGCGCGTCGTGTACTGGCACGGCGCGGTCGAGCGCGAGGAGGTCCTGCGGGTGCTGCGCAACCTGCGCTTCGTGTCGGAGACCTACGGCCTGGTCATCCCGGCCTCGGCCAGCCGGCGCGCGGTGGCCGACCTGGCCATCCTGGTCACGCTGTGGGCCGCGGCCATGCGCGGCGTCGACGAGATGTACGGCGTCGGTGGCGCGGTCGCCGCCAGCGCGACCCGACGCACGCTCAAGCGCGCGCCGGTGCGCGCGGCCAAGCTGCGCCGCCGCTGAGCCCGACGCTCAGCCCGCGAGCAGGCGCCGGGCCAGCGCCGGCCGGGCCATCAGCGCGTCGACCGCCCGCTCGAGGCTGGCGGCGCGATCACGCACCAGCTGGCGGTCGACCTGGCGGTAGCGCCTGGCCAGGCGGCGGTCCTCGGCCTGGCGGTCGGCGGCGATCCGCGGCGCCGGCGCCGGCGCGACCGGGCCCGGCTCGACCTCGAAGAACGGCTCCTGGATCGCGACGACCTCGGCCTGGGTGAGGCCCGAGGTCAGGATCCAGTCCATGAGCGCGCCGTCCTGGACGTCGGCCAGGCGGATGAAGTTCTGCTCACGTGCGACCTGATCGACCAGCGCGGTGGCCCCGCTCCGATCGATCATCGTCGCCGCCGCACACAGGTGCCCCTCGGCGTCGCGCCACACGTTGAGCGCACCCGGCTGCATGGTGTTGTGGGGGTACACGCCGCGCAGGCGGTAGGCCCGGAACGCGCGCAGGTTGCGGCTGCGGGCGGTCACCAGCGCCGCCCGCACCCGGGCGCGCGTCAGCAGCTCCGGGCGCGCGGCCGGCGCGGCGTCGTCGATGCCGACCCAGGCCGGCGCGGCGGACGGTGGCGCAGCGGCGAACCCGCGGGCGGCGGCCGAGCCAGCGCCGAGGACGGAGGTGGACAGCAGAGAGGCCAGGACGAGGGACGGAAGCAGACGCGACATGACGAGCTCCTGCAGCGGCGGCGGGCAGTCCCACGCAGCGGACCCGCCGGCAGGATCGCCTGGGGTCGCTGCCGAGCTGGGTGACGCCTGTCTGCTGATGGAGATGTCGACGCACCGGCCGCTCCGGCGGTCTGCGTCGCCACGCGTCCACGGTAAGGGCGGCGTAAGGACCTCACCGGCGCGCCGACCCGGCTACACTGGCGGCCATGCGCAGGGCGATCGCGATCGTGGCCGGGCTCGCCGCCGTCGGTGCCGGGTGTGGACCATCGCTGTGGTCGGTCGGGGGTGCGCCTCCAGGCGCGGCCCCGCGCGCCGGCGAACGCGCCGGCACCAGCCGCGCCGCCGGGGGCGTGAGCACCAGCGACTACGGTGCTGGTGGAGACGCGACCACCGGCGACGTCGACCTGCTGGCGCTGTACCAGCTGACGACGCGACCCGGCGCCGACACGTCCCCCTCCGTCGCCGCCTCGACCGCCCCGGCCGCGATCCGCGCCGCCGAGCTGAGCGACGCGGCCGACCTGCTGCGCCAGGCCGAGGCCGCACGCGCCGCCGGCAAGACCAGCACCGCCGAGCTGCTGTTCTCGAGCGCCGAGCTGCTGGTCGGGGCGCCGACGCTGGCCGACCTGGCCGACGGCTTCCGGGCCGGGGCGCCGCCGCGGGTGACCGACGCGCCGATCACCGTGGCCGACACCGGCCGGCAGGCGGCGGTGGTCGGCTCGTCCGATGACGAGGACGCGGCCGCGCCGCCCCGGCCCGACCCGGCCGAGGCCAGCGCACCGCCTCCGGTCGGCCGCCTCGACGGCACGTTGACCCTGGCCGGGGCGCCGCCGGGCGAGGCCCGCGCCTTCATCACCCTCGATCCGACCGACCGGCGCGGCCGGGCCCGGGTGCCCCGGCAGCGGGTCATGGAGCAGCGCGACCGCCAGTTCGCGCCGCGCCTGATGTTGATCCCGGTCGGCTCGACGGTGAGCTTCCCCAACTTCGATCCGATCTTCCACAACGTGTTCTCGACGTCGACGCCGGCGCCGTTCGACCTCGGCCTGTACAAGGAGGGCCAGGCCCGTACGGTGACGTTCACGCGCGAGGGCTTCGTCCGCCTCGGCTGCAACCTGCATGCGAACATGAGCGCGACCATCGCCGTCATCGGCGCCCCGCACTACGTGTTCACCGACGCCGCCGGCGCGTTCGCCTTCCGCGCCCTGCGGCCCGGCAAGTACCGCCTGCGGGCCTGGAGCGAGAGATCCAGGCTCCCGATCGAGCAGGACGTCACGATCTCCGCCGGCAAGAACACCGTCGTCGTCGGCGTCGCCGCCGACGCCACGCCGGTGCGCCGGGTCGACAAGTTCGGGCAACCGCGATGAGCGCCGGCGATCCCGCCTCTGCTACCGTCTCCTCCATGGCGCGCGCGCGGGTGCTCACGGCGTTGGTGGTCGCGCTGGCCGCCGGGGTGGCGTTCGACGTGGCGCCGGCCCACGCCGGCCTGCGAACGACCGCCTGGAACTTCGACAGCGAGACGGTGCCAGCCCGGCAGGCCGAGCTGGAGCTGTGGTTGACCAACCTGGTCGCCGGCGTCGACGGCGCCGCCGGCACCACCTCGCTCCTGGTCGCGCCAGTGATCGGCCTGGTCGACGGGGTCGAGCTGGCGCTGCCGATGACGTTCGACTACAGCCGCGCCGATGGCGCCACCACGATGGGCGTGTACGGCGCCGAGGTGCGCTGGCGCCTGGCGCCCAGCCTGCTCGGCCGCAAGACCGGCTGGGTCCCGCTGCTGCGCGCCGGCGCTCGCCGCTCGCCCGCCAGCGACGAGCAGGTCCGCCTGCTCGGCACCGCGGTGCTGGGAGGCAACCCCACGCCCGAGCTGCACGTGGTGGCCAACCTCGGCGTGGTCGCCATCACCGATCCATCGGCGGTCGCGCTCGAGTACGGCGCCGGCGCGCTGTACGCGGTGACGCCCGACGTCAAGCTCGGGCTCGATGCCTTCGGCCGGCACCAGATCAAGGGCACCGGCCCGAGCGCGACGCTCGCCGTCGGTCCCGCGCTGGCGCTGACCCACGGCCGGTTCTGGCTGGCGCTGAGCGTGCCGGTCGGCCTCACCTCCGACTCTCCCGACGTCGCGCCGCGCATGATCTGGGCCCTGGCGTTCTGATCAGCCGCTCACGCATTCGAGCACGTCGCACGCGCTGGCCCACGCACCCGCGTCGGGGTGGTCGACGTCACCCTCGACGGCGCGGCGCAGCACCACCAGCGGCGGCCCGGCCAGCAGCCAGTCGCGCAGGGTGGAGGTCGCGCCCTGCTTCCACCAGATCCAGCCGGGTGCGGCCGCGGTCAGGCGCGCGCCGTAGTCGAACACCAGCCGCGCCAGCCCGCTGACGCGGGTCGCGTCGGCGCCGACCAGCAGGCGATCGAGCATGGTCGCCAGCGGCAGCCCGGCCAGGCCGATGCTCTCGATCAAGACCAGCGGCGAGCGGCGCGGGTCGTCGACGGCCGCGGCCAGGGCCACCTCGGCGAAGCGGCTGACCGCCGCCAGCTCGGCCGCGGTCCACGGCCCGTCGTACACCAGCTTGTGGAACACCACCTGGGTGTCGCAGTCGAGCGTGTCCGCGGCGACGAGCTCGAGGATCCGCGGCAAGAAGTACTTGAAGTCGGCCAGCGTGCCGACGGTGTACAGCGCCGAGAAGGCGTACGGCCCCAGGGCCGCGCCGTCGAGCTGCCGGCGCGGGCGCGCGCTCAGCGAGGCCAGGTGGGCGCCGTCGCTGCAACACGGGCAGCCGGTGACCGCGCGCGGCGCCGGCCCGTCGAAGGTCGCGTACAGCGCTTGCACCGCCTCGGCTACGGCGTCACGCGCGCGCACAGCTCCTGCCAGGACACGCCGAGGCGCTCGTCGCGCTGGATCATCCACAGCGTGTAGGTGGTGGCGACGTCGACGAACGGGGCTCGCCACAACGTGTCGAGCGGCGGCACGTTGCCGACGCCGTCGCGCGGCCCACCGGTGCTCTCGCGCGACCAGTCGCCACCGGTGGCCAGCCACTGGTAGCTGAGGTACTCGCGGAACATGCGGGCGTCGCCCTCGAACGTCGGCACCAGGTAGTCCTCGCGCGCGCCCGCGGTCTCGGCCGGGGCCATGACCACCTCGGTCCCGCTCGCGATCTCGACGGCGACCCCGTCGGCGCAGCGCCCGAGCGGCAGCGACACCGGCGGCGCGCCCGGCACCGGGAAGCCCTCGATCGAGTCCACCGTCGGGTTGCGGTTGGCGGTGCGCTCGACCGGCAGCTGGGCGGCGAAGCGGACCCGCTTGGCGGCGTACTGGCCGAGGTCGAGGTCCTGCCCGTCCGGCCCGACCCGCAGCTCGACCACCAGGTCGATGCCGCCGAAGCCGAGCAGCTGGTCCTGGCTGAGCGCGTCCATCAGCACCGGCACCAGCTCGCCGCCCGGATCGTAGGTCGTGCACAGGAGCGGCGCCGGCGAGGTGGTGTCGGGGTCGTCGATGACGCCGGTCGCCACCTCGCGGAACGGCCGCTCGAGGTCACACCGCAGGTCGCGCGTCTCCGGGCAGATCCGCATGGACCACGCCAGCGGCCCGGCCCGATCGGGCTCGGCCACCAGCGCGCACACCTCGATCGGGGCCGGGTCGATCCCGAGCAGGCTGGCCGCCGGGTTGGCCGGGTCGACCGGGAACAGCTGCTCGGGCGGCTCGGCCCGCATCGCCAGCACGCGCAGGTCGAGCACGATGGCCGGATCCTCGAACGAGCCGCACCCGACCAGGCCGAGACCGGCCAGCAGCGCGACCAGGCCGTGGCGCCGGCTCACCACTGCCCCCGGATGCCGATCGTCGGCAGGAAGGGGATGCCGGTCACCGGCGCGCTCTCGCGGAAGCGATAGTCGTACTCGGTCGCCTCGACGTTCTTGGCGTTGTAGGCGTTCTGGATGTCGAGGTACAGGCCCATGCTCCAGGTGTCGAACAGCCACATGCGCTCGGCCCGGACGTCGACCTGGTGGTAGACCGGCGTGCGCGTCGACCGGCGCGGCCCGGCCAGCGAGTCGTAGCCGCCGCTGTCGGCGTCGAGCGTGCTGCCGACGATCGGCGTGGCCGGCCGGCCGGTGGTCAGGCGCAGGCGCCCGCCCAGCTCCCAGCCGCCGCCTGGCTTCCACGACGTGACCAGGTTGAGGTTGTGCATCTGGTCGAAGCCGGTCGGCACGTAGGCCTCGTCGTCGTCGGCGCGCTGACGCGACACGCTGAACGTGTACGAGGCCCAGCCGAACACCCGCTCGGAGATCTCGCGCTTGATCAACATCTCGGCGCCGTACGAGTAGCGCCGCCCGGTGTTGACGAAGTTGAGCGGGCGGATCGTGCCGTCGGCGCGCATCACCACGTCGTTGGTGAAGACGACGACGTTCTGGCGATCGACGATGTACAGCTCGCCGTCGAGCGACCACAGCCGGGTCGGCTTCCACTCGCCGCCCACGCCCCAGTGCACGCCGCGCTCGATGTCGACGTCGGGGTTGCCGATGCTGATGTCGAGCGCCTCCGGCTGGGGCGGCTGGTGGAACACGCCGGCGTAGGCCTTGACCGTGGTGGTCTTCGACGTCGCGTAGCGGCCGACCAGGCGCGGGTCGACCGACCACTTGGGCTGGCCCTGGATGACGTAGCCGTCGAGGCGCAGGCCGGGGATGAGGCGCAGGCGCGAGGTCACGTCGACGCCGACGTCGGCGTACAGGCCGGCGCCCAGGCTCTCGGCGCCGAGCTGCGACACCTCGGGGTCGGCGTCGACGTCGCCGCCGCCGGCGATGTCGTCGGTGTTGGGCGCCAGGATGTCGTAGGTGGCGACGCGCGACTCGAGGTCGATGCCGGTGTCGAGCACGACCCGCGGCGAGACCCGGCCGTGCAGGCGCATGCGGTAGGCCAGCACGCTCTGGTTCAGGGCCAGGCTGGTGAACGGCCCGGCCGCGTCGGCCTGCGAGCCGGCGAACGCCACCTTGCCGCGCCCGAACGCCGGCGACAGCGTCAGGGTCAGGCCACGCGGCATCGGCCGCTTGTAGCTGGCGATGACCCGCCAGAACCCGACCGAGGAGTTGAGCGCGAGCGACGACTCCTCCTCGGCGTCGGCCTGCAGCACGTCGAGGGTGTCGCTCGAGCCCAGCACGTACAGCGCCAGCTTGCCGTGCTGCTTGCCGTCCCAGTCGATGCGGGCCTGGTAGTCGTAGTAGATGGGCACCACCACCCGCTGCGAGCCCGGCGACGGCTCGGGCAACACGTACGGCAGCAGCTGGTCGATGTACGAACGGCGCCCGCCGACGGCGATGGCCAGGTCCTTGCGCAGCGGCGCCCGCACGTAGCCGCCGGCGTCGAGCAGGTCGACGTCGGCCTGGCCGTGCACGCCGTCGGCGGTGGCGGCCCGGGTCTCGATGGCGACGACGCCGCCGTGGAAGCGGCCGAACCGGGCCGGGAAGCCACCCGGGTACAGGTCGAGGCTGTCGACCGCCTCGGCGTTGAAGATCGACGGTCCGCCCAGGAAATGGAACAGCAGCGGCACCTGGTGCCCGTCGACGAACACCCCGGTGTCGTCGGGGTTGGACCCGCGCACGATCAGCACCCCCAGCCCGAACGGCGGCCGGGCCAGGCCGGGCAGGGTCTGGATGACGCGGATGGGGTCGCCGAAGGTGCCGGGCACCGACACCAGCTGCTGCCGCTGTAGCGAGCGCCGCGTCACCTCGAGCACCTCGCGCTCGCCCTCGACCACCGTCTCGTACGGGTTGCCCCCGCGCGGCCGCATCCACAGCCGGACCTCGAGCTCCTCGCCCTTGGTCAGCACCACCGGCCGCTCGAACCGGTCGAACCGATCGTCGACGGCCAGCAGCTGGTAGCGGCCGGCCGGCACGCCGTGGAAGAAGAAGCTGCCGTCCTCGGCGGTGATGGCGTCGAGCCCGAGCTCGGCCACCGACACGATCACGCCGGCCAGCTTGCGCCGGGTGCCGCGCTCGACGGCGACGCCGCTGAGCGTGACCGGCGCCTTGAGGTTGCCGGCCCGGTGCGCCGGCCCGGCCGGCACGTCGGCCTCACCGCCGGTCGGCGCCGGCGGGGTGACCTCCGGCGGCGCCTCGACCTGCTCGATCACGAAGTTGATGGCGGTCTCGATGACGATCGGCGCCGGCACCCCGTCGATCTCGGCCGGGCTGAACAGGTACTGCATGGCCGCCGCCACCGCCGCCTCGTCGAAGCCGTCGCCGACCGGCGTCATCACCTCGACCTTGGTGGCCAGGCCGTCGGCGTCGAGGTGGATGCGGACCTTGACCGTGGCCTGCTTGCCGGCGGCCAGCGCCGCCGGCGGGTAGTCGGGCGCGACCGCCTGGAGCAGCGCCGGCGGCTTGGTCACCACGCCGGTCGGCGTCGGTGCCGGCGCCGGCGCGGGCGGGCTGTCGCCGGGCGCGGGCTGCGCGGCCGCGGGCTCGAGCGCACCCAGGCTGGCGGCGGCCGCCGCGACCAGGCCGAGCCCCAGCCCCAGCTGCGTGTGCAGGCGCGCGCGTTTCACGACGGAGCCCACAGGCTACCCCCGTCGGTACCGAAGGCAAGGTGGGCCGGCCGACAACCGCCAGCGGGGCGAGCTCACGGCGGCGCGCTGCACTCGCACACCCAGCCGTACGCGTCCTGCGCCGAGCGCGAGCGCACCACCTCGCCCAGCGGCTCGATCATCATGGCCTGCCCGGGGCGCGCGGCGCCGGGCTCGGTCGCCGCCCACGGCAGGTAGGTCGCGACCTGGCCGCCGGGCCGGGTCCACACGCCATCGCCGTCGATGTCGGCCACGCCGGTCCACATCCAGGTCGAGAAGTGCAGGTCGCGGACCCGGGCGGTGATGGCGGCCTGCTCGGCGGCGTCGTCGAACACGACCAGGCGCACCGCCGGGTGGTCGAGCGCCTGGGCCCGGCACTCGCCGTCGGCGTTGGCCCACGCCTGCAGCGGCAGGCCGAGCAGCGGCGGCCCCGGCAGGCGGTAGCGCGAGCCGGGCACGCCGAGGTCCTGATAGTCGGCCGGGCAATCCGTGGCCGGGTTGAACGGCCGGGCGTCGACGCCGGCGTCGAACCCGGTCGCCTCGGCGTCCGCCACGCCGGCGTCCCCGGCGCCGCGCCCGTCGGCCCGCCTGCCACCGTCGTCGTCGACGGCTGACGGCTCGAAGCTGCACCCGGCCAGCACCAGGCCAAGCGCGGCGACCCGCCGCACCTCAGCTCCCAGCGCCGCGGCGCAGGTGGGCGATCAGCTTGTCGAAGATGCCGCCGACCGCGTTGGTCAGGGCGTCGCGCCGAAGCTGCGGCAGGTAGCTGGCGTTGAACGAGCGGCGCGGCACCTGCACCATGGCACCACCCGACAGGAACGACATCATCCGCCCGGTGTGATCGGAGATCGCCAGGCGCAGCTGGACCTCGACCTCGACCATCGCCCCGGTCGTGCGCTGCTCCATCTTGACCACCGAGACGTCGAGGTTGCGCAGCTCGAGGTCGTACCGGCGCGCCTCGGTCGCCTGCGCCGTCACGGTCCGGGTCGCGCCGAGCGCGCGCTGCATCGACTCGCGCAGGATGACGCCGTGCTGCTGGCGTGCGCGCTTGTCGTGCAGCCCGGGCGAGTCGTCGCTCGCGGTCTTGATCACGACGTACAGGTCGGGCCGGGCCGGCAGGGCCCGGGCCTGGGTGCCGAAGCCGGCCTGGCCGACGGCCGGGGCCGAAGCCGCGGCGACGACCGGCTCGGCCAGGCCGTTGGACTTGCGGATGGCGGCGGCCGCCTCGCGCGCGCGCTTGGCGACGGTGGCATCGGCGTCGCCGGTGGCCTCGGTCAACGCCGGGAGCGCCGCCTTGTGCCCGAGCTTGCCGAGCGCGGCCGCCGCGACGGCCCGCACCATCGGGCTCGGATCGGTCAGCGCGGTCACCAGCGGCTTGAGCGCCCGCCGGTCCGACAGCCGCCCGAGCGCGGTGGCCGCACCCAGCCGCTCCTTGGCCGACGAGCTGCTGGCCAGCTGCGACGACAGCTTGCTGATGCGGGCCTCGCCCTCGGCGCGGGCGCCGGGCGCAGCGACACACGCCACGAAGATCGCCATCGCGATCGCCGTCATCCGTGCTGCGGCCCCACCACGCAACATCCCGACCATTACGCCTGCCGCTCTCGAGCGAGTCAATTGTTTAGCCTCGTTCACGCCGAGGCACACAGTGTGTGATACGCATGAAGCCTCGCCTCGAATCGACGCATGCCAGTCAGCGATCTTCACCTCCGCGTCGGTGCCGGCGCCCTCGCCCTGGCCCTGGTCGGGCTGGGTGCGACGCTGCGGTTCTGCGGTGACGTGTCGCTGCCGGCGCTCCCGCCGCGCCCTGCCGCGCCGTCGGGGACGACCGGCGACGGGCTCAGCTCCACGACCGCGACGGTCCAGGCCTACGAGGCCTACCTGGCCAAGGACGCCGCGCGCATCGGGATCGATCCACCGACGCTGGCGGCGATGGCGAGCAAGCTGCCGTACCGGATCGACGACACCCGCACCACGCTCGCGCCGGGCCAGCCGGTCGAGCGAGCCGGGCTGCGCTTGACGCTCGAGGTGGCCGACGGCGAGCTAGGTGACCGCATCGCCGTGTTGTCGATCGAGAACCCCGGCGCGGTGCCGGTCGCGTATCAGGTGCCGACCCGCGTCAGCTCGCAGCAGTGCACCGGCCGCAGCATCCTGGCCCAGGACGCGATGGTCATCGAGCCGCGCGGGCGGGTCCGTCGCAGCGAATGCAAGTACTTCGATGGCCTGAACGTGACGCTCGAGCGGGTCGAGGTGATCGAGCTCCCACCCCTGGCGGCGTACTACGTCAGCCAGGTGCCACCGGCGTACGTCGGCATCGAGCCGCGCCTGGCGGCGGGGCACAAGCCCAGTGGACGTGGCCACGTTTGCTCGCTGACCGCGTCGCAGAGCCTGCGCACCCAGATCGAACGAGGCGAGGTGAGCTGGCGGGATCTCGTCGATTTCTTCGCCCGCCACCGCTGTGAGACCTACCAATTTCCGAAGGAATATCGGTATTTTAAGTCTGACGGCGAACGCCGGCTCCCGGCCATGGCGGGTGGGGGCTAGACCCCACCTCATGATTTCGAGACGTTAGGCTTGCGGTGGCACCCCGAAACTGGGTAGCCTGTTCTCACGTTCCGGGGGCTTACGTGACCAAATCCGAGCTCATCGAGAGAATCTCCGAGTCCCTCAAGCTTCCCGCCGGGAAGGCTGAGGCGATCGTCAATACCGTGTTCGACTCCATGGTCAAGGCCCTGGAGCGCGGCGAAGGTATCGAGATCAGAGGCTTCGGCAGCTTCACCGTCCGCGAGTACAAGGCCTACGAAGGCCGCAACCCGCGCACCGGTGCAACCGTCCACGTGCCGCCCAAGCGGCTGCCCTTCTTCAAGGTTGGCAAGGACCTGCGTGAGAAGGTCAACGCCAAGGTCGGGACGCCGCTGCCGGCGGATCGGCCCGACGAGCCCGACGACACGGACCCGGACGACGAGCTCGACGACGACGACGACAACGAGGCGTAGCCGGTCGCACGCCGCCACCGCCGCCAGCGTCACAGCCGGCTGACGGTGCCCGCCTCTCCATCGACCGCGACCAGCTCGCCGGTCGTGAGCGCGTCCCACGCCCCGGCGCAGCCGACGACGTAGGGCAGCCCGAGTTCGCGCGCCATGGCGGCGCCGTGGTCGAGCAACCCGCCGGTGGCGCACACCAGCGCGCGGGCGTCGACCAGCGCCAGCGCCAGCGCCGGAGTCGCGGCCGGGGCGACCACGATCTGCCCGGCCATCATCGGCAGCGCGCCGCCATCGAGCCGGTCGAGCCGCACCACCGCGCCGACCACCCGGCCTCCGCCGCCCTGGCCGCTCCAGGTCGCGGCGGCGCGCTCGTCGTGCCCGAGGCCGGTGCCGTCGACGACCGTCGGACCGGGCCGGATCACCCTCGGCATGGACCAGGCCCGCGCCCGATCGGTGGCGGCGCGCGCCGCGGCGGCGCGGGCACGCGCGCGGGCTGGATGCGCCGCCAGCTCGATCAGCTCGTCGGGCCCGAGCCAGAACACATCGACGCCCAGGCCGAGCTGCTGCCCGACCTGCTGCAGCGCCCGGCGCACCGCGGCCTGGGCCCGCGCGAACCACAGGTCGTCGCGCTCGGCCAGCTCGCCGACCAGCGTCGCCAGCGCGACCAGCGGCGCGTCCGGCACACCCGGCGCCGGCGCGGCCGGGCGGGACGGCGCGGCGGCGGCGGCGGCGAGCGCGGCGGCGACGGCGACGAACCGCTCCGGCTGCTCGCCCAGCGTCGGCGCCGCCACGTCCCACGCCAGCGCCACCTCGGCGAACGCGGCCCGCACTTCGTCGAGCGCGCGCCGACCGGCGACGACGTCGGCCAGGGCGGCGCCGAGCGCGGAGCGACGTGGGCCGGTCGCCGCGATGATCCACCCGGCGGCGCCGGCCGGGCCGACCGCGGCGACCGCGGCGGCGTGCACCACCCGTCGGGCCGCGGCGATGGCTGGCGCCAGCTGGTGCGACCAGGTCCGGATCACCTCGACGTACGCGGCGATCACCGTCGGTAGCGCGGTGACCGTGGCGCAGGCCGCGGCGACCGCGCGCAGCTGGTCGAGCTGGCTCGCCAGCCGCACCTCGATCGGCCCGATCACCGCGGCCAGCTCGTCGGCCGCCGTCGGCGACGGAGCCGGCGTGGCCAGCGGGTCGGCCGCCGTCGGCGACGGCACGGTGGTGTACAGGTAGCCGGCGACGGTGCACAGCCGGGCCGGGCTGGCCGCGGCGGCGTCGACGGCGGCGACCAGCGCCCGCTGCGCCGGCGACAGCGGATCGGGGTTGTGGCCGAGATCGAGCGCCCAGGTCGCGTCACCCGCGCGCAGCGGCGCCAGCAGCGCGGCCGGCGGCGCCTGTCGCGGCGGTGCCGGCGCCGGGTGCACGATCGGCCGCGCCTGCACCATCCACCAGGTGGCGCCACCGCGATGCGCTCCGTCGGGCCAGACCAGCTCGACGTCGGCGCCGGCCGGCGCGGCGATGGCCCGCGCCGCGGCCCGGGCCAGCCGGGCCGCCGCCTGCTCGATCGCCGACAGCTCGCCGTCGAGGCGGCGCGCGGGTTGCCCGACCTCGGCCATGAGCAGCACGTCCGCCCCCGGCTGCCCGGGCGGGCAGGTGTAGATCGTCGTGCGGCGACCGGCGACGAGCTGCTGCACGATCACCGCCAGCTCGATCGGCGCGGCGGCGACGGCGTGGGCGCGACGGCGGGCGTAGGCGACCGCCGCCGGTGACAGCGCGCTCAGCCAGACCGCGCGGATGGCCGGCCACAGCTCGGCCGGCGTGAGCGCGGCCACCGAGGTGAACACGCCTGGCCCGGCGGCCAGCGCGCCATCCTCGAGGGCGAACGACGACCGCACCATGACCGGCCCGAGCGCCGCCGCCCGCTGCGCGACCTCGCTCGCCAGCGCGGGTGGGATCGCGGCCTGGCCGAGCTGCTCGGCCAGCGCCGCCAGCTGGTGGGCCTGCGCCGCCCCGGCCTCGACGTCGGCCGGCGCGGCCGGCGCGACGGCGGCGAGGGTCACGCCGGCGGCGGCGGCGACCTGCACCAGCGCGGCATGGGTGAGCACGAAGCCTGGCGGGACCGGCAGGCCCGCAGCCCGCAGCCCGCCCAGCCCGCGCGCCTTGGCGCCGACGCCCGGCGCACCCGGCCCGACGTCGGCCAGGTCGAGCACCAGCGTGGCGCCCGGCGACGCCGTCGCCGTCATGTGCCGCGGTCGCGCAGGTAACGACAGCGCGGCGTCTCGACGTGGGGGGTGATGAACGTGATGCCCCACAGCTCGGTCAGCAGGATCCGGAAGTTGCCGTAGCTGGCGACGAAGAAGTCCATCTTCCGCTTCTTGATGCCGCCGCCGGTGTCGTCGGCGCGGACGCAGCCGTCGTGCAGCGTGCCGTCGGGCAGGCGCATGCCGTCGAACTCGGGGATGTACAGCGGCTCGCCGATGGGAATGATCGACGGGTCGACCGCGACCGACCGGAACGGGATGAGCGGGCGCGGCCCGGCGCCGCGCCCGTACGGATGGACCCGGACGTCGAGCTGCTCGAAGCAGGTGCCGTAGCCGTAGGTGCACTTGCCCGAGGTGTTGAGCACGCGGCCGTCGGCCAGCAGGCCGGAGCCCTCCATGCGCAGCGACCAGGCGAACTTCTCGGGGAACGAGCCCAGGTAGAAGCCGTGCTTGGTGTACAGGTCGACCGCATCCGGGTCGGCGAAGTCGATCTCCTCGGGGTCGTCGTGGTCGACCTCGAGGGCCAGCCAGTAGAAGCGCAGCGCGAAGCCCAGCTCCTCGGCCAGGGGGTAGCCGCAGCACATCGGGTCACGCGGCACGAACCACTGCTGATCACCGATCGGGACGTCCTCCTTGAACAGCTTGGTGGTGTCGGCCCGGACCACGCTCACCGCGCCGAGGCCGACCAGGCCGAGGCCGACCACGCCACGCAGGAGCTGGGACGACGGCATCACCCGGTCATGGTAGCAGCGCGCTCACCACGCCGCTGGTGATGACCATGCGGCCGGCGCTGCGCTGCTCGAGGTCGGTCACCCCGGCGGCCAGCGCGCGCCGGCTGGCCACCGCCGGGGCGCCCCGGTCGACCAGCACCAGCACGCCGCCGTCGCGGACCAGCCGGGCCCAGCCCGCCACCAGCGCCGGGCCGTCCGTGCTGGTCGCGCCGACCCCGATCACCGCGCCGGCGGCGCGGTCCGGCAGCGGCACGGCGTCGGCCGGGCCGACCACCGCGCCCGGCAGCCGGCGCGCCTTGGCCTCGGTCGCCACCACCGCGGTCACCGCCACGCCCTCGCCGAGCAGCGCGCGGGCGAGGCGATCGTCGCCGACGACCACGACCCGGCCTCGACCCTCGGTTCCGGTCGCGCCCCCTTCGGTGGTGGCCAGGGCGGCGCGGATCGCGCCCACGGTCGAGGCCAGGAACAGCGCTTCGAGCACGCCCGTGGGTACCACGTCAGCGCGGGTGAAAGACCAGGCCGACGCTGATCGGGAACGCGGTCCGGGTCGCGTCGGCCGCCTTGAGCCGGCCCACCCCGACGCCGAGCTGCAGGTCGATCCCCAGCGGCGGCTTGCCGAGCAGGTTGCCGACGAGCAGCCCGAACTGGGCCTCGTACCACAGGCCGGCCAGCGCGCTGCCCGACACGACGTCGATGGCCACCGCCGCGAACGGGTGGATGCGGGTCGGCCCCAGGTGCAGGCGGAACACGCCGCCGTACGAGAACCCGCCGGCGGTGTCGCCGAACTCGTCCTCGCCGGCCCGATAGCCGAAGCGAAACGCGTACTCGCCGAACGCGCCGCGCACGCCGGCGCCGAGCTGGGCGAAGCCGCCGCCGACACCAGCCAGCGCCAGCCCGCCGTCGACGGAGAAGGTGGTGCGGCGCCGGTGCGGATCGCCGGCCGTGCCGGGCCGGGTCGAGCCGCCAGGCTCGGGCCGGACGCCCGGCGGCGGTGGCACGGCCGGGCGGGCCCGGAAGGTCACGTCCTGGCGCGCCGCCTGCCCGACGCGCACGTCGACCGTTCGCTCGATGGTGGGGAAGCCGTCGGCGCTGATGCGGATGACCCGGCGGCCCGGCGCGACCGCGCTGGTGAACGGGGTGACGCCGAGGAACACGCCGTCGACCTCGACCCGGGCCCCGACCACGTCGGCGTCGATGGTCAGCGTGCCCTGATCGGCGCGCAGGGTGAGCCGGAGCGTGATCGGCTCGCCGTACTCGGCGGTGACGTGCCGGCTGACCGTGAGCGTGCCGCTGGTCGCCGCGACCTGGTGGATACCCGGGGCCAGGCTGCGGGTCAGCGGCGCCTTCCCGACCGGGCTGCCGTCGACGAGGATGGTCGCGCCGGCCGGATCGGTCTCGACCTCGAGCGGGCTCGGCCGGCGCTGCAGGCCGGCGATGGTCGACAGGACGCGCTCCTCGTCGGCGGCGTCGCCGGCCTCGGCCAGGTAGCGCTGGTAGTACTCGACCGCGCTGCGCAGCTTGCCGGCGCGCTCGAGGTTGGCGGCGACGTTGTACAGCGAGAACA
>JAGPCO010000156.1 GCA_018058095.1 Kofleriaceae bacterium
GCTGTTGCTGGTGCTGGTGCTGTTGCTGGTGCTGGTGCTGGTGCTGGTGCTGGTGCTGTTGCTGGTGCTGCTGCTGGTGCTGGTGCTGGTGCTGGTGCTGGTGCTGGTGCTGGTGCTGTTGCTGGTGCTGGTGCTGGTGCTGTTGCTGGTGCTGTTGCTGTTGCTGTTGCTGGTGCTGGTGCTGGTGCCGTTGCTGTACGGGGGCGGACCCTCCCAGATCCACGTCGCCCTCCGTGCAGATCACCCAAGCCGCCGGGCGCGGGCCTCCGCCGCTCGGCGAGGGCTCCTTCGGACGCTCAGACATCCGCGGGCTGCCTTGGGCTTGGGGTCCAGGTGCGGGGCGAAGCACGACGCAGTCGATGACGCCCGAGCGAAAGCCCGCGGAACTCGCGTTCGAAGGACCCTGTGCCTCCGCGTCACCCCCGCCCGGCGGCAGCCCACCGACCATTCGAGCCCCCGCTGGCAGAACGGCAGGCGCGCGAGGCCTCCAGTTCCTGCACGTTGCTGCCGCGCACGTCGGGGGACCGCGCGCCCGCACTGCTGCTGCTGTGCCTGCGCCTGCAGTGCAGCTGCTATTGGTTGCCGCGGCTGTACCTGCAGCTGTTACTGGTTGCTACGGCCCCGCGTGCTACGGCTGCGCCGCCGCCGCCTCGGCGAAGGCGATCATGCGCTCGAGCATCGCGTCCTGCAGCGCACGCGCCGCCGGGCGCGCGCCGGGTGGGATGTCGTTGACCAGGATGGCGAACACCAGCGGCCGCCGACCATCCACCCCCGCGAAGCCCGCCAGCGTCGACACCGCCGCCAGCGTGCCGGTCTTGGCCCGAACCCGGCCGCGCGCGGGTGTGTCCTGCAGCCTGCGGCCGAGCGTGCCGTCGACGCCGAGAATGGGCAGCGACGCGACCAGGTCGGGGCCGATCCGGAAGTCGGCGTCGGCGCAGCGCAGCACCGTGACCAGCTGGGCCGGGCTCATCGCGGTGGCAGCGAACAGGCCAGACCCGTTCTCGACCCGGAACGAGCCGGGTGGCAGCCCGCAGCGCGCGACCAGCGTCGTCGTCACCACCGCCAGGCCGTCGGCCCACGACGCCGGCTGGCCGTCGGTGCGCCCGGCCGCGCCCAGCGTCTTGAGCACCGTCTCGGCCAGGAAGTTGTCGGACGACTTGTTCATCGACCGCACGACCTCGGCCAGCGTCGCGCTGGCCCGGCTGGTGAGCGCGCGCGCCGTCGTCGGCGTGGTCCCGGCGCGGGGCCGCCTGCCGATCTTGATGCCCTCGTCGGCCAGCGCCCGCTTCCACACCTCGGTCGCCAGGCGAACCGGGTCGTCGACGCGCCGGCGCACGTAGCTGACGCCGCCGTCGGCGCGTACCTGCCCGGTCACGGCGACCTCGAGGTGCCCGCTCACCAGCTTGGTGTCGACGCGCAGGCGCGGGCGCCCGGTGGTGAGGGTGGCGACCTCGAGCTTGGTCAGCCGCACGTAGTCAGGCGCCTCGGGCTCGAGACGCACCAGCGCCGGCGCCAGCCCGGCCGGATCGGGCTCGACCACGACGGTGAACGTGCTCTCGGCCACCGCCAGCGCGGCGATGGGGGCGCGAAACCCGGCGCGCTCCTTGGGTTGCTCGTCGAAGTGCGGTGGCTCGACCGCGCCATCGAACGCGCTTGCATCGATCACCAGCGCCCCGGTCACCGCTCGCACGCCGGCCACCGCCAGGTCGTGCGCGAGGCCCCGCAGGTCGCGTTCGGTCAGCGTCGGGTCGCCGCTGCCCCGCAGGTACAGGTCGCCGGTGATGACGCCGGTGGCGGGATCGAAGGCGGCGGCGTCGGCCAGCACGGTGGTGCGCCAGCGAAAGCCGGGGCCCAGGGTGGCGAGCGCCGCCGTCGCCGTGAGCAGCTTGGCGTTGGAGGCCAGGTTGAACGGAGCGTCCGACTCGGTCGACCACACCGGGGCACCGGTGGCCAGGTCGACCACCATGGCGCCGACCCGGGCCGCACCCAGCGCGGTCGCGCCGGCGCGGACCCGCTCGAGCTCCTGGGTCAGCCAGCGGCTACGCTCGGCCGGGTCGGCCGGCGCCACCAGGGCATCGGCGCCGCTGCCGCTGCCGCTGGCCTCGTCGTCGTCGGCCTCCGGGCCCGGCTCCACGGCCGGGCCGGGGTCGGCCGCGGCTGCGTCGCCGCCCTGGGAGCGGGCCACGCCGGCCACCGCCAGCAGGCCGACCATGATCGCGGTCAGCCCGCCAGCCAGGCGGGCGGCGGGCGCCGAGCTCGGTGCCGGTGCGCGCATCGACCGCAGCGTATCACGCCGCCGGCACCGGCTCGCGGTGCGGAGGTCGGAGGCCGCCGCGCCGCCGGTCTCAGCGGGGCGCACCGCGCCGTGCCGCGCGGGTGATCTCGGCCGGGCTTGCAGTGGCGTCTGCGGCGTGACGATACTGCGCGAGGCTGGCCGGCTCGCCCATGTGCGGGCAGCGGGCTGGCCCCTTCGTGATGCCCACGCCCAGTCGCCTCCAGGCCCATCGCGCCGCGCTGGTCGCGGCCCGGCTGATCGGCAACGTCGCCGTGCTGGTGGCCGTGCTGGTCGGGTGTGGGGCGCGCGACCGGCGTACGCCGGCCGACACGCTCGTCGTGCTGATCGACACGCCGATCACCACGGTCGATCCGCGCCTGTCGCGCAACAACTACGAGAGCAAGCTGGCGCGACTGGTCGCGCCCGGCCTGACCGCGGTCGATACGGTCGACCTGGTGCCGCGGCTGGAGCTGGCCGAGGCGGTCGAGGCGGTCGATCCGGTCACGTTCGTGGTCACCCTCCGCCCCGGCCTGCGCTTCTCCGACGGCAGCCCGCTCACCGCGGTCGACGTCGCCTTCACCTACCGCACCATCCTCGGCGGGCTCGGCCCGTTCGCCCGCAGCCTGGCCGAGAAGCTGGCCGGGGTCGACGCGCTCGACGCACGCCGGGCCCGGTTTCGCCTGCACCGGCCGCTGGCCACGTTCTTCACCGACCTCGACATGGGCATCGTGTCGATGCGCGCGGCGGGGCTCGATGGCGTGTTCGCCGGCGGCGACGCGGTCGGGGCCGGGCCGTACCGGCTGGTCACGCTGGGCGACACCCGGCTGACCCTGGTCGCCAACCCGCACTATCACGGGGCGGCGCCGCAGCTGCCGCGGCTCGACCTGCGTATCGTGCGCGACGCCACCGCGCGGATCCTGATGCTGGTCGGCGGATCGGCCGACCTGGTGCAGAACGGGGTGCGGGTCGACCTCCTCGACGACGTGGCGGCCCGCTCGCGAGTGACCGTCGCCAGCGGACCGAGCGCGCTGTTGACCTACATGATGCTCAACAACGATGACCCGCTGCTGCGCGACGTGCGGGTGCGCCAGGCCATCGCCCTGGCGATCGATCGCCCGGCGGTGATCGCCGCCAAGTTCGGCGGGCGTGCGGTGCTGGCGTCGGGCTTGTTGCCGCCGTCGCACTGGGCCTTCAACCCCCGGGTGACGCGCTGGGAGCACGACCTGGCGCGAGCGCGTGGGCTGCTCGACGCGGCCGGGCTGCGCGACCCCGACGGGGATGGGCCGGCGCCGCGCGCGCGTTTCGTCTACAAGACGTCGGCCGACCAGTTCCGCGTGGCCATCGCCCGCGTGCTGGCGGCGCAGCTGGCCGAGGTCGGGCTCGAGGTGGAGGTGCGCGCGTTCGAGTTCGCGACGGTGTTCGCCGACATCAAGAAGGGCAGCTTCCAGATCGCGTCGATGCAGACGACCGACATCACCGGGCCGGACTTCTATCACACGTACTTCCACTCCGGCCGGATCCCGACCAGCAAGGACCCCGACGCCGGCAACCGCTGGCGCTACCGCAACACGCGCGTCGACGAGCTGACCGTGGCCGGGCGTGGTGAGCTCGATCAGGCGCAGCAGCGGCGCATCTACGACGAGGTGCAGGCCATCGTCGCCGACGAGGTGCCGGTGGTGCCGCTGTGGCACGAGGACAACGTGGTCGTGGCCAACCGGACGGTGCGCGGCTACCAGATCGTGCCCAACGCGCGGCTGGTCGGGCTCATCACGACGACCAAGTAGCGAGTCAGGCGGCGGCGGCGATGGCGCGGACCGCGTCGTGCTCGACCTGCGCCGAGGGCGGGCCGTAGTGGATGAGCACGGGCACGCCGAGCAGGGCCACGCCGACGCGGTAGGCATCGGCCTCGGACTGGTCGTCGCGGACCCACACCACCTTGGCCTTGAAGCGATACGAGCGCTGGTTGGCGTCGTCGTCGGCGACGATCTCGAGGAGGTCGCCGTCGTCGACGTACGGTACGCCGGTGAGCAGCATGCCGCCTGGCGACACCTCGTGGATCCGGACCCGGTCGGCCAGGCGGGGGCTGCGGACCATGGCCGGTAGGTCGACCGCGAGGCGGAGGTGAGCGCGGCCCTCGCGTGCGCGCTGGTCGTCGGCGGCCGGGGCGAAGCGTTGCTCGAGGTCGCGCAGGGCCTCGATCTCGTCCCAGTCGAGGCCGGCGCCACGCTCGCACTTGGCGAGCAGGCCGCGCAGCTGGCTGACCTGGGAGAGGGCCGACATCGCTCGTCTCGGATTGAGCAAGCGGGGTGCCATCATCGGCCGACCTCCGATCGGCCGCCTAAGCGGCTGGAACCAGCGGGGCCGGCGGCCGGGGCCGGCAGGCCGCAGGCGGGTCTGGCGGCCCCGGGGCGATGCGTCCACGCCACACCGGCAACTGGCTGAAAAAGCGCGGCCGACCGTAACCCCGGTGAGGTATAGACCAGTCGGCCGTGTCGGACCTGTTCGCCCACAACGCGCAAAACCGCCGCATTGGCCAGCCCTTGGCCGAGCGGATGCGCCCGGCCACGCTGGCCGACGTGGTGGGGCAGGACCACCTCATGGGGCGCGGCCGCCTGCTTCATGGGCTGGGGCCTGGCCACCCCTTGCCGTCGATCATCCTGTGGGGGCCGCCTGGCACCGGCAAGACGACCCTGGCCCGGCTCATCGGTGCGGCGATCCGGGCTCATGTCATCGCACTATCGGCCGTCGACAGCGGCGTGAAAGATGTGCGCGAGGCGGTCGCCGCGGCAGCCCAGCGCAGGGATCAGTACGGCCACCGGACGTTGCTCTTCATCGACGAGCTGCACCGGTTCTCGCGGTCGCAACAGGACGCCCTGTTGCCGCACGTCGAGGCTGGGACGGTGCTGCTGGTCGGGGCCACCACGGAGAACCCGAGCTTCGGGGTGGTGTCGGCGCTGCTGTCGCGTTGCCGGGTGCTGCGGCTCGAGGCCCTGAGCGACGACGGGATCCGCACGCTGCTGCGGCGTGCCCTGTCCGACCGCGAGCGGGGCCTGGGCGGGCTCGGCGTGACCCTTCCGTCGGATGGCGAGGACGCGCTCGTCGCCGGGGCCAGCGGCGACGCGCGGCGCGCGCTCGGCACGCTCGAGGTCGCCGCCCACATCGCGGCCCGGGCCGAGGCCACGGCCATCTCGCTCGACCACGTGGCCGAGGCGGCCCAGGCCAGGACGCTGCTGTACGACCGTGCGGGCGACGAGCACTACGGCGTGGTCAGCGCGTTCATCAAGAGCCTTCGCGGGTCGGACCCCGACGCCGCCGCGTACTGGATGACCCGCATGCTCGAGGCGGGCGAGGACCCACGCTTCGTCCTGCGCCGCATGGTGATCTTCGCCTCCGAGGACGTCGGCAACGCCGATCCGCAGGCGCTGGTGGTGGCGACGTCGGCGCTTGCGGCGTTCGAGCTGATCGGGTTGCCAGAGGGCGTCCTGCCCATGACCCAGGCCGCGGTCTACCTGGCGCTGGCCCCCAAGTCCAACAGCGCGCTGACCACCTACGCCGCGGCCCGCAAGCTGGTGCGCGAGCGCGGCCCGCTGCCGGTTCCGGCCAAGCTGCGCAACGCGGTGACGTCGCTCGACCGGGCGTCGGGCCGGGGCGAGGGCTACAAGTACCCGCACGAGTTCGACGGTGGCTACGTGCCGGAGGACTACCTGCCCGACGAGCTGGTCGGGGCCCGCGTGTACCAGCCAAGCGGCAACGGCCAGGAGGCCGAGCTGGCGGCGCGCCTGGCCGAGCTAGCGCGCCGGCGTGGCGGTGGGGCTGGCTGACGGCAGACGGGCCGGCCCGTGGGCCACGGGCCGGCATCCCCGGACGATCGGGCGGGCTGTCGGGCTGGGCGCCGATGTGATACTCCATGGCCACCCATGGCCATCGACCCCGTGCAGGAAGAGATCTTCCTCGGCATCGCCCACGCGCTGTTCATGAACCGGCTGCACGTGCTCCGCCTGACCGAGGTCGTGCGCCTCGGGATCCGGCCCAACAACGAGGACCAGAACATGGAGGTCCCCGATCCGCTCGACCGGGAGCTCATCCAGCAGGCCATCGACTACGTGCTCAAGTGCTTCCCGCCGTCGATGCACAAGAAGATCGCGGCGGCCAAGGCGCACTGGCTGACGTTGGCCTGAGCCCGGGTACTTGACGCTGCCGGAGCGTGGCCCGCGGCACATCGTCGCTGTGGCCCGCGATCAGCGCACGGGAGTCAGGGTAAGGCGGCGCGGGCTCGTTGGAGGGCGGGGCGGACCCGGGGCCGACCAGCGCGCTCCCAGCTCGCGCGCCTGAACCGGCGACGTCAACGCGGCCAGCGCCGGCAGCACCACGGTCAGGGAGTCGGCGAGGGCGGCGCGATCGGCCTGGTGGCGGCCCCGGCGGCGGGCGTAGTCGGCGGCACCCCATGGCTCGGGCGGCACGGGGCGGACGCCACGGGGGCAAGGACGACGGCGAGGACCACGGCCATCGGGCGGCGGGCCTGTGCGAGCGAGCCGGTCACAACGTGCGGCGCAACAACTCGACGGCACGCGGGCCGAGGGTCTCGCCACGCCAGGCCAGGGCCCGGGTCATGGCCAGGGCCTTGTCGCGGCGGTTCATCGTCGGCCGCTGGGTCAGCACGTCGGCGCCCGCGCTGCCGATCTTGTCGAGCATGCGCATGCCGCCGTGCCACATGAGCGCCAGCTCGACGGCCAGGTCGGGCCCGACGGCGTCGACCAGCGGACGGGCCCGTTCGAACAGCGCGCGGGTGCGGGCCACTTCGTAGCGCAGCAGCGCGGCGGTCGCGGCGGTGTTGCGCCGCTGCGCCAGGTCATCCTCGCTGACACCGAAGTGGCGGAGGTCCTCGCCGGGCAGGTACAGACGGCCACGCGCGAGATCGGCCGGGATGTCCTGCAGGAGGCGGGTCAGCGCCAGCGCCGTGGCCAGGTCGTCGGAGTAGGCCAGGAGGGCCGGGGTGCGGTAGCCGGCGATCATCAGGAACAGGTGCGCCACGGGCTCGGCGGCCTGCGCGGTGTACTGCCGCAGCTCCCCGATGGTGGCGAAGCGGTGGGCCTCGAGGTCGGTCCGGAAGCCGGACAGCAGCGCGGTCAGCTCGGGCAGGGGCAGGGCGAAGCGGCGGATGGTGTCGGCCAGCGCCACGAACACCGGGTGGTCGGCCTGGCCGCGGTAGGCGCGGTGGAGCTGCTCCTCCCACTGATCGAGTTCGCGCGCGCGCCGGCCGGCGAAGGCTGGCTCGTCGGCGATGTCGTCGGCGACGCGGGCGAAGGCGAAGATGGCCCACAGGTGCTTGCGCAGGTGCGACCGGGCCAGGAACGAGGCGACCGGGTAGTTGTGGCGGTGCGAACGGCACAGCGCTTCGCAGTAGCGGTAGCAGGCCTCGAGCTCGAGGTCGGCCGGGCGGGGCAGGGCGGCAGTGCGCTCGCGCGGCCCTGGGTCGCTGCTGCCGGGGACGCTGACCAGGCGCGAGATCATGGCTGGCGGTGTAGCACGGGCCCTGCGAGGGGCGCCGCCCGAACGCCCGTCCTGCCCCATCCCGAACCCCACCGGGGTTACCGCCAGGCGGGAGGTTACCGCCCCGCGGTGCGACTGCCGGCCTGGACCCTGCCGGGCCCCTACCGAGCCGAGACCCATCCGGCCCCAGCGGCAGTATCAGCGCCCCCACCGGAGCCTATGCCCTACCGGGGTTACCCGGAGCGAGCGCCAGGAGCCGATGCCCCACCGATGCCCCACCGGGGTTACTGCCGGGGGGCCACGCTGCGACCCACAGGGATCCACCGGCTCCGGACCTCACCGGGGTACCGGCCTGGGCGTCTGGCGTTTGCTCGCGACCGCGGATTCACCAAGGTGGCGGGGCCGCTCTCTCCCGGCCAGGAGCGAAGGCCGCCTCGAGGGGGGGCGCACCCACCGCGGTTACGGTCTCCGGGGTTACGGTCTCCTACCCGCGTCCCCGGGCGCCGTGGTCGGCCCGAGCCTCGGCGGCCAGCCGCCGCAGTCGGCCTTTTGGAGTAAGGTCCGCGAAGCCATGTCGCCGGAGTCGCCCGCCATCGCTCGTCGAAAGTCTGACCACCTCGACGTGGTGGCGTCAGGCCGCGCCGACTTCCAAGGCACGACCACGCTGCTGGAGCATGTTCACCTGGTGCACCAGGCACTGCCCGAGCTGGCCCTCGACGAGGTGGACCTGTCCACCGACCTCCTGGGCAAGCGCCTGGCGGCACCGCTCCTCGTGACCGGGATGACCGGTGGCACACCCGAGGCAGGGGCAATCAACCAAGCGTTGGCACGGGCCGCTGCGGCGTGTGGGGTGGCAATGGGCCTGGGCTCACAGCGGGCGATGGCAGAACACCCTGAGCTGACAAGCACCTATGACGTGCGTCAGGTCGCGCCCGACATCTTGCTCCTGGCCAACATCGGGGTCGTTCAAGCCGGTGGGCTTGGCGTCGCGCGGGTGCGGGAACTCGTGGCGCGTGTCGGCGCAGATGCGCTGGCGATCCACCTCAACCCCGGACAGGAGCTGGCGCAAGATGGTGGCGATCGCGACTTCCGCGGTGCGCTGCGAACCATCGGCGAGCTCGTCCGCACCGTGGGTGTGCCGGTGGTGGTGAAGGAGACCGGGTGTGGCCTGTCGTTCGAGGCGGCGACCCGCCTGCGAGCACTCGGGGTGGCCTGCGTGGATGTCGCCGGCGCCGGTGGTACCAGCTGGGTCGCGGTCGAGGCCGAGCGGGCCGCACCCGGGTCCGCCCTCGCCACACTCGGCGCCGAGCTGCGCGAGTGGGGACTGCCGACGGCGGTGGCGACCGTGGCATGTGTGCGAGCCGGGCTCACCACCATCGCGTCGGGCGGACTGCGATCCGGGCTCGATGCTGCACGTGCCCTCGCCCTGGGGGCTCGGGTCGCGGGCATGGCGGCGCCAGTGCTCCGGGCCGTGCGTGCCGGCGGCGAGGAGGCCGCGAAGGTCCAGCTCAACCAGGTCATCGCATCGCTGCGGACGCTTCACGTCTTGACCGGAGCACGCACTCCGGTCGAGCTGGCCCGCGCCCCACGCCATCTGGCCGCGCCGCTGCGCGCCTGGCTTGCTGACCTCGGCTTGGACGAGCCACGTCCGCCGATGGTCGGCGGCTGAACGAGGAGACCGGCATGGCGATCGGCTATGGCAAGGTCATCATCCTCGGCGAGCACGCCGTCGTGTACGGACATCAGGCGCTGGCCGGCGCGCTCGACCGCGGAGTCGAGCTGTTCGCGCGTTCCGGGCACTATGGAATCTCTATCCCCGACTGGGACCTCGACGTCGCCGCCACCGATGCCCACCCGGTCGCACGTGCGCTGATGCGCCTGGCTAGCGGCCTCCGGACCCGGCCCCGCGTCCGCCTCGAAGGGAGCGCCCGGATTCCGGCCGCTGCTGGACTTGGTTCGTCGGCGGCGATGTCCGTCGCCGCCGTGCGCGCTCTAGCGGCGGCGGTAACCCCGGTGCGGGAGCTCAATGACGACGAGGTCGCCGCTCTGGCCAACTATGGGGAGCACGAGTTTCACCAGCGGCCCAGCGGGGTTGACGTCCAGCTGGCGGCGCGCGGCGGGCTCGGCACGTTCCGGCTCGGCGTCGGGTTCGCGCCGCTACCGGGGTTGCGGTTGACGCTCGCCATCGGCCTCACCGGGGAGGCGCGGTCCACCGCGACGATGGTGGCGCGGGTCGCTTCGGCGACCGGGTCCCGGCCTGATGACCCGCGCCTGGTCCGGCTCGGACAGGTAGCCGAGCGTGGCGCTGCGGCCTTGATCGGCGGTGACCTGGCCGGCCTCGGTGCCGAGCTCGACGCGGCGCAGCGAGTCCTGACCGATCTCGGTGTGTCCTCACCTGGGATCGACCGCTTGACGACGATCGCCCGCGATCACGGCGCGCTCGGCGCCAAGCTGACTGGAGCGGGGGGGGGCGGCGCGGTCATCGCGGTGGCACCCCGACGCGAGGAGCAGATCGTGCGCGCCTGGCGCTCGGCCGGGCATGATGGCTTCGTGGCGACGATCGGGTAGGGCTAACCTGCGGCAACGAGCCGATGCGAGGTGCACTGGCCAGGGCCCGCGCGTGAGCGCCGGCGCGCCGTGGGTCGGTGCCGGCACGCCCGGTCTCGGACCCTGGCGCGGGATCTGGAGCCGACCGCGGCGACGCGGTATGAGGTCAACACAGCCATGGGTCCGGCCACGAACGCAGTCACCGCCACTGCCTGCGCCAACATCGCGCTGGTCAAGTACTGGGGCAAGCGGACCCGCGTCGGCGCGCACAACCTTCCAGCCGCAGGCAGCCTGTCGCTGACGCTCTCCGCGCTGACGACCACGACCACGGTCGAGTTCGTGGTCGGCCTGGCCGAGGACGAGCTGGTGCTCGATGGCAAGGTCGCGGCGGCGGCCGAGCGGGCCCGCACCAGCGCCTGGCTCGACCAGGTGCGGGCCAGGGCCAGTCTCACCACCCGGGCCCGCGTCGTGTCGCGCAACGACTTCCCGACGGCGTCGGGCCTCGCGTCGTCGGCGTCGGGGTATGCCGCCCTGGCGCTGGCGGCGAGCCGAGCGGCCGGCCTGGCCCTCGACGATCGCGCGCTTTCGATCCTCGCCCGCGAGGGCTCCGGTTCGGCGGCGCGGTCCGTGTTCGGAGGGCTGGTCCGCATGCACGCCGGCGCGTCCGCCAACGGGGACGACGCCTTCGCCGAACCGATTCCCGGTGGCGACGAGCTGGCGAGTGGGGTCCGGATGGTGATCGCGGTGGTCGGAGGTGGCCAGGCCAAGACCTGGGGCTCGCGTGACGCCATGGAGCATTGCGCCGAGACGTCACCGCTGCACGCGGCATGGCTGGCGCTGGTCCCCCGGGACCTGGCCGCCGCAGAATCGGCCATCGCCGCCGGCGATCTCGAGGCGCTCGGCGCCATTGCCGAGGGCAACGCGCTGGCCATGCACGCCGACGCGATGGCCGCGCGACCTGCCATCGTGTACTGGCAGCCTCCGACCCTGGCGGTCCTGGCGACGGTGCGTGCGTTGCGGGCTGGCGGGACCGGGGCGTGGGCGACGATGGACGCCGGTCCACACGTGAAGGTGCTGACCCGCGCCGCCGACGCCGACGGGGTCGCGGCCGCGGTGCGTGAGGTGCCGGGAGTGACCGCGGTGACGATCAGCGGACCAGGTGGGCCGGCGCGTGTCATCGCCACGTCGATGGGCGGGTGATGCGGGCGTCGGCGCCCGGCAAGCTGCACCTGGCCGGCGAGTACGCGGTGCTCGACGGCGCGCCGGCGGTGGTGATGGCGATCGACCGGCGCGCGGTGGCGACGCTGGTGGACCAGCCAGGGGCACGATCGCCGTTGCTCGAGGAGCTCGAGACGATCTGTCGGGCGCGGTTCGGCGCGGGTAGCGCCCAGGCCGAGCGAGCGGCCCGGGTGGTGGTCGACTCCAGCCGGCTGCAGATCGAGGTCGGGGAGGTCGGGGGCGCGGGCACACCCTGCAAGTTGGGGGTCGGCTCCTCGTCCGCGGCGGCGGTTGCGGCGGCGGCGGTCGTGCTCGGGCACGGCGGCTGTGCGATCGTGACCGAGCTGGCCACCGTGGTGCACGCAGCCGCGCAGGCCAGACGGGGTGCCGCCGGCAGTGGCGCCGACGTGGCGGTCGCGGCCACCGGTGGGGTCATCGCGTTCCGGAGGGGGGCACCGGCGCAGGCCCTGACCTTGCCCGCTGGGCTGGTCTGGGTCCCGGTCTGGCTGGGCGCGGCCGCCGACACCCCCACGCTGGTGGCCGCGGTCGAGGCCGGGCGGGCGGCCCAGCCGACGGCCGTAGGGGCGGCCCTGGCGGCCATTGGCGCGGCCAGCCGCGCATTGGTGGGAGCGTGCGTGGCGGACGACGCGGGCGCGGCCATGGCCGCGGTGGCCGCCGGAGATGCAGCGATGCAGACGCTGGCGGCGGCCACGGGGGCGCCCCTGGTGCCACCGGCGCTGGCCGCGATACGGGACGTGGCCCGTCGACATGGCGGGGTGGCCAAGACCACCGGGGCGGGCGGGGGCGATGTTGCGGTCCTGGCGCTCCCGGCCCTCGGCCCAGCGGAGATGGTCCGGGTCCGGAACGAGCTGGCCGCAACCGGCTTGACCGTGCTCGACCTTGCCATGGATCCGCGCGGCGTGGACTTCGCGGCGGGTGCCGAGTAGAACACCTCCGTGCTGCCCTCGGTTCCTGGCTCTGGCTCTGACGCTGACTCCGGATCTGATCCGGGCTCGGGCGTGTCATCCCGGCTCCCTGGCTTCTACCGCCTCAGCGTCGCCGAGCGACGACTGCGCCTGGCCGCCGCGGTTGGACCTGCGCGCGCTGAGCACGTGCTCGCGGGTCTGACCGCGGGCGCGTTGGACCTGGCGACCGCGGATGGCATGATCGAGAACGTGGTGGCCGTGTATGGCCTGCCGATGGCCCTCGCCGCCAACTTCGTCGTCGATGGCAGGGATGTACTGGTGCCGATGGCAATCGAGGAGCCATCGGTGGTCGCGGCGGCCTCGAACGCGGCGCGGATGGCGCGTGGGCGCGGTGGGTTCACGACGGAGGCCAGCCCGCCCGTGATGATCGGGCAGGTCCAGCTGGTGCGCGTTCCGAACGTCGGCGTTGCGGCGGCGGCGGTGCGCGGAGCCGAGGCCGACTTGCTGGTGCTCGCGCGTGGCCTGGTGCCCCGGCTGGCCGAGCGGGGAGGTGGCCCCCTCGCGGTGGTGGCCCGGCCGCTGACCGAGGACGGCCCGGATGGGGGCGTGCTGGTCGTGCATCTCGAGGTCGACTGCCGTGACGCGATGGGGGCCAACCTCATCAACACGCTGTGCGAGGCGCTTGCGCCGCGGCTGGCGGCGCTGACCGGCGGCCAGGTCGGCCTGCGCATCCTGTCCAACCTGTCCGATCGGCGGACGGTGACCGCGCGCTGCACGGTCGACGAGGAGGCGCTGGGGGGCACCGGGGTTGCGGCCGCGGTGGCGGCTGCGTCGCGGTTCGCCGAGCTCGACCCGTACCGGGCGGCGACACACAACAAGGGCATCATGAACGGCGTGGACGCCGTGCTGCTCGCGACCGGGCAGGACTGGCGAGCGGTGTCGGCCGGGGCGCACGCCTGGACGGCGCGGTCGGGGCGGTACGCTCCGCTGGCCGTGTGGCGGGACGACGGGGCCGGGGTGTTGACTGGTGAGTTGACCATGCCGCTGGCGGTTGGCACGGTCGGTGGCGCGCTGCACGTGCACCCCGGGGCACGGGCGGCGCTGGCCATTCTCGGCCTCGATCGCGTCACCCACGCTGGCGGTGCCGATCAGCTCGCACGGGTCGTGGCCTCGGTCGGGCTGGCCTCCAACCTGGCCGCCCTCCGCGCGCTGGCGGTCGAAGGCATCCAGCACGGTCACATGGCGCTGCACGCGCGAATGGTCGCTCGCGCGGCCGGCGTCGCCGCCGACCTGGTCGACGTCGTCGCCGCCCAGCTCGTCGCCAGCGGCGAAGTCTCGCCTCAGGCCGCGCTCGTGTGCGCGGCCCGCCTCGGCGCCTGACCCCACCGGGGTTACCGCCCGCCTCGCGGCGGAGCACGTTCAGCGTCATCGGTCGCCTCGCGTCGCCAATCCTGCGGCGCTGCCTCGCCCAACGGCTGACCTCACCGGAGTTGCGCTCGTCCTGCCCGCCCGCACCGGGGTAACGGCTTGGCAGGTCCGTGCCGATGAGGGGTCCCGATTGCGGACGGCCGTCCGGGGTCCGTACCGGCGATGGCCGAGCGGCGGACAGCGGCGCAGTGGAGTCGAGGGGTTGGCGATGGCACGCGGGCTGCTCTGGGTGGCTGCATGTGCCAGCCGCGCCTGACGTTGCCGAACGCGTTCTACCTCATCACCAGGATCTGCGCCCAGCGCGAGTTCCTGCTGCGGCCGGACCGCGAGACCATCAACAACTTCCTCTACTGCCTCATCGTCGCGGCCGAGAAGTACGGCATCGACATCCTGGGCAGCATAGCCGAGTCGAACCACCACCACACGGTCATCTTCGACCGGCACGGCAACGTGTCGCTCTTC
>JAGPCO010000052.1 GCA_018058095.1 Kofleriaceae bacterium
CCCGCACAGGCTCCGTCGGCGACGGCGCCGGCACGCTGGTGTTCGCAGGCACCGCCGACTCCCACGTCACGTCCCCGAAGTGCCGGTCCAGGTGCTCCGCCGCCATCGCGTGCGCGTCCTCCAGCCGGGCATCTGGCCCCGCCTGCCCAGCCTCCAGCAGCGCCTGCGCCAGCGCGTGGGTCAGGTGCCCCACCGGCGACACCAGCGCGTCCGTCCGCACCGCCAAGAGCGGCAGGTGCTGCAGCGTCCGCACCGTCGACGCCGCGTCCAGCGCGATCATCTCCCCCATCGTCGGCTCCACGTAGCTCCCGCCCGCCGCCTCCACCAGGAACAACCCGTTGAGGAGGCCGACGTCCAGCCCATACCGCCCGCTCGCGTCCGTGGTCACTGTCCCGGCCACGGTCCGCACCGCGCCGGTCGGGGAGTTCTCGTCGATCTGCGAGATCGTCACCGTCGCCCCGACCAGCGGCCCGCCCCCCATCACCGCCCCGGCGATGATCACCTGCCCCTCCAGCCGCCCGCTCTGCCCGGTCGGCCCTGGCCCGTCATCCCCGCCACACGCGGCGACGGCGGTGAGCGCGGCCAGCAGCGTGGCGGCGAACGCGCCGCGCGAGGTGAGGCCCGAGCGGCCGCGGGTGTGGTTGCGTTGATCCTGCATCGAGTCCCTCCACTGCGCCGGTCCAGCAACGTGCCCGGGCGCAAAAATCACCTTACATGAGGCGCGGCGGCGGTCGCGTGGTGGAAGCCGCACGGCGGTGAAGAATCTGGTGCGACTGTGCTCGCGCATTTCTGTTCCGGACTTTCTTCGGTTTCTCGTCACTTTTTTCAGGGGGCCGGCACGCGGCCGGATGGCGCTGCATCGACCACCACGTGGACCGGTTGCGGCTGCGTCGCAACCGACTGGATCGACTGAGCTACGGGCGGTGACCGACAGGCTTACGGACGGGTGTCCGGCGCCACGTGGGTGGCCAGCCGGTCGCGCAAGGCACGGTCACCGACGATGTCGCCGCGGCCGAACCAGGCCCGGGCGGCGGCGGCGAGCTCGCGAGTCTCGGCGGCGGCGGGGGGCAGCAGCAGCGCCAGGTGTGCCTGCGCGTGGGCGAGCCGCCGCTGATGGTGCGGCGCCGGCCGCACCGACGCCACGCTGGCCAGGCCCGCCACCGCCGCCCGCAGCAGCGTGATGCGGCCGGCCACCGGGGTTGGCCCCGGCGCGGTCCCGACCAGCACCAGGGCCAGGCCACCGCCGGGCCGCTGCCACCACGCGTCGTCGGCCAGCAGCGCCTGCGCATGATCCACCACGGCCTGCCGCGCCGGTGCGGCCGCCGGCGCGTCGAGCCAGGCCACGAGGCGGGCCGCGAGCGGGCCGGGGTAGTCGTCGAGGTCGACCCGCGCGAGCCAGGCCCGGCAGCCCGCGGCGTCGCCCTGCAGGCAGCGCAGGCTGGCCAGCTCGAACGCGCACATCGCCAGGTCCTCGCGCAGGTAGGCCGCGTGGGCGATGAAGTCCGTGCACACCTGCTCGAGGCCGGCCGCCGCGTCCGCGCTGGCCGGCTGCGCTTGCGCCTGCTGCACCCGCGCCGCCAGCACCAGCGGGTGGCGCGGGCCGAGCGCCCGGGTGGCCCGCTCGACCGCGGCGCCGATCAGGCGGGTGCGCTGGTCGTCGTCAGTGCTGACCAGGGCCAGGTTGTTGTGAACGACCAGCAGCTCGGGCGCCGGCGGGGCCATGCGCTCGGCCTCGGCCAGCGCGGCCCGGAACAGCCCCTCGGCGCGGCCGGGCTCGCGCGCGGCCAGGGCCGCGGTGCCGAGGTTGTTGGCCAGGAGCGCACGCGAAAACGGCGTGACCGTGCGCCGCCGCGCCAGCGCCTGCACCGCCGGCGCCCGGCCCAGGTCGGCCGCCGCCTCGCTGGCCTGGCGCCGGTACACCAGGCGCGCGAACGCCTCGACCGCCAGATCGTCGTCGCCGCTGTGGAGGGCCAGCTCCTCGGCAGCGCGGAAGCGATCGGTGGCCAGGCCCGGGTCGCGATCGAGGTGCGACATGCCGTCGACCAGCTCGGCCCGGGCCACCAGCCACGGGTAGCCGAGGTGGAGCGCGTCGGCCAGGGCCTGGGCGCTGCGGCGGGGCGCGTCGGCCGAGACGGCCAGGGCGCGGACCCGGGCCGCCTCGACGTCGGCGCCGATGCGGCGCACCTCGGGCAGCTGCGCCGCCGCCGGTGGATCGACCAGGGTCAGGTTGACCTCGTCGGCGCAGGCCGGGTCGGGCAGGCTGCGGGCGGCGATGAGCGCGTCGGCCAGGGTCGGCGTGGTCGCGCCGGTCACCACCTCGACGGCGGCGGCGAGCGCGCCGCGGCTGCGGGCCAGGCACAGCAGCCGGCGCTCGTACAGCGTGGCCGGCAGCTCGCCGCCGCGGTGAGCCAGGCAGGCGCCGCGGTGGCTACCCAGCCAGGCGCCGGCGTAGCCGTCGAGGTCACGCTCGAGCTGGGCCGCCTCGGCCGCGCCGAGCGAGCCGAGCGTGGCCATGTGCGCGCGCAGGTCGGCGCCGATCGCCGCCGACCACACCCCGGCCAGCTCGGCGGCGCCGCCGGCACACGGCGGCGGCGCGTCGCCCTGGCGCAGGCTGCCGGCGACGAACGCACCGGCGGCGGTGGCAGCGGCGGCGGCGACCAGGCCACGCCGGCGCCACAGCGTGGCCGGGTCGCGCCCGAGCGCCCGCTCCAGCTCGCGCATCGACGGGTAACGCGCCGCCGCCTCGGCCACGGTGGCGCGGGTGATGATCGCCGCCAGCCAGCGCGGCACCGGCGCGGGCGGGGCCCCGCTGGCGCCGGGCCCGCCACGCCGCTCGAGCGACTCGCGCAGGGCCACGCCGAGCGCGAACTGGTCGACCGCGGCGGTGACGGCGTCGCCACGCCGCTGCTCGGGCGCCATGTAGCGCGGGGTGCCGGCGCCGCGGGTCGAGATCGGGTCGGCGTCGGGCGACGCGTCCCGCGCGACGGCGTCGGGCCCGGTCGCGCCGCCATCGCGGGCCAGGCCGAAGTCGAGCACCCGGACCCGGCCATCCTCGCCGACGAGCGCGTTGTCGGGCTTGAAGTCGCGGTGGATGAGGCCACCGGCGTGGGCGGCGGCCAGGCCGTCGGCGCACTGCCGGTACAGGCCGACCAGCTCGCGCACCGTGGGTGGGCGCGGGCGCTGGCGCTGGCAGTAGACCCGCAGGTTGTCGCCCTTGATCCACTCCATCACCAGGTACACCTGGTCCTCGACGACGCCGACGTCGAACACGGCGACGACGTTGGGGTGCGAGACCTTGGCCAGGGCCTGGCCCTCGGCCAGGATCCGCGCGCGTGCCGCCTCGGTCGCCGCCTTGACCAGCTTGATGGCGACCCGGCGCTCGAGCTCGGGGTCCCACGCGCCCAGCACCACGCCCATGCCGCCGGCGCCGACGACCTCGAGCACGTGGTAGCGGCCGACCTTGACCGGTGGTGGTGGCGGCGCCAGCGCGAACAGCTTGCCGGCGACGCGGGCCCGGGCCGCGGCCCGGGCCAGGCGCGACGCCAGCGGCCGATCGCCGGCCTCGTGCGCCAGCGCCGCCCGGGTGGCGTGGTCGCTGGCCAGCTCGTCGGTCAGCGTCGGCGCCGCGTCGTCGTCGGGCGCGGCCGCCCGCGCGCCGGCGTCGTCGGGATCGCGGCCGCGGGGCATGACGCCTGCAGTCTACTCGATCGCGCTGCGCCCGCCCTGCCGTCGGCCCGAGGTGGCCCCGGCGGCTGGCCGCCGGGTGGTCAGCGCCCGCTGGTGAGGTGCGCGCCGGCCAGCACGTCGACGCCGACCTCGCTGCAGGCCGGGATGCTGCAGCTCGCGGCCACCGTCGCCCGGTCGACCACACGCGGGGTGTCGAGGCACACCGCGCCGGCGGCGCTCCAGCGCGCCTCGCTGGCGCCGAGGCCGCCCTGGGTCGCCAGCGCCCCGTCGCCGGTGCGGTAGCTGATGGGCGCGCCGGCGACGGTGAAGGCCTGGCCGGTGCCGCAGTAGTCGCCCGACATCATCTTCAGGAAGGCCTGGCCGTCGGCGCTCGATCGCGTGACCCCGGTCGCGTGCTGGCTGGCCTGGCTGTGACCCGACAGGTGCAGCTTGGCCACCGCGGTGCCGGCGCAGCCGAGGTTGATCCAGCGGTCGCTGGCGTCGCTGACGGTGCGCGCCTCGCCGTCGAGGCGCTGGCCCTCGAAGATGACCGCGGTGCCGCAGGCCGCGGCGTCGCCGTTCCAGCGCAGCGCGTAGCCCTGCGCCGGCGCGCTGGCGCCGGTCCAGTACGCCATCGCCTGCGGCGGCGCCGCGAAGTCGATGCGCGCGCCACCGCCTGGCCCGTCGACCAGCATGGTCAACCCGGTCAGGTCGTGCCGGGTCTGGCCGGCCCGCGCCGCGCTGACCACGCCGTCACGCACCGCCAGCTGCCAGGACGCGCCGGTGGCGTCGACGGTGCCGCGGTAGGTGTAGCCGCCGGCGCTGGCGACCCCGTCGAGGTTGAGCTCGTGCAGCCCGTGCGGCGACAGCGTGGGCGAGTTGCCGCCGCACTCGGACCGCGGGCAGCCGGCCGGCGCGTCGGCCTGGCGTGGCCCTCCGCAGCCGAGCAGCGCCGAACCAACCAGCATCGACCCCGAGACGAACAGACCACGAGCCAGGGCGAGACGATCCATTTGCGCGTACCTCCTTCACCGACGTGGTGAGCGAGGGAGGTAGAGCGTGCTCGACCGGATCTGTTCCGGAGATTTCTTCGAACTCCGACGAAGATCACAACGCGCGCCATGGTCCGCTCACTTGCGCCAGAGCCGACAGCAGCGGCGACACCGGCCAACCTGCGCCTGCGTCGCACACAGCCACACGCGCCGGCCGGTCACGTCGAGGGTGAGGCGAGGTCCGTGCTCACCGGGCGAGCGACACACCGGCGCACCTCGCCCTACGACGACGTCACGGCGACGGCGACGGCGCCGTCACTCCGACGGCTGGCGGCCGAGGTCGCGCGCCCACTGGTCGAGCTGCTCGATGCTCTCGAGCGCGATCTCGGCCGGCTTGCCGAGCACGTCCATCACCTCGCGCAGCGCCTGCCGGGCCCGGAACAGGCGCGACCGGATCGTCGGCTCGGGCACCTCGAACACCTCGGCCAGGGCCTGGTTGTCGAGGTCCTCCCAGTAGTGCAGCTCGAGCAAGGTCTGCTGCTCGACCGGCAGCTGCCGGAGCGCGTCGATCATGCGGCGCTGCTGCTCGCTGCGCGCCAGCCGGCTGGCCGCGGTCGAGCGTAGATCGGCGATCGACGACAGGTGGAAGTCGAGCCGCGCACCAGCCTTCTCGCGCTCGCGCAGGACGTCGTGCAGCTCGTGGCGGGCGATGGTGAACAGGTAGGTACGGAACGACGAGTGGCCGCGAAACTGGTCGCGCGCCTTGAGGCACGCCAGGAAGGTGCGCTGCACCAGCTCGTCAGCCTCGGCCTCACACTTGGTCTCGAAGAACCCGTACAGCGAGTCGAAGTGCCGGGCGAACAGATCCTGCCCGGCGGCCTCGTCGCCGGCGCGCCAGCGCGCCAGCAGGTCGAGGTCCATCGCGGCCCGGCCGGACATACCCCCCAATATGGCCTGGGCGCCGGCGCAGCACAAACAGACAAGCTGGCCGAAGCTGGCAGCTACCCGGCTGTTACCGATGCCGGCGACCGACGCAGGTCTAGCGGCGCCAGCCCAGCGCCGGCGCCGTGGCCGCGCGCGCCTCGGCGACGAAGCGCCCCGGCTCGGTCCCGGGCCGGGCCAGCAGGAACACCGTCAGGCCAGCGATCTCCCGCTCATAGACCAGGCGCCCGGCCACCGTCCCGAGCAGCTCGTCGGGCTCGATCCCGACCGAGGTCCCGACCGGGAACCGGGTCAGGCTGCCGGTGGCCAGGACCGGTTCGGCCGGTTCGGCCCGGACCACACGCTCGGTGCCGCTGGCGATGAGCGCGGCATAGGCCCAGGCCGCGTCGACCTCACCGACCGCGGCGCCGGGCGCCGGGCAGGCGTGGTAGGCCCCCTCGCCGCCTGCCAGCGGTGGACGAGCCGCCCCGACAGCGACCGCCCCGTCGACCAGGCTCAGCCGCGCCGCCACCAGCAGCGCCACCGGCCCTGGGTGCCCGGGTTGCACGGTCGGCACCCGGTCGACCAGCTCGGCCAGCTCGAACCGCTCGGCATACGCGTACGGCGTGGTGGTCGGGACGAACGCCGTCACTGCCGGCGCGCTGCGCATGAGCACCAGCTCGAGCTGGGCCCGGCTGTGCTGAAGCACCAGCGCTCGCAGCTCCGTCGCCGCGATCTGCCCGGCCGCGACCAGGACCTGGCCCAGCGGCCGGCGCTGACGAGCCGCGTCCTCGACGGCGGCGGCGACCAGGTCGGGCCGCAGCGCGGCGTGCTCGACCAGCAGCTCCGACAGCACGCCGCGTCGACCATGGCAGTGCACCCACGCCACCCGACCTTCGACGAAGCACATGCGCCCGACCACGCTGCCGCGCTGGGCGACCAGGTCCCCGCTGACCCCGGCGATCTCGATCCCGCGCGCCGCCGCCAGGATCTTCTCGCCGCCGCTCGACCGGGCGGTCGCCAGGCCGTGGTCGCCCATCAGCTCGGGCTCGGACGAGTACTGCATGGTGCGCTGCTTGGTAGAGACGCTTCCCCTCGTTCTGTTCCGGAAATTCTGCTGATTCGTTCGTTTTTCTCGGGCCTTGTGGTGGCCGAGTCCGAGTCCCATTCACCCCAATGTCCCCATGTAGCTGAAATGACTACATCGGACGCTTGGTGCGGCGCCGCCGACCCAGCAGGAGAGCGGCCCCCACCGACACCAGCCCGACCAGGGCTCCGGACTGAAGCGGCGCGCCGTCCGCCGACCCGCTGGCCGCGCAGCCCAGCGACGGGTCGTTGTCCGGGCCGCCGCCGCAGGCCAGGTAACACGGCTCGGTGCCCGCGAAGTCGATCGGCAGGCAGGTGTCCTCGACCGCGCCGATGATGGCCGACCCGACCGTGGTGGTGTCGATCGAGAACTCGACCAGGTCGCCTTCGATCGCCTCCGTGAAGGTCGCCGTCCGCACGTGCAGCACCACGCTCACGGTCTGGGTCGGCTCGCCGCAGGTGAGCTGGTCCTGCGGCACCATCACCGTCGAGGCCGACGGCGTCGTCTCGGCCACCACCACCCCGGCACGAGTCAGCCGGGCCCGCAGCGTCGGCTGGTCGACGGTCGAGGTCCAGGTCACCGCACAGCCAGGCGCGACCGAGCCGAGCGCGATCGCCCCCGAGTAGTCGCCGACGACGTCGCAGAACGGGTACGGCAGCGGGGCGGCGGCGGCCTGGGTCGGCCAGACGCCGAGGCTGGTGGCCAGGACGCCGGCGGTGGTGAGCACGAGGCGGAGCGAGCTGGTGGTGGTCATGCCCGGTCACGACGCAAGCGCCGGACCAGGGTGTGGAGTGCGTGATCCTCATCGGTTGGACCGGGCCTGACACCGATGTCGGGGCGGCCAGGTCATGGCCCCCCTCACAGATCCGAGGCTCGTGGAGGGCGCTACGAGCCAGGCCCGGGAGCGGATCGGCGGAATCGGGGCGGCGGCGGGTGCGGCTAGCGGCGGGGACGCGGGGCGCGCACCGGCTGCCCCGGCCCGACGCGGGCGTCGATGGCCCGCAGCCACACCTGCACGCTGTCGAGGTCGCGGATGTTCACCGCCGGCGCCCGCCCGACCAGGTCGAGCCGGTAGCCGCGCCGGGCGTGGGGGTAGCTGCCGTCGCGTGCGGCCACCTCGACCTCGCGCACGCCGGCGGCGGCGAGGTCGGCCAGCACCAGGCCGACCCGGCCCAGCGCGGCGTCGGGCGGGACGTCGAGGCCCAGGCGCGGGCTACCGAGCGCACGCAGCGCCGCCAGGCGGGCCGCCCCGACCACGGGCTGGCCGGCCACGATCAGGTCGCCGTCGCGCTCGAGCACCACCAGCGGCCACGCCGACCACGGACCCGCCGCGGTGCCGGCCACCGGCCAGTTGTCGGGATCGCCGTCGCGCTCGGCCCGCACCCGCGTCCGCGCCGCCACCGCCGCCAGCTCGCCCCAGCCCGCGACCGCGGCCCGGCCGGCCGGATCGTCGACGCAGGTGGTGCAACCGGCGATGGCCGCGCGAGCGCGCTCGCCCAGCCGGGCGATCGCCACCGCGCCGACCACCTCGGCCCGGACCTCCGGCACGGTCTCGCGACACTCGAGCGCGAGGGGCCCGTCGCAGATGCGCTCGAGGTACGCCGCCGCCGCCTCGCCCGGCCCGACCAGCAGCGCCGCCGGGCGTCGATCGTCGACCTGCACCGTCGGCGCCGCGTAGCGCCCGCGCAGGGCGAACGGCCACACCGTGGTGGCCAGCGCGTCGGCCTGCGCCGCTGGCGAGAGGCCGGCGGCCGCGCGCACCGGCCCCAGCGCCAGCACCACGAGCCGGCGCTCGACCTCGTCGGCCCCGGTCTCGTCGAGGCGGGGCCGCACCACCTCGGCCTCGGCCACCAGGGCGGCGAACGCGGCGGCGTCGCGGCCGGCGCCGACGAAGCGCTCGATCGCCGCCGCCAGCGGCGCCGCGTCCCCGCCGTCACCGCCGCCGATGGCGACGACGCGGATGCTGTCCTGCCCGCACGCGACCGCGCCGAGCGCGGCCAGCGCGACCGGCCCGACGGCACCACGGCGCGGCATCACACCAGCCGCGCCAGCTTGCGCAGCGTCGGCGCGTCGAGGAAGACGAACACCGCGTCGCCGAAGCACAGGTAGGCGCCCGGCCACACCGCGGTGCGCTCGCCGGCGACCAGGGGCGTGCCGTTGATCGACGAGCCGTTGCGCGACGCCTCGTCGACGACCAGGTACTCACCGCGACCGTGGTCGAAGTGGAGCGAGGCGTGGACCTTGCTGACCGACTCGTTGTCGACCCGCACGTCGCAGCGACGGCTGCGGCCGACCATCACCGGCGGTTCGCCCGCCACGTGCAGGGTGTTGGGCCCGACCCGGAAGAACGCGCTGGTCGCGTACTCGAGCCCGTGCGCCTCCATCCAGTCCATCGGCTGGGTCAGCGTCATGGTCCGCTCGAACGTGTTGTCGGCGGCGGCCTCCTCGCTGGTGCCGACCTCGACCAGGATCGGCCGGTGCAGCGCGAAGCCGTCGCGGATGGCCAGCAGCAGCTCGCGCAGCGTGCGCGGCTCGCCGGGCGCCGGGGTCCTCGACGAATCACCCATCACTCGCCCTCTGGCTCGCCCTGCGCTGGGTCCGTCGCGCCTGCACTGCCCGACGACGGTAACACGGCGGCCGCGACGGCCTGGGCCAGGACCTGGCGCGACACCGCCGCGCCGATCGCCACCACCCGTCCACGCACCGGCCCGGACGGATCGGCCAGCGGCTCGCTCGAGACCCGGGTCCCGACCCGGTGGAACACCGCCCCGTGGACCTCGTCGTGCCCGGTCCGGCCATCGACGACCCGGGCCAGGCCCTTGATGCGGACGTAGCCGGCCGGCAGCGCCGCCAGGGCGTCCTCGAGCTCCTCGAGGTCGAGCACCTCGTCGATCGGCGCCCACACGCTGGTCAGGCCGTGGCCGTGGCCCGGCCCCGCCGGCGCGTGCTCGTGCTCGTGCGGGTGCTCGTGGCCAGCGGGCGCGTGGGCCAGGTCGGGGTCGGCCATCAGCGCCTCCAGCCACGCCGCCGCGTCGTCCGGCCCGAGCACCCGCAGCGGCGCGACCGGCGCCAGCGTGCGCACGGCGGCACAGGCCGCGTCGAGCGTCGGCGAATCGACCAGGTCGCCCTTGGCGACGATGAGCACGTCGGCCGCCGCGACCTGGGCGTCGACCGAGGGCGACAGCGACCGCGACGCGACGAAGCCGGTGGCGTCGACGACGGTGATGACCGCCGCCAGCCGGACCTGCTCGCGCAGCGGCGAGCGCTCGAGGGTCCACGCGATCGGCAGCGGCTCGGCCACGCCGGTCGTCTCGATGACGATGGCGTCCAGCCCCGGGTTGTCGCGCACCAGCGCCAGCACGGTGGCGTCGAGCTCCTCGCTCAGCACGCAGCACACGCATCCGCCCGGCAGCTCGATCTGGCGCGCGGCGTCGGCCGGCAGCAGGTCACCGTCGACGCCGACCTCACCCAGCTCGTTGACGATGAGGGCGATCCGCCCGGTCGGTTCCGGCCGCGCCGCCCGCCGCCGCAGCAGCGCGTTGATGAGCGTGGTCTTGCCGGCGCCGAGGAACCCGGTGACCAGGTAGACCGGGATCATCGCGCCTTCGGCTCGACCACCACCAGCCGGCGCTTGCCGGCGGCGGTGAGCGGGATGTCGGTCACCTCCTCGATGACGAAGCGGATGCCGGGCAGGTACTTGCCGACGAAGTCGCGCGCGATCCGCGCCGCCTCGTCGGGCAGGTGCGCCGCCACCGGCACCACCCGCAGCACCACGGTGTCGTCGGCGCGCTGCACCGCCTGGAACTGGCGCGCGTGCTCGGTGATCGACACGAACAGGATCGAGAACAGCAGGCCGCCGACCGGGTTGCCGGCGCCGTCGCGCATGGTCTCGGTGACCCGGCCCTGGATCGGGCCGATGCGGTCGAGCGTGCGCCCACACGCACACGGCGCCGGCGCCCGCGCCACCGCCAGGTCGCCGGTGACGTAGCGGATCATCGGGCACGCCAGGTTGTGCAGGTCGGTCACGACCACCTCGCCGGTCTCCCCCGGCGCGGCCAGGCGCGGCGGCTGGCCGGGCGCGCGCACCAGCAGCTCGACGATCTGGTTCTCCATCGACTGGTGCAGGCCGTCGTGCACCTCGCACTCGCTGCCGACGAGCTGGAACTCACGGCAGCCGTAGGTCTCGAACGCCGGCCCGAACGCCTGCCCCAGCGCGTCCCGGTCGTGCGGCAGGAGCTGCTCGGCGCCGCACAGCACCGGCGTCTCCTTCCAGCGCTGGCCGCGCCCGCCGGTGCGCAACACGTAGCGGGCCAGGTCACCGCCGGCCTGGCTGTAGCAGACCAGCACGTCGGGCGCGAACCGGGCGATCTGATCGGCGGCGGCGCGCAGGTGAGCGTCGCTGCGCGGCGTGCTGTCGAGGAACAGGTCGCGCTTGGCGGCGTGGTCGAGCCAGATCTTGGCGCGGGTGACGGGGTTGGTCGGCGGCTTGGCCAGCTGGGCCCAGTAGTGCGCCGCCTTGTGCCCCATCTGGTAGCCGGCCCAGCCGTAGCCGCGCCAGCGGGCGGCGTCGCGGAAGTGGCGCGACTCGGCGTTGTAGGCGATCACCATCGGCTCGCCGGTGGTGCCGCTGGTCTTCTTGACCACCGCCACCCGCGGCGGGGCGTCGGCCATGCGGGTCTGGGCCGAGGCCACCGCGCCGGCACGGTCGAGCACCGGCAGGTGGCGCAGGTCGGCCGGCGTGTGCACGTCACCCGGGCCCACCCCGGCGGCGTCCATCACCGCCCGGTAGTGCGCGGTGTGAGCGTGGGCGTGGCGGACGAGCCGGCGCAAGAGACCGGACTGGATCGCGTGCAGCTCGTCGCGGCTGGCGTACTGGGTCCGCGCCAGGTAGGCCATCAGCCCCAGCGTCGGCCGCCCGCGCAGCCGCTCGAACGCCGGAAACAGCAGGTCCCGCAGCGCTGTTCCGTACCGGTCCATGCAGGGGCGTGTCCTCGGATCGTTCTATCATCGGCTCCCCGTGCTGTCCCGCCTGCGCCAGAAGAACCTGCACACCTGGATGCGCGGCTACGCCCGCGCGCTCGTGGCCCGCGCGCGCGACCGCCGTGCCGCTGGTGCGCTCGCCGGCCCGCGCCACCTGCTGTTCGCGTTCTGCGATCACTACGAGCCGCTGTGGGGCGGCGCCGACGAGGCGGCCGGGCGGCGCCGGGTCGACGCCTGGCACCAGGGCTACCCGGCGCTGTGCGCGCCGTACCGCGACAGCCAGGGCCGCCCGCCCCGCCACGGCTTCTTCTTCCCCGGCGAGGAGTACCGGCCGTACTTCCTCGACCGCCTGGCCGACCTGGCCCGGGCCGGGTACGGCGAGGTCGAGTTCCACCTCCACCACGACGGCGACACCGCGGCCACGCTGCGCCCGCAGCTGCGCGACCACCTGCGCACCTTCGCCCAGCACGGCCACATCTCGCGCGTCGCCGGCGGGCCCGGCCAGCCCGAGCAGCTGCGCTGGGCCTTCATCCACGGCAACTGGAGCCTGGCCAACAGCCGGCCCGACCGGCGCTGGTGCGGCGTCGACGACGAGCTGCCGCTGCTGTTCGAGGAGGGCTGCTACGCCGACTTCACGTTCCCGTCGGCGCCCGACCCGTGCCAGCCCGACGTGGTCAACCAGATCTACTGGCCGGTCGGCGACCTGACCCAGCGCCGCTGCTTCGAGCACGGCGAGCGGGCCCGGGTCGGCAAGGCCTACGACGATCGCCTGCTGATGGTGACCGGCCCGCTCGGCCTGGCGCGCAAGGGCCGGCGCGGCGTGCGCCTCGAGAACGGCGCGCTGACCGGCGACGATCCGCCCGACGCCAGCCGGGTCCGGACCTGGGTCGACCAGGACATCCAGATCGCCGGCCGGCCGGAGTGGGTGTTCGTCAAGGTCCACACCCACGGCGCCATCGACGCCACCGCGTCGTCGCTGCTCGGCGCCGGCGGCCGCGCCCTGCACGACGCGCTGGCGACGTTCGCGCGCGACCCGGCCTGGCGCCTGCACTACGTCACCGCGCGCGAGCTGTACAACGTGGCCCGCGCCGCCATGGACGGCCAGGCCGGCGACCCGTCGAGCTACTACGACTACCGCATCCCGCCGCCGCCGGTGGCGCGACCATGAGCGCGGGCGCGGCGCCGGCCCGCGCCACCACCCTGGGCCCGGTCACCTCGCTGGCCGCGGCGCGGGCGCACGCACGAGCCTTGCCCTTCGCCGACGACGCCGACGACGTGCTCGGCATGATGGCCGACATCTGGCCGGTCCACGTCGCCGCCGGCCCGGTGCACGCGCCGGCGCTCGACGTCGACGCCATCCTGGTGGTCACCGGCGACCTCATCGTCGACGGCCTCATCGCCGACGTGCCGTCGGATCACGGCGCCATGCTGATGGTGCTGGGCGACCTGCGCGGGCGCGACCTGCTGTTCCACGGCCCGATCTTCGTCGGCGGCGCGCTCTCGGTCTCCGGCACGACCTTCCTGGCCTCGTCGGGCGACTGGGCGCTGATGGTCGGCGGCGACGCCGGCGGCGGCGCGCTCGTCGAGTACGACCACGCCCTCGACGTACGCGGCGCCCGCCGGTGGCAGCGCACCTACCGACGTGGCCAGGACCCGAGCCTGCTCGTCGCCGAGGAGTTCCTGTTCCCGGATCCGGTGCGCCGGCGCGTCGAGGGCGTGGTGCGCGAGGTCACCGAGTGGCGCATCGACCCGGCCCCGCTCGAGGACGCGCTGCGCGCCGGCCGCGCCGTGGTGCGCCCGCTCGGCTAGAGGAGTCCGACTACGTAACGACTCCGGATCGCCCCGGGGTCGGCCTTCGGCCTCGCGCTGTGGACAGGCGCCCGGCGAAGCCGGGCGTGAGGGCACTCGAGCCACGGCGACGGCGCCTGCCCACAGCGGTCTCCCGGGGGCTGTCGTGGCTCCCCCAACCGGATTCTTTCGAATCCGTCCCTGACCCAGACCCCACCCGGCGAAGCCGGGTGTCAGGGGTCCAGGGTGAAAACAAACCCTCAGGGTCCGCCTATCCAGGCCCGGGCGGACTGCTGTGGGCAGGCGCTACCCCTCTCCGCGCCCGTCACCACCCGCGCCACGCCCTGCGCCTGTCCACAGCAGGAGGCTTCAGCCGACGCCCGGGCCGGTCCACGCCGCACACGCCCGCGCCGTCCCGGAGATCGTGTTCAAGCACAGACATCCCTGACACTTCTGCCCACGGACATCCCTGACACTCAGCCGTAGGACATCCCTGACACTTCGCGGGCCCCGCGCCGACGGCGCGGATAGACCAGGCCGCGTTGCGGTCGGTGCTCATCGAGGTAGCCCAGTGGGATCTGCCCCCATCGCACATCCCAGCGTCCGTCCACATCGAGCCGACGGTCGAGCTCGATGTACTCGTACTTGAGGGCGCTGCTGATGAACATGCTGCGCTGCAGCCAACGGATGCAGCCGTTCTTGTCGACGCGAGCCGCCTCGGAGAACGGGTCAAACTCGGGCTCGATGAGCGGCCGGGGATAGCGCCGCTTGGACGGCTGGTAGATGCGGCCTGGCGGTCGTTGGCCGAGCGCCTCGTGAGGGCGCTCGTGGTTGTACTCGCCTCGCCACAGGTCGAACACGCGCTGCTGTGCGTTGTAGTCGGCCGCTGGTGGAACGGTGGCCTCGCCCTTGAGCGTTCGATGGAAGCGCTCGAGCCGGCCGTTCTGCTGCGGCTTGCCGGGCGCGATGATCTTCTTCGAGCCCGACCGCTGGTCGTCGGGACGATGGCACCCGACGAAGTCGGGTGTCTGGGTCATCGACGGGTCGCCGCCTCCCGCGGGCTCCCCGTTGAGCGCTCCGAAGACCTGGCTCGCGCGCGAGGGCTGGCTCCGCGCTGGCGGGCCGATCGACCCGGCCGAGCTGCTGGACCGCCGCACCCCACGCCCTCCACGCGCGCGAGACGGTGCCCCGCCCTGGCGAGGCCTGAGCGAGTCCGGCTTTCGCGGCGCCCAGAATATGGAGTCGGACTCCTAGCTCAGAACGGCGACGGGTCGGTGCACACCAGCGTGCCGCAGGTCTGCTGGTCACACGGCGTGAACTGCATGCCCTCGTAGTGGCAGCCCTCGGGCGGCGCCGCGCAGTCGATGATGGCGCACTGCTCGTTCTCGGCCCGCAGCCACAGCTGCGTCACCGTGCGCGCCCTCTGACCCCCGACCCGGTAGCGGTCGCCGGCGATGATGATCGGCAGCGCGCTCATGGCCGCGGCCGCCTCGTCGGCGCTGGCGCCCGCCTCGGCCCAGCCCAGCTCGGCCAGCACCGCGCGCGCCGACGAGTTGAGCTTGCGCTCCTTCAGCGACGGGCACGGCGTGGTGATGCACTCGATGCCGCTCGGCTCGACCCGGACCAGCACGCCGTCGTGCTCGACCGGCCACTGCCCGGCCCACGCCTCGGTCACCCGCAGCTCGCCGTGGACGCCGACGCCACCGCCCCAGTCGCGCCGGCGCACGGTCGCTCGCATCAGCTGGGTGCCCTGGCCGGCGTCGAGCCGGGCCAGGCCGGTGTCGTCGAGACCGGTCGGCGTCAGGTCGGCGCTGGCGGCGTAGCAGCGGTCCTGCCGGCTGCCGTCGAGGCAGCGGGTGGTGCGGGCGTTGGCCAGCCGGTAGAAGTAACCGCCGCAGAACGGCGAGGCGCAGCGCCGGTCGTCGTGCTCGACCAGGTAGTAGGTGTACGTGCCGGCGCCGTCGCTCTTGCCGTCGGCCTCGGCGCTGGCGTCGTCGACCGCCAGCTCGTCGTCGACGCCGCCGCTGGCGCACCCGGCCAGCGGCACCAGCACCAGGGCGGCGAGGGCGGCGGTGAGGACCACACGCGAAGAGGGCGTCGTCGACGGCGAGGGCTTCATGATGGCGCGGCCTATACCATGGGCTGCGCGCGGCCTGTAGTGGCGACCGCGGTCGCCACCAGGCCGGGCGCGCCGGCCGCGCCGTGGTCCGCCCGCCCGGCTAGCTCAGGGTTGGTCGTCGCCGCTGGCCTTGGCGGCGCCGCGGTAGGTCGGCGGCGCGTCGCCCTTGGGGATCATGAGCAACCCGCCCCAGGACGCCTGCAGGTATTGCTCGACTGGCGTGGTGTCGATCAACCTGTCGACGCTCGCGTCGGCGTCCCAGTGCACCTCGTAGACGATGCCGCGGGCGACGATGGCCATGTGCTGGGCCGAGCTGACGGCGAGGATCCCGAACGGCACCTTGTCGAAGGTGTCGCGCACCGCGTGCTCGCTCTTCTCATCACCGCCGTAGTTGTGGACCTGGCGGTCGTGACGGGCTCCCCAGTAGTTCGCGCCGCGCTCCACCTTGGGGATGCGGGTGCTGGTGTGGAAGTCGTGGGGGGTCAGGTACAGCCCGGTCCAGCCCTCGTCCTGGAGGGCGCGCTGGAGGTCGACGCCCGACAGCAGGTGCGCGCCGCCCTTGCTCCTGGCGTACTTCATCATCTTGCCGTGGATGCGGGTCCACATCGCCGCCTGCCCCCCCGCCGCGAACGCGCGCTCGAGCACCTCGAAGATGAAGGTCGTGCAGTCGAGGGCCTGGGCCTCGGGCGCCTTGGCGAACGCCGGGATCTGGGTGCCCTGGTACGCCCCGGTGCCGTCGCGCCGGATCTCCTGGGTGTGCTTCGTGTCCATCTGCTCCGTCACCGCCGCCGCGACCACGCCGAACGGCAAGGACCTGCCGTGGTTGATGGTCTGCTCGAGCGACTCCATCCGCTGCTGGATCCCGCGGTCGGGCAGGCGATCTGGATCCGCCTGGTAGGCGCCGAACTGCAGCGTCGGCTCCACCTGCTGCAGCACCTCGAGGACCACCTGGTTGCCCCACAGCTGGTGCATCTGCGCGTACAGCCCCTGCCGGACCGCGTCCGGGGCGGCCCGCATGATGGCCGCGAGGCGGTCCAGCGGCGGCGCGCCCTTGGGCCGGTACAGCGCCAGGATCTCCTGGTAGGTCCCCTTGGCCGTCTCCTCCTGCGCGGGCGTCAGGTCGAGCGGGTGAGCGCTCGAGGGAGCGTGCTGGGCCATCACGCGACGTTATCCATTCCAGCCCCGGGCCGGTCTGTACGTCGTATTTCGGCAGCGCGTCGAGGCCCCGAACCGCCTCAGTACTGTCCGACCGGGCTCGGCAGCGTGCGATAGCCGAAGGCCGTCGGGGCCACCGGCACCGCGGTCTCGACGTGATAGCTGCTCGGCGTCACCTGACCGTGAATGTCGTCGAAAGCGAAGTCGATCCACCCCGACACGCCGCTGTAGTCCACGTCCTGGCCGGCCCGAATCGCCGCGACCACGTCCGCCAGCTGCCCGTACCCGAACGGCGTGCCGCCGATCGAGGAACGCAGGACGTGATCTCGGAGCGCGTCGCCGCCGGCTTCGTGGCTGGCGACCAGGCCCAGCCCAACCAGGACGCCGGCGTCGTACGCGTAGGCAGCGAAGTGATCCGTGGCGATCCCCGTCGCCGCGGCGAGGTCGGCCTCGAACGCCGCCAGCTCCGGACCCTCGCTCGGGCCGCGGCGGCTCATGAAGTGCCGACCTTCGTCGCTGGTCGCGCCCTCGGCCAGGTACGCGGCGAGGTCCGGCTCGAGCAGGCCTGCGCCGGCGAGCTGATCCGAGGTGATGAGCTTGCCAGCGAAGCCGCGGTCACGCGCGGCGCGCAGGAAGGCCAGGTTGGCGTCGTCACCGGAGACCGCGTAGTAGATGATGTCGGCCCCGGCCAGCATCGCTTGGTCGATGAACGGCTCGAACGGGCCCTCGTTGGGCATCTCGACCACGCCGGGTGCCGTGAGTCGGCCGGCCTGCCCCGCCGCCTCGAGCGCGCCCAGCATCGACCGCGTCAGCATCTTGTCGTGGACGTACTGCCCGCGCAGCAGGCTGACCCGCCCCCAGCTGGCCTCGCCTTGCCTCGCCGCCAGGAGGTTGGTGATCAGCCTGGGCTCGTGGATCGCCAGCGGCCCGACGCGGAACGCGAAGGTCCGATCGGCCGCGGCGTCGAGCGTGACCTCGTCGAGGCCGCGGCCCGACGACACCTCGAAGTACGGGATCTGGTCGAGCAGCGCGATCGGCGCGCTCGCCTTGAGCGCCAGGGTGCCGCTGGTGACGATCGCGGCGACGTGCCGGACCCCTCCGATGGTCAGCTCCTCGAGCTGGGCTCGAAGCAGGTCCTCGGTCTCGACCTGGTCCTGGGCGCCGGCGTCGATCAAGTGCAGGCGGATCGGCCTGGCCAGCTCGCCCACCGCCTCGACCTGCGACAGCCCCAGCATCAGGGCCCGCAGCCGGCTGACCCCGGCGGCCGAGAACTCGCCGGTCATCGGCACCACCGCGATGACGTGGTTGGCCTCCTCCGGAAGGGGCTCGGCCCCGTCGAGCGTGCAGGCGGCCATCGCCAGCAGCGCGGCGAACGTGATCGAGCGGTGTGAACTTCGAACCTCTTGCAGCATGAACGTCTCCTGTTGGCGTCGTCCCTGCGTTCCCCGCACCATGGTACCCGGCCGCCAGGGAGGCAGGCCCACCCGGCATCTGTACGGCGCCTTCACGCGGCGCACCGACCAAAGCGCCAGGCACACGCCGTGCGTAGGCCTTCTGGGCATGGGTAGGCCGCGTCAAGTCGCGAGAACCGTTGAGCCAGGGGACCCACCATGAGGCGCCGTGGATACGGATGCGAGCACCGCGTTCACATCGCCCGGGCTGGGCACCACCCGATTTCCGGTCAGGTGAATTCAACTCAGATCGTCGGGTTGTCATGATGGACACGGACCAACCCAGCTGGTGGCGCGGGTTCTGCGCCGGCGAGCTCGATGGCTTCACCCGGCTGATCGAGGCCTTCGAGGGCGAGGTCTTCGCGGTCGCGTACGCGACCGTGCTGGATCGATCGCTGGCCGAAGACGTCGCCCAGGAGACGTTCATCGCGGCCTACACCCACCGGGAGCGCCTGCGCAGCCCGGACGCCGTCGGTTCCTGGCTGGCCGCGATCGCCCGCAACCGCGGGCGCGATCTCCTCCGAGCGCGCAAGCGTGAACGCCTGGTCGAGATGCCTGCACACGAGATCGCGAGCGAGGCGGAGTGCCTCGACCGGCAACTCGATCGCGCCTTGCTGTGCCGGCAGGTCCAGCGTGCGCTCGACCGCGTCCCTGCGCGGTACCGCGAGGTGTTGATCATGTACTACGCGCACGGGCGGTCGGTCGAAGCCGTCGCCCACAGCCTCGGCCTGACCGAGGCCGCGACGCTGCAGCGGCTGTCGCGCGGGCGCCGGATGGTGCGGGCCCACGGTCTCGACCTGCACGACTTCATCGCGCCACCGCGGAGGAAGCGGGAGCTCGTCGTCGCGGTGCTCGCGCTGCTCGCGCTCCGGCGGCGCGCCGACGCCGCGCCTGCGCGCCCGCCACGCGTCCACGCCGCGGGGGTCGCCGGCCTCGTGCTCGTCCTGGGCCTCGGGGGCGCCGAGCGTGCTTCCGGGCACGACCCGGTGGCGCCCGCGAGGAGCAGGTCGTCGACCGCGAGCGCCACGCCGGCATCCGACGCGGATCTCGCGGATCGCGCTCAGCTGGCGGCGGCGGTCTCCGCTTCGCCCTCCGCGTCGGGGTCCCCGCATGGACCGACGCCACGTCCTCCCGCCACGTCGCCGGTCGCCAAGCCGACGTCGCGAAGGACCCGCGCGCTGAGGTCGGCGCCCCCCACGCCGGTGGCGCCACCCACCCCCGCCCGCGCGCCGGTCGTGGCCGGCGCCGACTCGATCGCCGTCGAGGCCCCGACCGAGCTCGTGGCCCGGCCCGCGCGGCCGCCGACCGAGCCGAGGCCGCCGTCGGTGCTCCCACCCGTAGATCACCCGGAGGCGTGGGCGCAGATCAACGGGCTCCTCGAGACGGCCGCGTTGCCTGGGTCCGGCGACGTGTCCTTCGATACCGTGGGGACCGTGATGATGGTGCGCGCGGGCCTGACCGACCACCTCGCGGCCCACGTCGGCATGACCGCGATGGACACCGACCAGGGGACCGGCCGCGCCAACGCCAACCCGGCCCTGGGTGCCGGCCTCAAGCTCGGCACGCGCCTTTCGCCGCGTGCGTCGATCGCCGTGCTGGCCGAGGGGGCCCGCGAGGTCAGCCTCAAGAACGTCCGCACCGAGGACGGTGCACTCGGCCGGGTCTACGCCGCGGTCACGCTCGGGACTCCGCGTCGCCACACGACCTTCGTCGCCGGGGCCGTCTCGTCCTTCGATGGCAACCTGCGCTGGCGCTCGCCGATCGTCGGCGTGACGAGCCTGCTCGGGTGGGACGACCACCTGGCGTTCATCCTCGAGGCGCAGCGGTTCACCACGCCGAAAGGCACGCTCGAGGGCACGACCGTGCTCGCCGTCCGCTTCCACGATCAAGCGATGGCCGACAACGCCCTCGGGGTCGATCGCGTGCGGATCGACGCCGGCGCCCTGATGCTCGACCGCACCGGCGGCGACTACGACGGCCTGCCGTGGCTACAGGTCGGGCTGGGATGGTGAAGAGATCATGAACAGCACGTCACCACGATCGATGTACCTGCGCTTGGCGCTCGTGCTCGCCCTGCTGATCACGCCGGCCTGCAAGGACGCGCGTCCTGCCTCGCCAGACGCGGCCCCTGCCGGTGAGGGTCCCTGCACGGACTCCACCGCCTGTGCCGATGGCATGCTGTGCGCGAATCAGCTGTGCAAGCCCAGCTGTCCTGGTCCCGGCGGCGTCGGCCAGACCTGCGCCGTCGTCGGCAGCGTCTGCTGCGGCGTCGGCCCGACGTGCGTCGTGGGCGAGGGTCCACTGGCGTGTACCAGCGCGTGTACCCCGTTCGACGACGGCTGTCCGCCTGGCTTCGGTTGCCACATCACCAACGCCCAGTTCGACTACTCGGACTGCCGCCCAGTCGGCGCCGGCGGCCAAGGCGCGTCGTGTGCGACCTCCGCCGATTGCGCCCCGGGTGGGTTCTGCCTCGGGGGCATGACCCCGATGTGCGTGCGGTACTGCGTCATCGACGATGCTGACCCCGGCTGTGGTGTGGGGACTCGATGCCAGGCCTGGGCGTTCCTCGACGGTGTCGCCTACGGTGCGTGCGTGCCGGACTGAACGCCTGGGCCAGGCCCCCCCACGCAGGTCCGCGAGCGAGGTCGTCGCCCGCGCCAGGTGGGGACGCGAGCTGCGATCACGACCGAGGGCGTTCTGATCTGTACGACGTCTGTCGGACTTCCCAGGACAGGGTCGTCCCGCCGATCGCGCGGTAGGTTCATTCGCATGCGCGGCATTGCCCTGAGCCTCCTGTTCGGGGTCGGTTGTACGCGGTGGACGACGACCGAGGTGTCAGGTCCTGTCGTCCAGGTGTCGGCCACGCCGGTCGGGGATCCACATTGGGAAGAGACCTCCACGACTTCGGAGGTCGGTCTGGCTGGCGAGCAGTTTGTGCCAACCGGCGACGGCGGCGCGGTCGTGCTGAGCGCTGGTGAACGCGAGAGTTCGACCACCCGGCGGACTCGCTGCGTCCAGAAGGTGATGGCGGAGTATGAGCGGCCGGTGCGGACCGTCGCGACGGTGACCGGGAGGGCGCAGGATCTCGGCGCGGGCGTCGGCCTTGCGATCGTGGGCGCCGTCGTGGCCCTGTGGGGGTGGAGCGAGCACTCGGATGCGATCGACACCTATCAGAGCGACCTCGACCGTCACCTGCGCGACCCGCAGCTGTTCCCCGAACCGGATCCCCCTGCATCGGCAACGCCCTACTACGCCAGCGGAGCTGGCGTTGGTGCCATCGGCCTCGTGAGCCTCGGCCTGTCCTATCGGTTGCTGCCGCGAGGGCGACCGCCGGCGCCCCGGGAGCGCACCGAACGATGGCGCGACGAGGCCTACCTGGATACGACCGGCTGCGCACCAGCCCCAGCGGCGCGCTGACCTCAACCCTGCTCGTTCGGGCCAGGACGCGTAGCACCGCCGGATGGCCCGGGCTCGACGTGGCCAGGCGCGGCGACCGAAGGCGCGGCCGGGCGCAGCCGACCATCTTCCATCTCGTAGATGAGGTCGAACACGTCGAGCGCGCGGTGGTCGTGGGTCACGACGAGGACCGCCGCGCCGCGCTCGTGCGCGACCTTGCGGAACAGGGCCATGACGCTGCGGCTGCGCTTGCTGTCGAGCGCGGCGGTTGGCTCGTCGGCCAGGACCAGCGCGGGCTCGTTGGCGAGGGCGCGGGCGATGGCCACGCGTTGCTGCTCGCCGCCGCTCAGCATCTCGGGATAGGCATGCTCCCGATGCGCCACGTCGAGGTAGTCGAGCAGCTCGCGTGCGCGGCGGCGACCGTCGGGCTTGCCCCCGAACTCGCAGGCGATCTCGACGTTCTCGCGGGCGGTCAAGAACGAGGTCAGGTTGGCCTTCTGGAACACGAAGCCAAGGTGACGCCGCCGCAGTCGGGCCAGATCGGCCAGCGCCACGCCGTCCGACACCACCAGCTGATCGGCGAAGTACAGCTGGCCCCTGTCGGCTGGGGACACGAAGCCGAGCGCCTTGATCAGCGTCGACTTGCCCGAACCACTCGGCCCGAGCAGGGCGGCCACGGTGCCTGGGCGCAGGGTCAGGTCGACGTCGTCGAGCGCGATCACCGCACCGGCGCCGGTGCCGTAGGTCTTGCGCAGGCCAACCGCGCGCACGGCGTCGATCATGGTCATCCCTCCAGGGCGCTGGCGGGGTCGATCCGCAGCACGTGGCTCAGCCCGAGCAGGCTGGCGGCGGTGACGATCAGCGCCGTCGCCAGCGGCGCGAGCAGGCTGATGGCCGGGGTGATGAGCACGCGGCGCGGAAAGGCCGGGAAGACCAGCGCGCCGAGGGCGGTGGCGACGACGTAGCCGATGGCGCCCAGCAGCCAGGCCTGCTGCAGGACCAGCCCGGCCAGGCGCGCTCGGGGAGCGCCCATGAGCTTGAGCACCGCCAGGTCGTGGGTCTTCTCGAGGGTGAGGTTGTACATGACCATCATCACGATGACCGCGGCGGTGATGGTGAGGATCACCGTGAACAGCCCGATCTGCAGGCGCGCGCGCTGGACCACGCCACCGAGCAACAGCGCCTCCTCCTCGGCCTGGCTGTACACGCTGACGTCGGCCCAGGTGCGCAGGGTCCGCACCACCTCGGCGGTGCGATGTGGCTCGGTGTCGACCAGGATGGCGGCGATGGCCGGCGTGGCCAGGGCCGGCGCTCGCCAGCGGGGGTCGACCGCCAGCTCGACCAGCGCCGGCTGACCACGCCCGAGGTCGGTCCGACGCAGCCGCTCGGCCGCGCGCACCCGTTCGAGCTGGATCGCCTCGACCGGCTGATCGAGGGCGATGAGCTGAGCGTCGGCGACGGTCACGAAGGCGACCGAGTCACCACCCGAGGTGAGAGCGTTGCGGGTGAGGCCGACCACCCGGTACGGCTCGCCGGCCAGCTCGAGGTCGGCGCCGAGCGCGAGGCCGAGCGAGGCGTCGACGATGAGCTCGCCGTGCGGCTGCGCGAGAGCGCGGCCGGCGACCAGCGGCAAGGCGGCGCCGACATCATCGGGCCAGCCCAGCCCGACCAAGGCGATCCGGAGGACCGTGCCCCCGGGCTCACGCTGGATGAGCTGGTAGGTGTAGGGCCGGGCCGCCCGCACCCCGGGCACCGCGGCAGCGCGCGCCTCCAGGCTCGGGTCGAGGCGGGACCCCTCGGCGAACGGGCCGCGGGTGTCGCGCTGGACCAGCCACAGATCGGCCCGCATGGCACGGGTCAGGATCGTGGCGTCGTCGACCATCCCGGCATAGATGCCCTGCATGGCGACGACGACCGTCAGCAGCAACCCGACGCCGGCGGCGGTGCCGACGAAACGCGCCAGGTGGCGGCGGACGTCGCGGACCGCGAGGTTCACCGCGACCTCCAGCGCCGCCCGACCGGGACGGTCGCCCCGGCGCTGGCCCCGACCAGGATCCGATCTCCAGCGCGCAACCCGTCGAGCACCTCGGTGTGGTCTCGCCCGGTCAGGCCGAGGCGGACCCGGGCGGTGCCGACCCGACCACCCCGATCGACGTACACGTAGCTGCCGGCGCGGTCGGCCCGGAGCGCGGTGAGTGGGATCCGCACCGCGTGGTCCTGCCGCGCCAGCTCGATGCGCACGTCGGCGCGCTGACCGATGGCGATCCGGCGCCGCAGGTCAGATGGCGTGACCTCCACCAGCAGCTCGTGCGTCTGTCGATCGGCCTCCCACCCGACCCGGGTCACGGTGCCGGCCAGCGGCGCCGCATCACCGGGGAACCAGATCCGTGCCGCCTGGCCGACCGCCAGGCGGCTCAGGACGGTCTCGTCGACCGCGGCCAGCACGTGCACCTGCGCGGTGTCGACCAAGCGAAGGACCGTGGTCCCGGGCGTCACGGTGTCGCCGGGCTCGCGCAGGCGACGGGTGATGAGGCCGGCGAACGGCGCGAGCAGGGAGGCGCGGACCATGGCGACCCGGCGTTGCTCGGCGCCGCCGGCGGCGACCTCGATGCCACGGGTCGCCTCGCTGCGCTGGGCCAGCACCCGATCCAGCTCGGCCTGGGCGACCCGGACCCGATCGGTGGCGTCATCGAGCTGCGCGCCCGGCACCGCGTCGGACTCCACCAGCTGGCGGGTGCGCGCGGCCTCTCGCTCGGCGGTGCCCAGCATCGCCCGAGCCCGGGTCTCGTCGGCGGCCAGCCGCGCCAGCGCGGAGCGAGCCGCGGCGATCCCGGTCTGGGCCGTGCGCAGGTCGGCCTGCGCCTGGTCGAGATCGAGGCGTGCGACCACCTGGCCCAGCTCGACCTGGCTGCCTTCATCGACGCTGATCTCGCTCAGGCGTCCCGACAGGTCGAACCCGAGCGCGACCTCACGCTGACTCTCGATGGTGCCTCGCCCGAACGCCTCCTCGACGACCTCGCCCGCCGTCACCTCGACCACGGTGACCACGACCGGGCGCCACCAGCGCCACCACCCGAGCAGCGCCGCCACCAGGGCGACGATGAGTGGCCAGCGGGCACGCCTCGCCAGGTCCCGCAGGCGACCACGCCTCGGGGGCGATTCACTCAGTTCACCGGGCACCATGCCAAGAGAGTAAGTACTTACTTGCTTTCTGGCAAGGGCGGCTCGCCCGAGGCCTTCACCTGGGGGCTACGGCGTGTGACCGGCGTGGCCTTGGTGCATCCCGGGCGGAGGGGTGGACGCCGTCAGCTGCTGCCAGGTCGCGTCGTCGACCACGTGCTGGCGCCAGGTGGCGTGGCACGAGGTGCAGGTCTGCAGGGTCGCCGACAGGTGGGTCATCACCCCGGCCCGGTCCTTGGCCTCGGCGGCGGCGACGATGCGATCGGCGGTGTGGTGAAAGGCGAGCGCTTGCTCGGTGAAGCCGGGCGCGCCGGCGCCCATGTGGTTGCACATCTGCCCCATCTCGTCGGAGAAGCCGATCTTGCGGGCCGCGACCGCGACCGCGGCCAGGTCGTCCTGGCCGAGCCCGGCGACGATCTCCTGCACGGCCACCAGGTGCCCGCGCATGTTCTCCCGCTGGTGCGCGGCCATCATCGCCAGCAGCGGGACCGGCTTGCGCGGGTCGTGCAGGTCGACCAGGTCGGCGGCGGTGCGGGCGCGCGGCGCGGTGCTCTGCTCGAGCGCCGGGGCACCGGACCCCGCCGGGGCGGCGACCGGGCGCTCAGCGGGGGCGGCGGCTGGTGCGGCGGCGTCGCGCTTGCACGCGGCGCTGGCCAGCGGACCGAGCAGGAGAACGAGCGGGAGCAGCGGGCGGACGAGCGACATCGGAACCTCGGGTGGCGGTGGGAGTGGTCGTGGCGGCTGCGGGTGGCAAGGTGGAGACGGCGGAGGCCAGCTCGGCCAGGGCCGTGAGCACGGGCTGGCGGCTGGCCGACGGGATGGCGCCGAGCAGGGCCGCGAACCGGGCCTCGCTCGAGCGCGTCACCTCACGGGCGAGGCGCTGGCCGCGTGGGGTCAGCACCAGGCGGCGCCGACGCCCGTCATCGGCCACCGGGTGCTGCTCGAGGTGTCCCCGTGCGGTCATACGCGCGCACAGGCGGGCGACGTTGGACTTGTCGAGGCCGAGCTCGGCGACCAGCTCCTGCTGGCCCAGGCCCTCGCCGGCCGACAGCACCATCAGCGCGTGGGCATACGCGATCGGCAGCGGCTGGCCACACGGCGTCTGGTCCGCGGCCAGCGCGCCGAACCCGCGCAACAGCCGCTGCACGAGCGCGCGCAGGGCGCGCTGGTCGGCCTCGAAGCGACGGGACGGCACGGCCAGCCTGGTACTACGCGGATAGTTGCGATCGCAACTACCGCGCGGGGTCACAGCAGCGGCACCCCGGCGCGCCGATGCGGCGCCAGCCAGCGCCGCCAGCGCGTGGTCATGGCCGCGACCTCGGCCGGACAGCGGGCCAGGCGGTCGCCGAGGAAGGCCGCGAACACGGGATCGCCGCTGCGCCCGGCCAGCACGCAGGCCGCGGCCCAGGCGCGGTCGCGGCTGGGCCCGTGGGGGTCGCTGGCGTGCTGCACGTACGCGCCCTGGTGGTGCAAGAAGTAGCGCGCGACCGGCTGCACCAGCACCTCGGGCGCCCCGGTCAGGCTCGGGCTGGTCATCACCAGCAGGCCGAACTCGTCGGCGATCCGCTCGGCCTGCGCCGCCACGTCGCCGCCGGGCGCCGGGCCGAGCGGCAGCGCCAGGCGATCGACCACGGCGTGGCCGAGCTCGTGCAGCGTGATGAACACCAGCACGGCGCGAGCCCGCGGATCGAGCCGGGTCAGGTCGTCCCCGGTCCGGCCCAGCGCCGCGTTGGCCAGCTCGACCAGCTCGTAGCAGATCGTGACCTCGCCGCCCGGGCGGTAGAACCCGTTGGGCTCGCCACACTCGCGCACCACGACCTCGAGCGGCGCCGGCCCGAGCGCGAGCGCGTCGGTGACCAGCACCGCGACCTGACCGACGACGTTGGTGGCCTCGAGCCGCCGCGCCAGCCGGGCCAGCCGAGCCGATGCCGGCGCCACCTGGCGCACGACCAGCCTCGGGGCGGGCGTCGGCGGGGCCGGGCCGGCCGGACCGGGCGCCGGTTGGCTACACCCGCCCAGCACCAGCAGCGCGGCGGCCAGCCACCACGTCATGCCTTGGGCTCCCCGTCCTCGGTGCGTGGGTCGCGTCGGACCACGGCCACCGCGATGGCCGGGTCGAGCAGCCAGCCGTCCCCGCGGCGGAGGATCAGCTCGCGTGACTCGCCCAGCGGCCTGACGGCGGCGCGGACCCGCCCCAGCGCGACGTACAGCGTGTTGCGGTGGCGAGCTGGCAGGTACGCCGGCGCGCCCCACACGGTCCGATACAGCTGGTCCGCCGGGACCGGCGTCGATCCGGCCGCGGCCAGCGCGGCGAGCATGGCCGCCACCGTGGGGCGACCGTCGATCCGGCCGATGGGACCGATCACGCTGTGGGTGGTGGTGTCGACCACCAGGTCGACCGCGCCGATCAACTGCGCCACCCCGTCCGCACCGAGGTGGAGCCGGCCGCTCGGCGTGTCGACGACGAGCGTGCTCGGGTCGAGCCCGAGCACCCGCAGCACGCCGGACAGCCCGCCACGCAGGCCGAGCGTGGTGCGATCGAGGACCGCGCGCCCGGCCGATCGCGTCGCCCGCAGCAGGTCGAGGAAGCGCAGGATGGGCTGGTAGCCTCGCGCTCGGGCCAGGGCCTCGGCCGCGCTCGCCTCGGCGTCGGCCGTCGCGGCGTCGCCGCGTGCCTGGGCGGCCGCGGCCTGCAGCAGGTGCGATCGGGCCCGCAGGTACGGCAGCGCCGCGTCGCCGATCGCGGCCATGGCCGCCTCCGCCGCCAGCTGGGCACGATGGGGATCGCCGCCCATCATCTCGACCAACGCCTCGTCACACGAGCGCTCGCCCAGCGCCTGCGGACCGGCACCCTCGAGCGCGGGAGGCAGCAGCACGCGCGCCGCCAGGACGTCGCCGCGAGCGGCCGCGGCCAGCGCCCGCACGCGCCCCACCTCGAGGGCGGCATGGTCGCCGGCTTCGGCCAGCACCGCCGCCGCATGGTCGGGTTGGCCGGCGGCGACGAACGCCCTCCCGCGCACGGCGATGACCAGGGCCGCCAGGTGGGCCACCCCGCCAGCGGCGAGGCGGGCCGAGACCGGGCGCAGCAGGTCCTCGACCCGGGGGAACTCGCCCCGAGCCAGGTATGCCTGCGCCAGCAGGTAGGCCGCCAGCGCCGCCATCAGCACGTCGCCGCCCGCGCTCGCCTGCACCCGCGCCTCGTCGAGCAGCTGCAGCGAGGCGTCCTCGGCCCCAGACGCGCGGTCGATCACCCCGAGCAACAGCGCCTGCACCGGCGCGCGTGGGGTGCGTCGCCAGCGCGACGCCAGGCGCCCCGCCAGCACGTCGAGCGGGCCGAGCTCGCCCAGCTCGGCGTGCGCCAGGATGGCGATCAGGTCGAACTCGTCGTACGCCCCCGGCGGCGGACCGGCCGCCGCTCGCCCCGCCGCCGCCGCCCGCAGGACCTCGCGCCAGCGCAAGGCGACGATCGCGTGCAGCGCCCTGGCGCGCGCCAGCCGCCGCGCCTCCTCGCGGCCGCTCGACGACGACGCGGCGACGGTGTCGATGACCGCCTGGGATCCGATCAGATCACCGCGGAGCGCACGTACCATGCTGTCCCCGAGCAGGACCTGCCGGCCCGCGTCTTCACTCGCAGCGAGCTCGCGGGCCTGGTCGAGCGCGACCTCGGCCGCGCCGAGCTCGCAGCGCCGGATCGCCAGCGATGCCTGCGCCAGCGCCAGCTCGAACCGGTTGGTGTCCTCGCTCGGTCGACCCGCGATCAGCGCGGTGGCGTCGTCGATCCGCGAGTGGAACACCAGCATACGCAGGCCGGCCGCGACCCCGGCCTCACCGCCCAGACCTCGCAGCAGCGTCAGCAGGGGCACCGCCAGCTGGACCAGCCCGCCCCGGCGGATGGCCGGGTACGCCACCATGAGCCGGCGCATCGCCAGCGCGACCGCGCCGCCCTCGGGATCGGCACGCAGCGACAGGCCGATCGACTCGATCGCCAGCGCGCCCTCACCCACCCCCTCGAACGCCGACCACAGCGACTCGGCCGCCTCTCGTCGCCACCTGCGCAGCACCTCCTCGGCGAGGCCGCGCGTCACCAGGCCGACGACGAGGTCGGGCACCACCAGGCCCTCGGCCCGCCGCTCGACCAGGCCGGCCGCCAGCAAGGCCTCGAGCGCCCCCGGCTGGCCAAGGTCGCTCGCCAGGCTGGCCAGCGGCCCACACGGGACGCAGGCGGCCAACCTCGCCAGCAGCTCGCGAGCCGCCGCTGGCACCGCCTCGATCAACCTGGCGACCGGGTCGTCGTCAGGGCCGACCGGCGTGCCCAGCAGCAACGCGCGCAGCCGTCCCGGCACCCCTCCACCTCGTCGGGCCAGCACCTCCGGCTCGGTCACGGTCATGCCGATGCGGGCCGCGAGGTGCTCGACCAGCGCCGTGGCCTCGAGCTCGTCGAGCGCGGCCAACCGCAACAGCGGCGGCGGCGTCGTCATCGGCGGCACCACGCGGGCCACCACCAGGAGGCCGGCCGGCACCAGTCCGAGGTCGAGAGCGGCATCGAGTAACGCGGCCACCTCCGCCGGCGCCGCGTCGGCGCCCTCGAGGATGAAGCGGCCACCGTGCGCACGCAGCGCCGCGGCCAGGACCAGCGGCGTCGTGCTGGCCGTGCCCGCCGCCCGGGCCAGCGGGGCCAGCGCCTCGATCCCGGCCGACCCGAGCCCGACGCGGAGGACCGCCACGCCGTCGACCGGCTCGAGCTGAAAGGTCAGCTCCGTCTTGCCCACGCCCGGCAACCCGACCAGCACACGCACCCCTCCGTCACGCACCCACGCCTGGAGGCGCGCGCGCTCCACCGACCGGCCGAAGAAGTAGCGCTCGGCCTTGCTAGCACTCATACGCGGATCGCGGCCAACGCGGCACCTTCCCCCCTCGAACCTCCAGCCTGGGCTCGCCGGGTCAGGCTAGCGCAATCCTCCCGGCGGTCGCCACGTCACCAGCATCCGGTTGCCAGTGGCAGAGCCCGGGCCACCAGTCAGCAACCTGTACTCCATCTGTACATGGACGCCACGCCTTCACTGCACGGTGACGACGAGCGTGTACTCGCCAGACTCCGCCTCATCAAAGCTATCGACGACGACGAAGTAGGTCGCGCTGGTCGGCGCGATCATCGTGACCTCCGCCCCGATCGCCACCACCACGTCGTCGATCTGCCGCATCGAATCGCGCATCACGCTGGCCAGCGCCTCCCCGGCCGGGTTGAGCGCGATCGATCGGCCGCGCCGGTCGAACAGCGGCGCGCCGACCTCGGCCTCGAGCCGGGCCAGCGCCCGCGAGATCGCCGGCGCGGTGATCCGCAACATCGCCGCCGCCCGGCCGACGTGCTGGGTCTCGGCCACGGCCCGGAAGTGCGGGAGCCAGGACCAGAGCTGATAGAGGCGACGGACGGGGACCATGATCGAGGTCTACCCTATGGCCGGATCGCGGGTCGAGGCCTTGGCGTCGGGGTGTCAGCTCACAGGGTGACGTGCAGCGTGGCCGCCAGCGCGTGCAGGTGCTGGCCGCTCGGGTTCACCGGCGGCGACGTGCCGCCGTGGGCGCTCATCGGGTCCATCGGGTTGTCGGGGCTACCGAAGAACCCGGTCCCGCCGGCCAGGTTGCCGGGCATGCCGCTGGTGTACTTGGCGTCGATGTAGGTCCAGTCGAGGCGCAGGAACGCCCGCTCGGTGACCGGCTGGATCAGGTACGCCTCCACGGCCGATCCGCGCACCGCCAGCTTGTTGGTCAGGAGGTCGGTCGACTGCGCGAACGAGATGCTGTAGCGCGAGCCGTGGTTGAACTCGAGCCCCACCTTGGGCGCCAGCGCCGACCGCACCGGGACGCGCCAGCGCCCGCCCACGTACAGGAACGTGGTGACGGAGTCGGCCGCCTCGCCGACGTCGTAGCCGTTCGGGGTCCACAGGCCCTGGTCCGACCCGACCAGGGTCAGCACCGGCTGCTCGCTGCCGTCCGGGGCAAAGCCGCGGTACCAGATGGCCTCGTCGTTGGGGTTGAGGAACCCGAGCGCGCCGCCGGCGAACAGGTCGACGCCCGCCAGGTCGCGCGCCATCGCGAACAGGCTCACGTTGCCGTACGACCCGAGCGACTCGGGCAGGCGGCTGGGGAACACCAGCGAGCCGTCGAGCGGCGGCGGCGCGTTGGTCGGGTTGGCCATCGGGTCCTGGTAGAACGCCGGGTTGGGCAGCGGGATGGCGAACGGCCGGAACTTCGGCACGAAGTACGCACCGAGCTGCGCGAACATCCGCCCGTCGGTCGACTTCAGATCGGCGTTGCCGCCGATGATGCGCAGGTCGGGCGTGCCGCTGTTGAGGAACAGGCTCGACGAGAACAGGTCGTCGTTGCGCGGGAAGGCCCAGGCCGCGTAGAAGCCGCGCACCAGCACGTGCCGGTTGGCCTGGAAGGTCAGGTCGACCGTCTCGTACTCGCCGTCGACCATGGTCAGGCCCCACGTCGCGTCGGGCTGGTCGAGGTTCTCGCGCAGCTCGGCCGGGCTGCCGTCGCTGTACGAGATGCGGCCGAACGACAGCGCCAGCTTCGGCGTCACGAACCAGTCGAGCCAGAACCGGTCCATACGCAGCGTGCTGTCGCTCGGCACCCGGCCCTGCGAGAAGTCCTGCGGCGACGGCGTGGTGGTGTTGGTGCCGAACCGCTTGAACACCGACATGCGGCCGCGGAAGCGGAAGTCCTTGGACGGCTGCGCCTTGATGCTCAGGCGCATCCGGTGCAGCCACTGCTCGCGGTTGGCCAGGTCGACCACGGTCGGCGCCGCGTACGGGTTACTGTCCGGCGACGCGCCGTGGTACCAGTACCCGGCCAGCGTGGTGCGGTAGTCGGCGCTCCACTCGAGCCGCTGCAGCTGGGTCCGGGTCTCGACCTCGTCGAGCCGGTCCTCGAGGTCGCGCACCCGACCGCGCAAGAGGTCGAGCTCCCCCGCAGCCACCGGCACCACGTCGTCGGTCGGCGCGGCCGGCGTGAGATCGGTCAGCGCAGGCGGGACGGGCTCGGTTGGCGGCTCGCCAGGCTGCCCGCCCGCGCCGTCCGGTTGCCCCTGCGCGTGGGCGGCGTCGAGGAGCGAGGTCGGGACCGCGACCGCGAGGACGGCGCGCAGGATGGTGGTTGATCTCATGGTGACTCCTGGATGCCGGCGCCCTGGTTCTCGGCCGCGTCGGCGGCGCTGGCGCGCAGCGCGGCCCGGGCGTTGGCGAGCTGCGACTTGCTCATCTGCCCGCCGAGCGGCAGGTATCGATCGTGCTGACCGGTCGCGAAGAAGCGCTCCCACTGCGCCCGCGTGTAGCGGCGGCCGCTGATGGCGCTGGCGCCGCTGCGGGCGTGGCAGGCATTACACGCACCGACGGCGCCCGCGCCGGCCTTGGCGTCGCCGTCGCTGCTGACCCGCGGCGTGGGGATGGGCGGCGGCGGGGCTGGACGAGCGTCGACCGCGGCCGTCGGGCGCACGACCGGCGGCGGTGGCGCCTCGGCCAGCACGCTGACGTTGCCGCCCTCCGGGACCTTGACCGAGCGATCGAACAGCACCTGATCCCCGCTCCGCACGACCACGCGATGGCCCTCGCCACCGCTGACCGGCACCTTGATCGGCGCGTTACCGACGACCACGCCGTCGACCGAGACCTGCGAGCGCGGCACGACCGAGGTGATGGTCAGGGTGGTGGGCGGCGGCGGTGGCGGCGGCGTCTCGACCGGTGGCGGGGCGACCCGCATCTCCTCGCGCGGGTCCTTGCCGGCGCGCTTGTCGTTCTTGTCGTTCTTGTCGTTCTTGCCGTTCTTGCCCGGGCGCGGGTCCTTGCGGCTGACGACCGCCGGGCGAGGGCCGGTGGTGCGCGCGGCCTGGTCGGTCGCGCTGGCGTGGTCGGTCGCGCTGGCCTGGTCGGCCACTGGTGGTTGCACCGGTCGATTCCGTTCGGCCTGCTGCTGCTCGGCGAACGCCAGCAGCTCCGGAAGGTCGTCCGTGCCGCCGAGGTCGATGGCGGTGCGAAAGGCGGTGATCGCCGTGCTCAGATCTCCGCTGTTGTACGCGCGCAGGCCCCGCTCACGGTGGTCGGCGATCGCCGCCTCTCGCGCCCCGAGGTCGACCCCGGCGTCGCTCACCGCCGGGGTCCCCACCGCCGCGACCTCGGCGGGCCTGGCATCCTCGGACCGTCGCAGCAGCAAGACCAACGCCGTCACCAGCACGGCCACCCCGGCCGCGATGAGCGCTGGCCGCCGCCAGCTCGGCGCCGCCAGCGACGCCGGCGCGGGGGCGGCGTCGGGCTGACCCGCCGCCAGACGCACCGACACGCCACTCGGCGCCGAGGCGCCGTGGCCAGGCGTGAGCTGAGGGGCGAACTGCGCCGGACCGCTGTGGCCGGGCGTGGGCTGCGGCGCGAACTGGCTCGACAGCTGCGAGGGCACCTCTGGCACGGTGACGTGGGTGCCCGAGCGCCGAGGCTGGGCGCCGCCAGCCGACACCGCGCGGATCGCATCCGAGAATCCGTACGTGCCGGGCAGGCTCCCGGCCTCTGGCGCCGCGGTGCCGAGATCGGGAATGGGAGCGCCGTGAGGCAGATCCGCCAGCAGCTGGTCGACCCGCCTCCGATCCGCCAGGCGCCCCGGGACCCGTCGCTCGAGCCAGCGCCGCAGCGTGGAGTCGGACTCCGACGGCAGATCCGCCACCGCCTCCACCAGATCGTCGACCAGGACCGCGGCCGACTCGACCCGGTACTCGGGATCACGGGCCAGGCAACGCTCGACCACCGCCGCCAGCGCGGTCGGGAAGCCGGGCACCACGTCGTCGAGGCGCCGCACCTCACCCTCGAGCAGCTGATGCAGCTGCTCGGCGGCGGTCACCCCGCGGAACAGGCGCCGGCGCGCGAAGGTCTCCCACATGATCACGCCGAGGGAGAACAGGTCGACCCGGTGGTCGTAGGCCTGCCCGCGCACGTACTCCGGCGCCATGTAGCCGAACTTGCCCTTGAGGGTGCCGGGGTTGGTCAACGACGCCGATGACAGCGCGCGCGCCACGCCGAAGTCGATCAGCTTGGCGATGCCCTCGTCGCCGATCATGATGTTGTTGGGCGACACGTCACGGTGGACCAGGCCCTCCGCGTGTGCCGCCGCCAGGGCGCTGGCGATGTCGGCGAAGACGGTCGCGCCCAGCCGCGGCGCCAGCAGCGGCCGGTCCGGGATCGAGACGTCGGCCAGGTACTCGCGCAGGTTCTGGCCTGGGATGTACTCCATCGCCATGAAGTACTGATCCCCCGCGCAGTCGACGTCCCGGATCTGGACGATGTTGCGGTGGTGCAGCTTGCCGACGATGCGCGCCTCCTCGAGAAACATGTCGATGAAGGCGCGGTTGCTGTTGAGGTTGCGGATCAGCACCTTCACCGCGGCCAGCGCCGTGAAGCCCGGCACGGCCGAACGCTGCCGGGCCAGGTAGACCTCCCCCATTCCTCCCGTCGCGATCAGGCGCAGGAGCTCGTAGCGGCCGACTTGCGAACCGATGGCATGGGTCACGAGGACCTCCCCTCGCGCCACTATGCGGCGACCGCGGCCAGACGACTCCAACCTCGGCTGTATGCCATCTGTACGCCGAGCTGACAGCTCAGCGTGGGGCGATGATCACCGTCGACACCCGGGGGTCGCGCCGCACGATCGCCACCTTCACGTCGGGGTTGAGCGCCCACCCGTCACCGACCCGACGGATCACCTCACGAGCCTCGCCGATCTGCTGCAGCAGGTTCCGGACCCGGCCCAGGGCCACGTACAGGGTGTTTCGGTTGCGCAGCGGGTGGTACTCCGGTGCGCCCCACACCTGCCGGTACAGGCGATCGGCCGGCAGCGCCTCGTGCTCCGCCGCCGCCAGGGTCGAGAGGATGGCCGTCACCGTCGGCCGCCCTTCGGCCCGGCCACGTGGCCCCAGCAGGTTGTTCGTGGTGGTGTCCACCACCAGGTCGAACGCGGAGGACAGGCTGGCCACCCCAGCGGCGTCGGTGTGGAGCAGGCCCTGCGGAGTCGACACCACCAGCGTCTCGCCGCGCAGGCCGAGGACCCGGAGCAGGCCGATCAGGCCACCGCGATGTCCTGGCGACATCTGATCGAGGATGCCCGAGCGCAGCTCCTGGGAGGCGCGCAGCAGGTCGATCAGGCGCTGCACCTGCGGGAAGCCGTGACGTCGCGCCAGCTCCTCGGCGCGGGCCAGCGCCGCGACCGCGCCGTCGTACAGCCCCGCGCACAGGTCGGCCACCGCCAGCACCAGCGACGCCCGCGCCTCGACGTACGGGTCGACCTGCGGGAACCCCAGCGCCATGGCTCCCAGCGCGGCCGCGCGTGCCCGTTCGGGGTCTCCGCCGAGCACCTCGACGTACCCCTGGTCGACCAGGATCGCGGCGCGCTCGGACGAAGGGGCCTCCGCCAGCGCCCGTTCGATGAGCGGCCTGGCCGCCAGCGTCGCGCCGAAGAACGCGTGGGCCAGCGCGCGGCTGGCGAGCGCGCTCGTGCCGCCGAGCTCGCCGGCTTCGTCCAGCGCCCCCGTGGCCGCCGCGAGCTGCCCGAGCGCGAGGAGCGCACGCGCCTGGACGACCTGCGCCGTCGCGGCCAGCGCGGGAAGCCCGGCGGCCCGCAGTTTCGGCACGAGCGGGCGCACGAGATCGAGCGCCCCCATCGCGTCGCCGTGCCGGAGCAGGACGCGAGCCTGGTGGTCGGTGACGAAGGTGGCCAGCAGCTCGTCGCCGCCGGTGGCGGCGGCAACGCGGGCCTCGGTCAGCGCCGCCAGCGCGGTCGCGCTCGCCCCCTCCGCCGCGGACACCACGCCGACCAGCAGGGCCTGCAGCGGCGAGCGCGGCCCGCCGCGCCAGCGCTCGATCCGGCGACCTCCGAGCTCCCGGACCTGAGCGAGGTGGCCGAGGGCGTCGTGCGCGAGCAGCCGCAGCAGGTCGATCTCGTCGAAGCCCTGCGGCACGTGCGGCAGGGCAGCACTCGCCAGCGCCGCGCTGTCGAGGACCTCCTGCCATCGGTGAGCGATCAGGTTCACCACGGCCCGGACCCGATGAACCCTCGCCCCCGCCTGCCCACGCTCGGCCTCCGCCGCCTCGATCCGCCGGATCGATCGCTCGGCCTCCTCCAGATCGCCTGTCAGCGCGGCCAGCAGCGCCTGGCCGAGGACGATCGACGCCCGCTGGTCGGGCTCGGCCGCCTCGGCGGCGCGAGCCAGCGCAGCCCGGGCTTGCCCCAGCTCGAGCCGGCGCGTCGCCACCGCGGCGACCAGCAGCTGGACCCGTGGCCGGGTCGGCTCGGCCTGAGCCCGCGGCGCCAGGAGCGCGGCCGCCTCGTTCAGCCGGGAGGAGTAGATCAGCAGCTGCAGGGTCTCGGCGAAGGCGTCGTCGCCGGCATCACCACCGATCGGTCCAGGCCCAGTCAGACCAGCGAGCAGGGGCTCGGCCAGGTGCAGCAACCCGCCCCTGCGGATGGCCGGGTAGCTCTGCCGCAGCCGCTCGCGCGCCAGGTCACGTTGACCCGCGCGCAGGGTCAGGCAGACCGCCTCGATCGCGACCGACGGATCGGCCGCACGCTCGAACTCGGCCCACAGCACCATGGCCGCCTCGCCGCGACGCGCGTCGACGACGCCGGGCGCGAGGTCGGCCTCGACCAGGTCGCGCACCACGTCGGGCACCTGCAGCTCATCCCCGCGACGCTCGACCAGCCCCTCGATCTCCAGGCGGGTGATGTCCGCGCCTCCTGGGTCGAACAGGCCGACGAGGATCCGCGCGCGCGAGCAGCGCTGGATCGCACACAGCGATCCGAGCAGCGCTCGACTCGCGGCCGGTAGCGCGGCGATCAACGCGACGATGGGGTCGGCCTCGGCCGCCGCCGGGACGCCGGCCACCAGGCTGCGGATCCGCTGCGGGACACCACCCGCCCGACGGCTGATCAGCTCGGGCGCGGTGACCGTGGTGCCGAGGCGGTCCGCGAAGTGGCGGACCAGGGCGATCCCCTCGGCCTCGTCGAGCGGTGACAGCCGCACCACCGTCGGCACCGTCTGCAGCGGCAGCGCGACCCGTGACAGCACGAGGAGACGCCCGGCACCCAGCCCGGCCCGGACCGCGGCGTCCACCACGGCCGCGCATCCGGCCGGGTCGAGTTCGGCCCGGTCGAGCACCAGCAAGGCCGCACGTGTCGCGATCGCGCTGACCACCGGCGCGGTGTCGGCGTCGTCGCCACCGAGCGCACGCGCACACGCCCCCACCGCGCCGACGCCGGGCTCGAGCACGACCCGGACGATCGACGCGTGCTCACCGCGCAGGCCGCGCTCGAGCTGATACCCGAGCTCGGTCTTGCCAGTGCCCGGCAACCCGACCACCACCACGACCCCGCCCGGGCTCCAGCGCCCGCGGATCCGGCTGAGCTCCTCCACCCTGCCGAGGAAGTACTGGCCCATCAAGCCCACTGTAGGGTGAGCGCTCGACCTCGATGCCGCGATGGACACGGTCGACAGAAGGCGTACAGATGGCGCACAGACGCCGGCGGCGCCAGCTGTGCGGGCCTGGCGATGGCCGCGCACGAGGCGCGCGAGGTGCGCGAGGTGCGCCGGCGGCTACCGCGTCGGTTCGGTCACCGCGGCGCCCGGCGCTGCGCCGGCGAGCCGGGCCCGTCCGTCCGAGGCGTGCTGATCGCGCACGTGGCGCGGCACCGGGTGGACGTCCCAGACCAGGCCGACCGCCTGGAACAGGCGCAGCAGGTAGTAGCTGACGTCGATCTCCCACCAGTAGAAGCCCTGGTTGGTGGCGCGCTGGTAGTAGTGGTGGTTGTTGTGCCAGCCCTCGCCGAGCGTGAGCACGGCCAGCAGCCAGCTGTTCTTCGAGTCGTCGGTCGTCGCGTAGCGGCGCCGGCCGATGACGTGGGCCAGCGAGTTGATGAAGAACGTGCAGTGCCAGCTCACCACCGTCGACAGGAAGAAGCCCCAGAACAGCGCGACCGAGCCGCCGACGAGGTACAGCACCGCGGCGTACGCCACCACCACCACCAGCTCGTAGCGGTCGAGCCAGCGCAGCTCGGGGTAACGCGCGAAGTCCTTGATGCGCTCGAGGTCGGTGTTGCGGTAGCGCTTGGCCAGGATCCAGAACATGTGCGACCACCAGAACCCGCGCAGCCGCGGCGAGTGGATGTCCTCGGGCTGGTCGGAGTACTTGTGGTGATGGCGATGGTGGTGGGCCCACCACAGCGGGCCCTTCTGCACGCTGGTGACGCCGATGAGCGCCCACAGGAAGCCGAACGCGCGGCTGGTCTTGAAGGTGCGGTGCGAGAAGTAGCGGTGGTACCAGCCGGTGATCGCGTGCATGTGCACGAAGTAGGTCACCGCCAGCCAGATCCAGCCGGCGGTCGAGAAGCCGACCTTCCACACACCCCACGCCGCCACGGCGTGGACGGCCCAGAACGGCAGGTTCTCCACCAGCCGGGTCTTGTCGAGCGAGCGATCGATGGCCGGGTTGAGCACCGGGTCGGTCTCCGTGGGGGGAGCGTCGTGGACGAGATCGGGCGAGGTCGAGGTCGACATCGCGGCCAGGGTGGCAGGTCGTGCCCCTCGCCGCGGCCACTTCTCGGCGCGACTTGCGGCACAGCTTGGTCATGGCCGGCGCGGCGGCCATGACCGTTCCGTGACAATCTTCGGGCCGGCCGTGCTGCACTTCCACTGCCCGTATTCGTTCCGAGTACCTGGCCAGGCCGCCGCCGACCCCGAGGTCCGGCTGGCCCGGTTCTGGGCCCTGTACTTCGACCCGGCACACGTCGCCGAGCAGGACCGCCGCAACCACATCCTCCGTCGTCAGCTCGTCGACGAACACGAGCACGACGGGGTGTTGACGCGGACCTGCCGGGTCGTGCCCGGACGCCAGCTGCCTGGCTGGGCCCGGGCCGCGCTCGGCGGTGAGCTGTCGTTCGATGAGACGCTGAGCTGGGTTCGGGGCAGCCGGCAGCTCCGCCTGACGGTGGTCCCCTCGGTCTTGTCCCGGCGCATCCACATCGACGGGTCATACGAGCTAACACCTAGAGATCCTGACAGAATCGACCGATCCTTCGCAGGCACCGTCCGGGCCGACCTGGCCCTGGTGGGCGGCCGCGTCGAGCGCGAGATCGTGCGCGACCTCGAGCGTTCGCTGGCCGAGGCCGGCCGCTGCACCCAGGCGTGGCTCGACCGTGACGCCGATCGCGCTGCCGATGGCGCCTGACCCGGCGGGCGGGCGGCGACCGGCCTGGCACAACCGGCCGCCAGGAACTGAGAACCCGGCGGGGCCTCAGGCTATAATTACGCGGTGACCATCCCGGCGGGCACGTTGGTGCCCCGCGACGCCAAAGATTTCGGTGGGTATGAACTGATCGCGAAGCTCGCGACCGGTGGCATGGCCGAGATCTTTCTCGCGCGTTCGCCCAACGCCGGCGAGGGCAGCCAGGTGGTGCTCAAGCGCATCCTGCCGCACCTGGCCGAGGACGAGCACTTCGTCACCATGTTCCGCGACGAGGCGGCGCTGGCCAAGAAGCTCATCCACCCCAACGTGTGCCGGGTCTACTCCCTCGGCAGCCACGCCGCGACCTGGTACATCGCGATGGAGTACCTGCACGGCGTGGCGCTGTCGCGCATGCTGTCGCGCCTGGCCAAGAAGAGCCAGCTGACCGACTTCCGCATCGTCGCCGGCCTCATCATCCAGGCGTGTGAGGGGCTGCATCACGCGCACGAGCTGCGCGAGACCGACGGCCAGCTGCTCGGCGTGGTCCACCGCGACGTGTCGCCGCCCAACATCATGCTGGTCACCGACGGCACGGTGAAGCTGCTCGACTTCGGCATCGCCAAGGCGCGCGGCGCCAACACCAAGACCCGCACCGGCACGGTCAAGGGCAAGAACGCGTACATGTCGCCCGAGCAGATCCTCGGCAAGCCGCTCGATCGGCGCAGCGACATCTTCGCCCTCGGCGCCGTGATGTTCGAGCTGCTCGCGGTCAAGCGGCTGTTCCACCGCGAGTCGGACTTCCTCACCTTCAAGGCCATCACCGAGGAGCCCATCCCGGAGATCCGCGACCGCCGGCCCGACATCCCGGCCGCGCTGCGCGCCGCGTTGACCCAGTCGCTCGCGCGCGATCCGGGCGGTCGCTTCCCCACCGCCAAGGCCTTCGCCGAGGCCCTGCGCGCCGCGGTCACCACCCTGGGTGGACCGGCCAGCAAGGCCGAGCTGGCGGCGTACCTGGCGCGCGAGTTCGCCGACGACCTCAGCGCGCGCGACGCCCTGCTCAAGGCCGCGGCCGATCCGTCGTCCGCGCCGCTGTCCCTGTCGGCGTCGTCGAGTGGTGGCCTGCCGATGGCGCCGACGGTGCCGGGCCGGCCGGGCCGCGACGATCCGACCGAGGAGATCGAGTCCATCGACGGCGAGCTGGATGCGCTCAACGTGCCTGGCCCGGCCCCGGCCATGCCGAGCCAGTCGATGGTGGTCGGCGGCACGCCTGCGTTCGGCGTGCCGGGCCACGCCGGCCAGGCACCACCGCCGGTGCCGAGCCGGTCGCGCCCGCTCACCGCGCCGCCGTTCCGCACCCCGACCCCACCACCCCTGTTCGGCAGCCACACGCCGACGGCGCCGACCACCCCGACCGCGGCGGCGCAGATCCTGCCCGGCGGCTACGGGCAACCCGGGGTCGAGCTCGACGCCAACCTGATGAAGGGGCGCTGGCGGTCGATGGCGCGCACCGCCGTCGTCCTCGCCGCCGCCGGCGCCGTGGCCGCCGTGCTGGCCATCTTCATCATGCGCAGCGACGAGCCCACGCCAGAGGGGTCGACCGCCCTCGCGCCCGAGGCCCGGCCCGACGCCGCCATGCCGCCGGACGCCAACACCCGGCCCGACGCCGCCAACGAGCGTGACCAGATCATCGCCATCTCGCGCTACGGCTTCTTCTCCATCGACGCCAGCGCCAAGACCACCATCTTCATCGACGGCAAGCCGTACGGCGCCACGCCCATCACCAAGATCCCGCTGTCGCCGGGTGTCCACAAGGTCCGCGCCGTCGGCCCGCGCGGCAAGACCAAGAAGTTCGACGTCACCGTGTTCGCGGCGCAGGACACCGATCAAGGCACGATCGAGTGGTGACCGTCGACGCCTCGTCGGCGACCTGAGCGGCCAGGCAGGCCGCGGTGCAGCTGACCGATCTGGTCACCGCGGTCGGCCTCGGCCTGGCCCTGGGCGTGGTGACCGGCCTGCCGCTCGGCGTGGTCAACGCCGCCGTGCTCGAGCTGGCCAGCCGCGGTCAGGGCCGGCGCGCCGCCTGGCTCGGCGTCGGTGGTGCGGTGGCCGACGTGGTCCACGCCGGCCTGGCCTTCCTCGGCCTGGGCGCCCTGGTGTCGACCCGGCCGTGGCTGGCGCGTTGGCTGGCCGTCGCCGCCGCCATCGTCGTGCTGGCCTACGCCGGCGCGACCTGGCGCCAGCGTCGGCGGGTGGGGCGGGACGGCGCCGCGCCGGGCTCGCCGGCACGCGCGCTGCTGGTCGGCCTCATGCTGACCCTGCCCAACCCGGCGCCGCTGGCGGCGTGGGCCGCGGTGGCCGCAGCCCTGCCCGTCCTCACCCGCACCCCCGCTGGCGCGATCGCCGGCGCGATCGCCGTCGGCGTCGGCTCGGCCACCTGGTTCATCACGCTGGCGCGGATCGGCCAGCGCTGGGCCTGGCTGCGCCACCCGTGGTGCGGGCGCGCCGCCCTGCTCGTGCTCGTCGCGGTCGCCGCGCTCGGCGTGGTCCGCGCCGTCTGATCACGCCGTCTGATCACGCCGCCCGATCGCGCGGCCGCGTCACGTCACGACAGCGGCGCGCGCCGGATGCTGGCGATGTGCATCTCCGACGACACCGTCAGCTGAACCCGCTCGCCGAGCGCGTACGCCGGCACCAGCTCGGGTGGCCCCTGGAAGCTCACGCCCGCCAGGTTGCCGACTTCGATGTCGGTGCCGTCGCCGTGGGTCGCGCGCTCCACGTCGAGCTCGAGCCGGGCCACCTCGCGCTTGGGCACGCCTTCGAAGCGCGAGCCGAGGGTGTGCAGGATCAAGCTGCGGATCGTGCCGACCACGATCAGGCCAGCGTCGCTGCCACCCATGGCTCCATCGTACACCGGGCCGGCGCCACCGGATCCGCGACGACCACAGATCGGCCCACGCCGACCGACGACGGCGATCGCCCCGCGCACCACTCCCGCGCGCCGCGTCAGCCGACCGGCTTGTCGACGTCGAACCGCACCCCGAACACCCGCACCGCGTACACGAACGGCCGCCCCGGCAAGGCGGTGAAATCATGAGCCGAGCCCGCCGCCATCACCACCTCGTCGCCGACCTCGAGCCGGCGGCCGCTGGCGTCGTCAGCCGCCCCGTCCAGCACCAGCACGTGCTCCTCGCCATCGTGCTGATGCCACGGAAACGTCGTGCCAGGCGCCACCGAGACGAACCCGGTGTCGGCGCCGGCGCAGGCCGGGCCGGCCGGGAAGTGGATGAGGCGCACCCCGGGCACCATGGCCTCCCACCGGGCCGGGTCGTCGATCCAGCCGAGCAGGTCGCTGGCGCGGCTGGCGGCGACGTCGAAGATGGCGGCCATCCGCGCCGCGAAGCGCTGGTATGGGCCCGGCTCGATCGACGCCAGCAGGCGGCTGCGCACCGCGGCGGACGGGGGCGGGCTGTCGGCTCCGATCGGCCCGAGCTCGTCGGCCACCGCCTGGTACGCGCGCAGCTCGTCGAGCAGGGCCGGGTCCGCGCCGATGGCCCGGCGCACCGCGTCTTCTTCGTCGGCGTCGAGCAGGCCGAGCGCGAACAGCGGCAGCAGCTCGCGCAGATCGAACCCGGGCCCGGTCACGACGCCACCTCGTGCCGGGCCGGCGCCAGCATCGCCCGCAGCCGGCCCATCGCCGCCGCGGCGCGCGACTTCACGGTGCCGATCGGGATGTGCAGCTGCTCGGCGATCTCCGAGCACGACATGCCGTCGAAGTAGGCCAGCTCGACGATCTGCCGCTGCTCGACGCTGAGCGCCCCGAGAGCCGCGGTGACCTTGCCGCGATCGAGCGCCGGCGCCGGCGCCAGCGCCTCGACCCGGTCGAGCCCGGCGTCGCCGGCGTTGCGGGCGACCCGGGCCGACTTCTGCTGATCGAGGGCGCGAGAGCGCATACGCACGGCGATCCAGGTACGAACCCGGCCGCGGTTCGGATCGAACGAAGCGGCCGCCCGCCAGACCTCGAGGAAGACATCGTGCAGGAGGTCCTCGGCCTCGCGCCGGTCGCGCACGATCCGCATCGCAAGTGCGAGCATTTGCCCGGCATATCGGTCGTACAGCGCCGCCAGCGCCGACCGGTCGCCGGCGACCATCGCCGCCACCAGCGCGGCGTCGGGGTCCAGCTCGGCCAGGGGGTCGGGGGCGCTCACCACCGCCACCGTACCATGGCGGTTTCGGGTGCAGAAGTTGCAGCCGGCGGGCGCGGCGGCCTGGTGGCCTCGCCGCTTCTGCTCCACCATGCCCCCACCATGTCCCTGCTGCGACCGCACTCGATCCTGACCCTGGGCGTCCTGGCCGCGATGGCCGCGTGTGGTGGCGACGACGGTAGCGGCATCGACGGCGGCTCCGCCGCGATCGACGCTGGCGCGGGCGCGATCGACGGGCCCGGCCAGGGCCCCGACGGCGCGACCGGCATGCTGGCCCTGACCAGCACCGCGCTCACCGAGGGCGGCATCATCGCCGCCGTGTACTCGTGCCAGGGCGCCAACATCTCGCCGCCGCTGGCCTGGACCGGCGGCCCGTCGGCGCCCGGCTACGCCGTGGTGTTGACCGACCTCAGCAACGGCCTCATCCACTCGATCATCTGGGACATCGGCGGCGACGTGCGCGAGCTGCCCGAGAACGTGGCCAAGGTGGCCGAGCCGCCGGTGCCGGCCGGCTCCAAGCAGCCGCTGGCCTACGACAACTCCACCCGCGGCTACCTGGGTCCATGTCCGGGCTCCACCCACACCTACCAGTTCAAGCTGATCGCCGTCGACGCCCGGCCGTTGCCCGGCGTCACGCTGGCCAGCAACCGGGCCGCGGTGGCCGCCGCGCTCGGCACCCACGAGGTGGCCAGCGCGACCCTGAGCTCGACCTTCACGCCGTGATCCGGCGCGGGCCGACCCGCGCTACCATCGGTGCCATGAAGCAACCGCGCCGCACGCCGTCGCCCGCCAGCCGCCCCGCCACCACCCCGGCGCCCGCGCCGGTCACGCCCGGCCGCCCGGCCGCCCTCGACGAGGAGCGCCTCGCCGCCGTCACGGGTGGCTTCTTCAGCAACCAGACGGGCGAATAGCAGGCGCGGCTCCCAGGCTCAGGGTGGCAGCGGGCAAGGCCAGGTCATCGTCGCCAGGGCATCGAGCGTCCGCGTACACGACGCCTCTTCGCGCCAGGCCCGGTCGCTGTCCTCGTCACAGTCGGCGTCGAGACACGCCTCGGAGTACGCGGCCACCCCGTCGGCCTCGGCCTGCTCCAGCGCAGCCCGCTGATCGGCGCTGAGGACGGCGCACGCCTCGAGTTCGTCGAACGCAGCCTGCATGCGTACGCACGACTCCGGGGGCTCGCTCAGGCCGGCCAGCGCGTCGTCCTTGCCATCGACCGCGATGGGTCGCCCGGCATCGACCCGGTCGGCCGCGCCGACCGGGCGCGTGGTGGTGCTGGCGGCGCGCCCGCCGCATCCCAGGACCAGCAGGACGCCGATGCCCACCGCACGGCCCCGACGCGATACCGCGTCCACCCAGGCGCCCCTCATCGAACCATCGTAGCGACAGGCTCGTGCCGCCGCCACCCTCACGGCAGCGGGCACGGCAGCGCCAGCCGGGCCAGGCCTTCGAGCGCACGCGTGCACGCCTCGTCCTCCCGCACGGCCTGGTCGCCCTCCTCGGGGCACTGCTCGTCCATACACGCTTCGGTATAGGAAGCGGTGGCGACGGCCTTGGCCTGCCCCAGCGCCTCGGTCTGCGCCGCCGTGAGGCCCGCACAACGTTCGAGCGCGGCGAACGCGGCTTGCATCCGCGTGCAGGAGGCCGGCTGGACGTGGTCGTCGGTCCAGCCATCGACGCTCGTGGTCGTGCCCGGGGTGGCCACGTCGGCCGGTGCCTCGGCGGAGCTGGTGGTGGTGGCCGGCGTGGCAGGCGTGGGTGAGGCCACCCCAGTTGGCCCACCACAGGCCACGACCAGCACCAGCAGCAGCACCGGCCCCACCGCCGTCCCCCGCGCAAGATCCACCTTGTCGTGCGTCATCGGTCGGCATGGTAGCGGCGGCCTACCTCGACCACCACCTATCGCGTGCCGCGGCCCTCGACGGCGCCGCCGGGGCGGGCTAGATCTGCGGGTTCCCGTGGATCCCCGCATCGAGCAGCTCAAGACCGCCGCCCGCGCCGCCGCCAACGAGCGGACCTGGTCGCAGGGCGTGGGCTTGGCCCGCGACCGCCGGGTCCGCGGCACGGCGCAGCGGGGCGACGAGATCGAGCTCGAGGTGCGGGTGCCGACCCGGGCCACCGCGTTCGAGGTCATCCTCGATCTCGAGCACCAGGAGTGGCAGTGCGACTGCCCTGGCCGCGAGGCCATCTGCTCGCACGTCGTCGGCGCGCTGCTGTCGCTGGCGGTCGCCGCGGCCGACGGCGAGGCCGGCGCCCCGGCGCCGCTGCCGACCTCGCCCCACGTCGGTGGCGACGTGCGCTACTGCATCGAGCCGGCTGGCGGCGGGGTGACGATCGAGCGCCAGATCGTGCGCGGCGACGTGGTGCAGCGGCTGACTGGCTCGCTCATCGCCGTGGTCACCGGCCGCACCGCCGGCCCGAAGATCGCCGCGACCGAGGCCGACCTCACCGCCGACAAGCTGCTGAGCGCGCGCGGCGGCACCGTCGACAGCGACAAGTTCGAGCGGCTGCTCGCGGTGCTGGCCAGCGCCAAGGACGTGCGCTGGAAGGGCCAGCCGGTCACCTGCAGCGCCGAGCCGCTGGTGGCGCGCGCCATCGCGCGGGATCACGGCCCCGACATCCTGCTCGAGATCGCCCGCCCGCCCGAGCTGACCGAGATCGTCACCGTCGGCGTGGCCCGGGTCGGCACCACCCTGCAGCCCATCGCCGCGCGCGACCTGGTCGGGGCCCGGCTCGAGCACCTGCCGATGAAGCACCTGTACGGCCACTCGCAGTGGCCGGTGCTGGCGGCGCAGGTCCTGCCCAAGCTGAGCAAGCAGCTGGCGGTCGAGGTGTGGACCAAGCGCCTGCCGACGCTGACCCGGGGCGAGGCGCCGCGGATCGAGCTGCAGGTCACCCACGAGGGCGACGCCATCTCCGTCCTGCCGGTGCTGGTGTACGGCGATCCGCCGCTGGCCCGCGTCGACGGCGATCGCCTGGTCCAGCTCGGCAACGCCATCCCGGTGCGCGACCGCGACGCCGAGCGCACCTTGATGTGGCGCCTGCGCGACGAGCTCAACCTGGCGCCGGGCCGCCGCGTCGACGCCCGCGGCGCCGAGGCCATGGCCCTGTCGGGCAAGCTGTCGGCGTGGATGCGCAAGGACAGCAAGGCGGCATCGGCCTCGGTCGAGCTGACCGGGACCATCGACATCGACGGCACCACGCTCGACCTCACCTTCTCCGGGCGCGAGCGCAAGCCCGGCGCCGGTGAGACCACGCGCCAGGCCGCGGCCGACGCGGTGGTGCGGGCCTGGCAGGTCGGGGCCGAGCTGGTGCCGCTGCTCGGCGGCGGCTGGGGCCGGGTGCCGCGCGCCTGGCTCGACAAGCACGGCGCGCGGATCGCCGACCTGCTCGCCATCCGCGACCCCGACCACAAGGTGCCGATGCACGCGCTGCCGGAGCTGGCCGCGTTGTGCCAGGACCTCGACCGACCGCCGCCGGCCGAGCTCGAGCGCCTGCGCCCGCTCCTGGCCAGCTTCGACGGCCTGCCCACGCCGGTGGTGCCGCCTCACGTCGCCGTGCTGCTGCGGCCGTACCAGCAGCTCGGCGTGGCCTGGCTGTCGTTCTGCCGCGACCTGGGCCTGGGCTGCGTGCTGGCCGACGACATGGGCCTCGGCAAGACGGTGCAGGCCATCGCGACGATGAAGGGCAAGGTGCTGGTGATCTGCCCGACCAGCGTGCGCTTCAACTGGGAGCGCGAGCTGGCCCGGTTCCGGCCCGAGCTGCGGGTGGCGACCTACCACGGCAGCAAGCGCAAGCTCGACGCCAAGGCCGAGGTCACGGTCACCACCTACCCCATCCTGCGCAACGACGCCGCCGCCCTGGCCGAGACGCCGTGGGACGCGGTGTTCTTCGACGAGTCGCAGGCGATCAAGAACCCCGACAGCCAGGTCGCGCAGGCCGCGTACGGGCTGCGCGCGAAGTGGCGGGTCACGCTGTCGGGCACCCCGGTCGAGAACCGGCTTGACGAGCTGTGGAGCCAGCTGCACGTCACCAACCCCGGGCTGCTCGGTGGCCGCGCCGACTTCCGCGACCGCTGGAGCGACCGCATCGGTGCCGGCGACAACACCGCCGCCGCCCAGCTGCGGGCCCGCATCCGCCCGTTCGTGCTGCGCCGGCTCAAGCGCGAGGTGGCGCCCGAGCTGCCGCCGCGCACCGACGCGGTGATGTACGTCGAGCTCGACGAGCAAGAGCGGGTGCTGTACCAGGCCATCCACGCCGCGACCCAGCGCGAGGTCATGACCGTGCTGGCCGCCGGCGGCGGGGTGATGGCCGCGCTCGAGGCGCTGCTGCGCCTGCGCCAGGCCTCGTGCCACGGCGCGCTGGTGCCGGGGAGCGGGGTCGACCGCGCGGTGGCGTCGAGCAAGCTCGGCCGGCTGCTCGAGGCGGTCAGCGAGGCCGTGTCCGAGGGCCACAAGGCGCTGGTGTTCTCGCAGTGGACCTCGCTGCTCGACCTGATCGAGCCGCACCTGCGCAGCGCCGGCATCGACTTCGCGCGCCTCGACGGCAGCACGGTCGATCGCGGCGCGGTGGTCGAGCGATTCCAGGACGCGGCCGGGCCGCCCATCCTGCTGGCCTCGCTCAAGGCCGGCGGCACCGGCCTCAACCTGACCGCGGCCGATCACGTCTTCCTGTGCGACCCGTGGTGGAACCCCGCTGCCGAGGATCAGGCGGCCGACCGCGCCCACCGCATCGGCCAGGACAAGCCGGTCATGGTGTACCGGCTCGTCGCCCGCGAGACCGTCGAGGAGCGCATCCTGCTGCTGCAGGACAAGAAGCGTGCGCTGGCCGAGGTCGCCCTCGGCGAGGCTGGCGCCGCCGCCGCCCTGACGCGCGACGATCTGATGGCGCTGCTGGCCTGAGCGGCCCTGCAGCAGCTACAGCAACGGCTACTGCACCTGTCGCTGCTGCTGTGGCTGCACCTGCACCTGTGGCTGTTGCTGCACCTGCGACTGCTACTGCTGCTGCTGCTGCTGCTGCTGCTGCTGCTGCTGTTGCTGTTGCTGTTGCTGTTGCTGTTGCTGTTGCTGCTGCTGTCCGAGGGAGGACCCTCCCAGGTCCACGTCGGACCTCAAGGCGGGCACGCCCACCGCCGTGCCGCCGGGGCCCCGGCGGTCGCCCTCAACGAGGGTCCACCTGGACCACGTCGATCCTCCCCCGTACAGCGGCAGCAGCAGCCACAGCCGCAGCCGCAGCCGCAGCCACAGCCACAGCCACAGCCGCAGCCACAGCAGCAGCCACAGCCGCAGCCGCAGCCGCAGCCACAGCCACAGCCACAGCCACAGCCACAGCCACAGCCACAGCCACAGCCACAGCCACAGCCGCAGCCACAGCCACAGCCACCGCTACAGCATCGGCCGATGACGCCGCGATCGCGTCACCAGCGGCGCTTGGGCCGGCGCCGGTGACCACCCGAGGGCGGCGGTGGGCGATCGGCCCGA
>JAGPCO010000220.1 GCA_018058095.1 Kofleriaceae bacterium
GCGCAGTCGCCCGAGCAGCCGTCGCCCGACACCAGGTTGTCGTCGTCGCACACCTCGCCGCCGTCGACCACGCCGTCGCCGCAGCGCGGCGGCTCGCAGTCGAGGCGGCACGGCGCGTCGGGCTGGTTGCCATTGCTGGCCCCGGCGTCGCAGCTCTCGCCGTTGCTGGCGTCGACCACGCCGTCGCCGCAGCGCGGCGCCACGCAGAGGCCAGCGCGACACACCCCGGCCGGCACGCCCGGGAACTCGCACGTGCTGCCGTCGGCCGCGCCGTCGAGGCAGGCGTCGTCCTGCGCCTGCGACGCGCACCCGCCGCCGACCAGGCAGACTGCCTCGGCCGGGCACACCGTGCCGTCGGCGCACACCGTCGGTCCACCGGCCAGGCAGCCAGCGCCGATCGCGGCGAGGACCACCACCAGCACACGACCGTGGCGCCCCATCCACACCATGGTCACCCGCGCCGAGGCCAGGCGCAACCGCGCCGCGTCACCCGCGCCAGATGACACGCCCGCCCGCGTCGCGCGTTACCATCGGCCATGCGCTGGCCCACTTCGCTCCCAGCCCTGGCCGTCGTGCTGGCCATCACGTCCCTGCCCGGCGTCACCTCGGCCCAGCAGCGCCGCCCGCACGGGCTCGACCCGTACCCTTCCCCAGAGGACCAGCTGCCCGCCGAGCTACCGCAGGTGGTGGCGCCAGTCCCGGCCCCGCCCACCGGCAAGGCGGCGTGCAAGAAGGGCACGGTGTGGACGATGGTGTCGCCGGGCGCGTGCGCGCCGTGTGCGGCCGGCAACACCAACTGCCCGTGCTCGCCGCCGGTGATGGCCTGCGTCGCCCCGCCCCGCCCGCCCGACCCGCGCCTGGCCCGGGCCCGGGCCGCGCTGTGTGACGGCTACCGGGCCGCCGACTGGGCCGGGGCCCTGACCGCGACGCTGGCGGTGCCGGCGGCGTGTGCCCTGGCCCGCGGCGACGCCGACGCGGCGGTGATCGCGCTGTGGCCACGCCTGGCCCGCGCCGGCAAGGCGCGCACCACGGTGCTGCGCGACCTGCCACGCAAGCACCTGGCCGCCGCCTGTGTGGTCCAGGCGTGCTTGCCGCAGGAGCGCGAGGTGGTGGGGTCCGCCGACGGCCGCTGGCTCGCCACCGCCGGCGCCGAGGTCCGCCTGTGGCGCGTGGCCGACGGCCGGCTCGTCGCCCGCCTGCCCGGGACCGGGGCCGAGACCGTCTCCATGGCGTTCTCGCCGGCTGGCGACGCCCTGGCCACCAGCACGTTCGGCGCCAACGTGGTGGTGTGGGACGTGCCGACCGGCGCCGCCCGCCTGCGCCTGCCGACCCAGGATCAGAACAACGTGGTCGCCTTCTCGCCCGACGGTGCCCGCCTGGTCACCGGCGGCATCAACGGACCGCCCCGGGTGTGGTCGCTCCTGGCGGCGAGCCCGGGCGCGCGCACCGTGCCGAGCCAGCCGCTGGCGCGCCAGGTCGCGCTGCAGACCGTCGCGGTGGCGCCGCGCGGCGGCCTGATCTTCGCCGCCAGCCGCCTGTGGGACCCGAGCTCCGGCGCCGAGGTGCGCGCCGTCGACAACGGCGCCGGCGGCTACCGCGCGGCCGCCTTCAGCCCCGATGGCCGCTGGCTGGCGACCGGCGGCGGCAGCGTCATCGCCGACCGCGACTACGCGGTCCGCCTCATCCCCGGCGACGGCGTCGGCGCGGCCCGGGTCCTGGCCGGCCACGCCGCCCCGGTCGAGGCGGTCGCGTTCTCGCCCGACGGGGCGCTGCTGGTGAGCGGCGACGTCCAGGGCTCGCTCCGGCTGTGGCGGGTCAGTGATGGCAGCGCGATCGGCGCGTTCCCGGTCGGGGCGGTGCGCAGCCTGGCGGTCACGGCCGACGGGCGGTGGATCCTCGTCGCGGTCGAGCAGGGGCCGATCCGGGGCCTGGCGGTCGACCAGCTGATGCGGGCGGCGGCGGCGGCCCAGCCCTGACCCGGGCGGCCGGGGCGAAAACTTGCCTCGGGCCGGCGCCGCTGGCGACGATCACCCCATGATGGACAAGCTCGAGCTGGTCGCGCAGCTCAAGGGGCAGCTCGAGGCCTCGGCCCGCACCGCCCTGTCGGCCCGCGACGCCGCCGCGGCCGAGGCGCGCGACGGCGCCACCCCCGACGAGAAGCGCGAGGACGCGCGGGCCGCGCACCAGCTCGCCACCTTCGGCAAGGCGCAGGGCGCCCGCGCGCAGAAGGCGCTGGCCGAGGTCGACAGCCTGATCCAGTGGAGGCCCGAAGCGCTGCCCGGCTCGGCCGCCATCGGCGTCGGCGCCATCGTCGAGATCGAGGACGCCGAATCCGGCGAGGGCCGCACCTTCTTCCTCGCCCCGGTCGGCGCCGGCGTCACCCTGACCGGCCCGGGTGGAGACGGCCACCTGTCGGTCGTCACCCCGGCCTCGCCCATCGGCCGCGCCGTGCTCGGCCGGCATAGCGGTGACACCGTCGACGTCACCGTCGAGGGCCAGCCGCGCGAGTGGACCATCTGCTACGTCGGCTGAGCGGAGGCCACCGCGCCGCTCACGGGGCGGCGACGGTGAACACGCCGGAGTCGAGCAGGCCGACGGCGATGGGCAGGTTGCGAGTGCGCAGGTCGCCGCTGGCCGCGTTGGGGTAGCCGCCCCGGTTGGCGGCGGCCCGCAGCACGTAGCGCCGACCGACGGTGAACAGCGCCGGTGGCAGCTGGAACGTCGGCCCCGACGCGGTCACGAACGCCAGCTGCTGGCGGCCGCCGCCGTCGCCGACCTCGTACAGCGCGAGCGCGTACACGTCGACGGCGCCGGCGCCGAACTCGGCGCCGACCTCGACCAGGCGGCCGAGGTCGAGCGGGATGGTGCCGCCGTCGGCCGCCAGCGCGACGCCGGCGACGGAGATCAGGACGGGCAGCGGGGCCGGCAGGTCGTACAGCTCGCCGGCGCTCGGCGCCCGGGTGATCTGGAACAGCTGCGCGCGCAGCCCGACCGCGGCGGTCATGCCCGGGCCCTGGTAGGTGCGCGCCGCGACCGCGCTCCACGTGAACAGCGGCTGCCAGTCGCGCGCGACGAACGGGTTGCCGTACGGCACGGTCACGTCGGCCGGGCTGGCCGAGGTGACGCTGGCGGAGATCAGGCGGGGGCCGCTGTTGGTGCCGAGCTGGTGGCCCGGCGCGGCCAGCACGCTCCACGACATCGTCACCGTCGGGTTGGCCGGCTGGGCCGCGGCGAAGCGCACCGCCGGCACGGTCGGCTGCAGCGTCGCGCGCAGGGTCTGATCGCGCGCCACCACCTGCATCGTCCCGGTCAGCATGCGCGTGTCGTTGCCCTGCTCGAACGGGGCGGCGGTGTACACGCCGGTCAGCGCGTTGTGGTCGGCGCCGACCGCACGCAGGACGAAGACCGCGTCGGCCGACGTGACCCGCTGCACCGGCCCGCCCTGGGTCGGGCTCAGGTCGCGCATCAGGACCGCCGGCGGGTTGAACGTGGTCGCGCCGGTGGCCGGCCGCTCGGCCGCCGGATAGTTGCGACTGGCCCAGGCGCCGACCGTCGACAGCGTGAGGATCTCACCCGCGTAGGGGGCGCCGAGGTTGATGGAGGCGTCGAGCGCGGCCAGCGGCCCGGCCGGATCCCCGTCGCGCCCGAGGCGGATCGCCCGCTCGCTGAGCTCGCGTCCGTCGACGTCGAGCAGGTTGGGGTAGGTGTTGCTCGGCGTGGTCCAGCGCACCATCGCTCGCTCGCCGCTGCCGACGGCCGCGGTCCACTGGCCCGGCCCATCGGCCACGCCGGGCACGACCCGCACGCCGCCGGCCTCGGCGGGGTCGACCACCAGGAACTCGGGACCCGGGTCGAGCGAGAGGGCGACGTCGTCGACGCGGGTGGTGATCCGGGTGTCGACGAGCGCCAGCGCCATGCCGGAGGTCGACACCAGCGCGTCGGCCCCGCCCGCGTCGGCGGTCGCCCGGGTGTCATCGAGGCCGAGCAGCTGCGCGCAGCCGGCCGCCCCGAGCAGGGTCGCGCCGATCCACAGG
>JAGPCO010000003.1:0-32098 GCA_018058095.1 Kofleriaceae bacterium
TGTTGCTGTTGCTGTTGCTGTTGCTGTTGCTGTTGCTGTTGCTGTTGCTGTTGCTGTTGCTGTTGCTGTTGCTGTTGCTGTTGCTGTTGCTGTTGCTGTTGCTGTTGCTGTTACGGGTTGCCAAGGTTGCGATCTGAGAGGCTCAGTGCTGGGAGATCACCGACGGTGGCAATCCGTCCCCGCTGACCGCTGCCGCTGACCGCTGCCGCTGCCGCTGACGGCTGACCGCTGACCGGTGCCGGTGCCGGTGCCGGTGCCCAGCACCAGCACCCCAGCTCGCGCTCCACGCTCGGCGCCGGCGATGGCACGCATGGTCCGCAGGTTGCCGCCGGGCGGGGGTGACGCGGAGGCAACGGGTCCCTCAGTCGCGAGTTCCGCGGGCCCCCGCTCGGGCGTCATCGACTGCGTCACCCTTCGCCCCGCACCTGGGCCCCAGCCTCTAGGCAGCCCGCGGATGTCTGAGCGGATGAGGGACCCTTGCCGAAGCGGCAGGACCCGCGCCCGGCGGCGTGGGAGATCTGCACGGGGGGCCGACGTGGATCTGCGAGGGTCTACCCCCGTACAGCGGCAGCGGCAGGTGCAGCAACAGCAGCAGGTGCAGCAACAGCGGCAGGTTCAGCAACAGCAGCGGGTTCAGCGCCAGCCGCAGCCACAGCCACAGCAGGAACAGCAGCAGCAGCAGGAACAGCAGCAGCAGCGGGAACAGGAACAGCAGCGAGAACAGGGACAGCAGCGGGAACAGGAACAGCAGCGGGAACAGGAACAGCTACCGCGACCGGAGCGTTGCCGCAGCTCTCCACCTCGGACCGAACCGTGCGAGAGCGGCGTGACAACCGAGCGACCTGCGCGGGGCTGGGGTTCAGCCTCGCGGAGGGAGCTCAGGCGCGGCCGCGCTGACGCGGGTCGAGGCGGTCGCGCACGTCGTCGACTACTCGCCGCCGGTGATGTCGCCGCGGCAGCCGCCGCCGCTGCAGGAGGCGACGCAGGTGTCGCTGCCCAGGCAGGTCTGGGTGCAGCCACCACCCGGGCACGACATCACGCAGGTCGCGCCGATGGCGCACGACTGATCACAGCCGACGCCGTCGCACACGAAGGTGCAGTCGGCCCCGGCCACGCAGTGCTGGGCGCAGTCACCGCCGCTGCACGTGCTGCTGCAGTCGACGTCGCACTCCTGCGCGCACCCGCCGTCGGGGCAGCTGGTGGCGCAGGCCACACCGGTCGAGGCCAGGCAGGGTGGCGCGTCCTCGCCGCCCCCACAGGCGGCGGTCGAGCTCATCGTCAGCAGGAGCAGCAGGCCGGCCGCGCGCATCGCCCCATCGTAGCCCGAGCGTCGAGCTGGCCAAGTCCAGCGCCGACCCGGCGCCGCGGCAGATCGTCGCGCGCGCGGGGCGGGTGCGCGTCAGAGAACGTCTGAGCGCGCCGGCCCGTCAGCCCCGGCCGCGCTGGCGCGGGTCGAGGCGGTCGCGCAGGCCGTCGCCGAGGAGGTTGGCGCCGAGCACGACCCACATGATGGCCAGGCCGGGGATGAGCGCGGCGTGCCAGTAGCCCGGCCGCCACAGGAACGTCGTGCCCTGGTCGAGCATCGCGCCCCACGTGTAGTCGACCTGCGGGCCGAGGCCGAGGAACGACAGCGCGGCCTCGACCAGGATGATGCCGCCCAGGCCGAAGGTCATCTGCACGATCACCGGCGCCATCAGGTTGGGCACGATGTGCCTCAGCATGATGCGGCCCTCGCTGGCACCGAGCGAACGCGCCGCCACCACGTAGTCGCGCGCCGACAGCGCCATGGCCTGGCCGCGGGCGACCCGGGCGTAGCCGACCCAGCCGTTGACCACCAGCGCGCCGATCAGCACGGCCAGGCCCGGCTTGGCGACCACCGCGACGATGGCGATGTTGAGCAGGATGCCGGGGAAGGCCATCAGCACGTCGACGATGCGCATCACCACCTCGTCGACCCAGCCACCGCGGCTGCCGGCCAGCGTGCCGAGGCCGACCCCGACCACCGCGCAGATGGCGACCACCACGCCGCTGATGGTCAGCGCGCTGCGCGCCCCCCACAGCAGCAGCGTCAGCAAGTCGAGCCCGTTCTTGTCGGTGCCCAGCCAGTGCGCGGCCGACGGCGGCGCGAACCGGCCGTCGAGGTCGATCGCCGTCGGCGAGTACGGCGCGATGAGCGGCCCGAGCAGGCCGAGCACGACGAACGTGCCGAGCATGACCGCGCCGACCTTGGCCGACGGTGACAGGCGCGGCGTGCTCATCCGGCCCCGCCGCGGCGGATACGCGGATCGGTCAGCCCGTAGGCGACGTCGACCGCGATGTTGACCAGCACGTACATGGCGGCGATGACCAGCACGCAGCCTTGCACCACCGGGTAGTTGCGCTCGGCGATGGCCTCGAGCAGGGTCAGGCCGAGGCCGGGCCGGGCGAACACCTTCTCGATGACGATCGCGCCCGACAGCATCGCGCCGAACTGCAGGCCGGCGATGGTGATGACCGGCAGGAGCGCGTTGCGCAGGGCGTGCTTGACCAGCACGGTGTGCTCGGGCAGGCCCTTGGCTCGCGCCGTGCGGACGTAGTCCTCACCCAGCACCTCGACCATCGACGACCGGGTCATACGCGCCAGCATCGCCATCAGGTGGACGGCGACGGTGAGCGCCGGCAGCACGATGGCGGCCGCCCCGGTCTCGGTCGGGCCGGGCAACCAGCCGAGCACGACGAAGAAGATGAGCAGCAACAGCGGCGCCATCAGCATCGACGGGATGGCGATGCCCGACAGCGAGGTCACGGTGGCCAGCGTGTCGACCCAGGTGCCGCGCCGGACCGCGGCCAGGATGCCGAGCGGCAGCGCCAGCACGAAGGCCAACGCCATGCCGACCAGGGCCAGCCGCACCGTGTACGGCAGCACGGTGAAGATGCGGTCGGCCACGGTCGGGCGCTGGCGCGGGTTGGGGCACTGGTGGCCCAGGCTGCCGTCGACGACGTGGCCGAGGAAGGTGACGAACTGGGTCGGCATCGACTGGTCGAGGCCCATGCCGCTGGCCCGACCGGGCCTAGCATGGGCGCGGCGCCGGCAGCCTGTCACGCTAGGCCAGGGCGAGGACATACTCTCTTCCGCTCTGCCCCGGCGAACGCCGTTAGAAGCGGATGTCGTGCAACGAACCATCGATGTAACAGGTCGCTCGATCAACAAGCAGTTCCCGCTCCGGCCCCGCTCCCCGGATGTGCCAGGTCTCGCTCTCGAGGCCCCCATCGCAATCTCCGCGACAGATCGAGTTCAAGCAGATGGTCGCTCGAACTGGCAGCTCCCTGCGGTCACCGACGTTGTCGATCCACTGAAGGAAGATGCCATCTTCGCGAATCCGACCTTCAGCAACGAACTTTCGAATCTCGAAGCGGCCTTGCCACACATCCTGTGTCTCGAGGTCCAGGACTTCCCACTCGACATCCCCAGTTGCCACGACTTCGACGAGTCGGTCATCACAACCTTCCATCGCCAATAGCATCAACAGAGCGTACACCCCCCTCACCACCAACGCACCGCCCATGCACGCAGTGCCCCTGTGCAGTGACCGAAGAAGCAAGACCTTTCCGTAGAAAGCACAGGGGCTGAGTAACCAGCAGTCGTAGTATTCCAGATGTCGCCGGTGCCAACCCAAGTGGACCCGGTTGCACTCATAGAGTAGGAGAAGATACCGCCAATGCCCTGACGAAGTGCTAAGCGATACGTTTGATCGTGTTCAAACCAAACTATACTGGGGGACTCATCCGTGTAGAAAGGATGTTGGTAGGTTGTGCCAATTGCGACCGCCCCGGCGGCAGTCACACCAAACTCAGTCCACAAGAGAGAATCACTTGTAGAGTGATAGGCAAACCTGCAACCGCTTGCTGCGTTGCGACAAGCAAGCGATGGTGCGGAGCTTGCCTTTGCCGAGAGGAGGGATCCAACAATCGACGTCCCATCAGTATTCATCGTGACAAGTCGAATGCGGTCTTCCTGCAGCGCGTTTCCGCTTCCGTCCGGAGATGCGTAGGCGTAAATGAAGCGTTGACTATATGGATCATAGGCAACTGTCACACCATATCTCCATGTGAAATTCGCAGAACAGTACTCACTTCCAAACGAAACGCCACTGTCTGTACTTAGGCGATAGCAGATCGTGTTCCGGTCAGACATGTTTGCGTATCTTGTACTCAACCTTCGTTGATATACCGCGATCGCTCTTCCTGTGGATGGCTGTATTGCAACTGCACCGGGGACCTGTTGGTGTGAGCTTTGATTTGGTGAGAAGGCGAAAACGCTTGTGAGTGCATTATCGTTCTGTATGAATTTCGCACTAACAACCTGACGATTTGTTGGTTGGCGGCGAAACCAGCTCAAAGAAGTCCATGCATAGTTCTGGGATGCGCCCGGGCGATGCAACATAGGGATCGCGAGTGGAGTGCCTGTGACCCAGGCACTTCCGTTCCAGTCACGCCTTGTGGCCACAGCGGTGGCAGCCCTGTTTCCATAGGCGTTCATGAGCCTGTGCTTGTCCCACTCGCGAAGGACGCGTCCGAACGAGATCCCTCCACCGCGCATCACAGAGAGCTCGTCGGTTCGGCCGAGAGGAGCGCACTCTTCGATGTCACTATGGTGGAATCCAAACGTATGTCCGATCTCATGAACGAGAACACTGGTCACATCCGGATAAACATTCTCAGTTGCAAACTGCCATGGAATAGGTGTAGTGCACTGATCCGAGTTGTCGTTGAAGAATTTCCGAAGCCAGACGACCCCACATTCGACAATGTCATCTCCGTTGTTGTCGTAAGGATGGGCTTGGGCGATCGTACCGTTGAGTCCGTCGCATAGGAGGTCCCCGGCGACGATGTTGATCGCGTCCTGGACGCAACCGCCGTTAGACGCCTGCGTTCCTCGGTAGCGTAGTAGAAATCGTGCACCGGACTGTTCATTCCAGATCGAAATCGCTTGTTGAAGTGCTCGTTCAGTGAGTGTTGGATTGAATCCAAGCCGTGCTGCAACGCCATAGGTGGCGCCGCTTGCGAGCCAGACGTCAACAATCCGGCCGCCACCAGAGGTCTGCCACTTAGGAGCGACGCAACTCGCAGGAACCTGTCCATGACTCAACCTGGGCCATACGAGGTGAACGAGCAGCGCGGCGATGACCAAAGCCGGACGGATCCAGAAGATCGACGGTGAAGCGAATCGGTTTTGCACTCTATTCTCCTACCGCTAGAGTCCGCGTGAGCTGGGAGGCATCCAGGGCCGTGCCCGCGACTCGGAGTAGGTATGGCGGATCTGTCGACATCTCGAGTGCGTGGTCAACCCCCGTTCCAATTCCTATGAGGTAGACTCTACCAGTCCGCAATGCCGGTGCGTGTCGATGCCAGTCTGTTTCAACAGGACTTGACAGTCTGCCGCTATTTGTGACCGCATCAGGAACTGTTCCGCGAATAGGGTGTAGTACCTCCAAATGAACTCGAGTTTGACCCGGGCCAAGGGGGGTGGGTGCTGAGACTTCTTCGAGCCGCTCAATTCGCGCTATGGCGATATGGGGACTGAGCCGTATCCCACGCAGAAGAAGGGAGATTATCGAGTCCGCGCTTCTAGGGTCGGATCGTTCTGAGGTCTCGGGCGCTTCGGTGCTTGCCTCCAGTGCCGGCTCAGAAACGACGTCAAGTACCACAACTTGCTCAACCGGCGTCATTGGTGCGAGTCGTGCATCGGCACCGGAGAGGTCAGCGTCTTCAGCATCTTCTTCGTGCTGCCTTGCGTCCCAGTGCGCGTCAAATAGATTTGCGGACTGTTGTGCCAGGGAACGCTCAGGCTGCCGGCTGCTGTCGTCACTGCTGCCTTCCGATGAGCAGGCCACGATGAGCGTGATGAGTGCACCAAGCGGCAACAGCCCCAATTGCCAGGATCCATACATCTATCCCTGATAACTGCATAGGCCCCGTACCTGCAACAGGAAAAGCTGGAAGTCCTCGCCCCGCCCGCCCTGCCCCGTGGCTTGACGTGGCGTCGCTCTGGCTGGCCAGTGTCGCCGACCGAAGGAGCAGGCCGAGCACGAGCACGACGAACGTGCCGAGCATGACCGCGCCGACCTTGGCCGACGGTGACAGGCGCGGCGTGCTCATCCGGCCCCGCCGCGGCGGATGCGCGGATCGGTCAGGCCGTAGGCGACGTCGACCGCGATGTTGACCAGCACGTACATGGCGGCGATGACCAGCACGCAGCCTTGCACCACCGGGTAGTTGCGCTCGGCGATGGCCTCGAGCAGGGTCAGGCCGAGGCCGGGCCGGGCGAACACCTTCTCGATGACGATCGCGCCCGACAGCATGGCGCCGAACTGCAGGCCGGCGATGGTGATGACCGGCAGGAGCGCGTTGCGCAGGGCGTGTTTGACCAGCACGGTGTGCTCGGGCAGGCCCTTGGCTCGCGCCGTGCGCACGTAGTCCTCACCCAGCACCTCGACCATCGACGACCGGGTCATCCGCGCCAGCATCGCCATCAGGTGGACGGCGACGGTGAGCGCCGGCAGCACGATGGCCGCCGCCCCGGTCTCGGTCGGGCCGGGCAACCAGCCGAGCACGACGAAGAAGATGAGCAGCAGCAGCGGCGCCATCAGCATCGACGGGATGGCGATGCCCGACAGCGAGGTCACGGTGGCCAGCGTGTCGACCCAGGTGCCGCGCCGGACCGCGGCCAGGATGCCGAGCGGGATCGCCAGCACGAAGGCCAGCGCCATGCCGACCAGGGCCAGCCGCACCGTGTACGGCAGCACGGTGAAGATGCGGTCGGCCACGGTCGGGCGCTGGCGCGGGTTGGGGCACTGGTGGCCCAGGCTGCCATCGACGACGTGGCCGAGGAAGGTGACGAACTGGGTCGGCATCGACTGGTCGAGGCCCATACACTCCTCGATCGCCTTGCGCTGCTCGACCGTGGCCTCGCCGCCGGCCAGGTGATCGACCGGGTCGCCCGGCACCGCGTGCAGGAACAGGAACACCAGCACCGACACCCCGAGCACCGCCAGGGCGCCCGAGCCGAGCCGACGCAGGATGAACGAGCCGAGCGACACCTGCGGCAACGGTCGTCGCCGCGATCGCCTTTGTCAACTTCCGCGGGCCTGGCCCCTCGCGGGGTCGGCCTGTATCGTGAGGCGTGCGGTTCGTGGCCACCGAGTGGACGACGGCGTGTCCAGCCTGCGTCCACCCGATCGCGTTGCGCCGGCTCGACGGCGCCGCACCGTGCCCAGGCTGCGGCCGCGCGGTCGAGCTGCCGCCCGGCGCGCGGCGCGAGCTGCTGCGCCACTGCGCCGGAGCGGCCGGGCGCACGCCACGACCCCGCGCCAAGGTCGCGCACGGGGTCACCTGTGTCGCCGGCGCCGCACCGGCGGCCTGCCCTCGCTGCCGCCAGCCCGTGCGGCCCGGTGCGCCCGCCGCAGGGGCCCAGGACGCCGCCGCGCCGGCGTGGTGGGTCGTGTGCGAAGCGTGTCAGCTCCAGGTCGAGCGCTGGCCCCACGGCGCCGACGATGCGGGCGTTCGCGCCACCATCACCATCGACGTCCTGGCCGCGCCGGCCGGGGTCGTGCAGGCCCTGTCCTGCGCGCGTTGTGCGGGCGCGTTGACGATCACGCCGGGGTCGGCCACCGACCCGGCGATCGCGGTGTGCGCCTTCTGCGGGCAGTGGCACCGCCTGCTCCAGCCGGTAGCGGGCCATGCCCCCTGTCCGCAACTGTGGCTTGGCTTCGACGACTGACGGGTGACGGCGAGGAGATGCCTTACGATGGGCGCCTTCACCCAGGAGCCCCCATGCCGCCCCGTCCGCCCTGCATCGTCGCCAGCCGCGACGTCCCCGCCCGCGCCCACGTCTACCCCGGGAGCACCGAGGCCATGGGGCCGGTGTGGCGGATCGGCCACGCCGCCGGCCTGGTCCGCATCGGCATCAACCTGCAGCGCCTGCCGCCGGGCACCCGGTCGTCATGGCCACACGCCGAGTCCGACGAGGAGGAGTTCGTGTACGTGCTCGAGGGCGAGGTGCAGGCGTGGATCGACGGCGAGCTTCATTCCATGACCGTGGGCGACCTGGCCGCGTTCCCGGCCGGGACCGGGATCAGCCACTGCTTCATCAACAACGGCAACACCGACGCCTTGCTGCTGGTGGGTGGCGAGGCGGCGCGGCCGAGCAACCGCATCGTCTACCCGCTGCACCCGTCGCGGCGCGCCGACCTCGACCCGTCCGAGTGGTGGGGCGACGCGCCGGCGCGGCCGCTGGGTGGGCACGACGGGCTGCCCGACGCCGCCAGGTCGCCGGCGTCAGCCCCCGGCGCGGCTACGGGTGCGGCGTCGGGCGGATCGGCGTGATGGCGCAGGCGCCGGTGCAGCGCACGCCGCGGCTGGCCTCGGCGGTGTCGCTGGTGCCCCAGTAGTTGTCGGTCATCGGCACGGCGCCGAGCTCGTGGGCCGAGCGGACCTGGCGCCCCTCGGCGGCCGCGCCGTTGCCGACGACGTTGTTGCCGGTGACCACGGTGTCCGGGGACAGGGGCAGCGCCACGTCGTCCGCGGCCAGCCGCCAGCCCGACGGGCAGGTCGGGTCGAGGCCCCAGGCCGACGGGCCGCGGCCCGGCTCGATCACCAGCGCCTCGAGGGCGTTGTCGCGCAGGTCCGACGCGGTGATCTGCATCGGGATGTGCGGCCCGCCGACCCAGATGCCGGCGCCGCCGTTACCCGCCACCTCGCAGCCGGTGACGACCGGGTCGGGCGGGTAGTACACGACGCGGACCAGCGGCTGCTCGATCGGCGACTGCGACGGCACGTAGCAGGGGCCGAGGCCGGCCGGGTTGGTGGCCCGCACCACCAGGCCGTGCCGGTCGTTGTTGACCAGGGCCGAGTCGAGGATCTCGAGCGGGCCGGCCTCCTCCACCACCAGGCCATCGGCGATGGCGCCGTCGATGCGCAGGGCCGAGACGGTCCCGGTCGGCGCCTGCAGCAGCACGGCCGGCCGCGCCTCGGTCGCGCCGGTGGTGGTGGTGATCGTCAGGCCGGTCAGCTCGACCGGGGTGAGCGGCTGGCGCCGGAGCTGGTCGCGCGCCGCCGCGGAGAGGCCCTGGCCATACACCGCGACCTCGGCGCGCCGGGCCGCGCTCATGGCGCGGACGGACAGGGCCGCGCCGACGCGGTCGAACGAGACGTTGCGCAGGCGGACCCGGGTGTCGTCGAGCCCGCCGTTGCTGACCCGGATCGCCGTGCCGCCGAGGTCGACGAAGGCCGAGTCCTCGACCAGCAGGTCGACCGACGCGCCCAGGTCGCCGAACACCAGGTTGGGCCGCGGCTCGGGGGAGCCCGTCCCGGCCAGGCTGGGCAACGTGCCGATGTGGCGCCAGCTGCCGGTGGCCTCGCGCGCGAGCACCGACATGCCGGCCCGGGGGGCGTGCAGGGTCAGGCGCAAGCCGCCGGAGCCGGCGTGGAGCTGGAGCTGGGTCGCGTAGGTGTTCGGCGCCGTCAGATCGACCTCGGTCCACGGCCGGTCGGCGATCGACGACTTTGACCGCCGCCGGAGTGTCGGAGCGGTCCCGACTGGTTGGCGTCGCCCGGCGGAGAAGTTGAGGCTTGAACCATTCTGCCTTGGGTGCGAGCGTTGACCATGCTCTCCACTATCGTCGTGCGGCACTTGCGTTCAAGAATAGTGCTAGTGCCGATCGCTGCCATGTGCATGGTCGGCTGCACGAGCGGCGAGGAGGCGAGAGAGAACAGCGAACTGGTCGAGACCCACGGGAATCAAGTCCCGCTCGAGGCGCAGGTCGAATGGTCCGGCGAGGGTCCGCCACCTCGCCAGTCTGAGGATGTTCCGGAGCAGTATGTCGAGCCACCACCGCTCTTGAAGGTCTGGGACCACACCGATTTCCACGCGAGCATCCCGGCCAGCATGGATGATGGCCAACGCGTCCGAAAGGCCATCGCGGGCGCCGCCGCCATCGTGGAGGCGGTCCAGCTCACTCCTCGGGAGTCGCATCCCGACGGCGTTCGCACAACGTGGCGGTTGGAGGCCTACTTCCAGAACCCTTCTGGCGTTTCGCTTGTCGTCGGTTCGACGTTCGTACTGCTTCAGCCGAGCCTGCCAGGGCAGGTCGGATCTATAACGTCACGAACATATTCTGGTTGGGTTGGAGCGCGCGCCGCCTTGGTGGTCGCCGCTATCGCGAGCAACGAGGTCACACTGAAGACCGGCTCACGAGGAGATCTCAACCTTATCTACTTGTTCGACAATGATAGGGCGATCTGGCGAGCGGGACCTGAGGTGTCCGCCGCACTGTTGCGTCGACTACTCACCACCACCCCAGTCGATCCGCTTCCTCCACCCTCTCCACTCAGCGAGGTTCCATGAAAGCGATCCGGCTGACGCAAATCGGACTACTGGTACTAGTAGCCGCCATAGCGGGGCGTGCCAATGCTGATCTGGGTGACTGGTGGTGCCGACAGGATTGGAACTGGAACGCCTACAGCGAAATCCAGGTTGTCATTCACCCCGATCTGAATACGAAGGTGCTGTTCCCTGACGATTCGCCCTGGACGGATGCCGAGATCAGGAATGAAGTTGAGTTCATGATGGAGCGCTTCATGATGCAAGCGCCATCGGGAATGCCACCACTACGGTTCGCTGGGTTTGAGCCCGCCGGAACCGACCCCCTCAGCCTGCCAGGTGCGGGCAGGATTGCGGTTCGATGGGTGAAGCCGGGGAACGGTTGCACGGGATATGCGGAAGGCTCAGTTTCCTCCGGAGTCATCATTACGGTGTCTAACAACACTATCGGGTGCACAACTAGAAGGACACCAGTGTGGCGCTGGGGCAACGAAGATCAACGAGAGATGTTCGGCGGTCAGCTTGCATCCGAGCTCTTTCACGCTCTCGGGTTTGACCACTGGGATGAGGCGAATTCCTGCACGCCACCTGGAACCCCGCCCCCGGCATGCATCGACAACGGTGCGGGCTACGATATCTGCGGCCAGATGCAGAACCATGGCGTTGTTTCAGAGTGGTACGAACTAGAGCGCAGCGATTACGACGCTTTAGTAGCGGTGTACGGCGGCTGGGACAACGACGGTCGTTATCGCCGTGAGAGTTCAGGCGGCAGCACGTGGACTACCGTAGCCGCCCCGACCATCCTCAGTGGTCCGATGTGGGCATCCTCAGCCTCGCTGACCAGCACGCTACTCCCAATCATTGCGACTGATCCGGCGAGCCAGGATCCGAGTTTCTATCGATGGGAGCGGTCAACTGGACAGATCCAGAGTTGGGGCACGTCGTACTCTTTTGGTACCCAGCACGGGCAGATTGCGGCGGGATACAAGCCGGGTATGCTGTTTTCGTTCTTTGCTACCGGGCAACTCCCCACCGACACGACGAAGCTGGTGGCCTATTCGTATGCGCCCTCAGCAGGGAACTGGACGACCGTCACATCGACCCTGGTCGCTCATCGTCAGGGTGTCACTGGCGCCTATGACCCGAAGTCAGACAAGTTGATTCTGGTCTATCGAGGTTGGGACAACCAGATTCTCCTGACGTCAGCGACGCCAGGCGGTCCAATCTCTCAATCGATAACGGAGGTCTTGGGCGCTGCCAACCGCGCGGCGTACACCCCAAGTATTACATGCGGGGATGCATCGCTGTCATACAACTGCATCTTGGTCTGGCCGACCGCAGCTGCGGAGGGCTCTGGCCAGCGCACACACACCATGCGATGGGCGCAGTTCACATTTAATGGGACGAACTTCTCATTCGCGAACATCTATGGAAACACCTACACAATGTTCGGCCCGCCAAGTGTGGTCTACAAGGGGCCGGCGGGATCGACGGCTGCGTTCGTCACGAGCTGGCACAACCCCGGAAACTGCTACTACACGCTGCAGAAGGCCGGAACGGCATCCAGCGGGTTTGGTGTTGGGGCCACTCATTGCAGCGGAACGAACCGCTTCAATGGACCCCCGCTCCTGGGTGCCGCGGACTACATTTCTCAAGCATGGGTCCAGTTCAATGCGACCAACTAGGCCTTCCAACAGCTTTGCTATGGCATCGTATGTCGCGCTTCTCGCGGCATGCGGAGATGATCTGGCACCCGCACAGAACATCCCTATCACCGAATGCTACCGAGGATTCCTGTTCGCAGAGTGCGGCCTCTCGTCGAGCACCGCGGACGTGAGCCCCATCGTCGATGCTTCGCCACGGTTAGCGTGCTCAGCTGCGGCCGACGACTGTGCTTGGTTCCACGGCGCGGTGGCGACCGGCTTCGTGGCCAGTGATTGCCCGGCCGATGACGTCTGTTGTCACGGAAGTGATCCGAACAGTCAGGGACCCTACGTCGAGTCGCCCGTGATGGCCTCCCTTCTTACTCGGTATTTGTACTCTCTTGGCAGCACGCCCTGGGCACGTGGGCTCAACCACGTGGCACCAGTCACTCTTGGGCCCGTGCCAGTTGAGCTGCCCCTCGACTGTGGCGACCCAGAGCTGTTGCCCGGACCTCCTGGCGGTGAGTGCGGGGAGTCCCTACCGTTTCGCCTCACGGTCCGCGATACTGTCGCCTTTATCGTAGGGATTTCGAATCGGCCTTCTTGGTCCCCGTACATTGAGATCGACCCTTCGACCATGACGGCAAGCATTTGTGCGTATACCTATGATCACACACCGGAAGTCTTGTGCCCATGGCCTGACTCGCGGCCACCACTCTGCGCCACCAGCGGCGCGGTGCGACTGACACGCCTGCCGAGCAGCGATGCCGACGTCGCTGGATTGATGCTGGAGTTCGAGGCTACCTTCCCGGGTGGCAGCGTGATTCGTGGCACTGGGAGGCCTCCGCCATAGCGGGCCCGGGCCCGGGCAACGCCGCCACGCCACGGCCAGCGCACTCGCGCCATCGGTGCCCGCCCCCGGTGCGGCTACGGGTGCGGCGTCGGGCGGATCGGCGTGATGGCGCAGGCGCCGGTGCAGCGCACGCCGCGGCTGGCCTCGGCGGTGTCGCTGGTGCCCCAGTAGTTGTCGGTCATCGGCACGGCGCCGAGCTCGTGGGCCGAGCGGACCTGGCGCCCCTCGGCGGCCGCGCCGTTGCCGACGACGTTGTTGCCGGTGACCACGGTGTCCGGGGACAGGGGCAGCGCCACGTCGTCCGCGGCCAGCCGCCAGCCCGACGGGCAGGTCGGGTCGAGGCCCCAGGCCGACGGGCCGCGGCCCGGCTCGATCACCAGCGCCTCGAGGGCGTTGTCGCGCAGGTCCGACGCGGTGATCTGCATCGGGATGTGCGGCCCGCCGACCCAGATGCCGGCGCCGCCGTTACCCGCCACCTCGCAGCCGGTGACGACCGGGTCGGGCGGGTAGTACACGACGCGGACCAGCGGCTGCTCGATCGGCGACTGCGACGGCACGTAGCAGGGGCCGAGGCCGGCCGGGTTGGTGGCCCGCACCACCAGGCCGTGCCGGTCGTTGTTGACCAGGGCCGAGTCGAGGATCTCGAGCGGGCCGGCCTCCTCCACCACCAGGCCATCGGCGATGGCGCCGTCGATGCGCAGGGCCGAGACGGTCCCGGTCGGCGCCTGCAGCAGCACGGCCGGCCGCGCCTCGGTCGCGCCGGTGGTGGTGGTGATCGTCAGGCCGGTCAGCTCGACCGGGGTGAGCGGCTGGCGCCGGAGCTGGTCGCGCGCCGCCGCGGAGAGGCCCTGGCCATACACCGCGACCTCGGCGCGCCGGGCCGCGCTCATGGCGCGGACGGACAGGGCCGCGCCGACGCGGTCGAACGAGACGTTGCGCAGGCGGACCCGGGTGTCGTCGAGCCCGCCGTTGCTGACCCGGATCGCCGTGCCGGCGAGGTCGACGAAGGCCGAGTCCTCGACCAGCAGGTCGACCGACGCGCCCAGGTCGAGCAGGTCGCCGCCGCCGCCCGCGAACAGGCTGTGGCGCACGACCGCGACGTGGCGTGGGGCGGCGAACGAGGTGCGCCGGTAGTCCTCGGCGGCGACCGCGCTGGTGTCGACCGCGCGGCTGGCCGACATGCTGACGTGGTCGAGGTCGAGCCCCGGCGCGCCGAACGCCCGCCCGCTGGCGAGGCCACCGTCGATCAGGCGGTCGACGGTGCCGAGGAAGAACGTCCAGCGCGCGCGCACGCGCAGCCGCTGGTCGATGGTGGCGCCGCGCACGACGACGGGACGGTCCTCGGTGCCGGCCAGGACGAGCTCGCCGTCACCGACGATCTCGTCGGCCACCACGCAGGCGCCGGCCGGCACCGTCAGCGAGCCGGTCACCGCCAGGCGCAGCTTGCCAGCCGAGGTCCGCGTGACCGGGACGGCGGGCCGGTTCGAGCCGCCCCAGAAGCACGGGTCGCGGCCGAACTCGAGCGTGCCAGCGCCGCGGCTCGCGTCGCGGAACGGCAGCGCGTCGCCGCGGGTCCGGACCAGGGTGCGGCCGGCCAGCGCGACCTGGCCGGTGCGCAGCACGCGGGTCGACACCGCCGGCGCGAGGTCGCGGCCCGGGAAGCCATCACCCTCGAGGAAGACGCGGTTGCCCGCGGCCACCGCCAGCGTCGCGCCGAGCGCCAGGTCGGGCCGCGGCTCGGTGGAGCCCGGCAACGCCAGGCGGGGCAACGTGCCGACGTGGCGCCAGCTGCCGCTGGCCTCGCGCGCGAGCACCGACATGCCGGTCCGGGGGTCGTGCAGGGTCAGGCGCCAGCCGCCGGCGCCGGCGTGGAGCTGGAGCTGGGTCGCGTAGGTGCTGGGCGCCGTCAGGTCGACCTCGGTCCACGGCCCGTCGGCGATCGACGACAGCACCTTGACCGCCGCCGGGGTGTCGGACAGGCGCACGGCCACCACGCGCTCGTCGCCGTGCTGGGCCAGGGCGAACGGGCGGTAGGCGACGTCCGGGGCCGCCAGCACCAGCGAGGTGACGCAGGCCTGGGCCGGGGCGCAGCGGGTCTGGTGCAGGCCGCTGTCGGCGGCGAGCGCGCGGCCACGGGCGTACACCATGGTCACGTCGCCGCTGTCGCCGACCGTGAGCGCGACGTCACGCGTGCTGACCGTGCCCGACCACACTCGCTCGAGCGGGCTGGGCGCGACGCCGGTGGCAGGCAACGTGTTCGGGTCCAGCCGCAGCAGCACCGCGTGCAGCACGCCGGCCCCGTTGTCGCTGACGGTCAGGCCGTACAGCACGCCGGTCAGCCGCGCCTCGCGCCACACCGTGCGGTCGCCCAGGACCCGCAGCTGGTCGCCGCCCAGCTCGACCGTGCGCAGCAGCGGGGTGCCGAGGTCGCGCTGGAAGTGCCAGGTGGTGCCGGTCCACGACAGCGAGCTGAGCGTGCCGTCGGCGCGCTCGATCAGGTTGTAGGCGGCGTACGGCGCGCGCAAGCCGAGGTCGTGCTGGTAGAACGCCGGCTCGGTCCAGCCGCGCGCGGTCGCCATGGTCTCGAGGCGGGCCAGGGTGGTCGGGCCGACCCCGGCCAGGGCGTCGAGCGCGGCGATCGTGCCGATCGGGCGCCCGGCCACGATCTTCTGCCGCGCCTGGCTGCTGATCCGGCCCGCGCGCAGCTCGTCGGCGCTGGCGGTGTTGGCGACCCGGAGCACGCCGAGCGCGCGTGGCTCGCCTTCGGTCAGGCCCGCGCCGTCGTTCTTGCCGTCGAGCAGGCCGTCGTCGGCCTCGAGGTCGTCGTCGACGTCCTCGCCGGAGGCGCAGGACACAGCGAAGAGGCAGGACGCGAGCAGGGCGAGGCGTAGGGTCATGTGCGTGCCCTGGGAGTCGGGGCGGCCGCCCAAGTGATCGCAGGAATCCGCAAACCCGCCCGCAAGCGCTCGGAACTGCTCAGGTCAGCGCGAGAACTCGGTCAGGGTCTGCTCCCAGCTGGCGTCGTCGGCCTCGAGCAAGTCGCGCAGCGCGGCGCGCGCGCGTGACAGGTCGCCGCGGACGGTGTTGGCCGGGGACCCGACCACGGCCGCCACCTCGGGCGCCGACAGGCCGTCCCAGTAGGTCAGCTCGAGCAGGATCCGATCGTCGAGCGGGAGCTGGGCCATGGCATCGAGCAGCGCCTGCTCGCGCTGGTGGCGGGCCATGCGGGTCGGCGCGTCGGTCCCCAGGTCGGCCAGGCTGAGGGCGGCGACGTCCTGCTGGTCGCGCACCTGGTAGTGCGTGCGCAGGTGATCGAACAGGCGCCGGCGCGCGATCTGGAACAGGAAGGCGCGGAACGACACGGCGATCTCGTCGCGCCCGGCCAGGCAGTCGGCGAAGGTCTGCTGCACCAGATCGCCGACGTCGTCGCCCAGCTTGGCGCGGAAGAAGCGGCAGATCGAGGCGAAGTGGCGCTCGACCAGGCGCTGGCCGGCGCCCGGGTCGCCGCCGCGCCAGGCCGCGAGCAGCGCGAGGTCGTCGTCCGCGGCCATGTCGCTCATCCTACTCGGGCGCGCGGCCACGCCGCCAGGAGTGGCTTGCGGGGGTTTCCCGCGCCGCGGTACATCGACCTCGTGACCGCGGACCCCGACCCGCTGGTGATGGTGCCGCCCACGCTGGGTGACGCCGGTGACGATCTGATCGCGCACCAGCTCCGCAACGCGACGATGGCCGGCCTGTTCGGCGCGCCGGCCCGGCCGTTCCGGTTCGGTCGCTTCGTCGTCCAGCGCGAGCTCGGGCGTGGTGGGCAAGGGGTCGTGTACGAGGCCGTCGACGAGCGGCTGGGCCGCACCGTCGCGCTCAAGGTCATCCGCGACGCCCGGGCCGACGCCATGAGCGAGGCGACCCTGCTGGCCAGCGTCGATCATCCCGGCGTGGTCACGGTGTTCGACGTCGAGACGCAGGGCGACGTGTTGCTGGTGGCGATGCGGCTGGTGACCGGGCAGGCGCTCACGCGCTGGGCCGCGACGGGCCCGCCGCGCCGGCGCCGGCTCGACGTGCTGCGCCAGGTCGGCGCCGGCCTGATGGCCATCCACCGCGCCGGCATCGTCCACGGCGACATCAAGCCCGACAACGTGCTGGTCGACGCCAGCGGCCGGGCCCAGATCACCGACTTCGGGCTGGCCCGGCTGCTCGGCACCAGCCGGCGCGGCGGCACGCCGGGGTACCTCGCGCCCGAGCAGTTCGCCGAGGCCGGGCAGGCGCCGAGCGACGTGCTGGCCTACTGCGTGCTCATCTGGGAGGTGCTGACCGACCGGCGGGTGGCGCGAGGCCGCACGGTGGAGGCGACCCGGGCCGCGCTGGCCGAGGTCCGGGCTCGCTGCGACGGCGTGGCATCCCCGGTGCCGTGGCGGCGGCTGCGGCGCGTGTTGTCGCGCGGGCTGGCCGAGGCCCCGACCGAGCGGCCGAGCGTGGCCGAGGTCCACGACGCGCTGGTGGCGGCGCAGCGACGGCCGCGGCGGCTCGCGCTCGCGACCAGCGCCGTCGCGCTGGCCGGCGCGGGTGCGGTGGCGACGTACCTCGTGACGCAGGCCGGACCCAGCCCGGCCCAGGCCTGCCTGGCGCGGGTGCCGACGCTGACCCAGCCGCCGCTGACGCAGGCACGATCGGCGCTGGCGACGCTGGCGACCAGCGGCCGGATCGGCGCCGACCTGGCGGCGCGCCTGGGGCCCCGGCTGGCCCAGCTCGACGGCACGCTGCGCCTGCAGGCCGAGCGGGTGTGCCGGGGCCCGGAGCGTGAGCAGGCCGAGCTGCTGCCGTGCCTGCAGCGGGTCAAGGCGCGCACCGGCTCGACGCTGGCGCTGCTGGCGCAGGCGCCGGCGGTGGAGACCGGCCCGATCTTGACGGCGCTGCACGCGGGCATGGACCTCGAGGAGTGCCAGGCGCAGGCGCGAGGCCGGCAGCCGCTGCCTGACGACCCGGCGGCGCAGGCCCGGATCGAGGAGGTGTACGCCGGGCTGGCGCAGGTCGCGGCCGGCGTCGGCGTCGAGCCGGCGACCCGGCTGGCGGCGGTCGAGCGCCTGGTCGAAGGCGCGGTGGCGACTGGCTACGCCCCGGTCCAGGCCGCGGCGCAGCTCGAGCGAGCGCGTGTCCTGCGCGAGCAGGCCGCCGCCGCCGAGGCGGCGCGGGCCGCGCGCGAGGCGCTGCTGGCGGCCGAGCGAGGCCGCGACGATCGGGCCAAGGTGCGCGCGTACCTGGCGCTGGCGGCGGCCGATCGCGAAGCCGGGCAGTACGAGTCGGCCCGGGGCAGCCTCGAGCTGGCCGACGCCGCCGCGACGACCGTCGGCGGGCTGACCGCGCTCCGGGTCGACCTGCTGCTGGCCCGGGCCCAGCTGGCCCTGCGCGCGCGCAGCGGCGGCGACGACACGATCCGCGCCGCCGCCGCCGCCGTCACGCTGGCGCGCGAGATCGCGGCCGAGCCGTCGCAGCTGCTCGAGGCGATGGTGGTGCACAGCGAGGCGCTGCGCCACGGCCGGCGGCTCGACGAGGCGGTGGCGGTCGGCCGCGAGGCGGTGGCGCTGCAGGTGGCGCTGGCCGGGCCCGATCACCCCGAGACCCATCGGACCCGGCTGGTGCTGGCCGGCGCGCTCAGCCTGCTCGGCGACCCGGCGGCGGCGGGCCCCCTCCTCGACGAGGTCATCACCTCGCTGCGCGCGACCCAGGTCAGCCCCAGCCTGCTGGCCCAGGCGCTCGACTATCGCGGGGCGCACCTGACCGGCCTCGGCCGCGACGCCGAGGCGGTGGTCGCGCTGACGGAGAGCCTGCAGCTCAAGACCGCGCTGTGGGGCGAACACAGCCCGCGCCTCCTGACCGCCCTGCACAACCTGGCGTACGCCACCTACGACACCGAGCCGGCGCTCGGCGCCGAGGTGGCGGCCCGTGGCCACGCCATCGCCGTCGCCACCCACGGCGAGCAGCACGAGGCGACCAGCTGGTTCGGGCTGTTCCTGGCCCACGCCCGGCTCGAGCTCGACCCGGCCGACGCGGCGGCGGTGGCGCTGGCCGACCAGTCGATCGCCGCGATGGCCGGGTTCGAGGACGAGTACGCGGCGGCGCTGGGTGAATACGGCGACGTCATGCGACAGGCGCGGGCGCCGGCCAAGGCGCTGGCGGCGTACCAGCACGCGCTGCGCCTGTCCGACGCCAGCAACTCGGCGCCGCTCGACCGCGCCAACCTGTACCTCGGCGCCGCGAAGGCCCACCACCAGGGCGGTCAGTCGGCGGCGGCGCGGCGCGCGCTGCAGCGTGCGCTCGACGAGCTGCCGCGCGACGAGGAGCACGCGCCGATCCGCGCCGAGTACGAGGCCTGGCACGTGCAGGCCCTGGGCCCGCTCGGTCGTGACGGCGCGCCGCCGCGCTGACGCCGGCCATCGTTATCACGTCCTGGCGCCCGCGCTCGAGTTGCTCGAGCGGGTCGTCGCCATGCTGGCTCGTCTGGCCGGAGCCTGACCGCCCAGACTCGGGCACGGGCACGGGCACGGGCACGGGCACGGGGCAGGTCGCTGCAAACGCGGCTGCGCCGCGTTTGTCAGCACCCTGCTAGCGAGCGATGAACTCGACGCCAGCGCCGACGGCGCGCAGCTCGACCGGGCCGAGGTCGGACGCGACCACCTCGGCCCGTCGGTAGCGGACCAGGGTCGAGACCGGGCAGCGGCCGCAGCCCCAGATGCCGGGCTCGGTGATGGCGTCGACGGCGGCGACCGGAACCTCGAGCCGGCCGACGTCGGCCACGTCGCAGTCGACCAGGACCGGCGCGGGCGCGCCGTGCTGCAGCTCGGAGATCAGCGTGAGCCGCACCCGCGCCGCCGGGTCGGGCGCCGACCAGGTCAACACGAGCGGCTGGCCGGCGGTGGGCATCGGCTGGGCCGGCGTCACGCCAGCCAGCGGCGCCACCATCGTCACCTCACCGGCGAAGCCGCCGACCTCGCCGCCGGGCGCGTAGATCGACACCGCGGTGCCGGTCGGCCACACCTCGCCGTCCTCGAGCAGGACGTAGCCGCCCGGGCCAAACGCGACCTGGCGCACCTGCCCGCCGCCGGTCAGGACCAGGGTGCCGGCCGAGCGCAGCGGCGGCGGCGGCACACACTGGTCGCCGACGCAGGCCTCGCCGAAGCCACACGGGACCGGGCAGCTGCTGGCGACCAGGCGACGGACCTGACAGCGGTCGGAGGCGGCCTCGACCTCGTACGCGGCCGGGCTGGGCCCGGCCAGCACGCCGGTGACGACGGTGCGCCCGCCCCGCACCGCCAGCTCGATCGACGCGGCGGCCGGGGTCAGCCCCGGCTCACCCCCGGAGCCACCGGCGGCGTCGACGGTGTTGCTCGGGCCGTCGTCGCCACAGCCGGGGCCCAGGCCCAGCGCGACCAGCACCACCAGCACCACCCGCGCCATCCGCGCGGGCCTGGTCACGCCGGCTCCGGCGCCGAGGCCCGGCCGATGATCGCCAGCACCTCGAAGTGCTCGATCAACAGCTCGGCGTCGTCGGTGAAGGTCAGGCCGAGCGCAGCGGCCTCGCGCTCGAAGTAGGCGCGGTGCCCGGCCCGCCAGTCGGCCAGGGACAGGTCGCCCTCGCCCTCGGAAGCGGCGGCGAGCGCGTCGACGTCGCCGAAGCGGCAGGTCCGGGTCGTCACCGTGCGGATCACCACGCGGGGCATGCCGACGCCGTCGACCACGACCGAGACCATGCCCGGCACCGGCACGGTCGAGCCATCGATCCGGGCGGCGTCGAGCCACATCGCGGTCGCCCGCTTGCACCCGGCCACCACCAGGTGGGCCAGCCGGCCGGCCATGGCCGCGCCGGCCCCGAACATGAACACGTCGACGTCGCGCCGCGGCGGGGCGCACCCGCCCAGCACGCGGTCGACGTACAGGTCCCACAGCCAGTCGGCCCGAGCGCCCACGGTGGCGGCCTCGGCCAGCGGGCGCCAGCGCAGCCCGGGCGGGGCAGGCGCTGGATCGCCCTCGAGCACGAACACGAAGTCGCGCGAGGCCCGCGGCGCTGCCGGGCGCGAGCCGATCGGGGCCGGCACGGTCAGGCCGAAGCGGGTGCCCAGCGTGTGCTCGATCGCCGCCAGCGGCGAGGAGTCGTCGGCTACCTCCAGCTCGAGGCCACCGTCACCGTCGTCGAGCACGCGGTGCAGGCGATCGAGGATCAGCAGCCGCGGCCGTGCGCCCGCCATGGGTCGTCGCTACGGCAGGACGACCGGCGCCTGGGCGCAGAACGGTTGCGGCGCGTCACCCAGCACCTGGCCGGGGGCGACGATGGGCTGGCCGCCGTGGGCCCGCATCAGCGTGGCGTCGCGGCACTCGTAGCCGTCGCGGCAGTCGTCGGCGGCCTCGCAGGTGCGCATGCAGTACCGGACCTCCGAGGCCAGCGGCACGCAGAAGCCCTCGAGCGGGCACAGCTCGTCGAAGCCACACACGTCGGTCGAGACGTCCTCGGTGGCCGGGTCACACGGGCGGTTGGCGAACGAGCCGAGGAAGAAGGCGACACACACCGCCTCCTCCGGGCAGGTGTCGAAGTCGCAGCCCTGGATGGTGCAGTAGCCCTCGTCAGACGTCGTGTCGCAGATGCGGTCGCCGTTGGGGCTGCAGTCCTGCGCCAGCGAGCAGGCGTCGCCGATCTCGGCGCCACACCCGGCCAGGCCGGGGCCGCCAGCGGCCAGCGCGGCCAGCGCGAGCAGCGCGCGGAGGCGCCGGACCCGGACGAACGTGGTCGACGGCAAGGCGGACGAGGACATGAGCCGGCGCATCCTAACGGCGGGTTGGACCCCTGGCAAGGCGGCGCGGTTGCCCGTAGCGTGCGGTTGGAGGGCGAAAATCATCATGCGCGCGGTGGTGCAACGGGCCCGGCGGGGCCAGGTCAGCGTCGATGGAGAGGTGGTCGGCGCCATCGGCCCCGGGCTGGTCGTGCTGGTCGGGGCCGGGGCCGGCGACGGCGACGACGACCTGGCGTACATCGTCGACAAGCTGGTCGGCCTGCGGATCTTCGCCGACGACGCCGGCAAGATGAACCGCTCGCTGCTCGAGGTCGGCGGCGGGGTGCTGTGGATCTCGCAGTTCACGCTGTATGGCGATGTCCGCAAGGGCCGTCGCCCGGCCTTCACCGGGGCGCTGGAGCCGGCGGCGGCCCGGGCCCTGTACGAGCGGGGGATCGAGCGGTTGCGCGCCGCCGGCGTGACCGAGGTCGCGACCGGGCGGTTCGCGGCCGACATGCAGGTCGAGCTGGTGAACGACGGCCCGGTCACCATCCTGCTCGACTCGCGCCGCGCCTTCTGATCGAGGCCGCCAGCCCGCCCCGTGCGACACTGGGCCGGATGGGACGGTGCCTCGAGTCACGGCGTGCCTGGGTCGGCCTGGTCACCTGCGTGCTGGCCGGCTGCCGCTTCACGCCGGCGCCCGGCGAGGGCCAGGGCGACGCCCCGGCTGGCGCCGCCGACGCCCGCCTGACCGACGCCCCGCTGGCGATCATCGATGCCAGCTGCGCCTCGACCTGCGCCGACGCGTCGACCCTCGTCGACTGCGTGACCGGGGACGAGGTGGCGTGCCCGCTCGGCTGCCTGGCCACCGGCCTCGGCGCGCGCTGCGCCTGGCCGGTGCCGTCGAACGGGGTCGGGCTCGACGGGCTGACCGGGGTCACCGCCGGGCTGATCGTCGAGGGCCGGGTCATTCTCGACAGCAGCGACGGATCGATCGACGGGGAGGCGGGGGCGGTGCGTGGTCCCGGGGCCGGCGTGATCGACGGCCTCCACTTCGATCCTCGCAGCGACGGCCTGGCCGTGCTGTCGGTGCTGTCGCTCGAGGTGCGGCCGATGGGCGCGCTGCTCATCGTCGGGGACCGCCCGCTGGTGCTGCTGTCGGCCGGCGACATCACCATCCGCGGTGTGGTCGACGGCTCGGCCGGCAACCTGACCTGCAACCTGACGACGATGAGCCAGTGTGGCGGCCCCGGAGGCGGCGACGGCGGCGCCGACAACACCGCCGGCGCCGGCTGCTCGCCCGGCGGGGCCGGCTTCGACGGCAGCGGCGACGAGACCGGCGGTGGCGGCGGCGGCTACGGCGCGCCGGCCGGCGGCGCTGGCGGCGCCAGCGGTGGTAACGCAGGCGGCACGGGAGGGGACGGCCTGGCCTGCCCCGACGCCAGCCTGGTGCCGCTCGTCGGCGGCAGCGGCGGCGGCGGCGGCGGTGGCACCGGCGGCGGTGACGGCGGGGTGGGTGGTGGCGGTGGCGGTGGCTTGCAGCTGACCGCGCTCGGCACCATCTGGATCGAGACCACGCAGGGCGCGCAGGACCGGGCCCGGATCGAGGTCAACGGCGGCGGCGGCGAGGCCGGCGGCAGCAACGACGGCGGCGGCGGTGGTGGCGCGGGCGGCGGCCTCCTGCTCGAGGCGCAGCGCCTGGTGCTGAACGCCGCGGGCCTGTTCGCCAACGCGGGTGCGGGGGGTGCCGGCGACAATGGCGGTCCCGGAGCTGACGGGGGCGAGTCGATCACGCCGGCGGCAGGTGGCGCCGGGACGCGCCCGGGCGGGGCCGGGGCGGCGCGCGACGGCACGCCCGGCGCGGGCGGCGGCATGGGAGACGGCACCGGCGGCGGCGGCGGCGGCATCGGCCGGATTCGCCTCAACGTCGCCGAGGTCATCGACACCTCGGCGGTGATCAGCCCGGTCGAGACCCGGACCACGCCGGTCGGGCAGTAAGGGCCCGGGAAGGGGCAACTCGATCGAAGCTCGCGAACGAGCCGCCCCGCGGGCAAGGCGCGACGAGGGAGCATACCCGTCGGTACGTGACCGAGGAGCAACGCAGCCCCCGGGGATGGATCGTTCGCGAGAACGATTGAGTTGCCCCTTCCCGGGCCCTAACCGGGGCGCCCCTCGGTGACGGCGCCGTCGCGGCCTCATCACCGACGGCGCCACCGATGGCATCCCGGGCATCGCCGCTGGCCAGCCGGCTGACCGCCGCCAACCCGACCTGCCAGCGGCCGCCGCCGCAACGCGTCGAGATCGCACTCGTCCCGACTGGCCCGGCAGTTGCTCGAGCGCGGGGCATGATCCGCCGCCGCTTCGACCTGCTCACCACCGTGCTCATGGCTACCGCGCTGGCCACCGCCGCTTGCGCCGGGTCCGACCTGTCGACCGACGACGGGGTCGGCGAGGACCTCGACGGGGACGGCAAGGCCGACTCCACCGTGCCCAACGTGCCCAACGCCAACCTCAACGGCATCTGGGACGCCAAGATCGGCGGCGCCGCCGCGGCCGACATCGTGATCTCGTCGTGGTCGGAGATCGGCATCGAGCTGGCCATCGACGGCAAGCCGCGCAAGGTCACCCGCAGCGGCAACAAGCTGACCGGCGAGGGTATCACCCTGACGGTCAAGCCCAACGGCCTGGGCCAGATGGACGACGCGATCGAGGGCAAGATCGACGGCAAGACCAGCAAGCTGGTGCGCGACGTCGAGGTCAAGGACGAGCTGGCCATCGACCTGCCCGGCAACAAGCCGTACCGCAAGTGGCTGCGCGAGGACCTGACCCCGGCGGCCCAGCTCGACCGCGAGTCGTACGTGGTGATGGACGCGGCGCGGATCCTCGACTGGATGGACGACACCGTCCTGTACAAGGCGAACTCGTTCCAGCGCAAGTACATGAAGGGCGGAAGCGCCGCCGAGCGCAACGCGCACTTCAAGCAGATGGTCGAGGAGTTCGACGGCCTGGTCACGACGCCGCGCGCGGTGATCTCCGACCCTCGCTTCACCAACGCGGTCAAGGCCCACCTCAAGGACACCTCGCTGACCGGCCTGGCCCTGGTCAACTTCAACCTGTACTTCACCACCGCCGCTGGGCGCGCGCTGCGCATGACCTTCGACGACGACGCCATGGCCTACTTCATCACCGACCGCCCGGTCCGGGCCGAGAAGCTCGGCCTGGTGGTGATGGACACGCCGACCCACGGGCCGCTCGCCTCGACCTTCGGCCGGCAGCTGCTCGACCTGGCCGACATGCCGGCCAGCGATCACGCCCTGTACGTCGACGCGATGATGGCGCTCTTGACCAAGACCGACGAGGAGCCGACCCGGCGCCTGTCGGGCATGGGCAAGTCGGCCCTGGTCGACTGGTTCGCGGTGATGGCCATCGAGGACTACCGCGGCGAGGCGTTCGCCAACGACTCGCTGGCGTGGGGCTACAACCTGACCAACATCCAGTTCTACGGCCTGGTCGCCAAGGCGCTGGCCCGGCCGGGTCGGATGGACGCGAACGGCAAGCCCATCGTCGGCCAGGTCATCGTCGACGGTGAGCTGCGCCCGGGCGACGCCTCGTACGCCGACGTGCTCAACGGCGGCAACGACATGCAGGAGTTCCCGGACATCGCCGAGCTCAAGGGCAAGGCCACGGCGTGGCTGCGCTCGGCCCACCCGGCGGTGGTGGCCGAGGTCGAGGCGGCGTTCGCCGGCGTGGTGCCCGCGGCCGACCTGCCGAGCCAGACCGAGGGCGACATCTTCCACTTCATCTGCGCCCAGCTGTACGACAGCGAGGATCGCAGCGAGGGCATCACCGCGACCCAGGCCCGCCGCATCAACGCCGCGGTCGCCGCCCTCTTCGCCGCGCTGCGCGACGACAGCGCCGCGTTCGAGGCCTACCTGCTCGGCAACGGCCTGACCGCGAGCAACCAGCCGGCCGAGCGCGCGACCGGCTTCTGAGCTGGCGGGCGCGGCACTCCCCGGGCCGGGGCCCTTGTGTTCACCCTGGGCTTTGGGGGTAATCACCGCCGATGCGGACCGGGGGCAACGGCACGGCATGGGCGCGTGGCGCCGGCGTGCTCGTCGCCCTCGTCGCGCTGGCGCCGGCCCGCGCGGCCGCGTCGGGGCTCGACCTGTTCGGCTTCGGCATGCGGGCGCCGGCGATGGCCGGCACCGGCGCCGCCAGCGCCGACGACTACGAGGCGCTGCACGGCAACCCGGCCGGCCTGGCCGTGGCCCCGGTCAAGCGCGCCACCGTCGGCCTGGTCGTGGCCGACTTCGACCTCCTGCTCGACGGCGCCGACGCCGGCACCGACACCGTGCGCGGCCTGGTGCTGGGCGGGGTGGTGCCGGTGCCGCTCGGCGGCTGGGCCAAGGACCGCGTCGCCTTCGGCTTCGGCACCTACGTGCCGACCGAGACCCTCAACAAGGCGCGGGCGCCGTACCCCGGCACGCCGCACTTCGCGCTACTCGACAGCCGGGCCCAGGTCGTCGCCATCCAGGTCGGCCTCGGCGTGCGGATCAGCCCGCGCTGGACCGTCGGCGCCAGCGTGGTGTCGCTGGCTGCGCTGCGCGGCGGCATCCACGTCGCCGCCGACGCCACCGGCCGCTTCACCGCGGTCAGCGAGCAGCGCATCGTCACCCAGTTCGCGCCCATCGTCGGCGCGCGCTGGGACCGCGGCGAGCTCGACCTCGGCCTGGTGGTGCGGGCGCCGTCGCGCTCGGACTACGACGTGCGCATCACCAACGACCTGGCCGACGTCATCGGCCTGGGTCTGCCCGAGCTGCGGATCGCCGGCGCCGCCCAGTACGACCCGCTGACCGTCGCCGTCGAGGCGGCCTGGCGGCGCGGCCCGCTGCTGCTGGCCGGCCAGCTGGCCTGGCAGCGCTGGAGCGCGTACCCGCTGCCGAGCCAGAACCCGACCCCGGCCACGCCGCCGCAGCAGGCGCCCGACTTCCACGACACCGCGGTGCCGCGCCTCGGCGTCGAGCACCACGCGACGCTGGCCGGCACCACGCTGACGACCCGGGCCGGCTACGCCTTCCTGTGGAGCCCGGCCGGCGAGCAGCGCGGCCAGCAGTCGCTGCTCGACAACCACCGCCACCTGGCCGGGCTCGGGCTCGGGCTGGCCCGCGCCGGCTGGCCGGTCCGCCTCGACCTGTTCGTGCAGGCGCACTTCCTCGTCGATCGCCAGCACGAGAAGGACCCGGCGCTGCAGCCGGTCGGCGCGGCGCCGGCGTTCGACCGCATCCGCACCGACGGCCGCATCTGGGTCGGCGGCCTGGCCATGGGGCTCGAGCTGTGAGCGCGCGTCGGTGGGTGGGGATCGCCGGCACCGTCGGCGCGCTGGCCACGTCGGCCGGTCGCGCGGGCGCCAACCCGGCCGACATCTTCGGCCTGGGCGCGCGCGCCGGCGGCATGGCCGGGGCCCAGGTCGCCGCCGTCGACGACGGCACCGCGACCTACTACAACCCGGCCCGGCTCGCGCTCGGCGACGACATCCACCTCGACGTCGGCTACCAGGTCGCGCAGCCGCGGGTGCAGACCGACGGCGAGACCCTGGTGGTCGATCGCGCCGAGGGCCTGGTCGCCGACCTGGCCGTACCCGGGCGGGTGCTCGGCCGCCGCGTCGCCGTCGGCGCCGGCCTGTACCTGCCCGATCAGTACGTGACCCGCTCGCGCACCATCGCCGGCGAGCGCCCGCGTTTCCTGGCCTACGACAACCGGCCGCAGCGCCTGTTCTTCGCCGCCACCGCCGCGGTCGAGCTGCGGCCCGGCCTGGCCATCGGCGCCGGCATCGCCTACATGTCCGGCACCCGCGGCTCGGTCGACCTGCGCGGTCTGGTCGGCTTCCCCGACCCGGCGGTCAGCCAGCTCGAGCTCGACATCGACGTCGACCTCAAGACCATCCGCTACCCGCACGCCGGCGTGTCGTGGCAGGCCACGCCCTGGCTGACCGTGGCCGCGGCCTACCGCGGGGCGTTCGTGCTCAAGATCGACCAGGGCTTCACCGTGCGTGGCGACGTCGGTCTGCCCGACGTGGCGCCGGTGGTGGCCGGCGGCTTCCTCGCCCTGCGCACGCTGTCGCAAGATCTCTTCCAGCCGATGCAGGTGACCGCCGGCCTGGCCGCGCAGCTTGGTCCGCGCTGGCTCCTGGCCTTCGACGCCGGGTTCCAGCGCTGGTCGACCTTCGAGAACCCGGCGGCCCGGGTCGAGCTCCAGCTCGACATCGGCGAGCTCAACGAGTTCGTCGACATCCCGCCGCAGCCGACCCTGCCGACGCCGCGCCTGCACGACATCCTGGTGCCGCGCCTGGGTCTCGAGTATCTGGCCCGCGGCGGTGGGCACCCGCTGCGGCTGCGCGCCGGGTACGCGTTCGAGCCGAAAGTCGCGCCGCCGCAGTGGGGCAGCAGCAACTTCATCGACAACGACAAGCACACCCTGGCGATCGGCGGGGGCGTCGACTGGCCCGGCCTGGGCGGGGTCATCCTCAAGCCGCTGTCGCTCGACCTGCACCTGGCGCTGACCTACCTCACGCCGCGCGACCACGTGAAGCTTTCGCCGATCGACCCGATCGGCGACTACCGCTCGAGTGGCCTGGCCGTGGCCGGCAGCGTGACCTCGCGGTGGCGGTTCTGATGCGAGCGCGGGTGGTGGCGACGACGGCGGTGCTGACGGTGGCCACCGGCTGCGGCCTGGGCTGGATCGACGACCACGGCATCGACGACCGCGGCCTGCCGACCCTCGGCGTGAACGGCTACCGCCGGCTGCCGGTCGACGACACCACCGGCCTCAACGAGCCGTACGTGGTGTCCGAGCTCGGCGTCGACCACACCGCGCCGGCGGCGGTCCGCGCCGACGACGGCACCGTGCGGATCTGGTCGACCCGGGCCCCGCTCGGCATGGCCGAGGCGGCGCAGATCGCCTACAGCGAGTGGGGCGATCGGGCGCTGCCACCGGCGGCGCCGCCGCGGGTCGTGCTGGTGGCCGATCAGGCGTGGGAGCAGGGCCGGGTCGCGGCGCCGGCGGTGCTCGTCGACGGTGGCCAGCTCGTCATGTACTACCAGGGCGGGGTGGCGACGCCGGCCATCGGCCGCGCGGTGTCGACCGACGGTGTGACCTGGGTCAAGGACGCGGCGCCGGTGCTGACCGACGCCGAGGCGCCGGCGGCGGCGCGCTTCGCCAGCGTCACCCACCTGCTGGTCACTCGACCCGGCCAGCCCGGGCTGTGGCAGGCCCGCGGCGACGGTCAGGCGTTCACGCTCGACCCGGCGCCGATCGTGGTGGCGCGCCCGAACCTGGCCGAGGCGTTCGACGGCGACGCCGTGCGCGAGCCGGCGCTGGTGGTGCACACCAGCGACACCGGCCGCGCCGTGCTGCTGGCGTTCTTCGTCGGCACCGACCTGGCCGATCAGGCGCCCGCGGTCGGCTACGCCGCCAGCGTCGACGGCGTCACCTGGGTCCGGCCCGACGACCCCGATCCCACCCTGGCCGCCTCGGCGACCGGGCCAACCGTGGTGCTGACGCCGTCGACCGGCCTCATGCTGTTCTCCGAGCGCGACCGCAACCGGCTGGCCATCACCGCCGCCGTGCACCCGTAGCAGGCTGCTGAAGAACCGTGCCGGCGGCTCCTGCCGACGGGACGGGCTCCGTGTTTTCAGCAGGCTGCGAGATCGGAAATGACTAGCAGGATGCCTCTTCAGCATCCTGCTAGCGCAGCGCCGGGCGCTCGCCGGTGATCGCCCGCAGCAGCGCCAGCTCGCCGCGGCGGCGCAGGCGCACCGTGCTGTGGGCGCGGCCGACCGACGCGGTGTAGACGTCGGCCTTGCCACGGCGCTTGCCGCGCCGGAGCTCGCGGTCGGCCGCCGCCAGCACGGCGTCGACCGACGCCGGCGCCTCGGTGAAGGTCACCAGCCCGGCGGTGAAGGTCGCGTCGAGCCCGGCCGCGGCCAGGGCGGCGCCGGTGCGGACGCGCACGCGGTCGAGCGCGGCCGCGGCCGCGAGCTCGTCAGTCGCGGGCAGGAGCAGCACGAACTCGTCGCCGCCGACGCGGGCGGCCAGGTCGCAGGTGCGCCCGCTCGCCAGCACCGCGCCGATCGTCGCCAACACCCGGTCGCCCTCGGCGTGGCCGCGCTCGTCGTTGATGCGCTTGAAGTCGTCGACGTCGAGGTAGGCCACCGCCAGCGGCGCGCGGGCCCGGCGGGCCCGGCCGAGCAGGCTGGCGCCGGCGCGGGCCAGCCCGGCGCGGTTGAGCACGCTGGTCAGCGGGTCGCGCTCGAGCAGGGTCAGCATGCGGGTCCGCCAGCGACTGGCCCCGGCCGCGACCAGCGCGGCAGCACCGAGCCCGATGGCGCGCCCGACCAGGGCCAGGCCAGTCAGGAGCCAGGCGGCGTGAGGCAGCTGCAGCGCGACCAGCACCGGGGCCAGTACGGCGGCCGCCACCACGAGCGTGACCAGGCCGGGGCGGCCGGACCAGGCCAGGGCCACCACCGGCACCAGGTAGGCCATCGCCAGCGACAGCTCGGCCGGCGCGGCCAGGTCCGCCCCGAACAACGCCGCCGCCGCGACGAGCGCCAGCCCGACCACGTGGCCGTCGGCGTGCCGGGCTGGCCGTGGGCGCGGCGCCCCGAGCGAGCGCACCGCCAGTGGCGCCAGCGCCCGCAGCGCCGGGAACGGACCGGCCGAGGTGGTGTTCGACACGACCGGCGCTGACCGCGACGTCGACGAAGGGGTGGCCATGGTTCCAGGCTAGGCCCCGGATCTTGCCCGAACCTTACGGCCAGGTCGGCCCGCGCCGGCCCGTCGCCTGGGTATCATCGGTCCATGCTCGGGCCGCGAACCGGCGTGATGGTGCTCACGGCGATCGGTGTGGCGACCGGCCTGGGCTGTCGAAGTCGCGGCGAGGCGCCGGCTGTGACGGCCGCCGCCCCCTCGGCGCCGCCGGTGGCAGATGCGGCGGCATGCAAGGACAGCGGCGACGCCGCGTGTGCGCCCGACCAGTTCGGGTCGTGGACGTGCCCCGACGGGTGGGGCGTGTGCACCCGCTGCGCCGGCTCGTGTCAGGCCGAGCTCACGTTCCAGCACGACTACACGCTGACGAGGCCGCCGATCGAGCCGCTCGGCGCGACCGGCGTCACCTGCACCGGCGCGACCTACCAGCTCGGCTACGACGAGCGTGGGCGGCTCAAGGACAGCGTCGCGGTGTTCGCCGACGGGCGACGCGAGGAGGTCCACCTCGAGCGCGACGCCGGCGGGCGGCCGATCGCCCTGCGCAAGGTCGGCGCCGACACTCGCACCGTGCGCTGGGACCGCGACGCGGCCGGGCGGGTGACACGCGAGCAGCGAGATGAGGGCGGCGACGGCAAGATCGACCACGAGGAGCGGTTCGAGCTGGATCCGGCCGGGCGAACCCTGCGCCAGCGTATCCTCGGGCCCGACGGCAGGCACGGCAACGACATCCAGCTCAGCCACGACGCCGGCGGCCGGGTCGTGCGCGAGCTGGCCGACCACGACGGCGATGGCAAGCCCGACGTCGAGTTCCGCACCCGCCACGACGGCGCCGGCCGCGTGCTCGAGGTGTGGCGCGACGACGATGGCGACGGCAAGCCGGACGGGATCGAGCGCACCAGCTACGACGAGGCCGGCCGCCTCACCCGGACCTGGACCCTCGATGGGCGCGGCCACACGACCGCCGACACCCGCAAGGCCTACGACGCCAGCGGTCACATCATCCGCGAGTGGAGTGACCCGGACGGCCGCGGCCGGGTCGACTGGTCGACCTGGCACGAGGTGGACGCGGCCGGGCGCCCGGTGCGGACACGCGAGGACACGGATGGCGACGGCAAGCTCGACCAGGTGGTCGAGCGCAGCTACGACGCGGCCGGCCGCGTCACGCTCGAGCGCACCGACGAGGGCGCCGACGGCTCCTTCGACGAGCGCGGCACCAGCTACGACGCGGCCGGGCGGCAGACCCGGACCTGGACCGACGTCGGTGGTGACGGATCACTCGAATACGAGCGGGCCGCCGTGAACGACGCGGACGGCCTGCGGGTCGAGGCGCGGCTGACGCGGCGCAAGGTCACCATCGTGACGCGCTACACGTACGACACGCAGCGGCGAGAGATCGGCACCCAGATGGACACGGGCGCCGATGGCACCGTCGACGCCACCACCACGACGCAGTACGACGGCGCCGGCCGCAGAGTCTTGCACCGCGACCGCCGCGGCCGCGAGGCGCGCTGGCGCTACGACGACCAGGGCCGCCTGATCGAGCGAGTCGACCCGAGCGACGGAGGGACCGGGACCTGCCAGTTCCGCTACGATGACCCAGCGTGGGCGCGCTGGCGTGCGCAGGCGCCCGCCGCGGTGATCCAGGAGTCTCCGTCCGCCCCGACCGAGGACTAGGGGTGTCCCTAATCTGGCGTTGACGTCGACGTGGTCGTCGACGTGGTCG
>JAGPCO010000003.1:32198-148332 GCA_018058095.1 Kofleriaceae bacterium
ACGCCGCGCAGCGGCGGTTCTCGCGCCCTGCTCCCGTGCCCGGCGAGAAGGGCCAGCCCGCTACTGCCCGTACGGCCGAGCCTGCTTGATGTACAGCGCCGGCTCCTGGCCGGGTTCGCCGTCGAACTTCCACTCGATGTCCATGGCGTACCAGTCGACGCCGGTGCCGTAGGCGGCGCGGAAGTAGTCGTGGATCTTGTCGAGCGCGGTCGCCAGCGCCAGCAGCTGGGTCCGGCTCAGCACGGTCGCGTTGGACGCCACCAGGTTGCTGTGGCCGATGTACACGATGGGCTGCCCGGGTGAGTCCCAGTACACCAGCACCTGGTCAGTGGTGATGCCGGCCGGCGGCAGCACGACCGAGGCGTCGCCGAGCTGGGCGTTGATGTAGAACGCCGGGTCGAGGCCGCTGGCGTCGAACGGGTTGTTGGTCACCGCGACGCCGCTGGCCTCCTCGTCGGTGAAGGCCCGGTGCGACAGCAGCGCCATGCCGACCGCCAGGTGGTCGATGCCGCGGTAGCTGCGCTCCTCGAACGCCTTGAAGTTCCACACGCTGGCCCACACCTGGCGCACCGCGTCCTCGACCGGGTCGAGCGGATCGTTGGTGGCCCCGCTCTCCGACGTGTACAGCCCGGCGCCGGTGAAGCCGTCGAGGTCCTCGGCGTTGGTGCTCGAGCGGAAGCGCATGCGCAGGCCCGGGTACTCGGCGTCGAGCTTGGCCCGCAGCGTGGCCAGGAACGCGGCGTCGACCGGCGCGGCCTCCATGTCGGTCCGCAGCTGGGCCAGCGCGGCGTCGCGGGTGGCCGGGTCGTTCTGGAACGCCACATCGGCCAGCAGCGCGGTGACCCGGGCGTCGAAGCCGTTCTGCTCCATGAACTGGCGGTAGTAGTACAGCGGCACCGCGAAGCCCTTGGGCATCGGCACGCCCTCGATCTCGGTCAGGGCGCCGAAGTGGGCCGCCTTGCCGCCGTAGGCGCGGGTGGTGGCCTTGACCAGGTCCTTGATCGAGGCCACGCCGTCGAGGGTGATGAGGTCGACGTCGTCGCGCAGGTCGGTCGCGGTCAGGTCCATACCCGGCACCTGCACCACCGTCGGCCGGTTGGCCTCCCACCAGGCGTCGGCCTCGGCCTGGGTCACCTCGACCAGCTCGTAGGCGAGCAGGCCGACCGTGAGCTTGACCCACTTGCCCTCGAGCGCGCGCAGCGCCGCGTCGGCGAACGCCCCGCGCAGCGCCATGTTGGGCGTGCCCCGGTTCTTCGACAGCACGTTGACGTGCGACAGCGGGGTCTGGAACTGGTCGGTGATGATGCCCATCGCCACCGAGATGTCGTTGGGCACCGCGTCGAGCACGACGATGTCGCGGAAGCTCAGGTAGGCCTGTCCGGTCGACAACGCGTCGGCGGTGTGGAAGCGGAGCTGGCCGTAGCTGGTGGCGACGTTGAGCGGCTGGTAGGTGATGCCGGCGAAGATCTCCTCGGTAGTGATGACCTTGACCGACGGCGGCAGCTGCGGCACCAGCGCCTCGATGGCGTCCGACGTCGGGTGGAAGTACAGGTCGTCACCAACGAAGGAGTGGGCGGCGACGGCGGCGTAGGCGGTGGTGATCATCGCGACGTCGGCGGTGTCGTACGGCGACAGCTCGTACACCCACTTGTCGGGCTGCTCGTAGTGGGTCAGCGCGCCGAGGATGAAGCGCCGGCTCGGCGAGTAGTACTCGGTGGTGTTGAACTCGGCCAGGGTCGGCACCACCGGCAGCGCGCCGCCCGACAGGTGGGTCGACGCGAACTGGTAGTGGGTCTGGTACAGGTTGCTGTTCTGGAAGTACTGGGCGTCGGTGTCGACCCGATCGATCACCACCTTGAGCGAACGCGCGCCCGGGATGGTCGAGTCGAGCGGCAGCGAGGCCAGCGCGGCGAAGTCGTCGGTGCAGCCGAGCTCGGTCGCGAATTCGCTGGCCGTGGTCAGGCCGAGGCAGGTCAGGCCCGGGTCGTCGTCGCCGCAGGCCGTGACCGGGGCCACGCCGGCGAGGACGGCGACGAGGGGCACGAGGCGCGCGGGCCTGGGGTGGGGCAGGGGCATGGGCATGGGGAGGGTCCTGGCTGGCCTGGCAGGTGACATCGGCATCGTATCCTGGTGACAGGCGTCGTAAGAGACTCTTAAGCTCGGCAGGAGAGGGTGGCTTTCGGACCGGACCCCCCCGGACCCGCCCACGCCGATGAGGAGCCGACGATGACCCGCGACCCAAGCCCGACGACGACCATGCTCCTGGCGGCCGTGGCCGCCGCGGCCGCGTGTGGCGGCACCGAAGGCGGCGCGGGCGCGGTCGACGCCGGACCTCCCGACGCGGTGGCCACCGACGCCAACCTCGATCCGTTCAGCTTCTTCGTCACCAGCATGCAGACGATGATCGACCAGTCGGGCAACCCGCAGGGGTTCGGCGGCGACCTCGGCGGGCTGGCCGGCGCCGACACCATCTGCCAGACCGCGGCGGCCGCCGTCGGGTTCGGTCACCGCACGTGGCGCGCCTTCCTCAGCACCGCCAACAACGGTTCGCCCGTCCACGCCATCGACCGCATTGGCGAGGGGCCCTGGTACGACCGCAACGGCCGCCTCATCTCGATGACCAGGGCCGGCCTGCTCGCCGGCGGCCCACTCAATGGCGACCGCCCCGACGGCGACGCCCAGGCCGTCGACAACATGGCCGACGAGACCGGCCGGCCGCTCAAGGAGTACGGCGACTCGCACGACATCCTGACCGGCTCGAACGAGAGCGGTCAGCTCCTCGGCACCGCCGGCGACGTGACGTGTAACGACTGGACCAACGCGACCACGGCGGTCGGCGACGGCGGCAACGAGAGCAACAGCCTGGGCCTGGGCCACGCCTGGTCGGCCATGAGCGGGCGCAACTGGATCCACGTCCACCAGGGCCACGGCTGCGCGCCCGGCATCAACCTGGTCCAGAACGGGCCGGGCACCGGCAACACCGTCGGCCAGGGCGGCGGCTGGGGCGCCATCTACTGCTTCGCGCTGGCGTTATGACCGGCCCACGGGGCTGGCTGCGTGTGGGCATGGTGCCGCTGGCCGCGGCGGCCTGCGGGGGTCAGGGCGTCGACGCCAACGCCATCGTCGATGGCGCGCCGGCGATCGACGCGGCCGCCGGTGGCGCCGACGCCGTGACCACCGACGCCAACCTGGCCCGGTTCAGCTTCTTCGTGACCAGCATGCAGACGATGATCGACCAGTCGGGTAACCCGCTCGGCTTCGGCGGCGACCTCGGCGGGCTGGCCGGAGCCGACAGCATCTGCCAGGTGGCGGCGACGGCGGTCGGCGCCGGTGACCGGACCTGGCGCGCGTTCCTCAGCACGTACAACGACGGCGCCCCGGTGCACGCCATCGACCGGGTCGGCGCCGGCCCCTGGTACGACCGCAACGACCGCCTGATCGCGCTCGACCGGGCCGGCCTCCTCGAGTATCGCCCGGCCGGCGAAGTGCAGGCGGTCAACGACCTGGCCGACGAGCACGGCCGGCCGCTGTCGGACTACGGCGACTCGCACGACATCCTGACCGGGACCTACGCCGACGGCCAGCTGCTCGGCACCGGCGGCCACGAGAACTGCGACGACTGGACCAACGCCACCACCGCGGTGGGCCAGGGCAGCGCGACGCACGGCGGGCTCGGCCTCGGGCACGCGTGGCCGGCGCGCAGCGGCTTTGGCTGGATCTATGCCCACGAGGGGCACGGCTGCGCCCCGGGCATCAACCTGGTGCAGAACGGCGCGGGTGAGGGCAACACCGTCGGCCAGGGCGGCGGCTGGGGCGCCATCTACTGCTTCGCGCTGTAGGCGTGACGTGACGAACCCCATGACGAGGACCCCTCCGATGAAGCTCGCTTCGCTGTTCCTGGTCGTGGCCGTGGCGCCGCTGGGCGCCTGTGGCGACGACGGCTCGACCGGCGCCGACGCCGCGCCGATCGACACCTCGACCCTGACCTACGCGCCGTGCGCGAACGATCGCGCCGTCGGCGGCTTCGCCGTCGAGCTGGGTGACGGCTTCACCGCGGTCCAGGGCCAGGTGTTCGACGCCGTCAACCCGGGCAAGCTGCTGCAGACGGTGCAGACCGAGGGCACGTGTTCGTGGGTGCGCGCGCCGCAGTTCGTGTGTGACCCGGCCTGCGCCGGCGGCATGACCTGCGGCACCGGCAACGTGTGTGTGGCCCAGCCGGTGGCGCAGGACGTGGGCGACGTCGTCGCCTTCGGCCTCAAGGCGGAGGTGACCATGCCGCCGCGGGCGCCGGCGTACTTCTACAGCTTCACCGGCACGCTGCCGCACCCCGGGTTCGACCCGGGCGCCAGCCTGCGCCTCACCACCGCGGGGACCACCACCCTCGATCTGCTCGGCTGGGGCATCGAGCCGCTGGCCGGCGTGCCGGCGACCATGACCGTGCAGTCCGGCCAGGCCATGGCGGTGAGCTGGACCGCACCCACGGTGAGCCCACCCGCGTCCGATCCGGTCCGGGTCGAGATCACCCTCAACGTCAACGGCCACGGCCTGGTCGGCAGCCACGTCGACTGCGTCGCGCCCGACACCGGCAGCTTCACCATCCCCGAGCCGCTGGTGACCGCGCTGCTGGCCGACGGCCTGTCGGGCTTCCCGACCGCGACGGTGCGCCGGACCACGACCGACTCGGCCGACGTCGCCGCCGGCTGCGTCGAGCTCGACGTGCGCTCGCAGGTCACGATCGACCTGACCATCCCCGGCTTGACCTCGTGCAGCGGCAACGACGACTGCACGCCGCCCCAGACCTGCCAGGCCGATCTGACCTGCGGCTAGGGCCGCGACCCCGCCTGCCACCGCCCGCCACCGAGGAGCACCCGTGACCCACCGCAACACCCTGGCCGCCGCCATCCTGTCCCTCCTCGTCACCACCGCGTGCGGCGGTGACCCCGATGGGGCGGCGGTCGACGCCGACCCCAACGCGCCCGACGCCGACCCCAACGCCCCCGACGCGGACACGAGCGCGCCCGATGGTGGTGGGGGCGGAGGCGCCGACGCCGACACCCGCCGCTTCAGCTTCTTCGTCACCAGCCTGGCCACCATGCGGCTGCAGTCGGGCAGTCAGGACGGCTTCGGCGGTGACCTCGGCGGCCTGGCCGGTGCCGACGCGATCTGCACGACCGCGGCGACCGCGGTCGGCTTCGGCCACAAGACGTGGCGTGCCTTCCTGTCGGTCTACAACAACGGCACGCCGCTGCACGCCATCGACCGCATCGGCACCGGGCCCTGGTACGACGCCAACGAGCGCCTGGTGGCGATGGACCTGGCCGGCCTCACCAGCGGTGACCGCCCGGCCGGCGACGCCGCCTCGGTCAACGATCTGCCCGACGAGAACGGGGTGCCCGGCACCACGCTCGGCGACACCCACGACATCCTGACCGCGTCGAACACGATGGGGCGGTTCGACGGCTCGTCGGCCGCGGCGAGCTGTCAGGACTGGACCGACGCCGGGGCGGGTTCGCCCAACACGGTTCGCCTCGGTCACTCCTGGCCGGCCCAGAGCGGACGCAACTGGATCCGGGCCCACCAGGCGCGCGGCTGCTCGCCCGGCGTCAACCTGGTGCAGAACGGACCCGGCACCGGCACCAGCGTCGGCGCTGGCGGCGGCTGGGGCGGCATCTACTGCTTCGCCCTCGAGCCCTGAGCAGGGGCGGACGGCGCCACCTCATCAACACGCGGCGGAACCGTCGGGTTCCGGTAGAATGGTCCCATGCTCGGCTCGGCGCCTCGCCACCAGTACACGTTCGCCGAGTACCTCGAGCTCGAGGAGATCTCCCGCGTCCGGCACGAGTACCTCGCCGGTGAGATCTACGCCATGGCCGGTGGAACTCCGGAACACGCGGCCATCGCCGCCGCCATCGTGGCCGAGCTGGGTGGGCAGCTGCGTGGACGCCCCTGCCAGGTGTACAGCTCGGACCTCCGGGTGCGGATCCTGGCGACCGGCCTCGCGACGTACCCCGACGTGACCGTGGTCTGCGGCCCGTCCGAGCGCGATCCGGATAGCCCCACCCACGTGGTCAATCCCAGCGTCGTGGTCGAGGTGATGAGCCCCAGCACCGAGGCCTACGATCGTGGCGAGAAGCGAGAGCACTACCAGCAGGTCCCATCCCTGCAGGCCGTGCTGCTGGTCGCCGCCGGTGGTGGGTCGGTGGAGCGCTGGACCCGGAGTGAAGCGGGCTGGGTCCGGGATGAGTACGGCCCGGGCGCGGTCGTGCCGCTCCCGCACCTGGCGGTCGAGCTGGCGGTCGATGCCCTGGTCGCGGCGGCGCGCCGGGCCTGATCACGGGCAGGGCACGGCGATCGGCGCCGGCGTGGTGCGGTCGGCCCGGGTCGGGCCGAGCTGGCCGTGGTCGGCCTGGCCCCAGCACCACAGGTTGTCGTCGGTGGACAGCGCACACAGGTGGTCGGCCTGGCTGCCGGCGACCAGCGCCTTGATCGACGGCAGGCCGGGGACGGGCCCGGGCGTGCTCCGGTTCATCGTGCTGCCGTCGCCCAGCTTGCCGTACTCGGCGCTGCCCCAGCACGACACGACGCCGGCGACCAGGGCGCAAGTGGTGTCGTGGCCGACGGCGACGTCGTCGACCGGGCCACCCACCATGATCGCGGTCGGCGCGGTGCGGTCGACCTCGTCGTCGTCGCCGATGACGTCCAGGGTGTCGTTCTCGCCCCAGCAGTACAGCGCATCGGTGCTGGTGATCGCGCACGACACGTCCTCGCCGACGGCCACGCGCCGGGCCGGCGAGAGCCCGGCGATGAGGGTGGGCGCCAGCCGCTGGTTGCCGGTGCCGTCGCCGATTCGGCCGCCGCCGCCGCTGCCCCAGCACAGGACCTCGCCGGCGTTCGACCGGGCGCACGCGTGCTGGTCGCCGCCGGCGATCTCGGCCATGGGGCCGGGCAACGACACGAGCGGTCCGCCGACGCTGCGCTGGGCGAGGGTGCCGTCGCCCAGCTCGCCGGCGTAGTTGCCGCCCCAGCACGACAGCTCGCCGGCGCCGTCGCGGGTGCAGGCGAAGGTGCCGCCGGTCGTGACCTCGACCGCGCCGGGCAGCGTCTGGGCCAGGGTCGGGGTCAGGCGTGGCCGGCGCGCGCCGTCGCCGAGATTGCCGGCCCCACCCGCGCCCCAGCAACGCACCGCGCCGTCGGCGTAGGCGGCGCACGTGAACCCGGCCGAGGCGTCGACGTCGACCACCCCGGCGGCGATCGGCACGGCCTCCTCGTGGTCGGTGACCGAGCCATCACCCAGCTCTCCGTCGGCGTTGCTGCCCCAGCACGCCAGCGAGCCGTCGCCCAGGCCGCGCACCGCGCAGGTGCGATAGCCGGCCATGGCCAGGTCGGTGGCGTCGTCGATCGCCGTCGCGGTGGCGGTGTTGACCTGGAAGAAGTCGCCGGAGCCGACCTCGCCAGCGTCATTCTGGCCCCAGCACGCGACCGTGCCGTTTGCTCGCCGCACGCAGGTCGAGTCGGTACCGGCGGTCACCGCCGCGGCGCTGGCCACGCCGGTCGCGATCACCGGCGTCCACGCCGAGGTGACTCCGGCCTGTCCATCGCCGAGGCGGCCGTTGTGGCGGCCCCAGCAGCGCACGCTGCCGTCGAGGCGGACCGCGCAGGTGTGGACCGCGCCGGCGCCGATCGAGCTGGTCGTGCCCGGGCCGAGGCCGGCCACGGCCAGCGGCGTCGACGAGCGCGGGACCAGGACCGGATCGTTGCCGAGCTTGCCGTCGGAGTTGGCGCCCCAGCACCAGACCGAGTCATCGGTCCGGACCGCGCAGGTGAACTCACCACCGGCCACGACCTGGCGCGCGCGCTGGCCGGGCACCTGGACCGGCGTGGTGCGCCGGGTGAGGGAGCCGTCGCCGAGCTGGCCGTCGCTGTTGTCGCCCCAGCACCAGACCGAGGCGTCGACGCCGAGGGCGCACGCGTGGCTGTCGCCGGCGGTGATCGCCGAGAACGCCGGCTGCCCGGCGTCGCCGACCGGGGCCGGCCTGGCGCGGGTCGTGGAGGTGCCGTCGCCGAGCTGGCCCTCGGTGCCGGCGCCCCAGCACCAGGCCGCCCCGCTCACGATCGCGCAGGTGAAGTCGTCGCCAGCGTCGCCAGCGGTGGGGGTGTCGAGCCCGGTCACCAGCGTCGGCGTGAGGCGATCGACCATGGCGCCGTCGCCGAGCTGGCCGTCGCGGCCGCGGCCCCAGCAGCGCAGGTCGGCGCCGACCGGCAGGGCGCAGCCGTGGTTGGTGCCGAGGAAGATCAGGGCCAGCGGGCCGGGCAGGATCGTGGTCGGGTCGGCCCGCGCCGCCTGCTCGCCGTTGCCGAGCTCGCCGTCGACGTTGCGGCCGACGCACCACAGCTCGCCGTCGGTCCGCACCACACAGGTGTGGCCGTAGCCGACCGCCGCCCGGGCCACGCAGCCGGGCCCGACCGCGTCGGGGCTGGCGTCGGCCGAGCCGGGCCCCAAGCGCGACCCGTCGAAGCCGACCAGGCCGCAGCCGAGCGTGCCGGCCGCGACCAGGGTCAGCGCGAGGACCGGTGGCCAGGTCGTTCGTTCCCGCCGCACCTGCCCATGGTCGCACGGCCAGGGCGGCCCCGACCATGCCGACCCACAGCGCTCCGGCCGGGGGCCGCGCGACCGGTGTTAAGGTGCCCGTAGGGTGGCCGACCCACCTTCCTGACATGGGCGAGCGGGTCCTCCTGATCGAAGACGATCGCGAGCTGGGTGGGCAGATCGTGACCACCCTCACGCGCGCGGGCTTCGCCGTGACATGGTGGAAGGAAGGGCGCGTGCCCGACCCCGAGCAGCTCGACCTGATGATCGTCGACCTCATGCTGCCGGGCATCTACGGGCTCGAGATCCTGCGCGCCGTGCGCGAGACCTCGGACGTCCCGGTCCTGGTGCTGTCGGCCCGCAACGACACCACCACCAAGGTCCGCTCGCTCAAGCTCGGCGCCGACGACTACATGACCAAGCCGTTCTGGCCGGAGGAGCTGGTCGAGCGGGTCCGGGCCCGGCTGCGCCGGCCGCTCCTGGCCCGGACCGAATTCCTCGAGCTCGGGCCCATCCGCATCAGCCTGAGCGAACGCGTCGTCACCGTGGCCGGGGTGGCGGTCGAGCTGACGCGGGCCGAGTTCGAGCTGCTCAGCACGCTGGCGCGCCGCCGCGGCGCCGCGGTGACCCGGGCCGCGCTGGTCGAGGCCGCGCTCGACGCCGATCGGGACAACGCCGAGCGCACGCTCGACGTGCACATGTCGCGCCTGCGCAAGAAGCTGGGCGACCCCAACCTCATCCAGACGGTGTGGGGCATCGGCTACCGGCTGGCGGCCGGACCAGGCACGTAAGGCGCCGGGGCCCGGGCTGGCGTCAACGCCGGTGCCGGCCGAGTCGTCACCGGCGCAGGCGGCGTGCAGGAGCGGTAGCGCGGCCGCGCCGTAGGCCAGGCGGCGCAACAGCTCGCGCCGGTGCAGCCACGACGATGGCGTGGTGGGATGGACCGTCGTGGTAGTCGTAGTCGTAGTCGTAGTCGTAGTCGTAGTCGTAGTCGTAGTCGTAGTCGTAGTCGTGGTCGTGGACCTTGACGGCGACGGCGACGTGGAGGTGGACGCCACCTTTGACGCAGCCCACCGCGACGCACGGCCGATGCACTTGGCATGCTCAGCTTCTAGCGTCTCGACGTCTATCAACGAGCCATCGAATTTCTTGCCTTGGGCTACGACCTCGTCGATGTCTTGCCGCGCGGTCATCCCGATCGCGTGGACCAGTTGACCCGAGCCGCCGAGTCCGTCGTGCGCAACATCGCCGAAGGTGCGGGCCGTTGGTCCGAAGCCGACAGCTCGACGTCATGAAGTTGCGCAAGCTCATCACCGAGGAGCGCTTGGTACGTGGCGCCAAGCTGCTCGAAGGTGTCGTTGCAATGCGCACGAAGATGATCTGAGAGTTGCGTCAAAGGTGGCGACCACCTCCACGTCGCCGTCGCCGTCAAGGTCCACGACCACGACGACGACCACGTCGACGTCAACGCCAATTAGGGACACGCCCCTAGCCCGGCGGCAGCGCCGGTCCCATCAGCGTCACCTCGAGCCCACCCTCGGCCCGGTTGTCGAAGGCCAGGGCGAACCCGTGCAGGCGCGCCACGGTGTGGGTGATGTGCAGGCCCAGGCCATGGCCGCCGGTGCTGCGGCCGCGGGCGGCGTCGCCGCGGAAGCCACGCTCGACCAGGCGACCGAGCTCGGCCTCGGCGATACCGGGCCCATCGTCGAGGACCCGGACCACGAAGCGGTCGCCGGCCAGGCGGTCGACCACGACCGCGACGTGGCCGCCGCGCCGGTTGTAGCGGATGGCGTTGTAGACCAGGTTGCTGACCGCCTGCTCGATCATCGTCAGGTCGGCGTCGATCCGCAGCGGCGCCTCCGGTACGCCGCTGTCGAGCTCGATGCCGCGCTCGCTGGCGATGGGGCGGTGCCGGGCCAGGACCCGGGCCACCAGGGCGCCGAGGTCGACCGGCGAGCGTTCGATCTGTGGCTCGGCCACGTCGACCCGCGCCGCCACGCCGAGGTTGTGGATGAGCGCGCCGAGGTAGTGCGCCTCGTCCATCGCGCTGGCGACCTTGGCCTCGACCTGGGCCGGGTCGGCTCGCACCGCCGGGTCGCGCAGCGCCGCCAGGTGCTGACCGAGCACCGTCAGCGGGATCATCGTGTCGTGGGTGGTGTTGGCCAGGAACTCACGCAGCACCCGCTCGCGGTCGTCGCGAGCGGTGAGCTGGCGCCGGACCTCGCCGGTGGCGGCGGCGAAGGCTCGGCTCAGGTCGCCGACCTCGTCGCGGGCCGGATCGAGCGCCACGCCGGCGCCGGTGAACCCGGTGGCGGCGGCGGCCTGGACCTGCGCGGTCAGGCGGCGGATGCGCCGCACCACCGGGCCGATCGCCAGCATGACCATGGCCAGCACCGCGACCAGCGGCAGCAGCCAGATCGGGCTGGCCGGCAGCAGCGCGCCCAGGAAGCCCGGCGTGGTCGTGCCGCGGGTGACGATGATGGCGCACGGGCCGGCCGGCCAGTCGGTCCGGACCGCGACGGTCACGTCGGCGGCGAAGGTCGACGGCGCGACCGCGACCCAGTCGCGGCTGGCCAGCGCGGCCCGCACCGAAGCCGGCAGCGGTGGCGCCGCTGGATCGACCGCGGACAGATCGCCGGCGTGGGCGTGGAACCGCGGCGGCGCCCCGCGCGGGCCGAGCGGTGGCGGCCGGGGTGGTCCCTCGTCCCGGTCCGGCCCGAGGGGCCCGAGCTCATCCGGTCCCGGGCCTTCGCCCACTGGCCCTGGTCCGCGTGACCCTGGCCCGTGTGGCCCTGGCCCGTGCCGGTGCGGCCCGCGGCTCCAGCCGACCGGATCGGCCTCGCACCGCGCCCGCGCGCCTGGCTCGTCGAGGCGAGCCCGGGTGATGCGCACCAGCGCGTCCTCGGCGGCGCGGTGGCGGCTGCGGGCGTCGAGCCAGATCAGGCCGATCACCATCGGCACCGCGACCGCGACGGTGGCCACCACCAGGCGCGCGCGTAGCCTCACGCCGTCCTCGCCGTCGGCGCCGCCGCGTTCGCCATGCGCCGATCCTGGCGCGGGCACCTTACGCCGGTCCTACGCGGCCCCGACCGGAGCACGCGTGCCCCCGCACGGCCGCGCCTGCCCCGGGGGTTCATCGCGGCCCGAACTCGACCAGGTACGTCAGCCCGGCCCGGCCGGTCGCCGTCACGGGACGACGACGAACTCGCGCTTCATCAGGTTGATCAGGTTCTGGGCGGCGTCGAGGTCGGTGCCGGGATAGCTGTCGAGCACCTTCTGCAGCGAGCCGTGGTCGAGCACGAGCTGGAAGGTGTCGAGCTCGCCGTGCGACAGGTCGCGCAGCTTGCCGGCCAGCGGGGTGGGCACCGCCAGCGGCGAGCCCATCGGCGGCAGCTGGCGCTGCAGGTTGCGGAACTCGTCGAGCTGGCGCATGCCCTCCATGAGCAGGCCCTCGGTCGACTCCTGGATCTCCTCGAGCACCTGCAGCTCGACCGACGGCTCCAGCTCGAAGGTGCCGGTCAGCCAGGTCAGCATCCGGTAGATCGCCTTCTGCGGGTTGACCGTGAAGTCGTCGTTGATGGCGGCGAAGTACAGCTGGCCCTTGCGCAGGTAGATCTTGCCGACGCTGGTGCCGTTGTTGACCTGCAGCACGCCCGACTTGCGGCTGGTCGACAGCAGCTGCAACAGGTCGGGCAGCGGGATCTCCTCGATCGCGCCCGACATCGGCCGGCCCATGGTCTGCTGCCGGCCGGCGCCCTGCTTCTCGAGCTGCTCGCGCGCGGCCCGCTCGGTGTCGGCGGTGACCACCGCGGCGGCGCCACCCTCGGGCGCGACCACCTTGATGATCGAGGTGCCGACGAGGATGCGGTCGCCCTCGCTGAGGCGGGCTCGGCCGGCGATCTTCTCGCCGTTGACGAACGTGCCGTTGGTCGAGCCGATGTCCTGGATGAAGATGTCGCCGTCGGTGGTGGTGATCTTCGCGTGCCGGCGCGACACCATGTCCTCGACCAGCACCATGTCGAGGTCGCTCGACCGACCGATGATGATCTCCCGGTTCATGCGCAGCGGAAACTCGCCCCCCTGGTACTTGCCAGAGATGAAGCGAAGCGCGAAGCGGGGCCGATCAGTCATCGTCGGGGATTGGGCAGGCACACGAGTCGCTCGGGGCGAGGGAGAAAAAGCATAAGGCTGGCAGGACCTTGAGGCAAGAAGCTGAGCCGTCCGTAACACGCAGACCGACATCGGGCTGCTGGGCCGGGCTGGCGCCGCGGTCCAGGCCGGGCGGGTGGCGGCCCTGGCTGGCTGGCCGGTTGGCCGGGCATGGGCGGTAGGGCTATCCGGAGTGGTCCGGCCCGTCGTCGTCGTCGTCGGCCTGGCCCTGGTCGGCGGCCGGGCCCGCGGGGTCGGCCGGGGCCTCGGCCCGGGGTTCCCCGCCGGCTGGGCGCAGGATGGCCGCGAGCCGCCGGTACACGTCCTCCGACACCACCAGGCTGGAGTGGCCGAGGGGCACCGTCACCGTGCTGGCCCCTGGTAGGCGGGTCGTGGCCAGGGGGACCACCCAGTCGCGGGCGGCGGCGATGGTCGAGATCTCGACACCTTGCGGCAGGGGCCCCTGGGCCAGCTCATCCAGGAACCGGCTGCGCGGCAGCAGCTGCCACGACGACGTCGACAGGAGCCCGAGGGTGGCGATGCCGGCCATGGCGATCCAGGTGCCGCGCACCGGGGTGCCCATCATGACCAGCTTGCGGACCCGCAGGTGCCCTCCCAGCTTCTTGACGTAGTACAGGCCGATCAGGCCACCCATCGAGTGACCGATGATGTCGATCTTCTGGCCCCGGCTCTCGGCCAGGATGCGCTCGATCTTGCGGTGGATGAGGAAGGCCGACCGGCGGATGTCGCGGGTGTTGAGCGGGCCGATGTTGAACGACACGACGACGAAGCCGTCCTCGACCAGGCGGCGCTCGAGCAGGTACATCGAGCCGCGCGTGCCGAGGAAGCCGTGGATGAGCAGCACGACGGGCGCGTCGGGGCTGGCGTGCTCGAAGCTGAGCTGGCGCTGGACCCGGTTGCCGCGGGCCAGGTGGCGCAGGTACGACAGGCCGTCGGCGCCGCCGGTGAGGTCCTGGCCGACCGAGCTGCGGCGGCCGAGCCAGCGCGCCGGCGCCTCGGCGGCCCAGCGCGCCAGCCAGCCGTAACGCGCCAGCGGCGCGGTGTGGCGTTCGTGCCGGTTGTGGGGCGAGTCGGGGTCGTCCGGATCGCCCGGATCGGGGCGATCCTCGCCGCCCTGGCGGCCGCGGCGGCGGCTCATGGGCCGCGGTAGTCGGAGAACCCTTCCGCCGTCCACCGCGAGCACTCCTTGGCGTACGCGTGGCTGGCCGCCGCGACGCTGGGGTACTCGACCACCCGCCATTGACCCCGGCGCCCGACCGGGCCGAACCGGGTGATGACCACCGCGCTCTCGCGGTAGACCAGCGCAAACTCCTGGCCGGCACCACCGCCGCGCCGGAGCGAGCGTGAGTCGCCGGGCGGCACGAGGCCGGGTGGTGGCCACGGCTCGTCGGGGTGACCGTCGGGGATCTCGCGTGGACCCGGCATCAGCGGCGGCACCACCGCCGGCAGCGCCGGGGCGGACGCGACCGGCACGTCGGGCGCACCCAGGCCGGGCGGGAACTCGACCTCGCCGCTGGCCGACATCACCGGGCGCGGCATACGCCGGGTGGCGTGGCTGAGGTCCGCCTCGTGTTCGGTCGGCAGCCGGGACCGGCTGGCCGGCTCGTCGACGGTGTCGCCGTCGGCGCCGGTGCGGGGCAGGGCGGTCGGGCCGGTGTCGACGGTGGTGGCGTCGCGGATCGGGGCCGCGACGGCGGCGGCGGCGGCGACCTGGGTCGGGCCGGGCGCGGCAGCGGCGGCGGCGGCGGTGGCGGCAGCGGCGGCGGTGGCGGCTGGCTCGGCGGTGGCGGCCGGTGATGGCGGCGCGGCGGGGACCTCGGTCGGCTCGTCGTCCGTGGACGTGTCGTCGCTGGGCCCGGCCGGCCGGGTGCGCCGGGCGGGTGCGCGCAGCCGGGAGACCGTCAGGCGCGATCGGGTGGGCGGCTGGGCCATGGCCTGATGTTGACGAGCCCAGCCCCGCAGGGCAAGGGCCGGCGACATCGTGCGTCAGGTCCCCGCCCACCACAGGAGTTTCGGTAGAGTGGAGCTTGTGAGCGACGGCGGTCCATCGAACCGGCTCGGCCGGTACCACCTGATGGAGCCCATCGGTGGCGGGCCGTGCGGAGAGGTGTTCCGCGCCAAGGTGTACGGGGTGGCCGGCCTGGAGCGGCAGTTCGCGGTCAAGCGGCTGTTTCCGGCGGTGGTGGCGGCGGCCAAGGTGCCCGGCCAGCTGTCGACGGCGGCCCGGGCCTACGGCAGCCTCGATCACCCGCGCATCGCCCGCCTGGCCGAGTTCGGCGTGTCGAGCGGGGTGACGTTCACCGCGACGGAGATGGCGCCCGGGCTCGACCTGGCCCGGCTCGCCGCCGACAGCCAGCTGGCCGGGCGACCGATCTTGCCTGGCTCGGCGCTGGCGCTGGTGGCCCAGGCGGCGCGCGCCGTCGGCTACGCCCACGGCCGCGGCATCTCCCACCTCGGCGTCGCGCCGACCAACCTCATCATCAGCGCCGACGGCGACGTCAAGATCACCGACGTCGGCATCCTGCACGCGACGCTGCCGGACCGGCCGGGCCACGACCGCCGCTTCGCGGTGCGGGTGCAGTACCTCGCGCCCGAGCAGCTGACCGGCGAGGCGACCTCGGCGGCGACCGACGTGTTCGCGCTCGGGGTCATCGCCTACGAGCTGGTGTGTGGTCAGCGGGTGTTCCAGGGCGCGACCCAGGAGGACGTGGCGCAGGCGGTCATCGCCGGCCAGGTGCCGACGGTCGACCTGCCGCGGCCGCTGCTGCGTGTGCTGCAGCGCTGCGTCGCCCGCTCCCCGTTCGAGCGCTTCCCCGACGCGCGCGCCTTCGCCGACGCGCTCGATGCCGCGCTGCGGGTGTCGCCGGTGGCCGGGACCCGGCGCGAGATCGGCGACGTCGTCGCCAGCGCGCTCGAGCGGCTCGCGGTCCTGCAGGACAGCGCGGCCTCGGGCGCGATCGCCCTCAACCTGCCGGCGCAGCTCGGCCTGGCGCCCGAGCCGGGCCGGGGCGGCGAGCCCGCGCCGGCGCACACCCTGCTCGGGGTGGCGGCGATCCCGCCGCCGTCGACGTTCACCCCGGGCGGCGTGGCCCAGCCGCCGGTGCCGGCGCCGGCGGCGGCGGCGCCGAAGGCGTTCCGCGCGCCCGCGGTGATCCCGGTCATCCCGGCCCGGCCCGGCGATCCACGCCCGGCGACGGACCCGAGCGGCACGGCGCCCGCAGCGGCGCCGCTGGCCGCGCCGCCGGCGCCGCTGGCCGTGCCGCCGGCGCTGACCCCGCCGGTGCCACTGGCGGCGCCGGTGTCATTGGCGCCGCTGACGGGCGGGTCCGCAACACCACCGGCGCCGCTGCCGCCGCCGGCCGCGCCGCCGCCACCGCCGTTGCGCGCTCCCTCGCCGGCGCTGACCCCACCGGGGGCGCCTGGGCGCGCGCCGTCGGGGGCCGCCACCCTCATCGGTGCGCCCATGGTCATCCCCTCGGTGGTCGGTTCGCCTCCTCGCGTCAGCCGTGAGGTCCGGCGCGATCCGCCGCCGTCGGCCGACATCCCCAGCGTCGATGGCGCCGTGGCGCAGGCGTCGGAGACCCTCGACCTCGAGCCGCTGCCCCCGGTGATGAGCCTGCCGGCCGCGCCGACGCAGCCGACGGTGGTGCAAGGGCCGCCACAGGGCCCAGCGCTGTCGCCGACGCTCGCGCCGCCGCCGACGTTCGCACCACCACCTGGGCAGGGTCATGCGCCGGGGCAGGGCTACCCGCCGGGGCCGGGGCAGGGCTACCCGCCGGGGCCGGGGCAGGGCTACCCGCCGGGGCCAGGGCCGGGCTACCCGCCGGGGCCGCCTGGGCATTTCGGCGCGTCCATGCTCGGCGCGCAGCCGCGACGTTCGCGCCTGCTGTGGCCACTGATCGGCCTGGTCGTGGTGGGCGGCGCGGCCGGCGCGGGCTGGTGGTGGTCGCAACGTGGGCCGAGCGCGCCGGCCACCACGGGGCCGGTCGCCGGTGGCGACGCCGGACCGCGAGTGGCCGTGGGTGCGGATGCCGGGGTCGCGGTCGTCACCGCGGGTGAGGACGCTGGACGGCCGGGTGGATCCGACGCGGCGTCAGCGGTGGTGAGCGTGGCCGACGCGGCGCCGACGGTGGCGAGCGTGGCCGACGCGGCGCCGGTGGTGGCGAGCGCGGCCGACGCGGCGCCGGCGGTGGCGGCGGGCAACCCGCCCGACTCCGTCCCGGATCGCCCGACCGGCGCCTCGACCGGGCCCGATGGCGACCTGATCCTCGACTCGACCCCGAGCCGGATCCGGGTCTTCCTCGACGGGGCCGACGTCGGCAAGACCCCCCTGACGCTGCCTGGCTCGGCCGACCGTCACTCGCTGGCGATGGCCGCGCCCGGCCACGAGCTGTACCTGGCCGAGGTCGATGGACGCGGCAAGTTCGCGATCACCCTGCGCGAGGTGGCGCCGGCCGAGGGCCCGGCTGGCATCAAGGTGCGCTGCAAGCAGAAGGATCGCTACTACGTGTTCCTCGACGGCAAGCCGACCGGCCAGCTATGCCCGAGCGAGCGGCTCGGGGTCGAGCTCGGCCCGCACGTGGTCGAGATCCACGATCTCGTCACCGAGACCCGTCGGCAGTTCCCGGTCACCGTCAAGGAGACCCGCAACTCGCTGCGCGTGCGCGTCGACTGACCGCGACCGGCCCGCTACCGCGCCGCCGTCAGCGGCGAGGTCACGACCATCAACCAGTTGAAGCTGGCGTCGGCGCTGCGCGTGAACAGGCCGACCCGGTTGGGGGAGGTCGGCAGGGTCGAGCTGGCGCCGAGCGCGCTGGTCAGCGCCGGGCTGTCACACTGGTACAGCGTGTCGGCCCGGTTCGAACGGAGGTCGGTGCGGGTGCCGACGGTGGCGACGCCGGGTTGGGACGCAAGCGCGGTGGTGGTGCGGTTGTCGGCGATGGCGTAGACCTGCGAGTTGAACGGATTGATGCCGAACACGCAGATCACGCCGTCACTGGAGGCCGCGCTGAAGCGGTGAACCAGGCCGACCGGCCGCGCCACCAGGTCGCCGTGGAGGGCGTCGATCGTGACGTCGGTCGACACGGTCTCGGCCTGGCCCATGATCTCGACGGTGGCCGCGGCCAGCTCGTCGAGCGGGGCCCGGCCGTGGGCCTGGCCGCCCATGAAGGTCCACGACCCGACCAGGGTCAGCCCGGGCGGGGCGACCGTCGACGAGAAGCCGAAGAACGCGACCAGGGTGTCGCCCGCCACCAGCGGGAGCGGGTCACACGCGTCGCCGACCTCGTCGCCGTCGGCGTCGGCGTTGCCGCCGGCGGCGTGGGGCGGGCACAGGTCACACTCGTCGCCGGCGCCGTCCCCGTCCTCGTTGGCCTGGTCGGGGTTGCCGACGGCCGGGCAGTTGTCGACGCTGTCGACCACGCCATCCCCGTCGACGTCGAGCAAGGCCGAGCCGTCGACGGCGGCGTCGGCTCGAAGCGGGTCGGGGCCGTCGATGCCACGCCGCCCATCAGCGGCGTCGAAGCCGACCAACCCGCAGCCGGTGCCGGCCAGCGCGAGGAGCCACGCCGCAGGCCGCGAGCTACTCGAGATCCCCGTCATCGTCGTCGAGCTTGACCCGCGGGTCGAGCCCGTACTTGCGGATGAGCTCGCGCAGGTGCTTGCGGTCGATCTGCGCCTCGCGGGCCGCCGCCGACAGGTTCATCTTGTGGCGGCGCATCAGGTCCTCGATGTACTCGCGCTCGAACATCTCGACCAGCTGGCCCTTGGCTTCCTTGAAGGGCAGGTCGGTGCGGATGCCGAGGGAGGGCGACGCGCTGTTGTCGGCGACGAGGGCGTCGTCGAGGTTGAGCCGGCCCTGCTCGGCCAGGAGGCAGGCCCGCTCGATCACGTTGCGCAGCTCGCGCACGTTGCCGGGCCAGCCGTGCCGCTGCAGCTTGGCGATGTCGTCGGCGGTGACCGGCAGGTCAGGGCCGAAGCTGCGGGCGAAGTGCCCGGTCAACAGCGGGATGTCGTTGCCACGCTCGCGCAGCGGCGGCACCGACACGCGGATCACGGCGAGGCGGTAGTACAGGTCCTCGCGGAAGGTCTTCTTGGCCACCTCGGCCCGCAGGTCGCGGTTGGTGGCGGCGACGACGCGGACGTCGATCTTCTCGTAGGTGTTCGAGCCGACCTTGCGCACCGCGCGCTTGTCGAGCACGCGCAGCAGCGACGGCTGCAGGTCGAGCGCCATCTCGCCGATCTCGTCGAGGAAGATGGTGCCGCCGTGGGCCTCGGCGAAGGCGCCGCGGCGGTCGCCGATGGCGCCGGTGAACGAGCCCTTGACGTGGCCGAACAGCATCGACTCGATCAGCTCACGCGGGACCGAGCCGCAGTCGAACACCACGAACGGCCCGTCGCGGCGCGGCGAGTGGTTGTGGATCTCCTCGGCGATGAGCTCCTTGCCGGTGCCGGTCTCGCCCTCGATGAGGACGGTGGCGTTGGTCTGGGCCACGTCGGACAGCAGCTTGAACAGCTGCCGCATCTTGGTGTCGGCGCCGACGATGCTGCCGAACGCGGCCTGCTCGCTCGGCTCGGGATCGACGATCTCCTCGTCCGGAAGGAACTTGATGACGGTGCGGCCGAGCTTGATCTCGGCGCCGAAGCCGATCGAGATCTTCTCGAAGCGGGAGCCGTGGATGAAGCTGCCGTTGGTCGACCCGTTGTCGACCATGATGACCTCGTCGCCGTCGAGCTCGGCCCGGAGGTGGGTGCGCGACACCGTCTTGTCGGTCAGGACGACGCTGGACGACGGGCTGCTGCCGAAGGTGACCGGCTGGTCGGTCAGGCGGGCCGACTCGCCGCGGTCGGGGCCCTTGATGACCAGGAAGATCCCGCCGCGGTTCTGGCGAGAGAATGACGGCACCTCATCGAGGAGCGCCGTGACGTGCGAACGATCCTTCGTCATGGAGACAGCGTCGAACGATGGTAGCCCCGGCCCGTCGCCGATGTCCATCGAGCGGGCCCGGGTTCGTGCGCAGCGGATGCACCCTGGCAGGATGCTGAAGAAGCATCCTGCTCGTCATTTCTGATCTCGCAGCCTGCTGAAAACACGGAGCCCGTCCCGTCGCCTGGAGCCGCCGGCACGGGTCTCTCAGCAGCCTGCTAGCCGCCCGGTCCAGACAGGCCGATCAGCACCGCGGCGATGGCGCCGACCACGAGCACCACGGCCAGCACCATCCAGCCGCGGATCCGGGCGCGTGGTCGGGTCCGGCGGGTCGCCGGGGCGCGGCCGGCCGGTCCAGGCACCCGCATGGTCGGCGCCGGATCACTGGCTCGGGGCCGCACGCCGCGCCCAACCGGCGCGCCGGAGGTGTCGGCCCGGGCCGGCCGGCGGGTCGCGATCTCCGAGCCGGGCGCCAGCACCTCTCCGGAGTCGTGCGAGTCGGCCCGGCTCACCGGCACGCCACCGCCACCACCGCCGCCGCGGCCACCGACGGGGGCGCGGGCCCACGGGTCCGGCTCGGCCGACTGCCCGAACCCGCCGAGGTCGTACAGCGGGTCGGCGCCCTCGCTCGACTCCTCCTCCATCGTGCTGATGATCGAGGTCAGCTCGACCCCCTGCAGGCGGCCCAGGTCGGTCAGCGACGACATGCTGGTCTGCCGACGCGGCCTGCCGGCGCGGGCGGCCATGGCGTGGATCGACATCGGCGCTGGCCCCGGGTCGAGGTCCTCGTCGTCGTCGTCCTCGGTCGCGTCGTACACCTCGGTGCCGCCGCGCCCACCGGGCGCCGAGTCGCGCGCCTCGTCCTCGTCCTCCTCCCGCCACTGCGCCGGGTCACCACACACCTCGGCCAGGTGCTGGGCCAGCTCGGGCGCCGAGATCAACAGGCCGTTGCGGTGGGCGCAGCGCAGCAACGCCTCCTGGAACTCGCTCGCGGTCTGGTAGCGGCCGGCCGGGTCGATGCTCAGCGCCTTGAGCATGATCTTGTCGAGGTCGGCCGGGAGCCCAGGCACCTTGCGCGACAGCAGCGGGATCGGCTGCGAGTAGATCTCATCGGCGGTGGTGGTGAGGCCGGCGTGGACGAACAGGCGCTCGCCGGTGATGACCTCGAACAGGCACACCGCCAGCGAGTACAGGTCGGACCGGTGGTCCATCGCCTCGCTCTTGGCCTGCTCGGGCGACATGTAGCCGATCTTCCCCTTCACCTTGTAGAAGATCGAGTTGTGGGTCGCCGCCTTGGCGATGCCGAAGTCGGTCAGCTTCACCTCGCCGTGCAGCGACAGCAGGATGTTCGACGGCGACACGTCGCGGTGGATGAGGCGGAGCGGCCGCCGCTCCATGTCGCGCTTGGCGTGGGCATAGGCCAGCGCCGACAGCACCTCGCGGGTGAGGTAGATCGCCGCCTTGGGCGAGAAGCGCTGGCCGCGCCGCTTGGCCCGCTTGATGAGCGTGCGCAGGTCGGCCCCGGCCAGGTACTCCATGACGATGAAGTACTCGGCGCCGGCGGCGACCAGGTCGATGGTGTGGACGATGTTGGCGTGGTCGAGCGTGGCCGACAGCCGGGCCTCGCGCAGGAACAGGTCGATGAACTCGTCCTGCTTGGTGTACTCGGGCAGCAGCTGCTTGAGCACGACCTCCATCTCGAAGCCGCCGGCGCCCAGCTTCTTGCCGAGATAGATCGCGCCCATGCCGCCCTCGGACAGGTAGTCCAGGACGACGTAGCGATCGATGGGATTACCCCCCGGCTCGACCATGGCCGGGCAGCATACACCGAGCGCTGGCGTCGGCGTCGTCGCTGGCGTCGTCGTCACCGGAGCGCCGTCGACACCGCGCCATCGATCTGGGACGCTGCGGTCATGGCGCGGGACCGGGTGCAGCGGCTCGAGCCGGCGCGGGACGCGCGGGCGCGGGTGCGGGCGCGGACCACCACCAGCCTGGCCGAGGCGCTGCGGGCCGAAGGCGAGGCGCAGACGGCGCACGCCGCGCAGCAGGTGCGGCACGCCGGGCTGGTGGCTCGGCTGAGCGCGGCCCGGTCAGCGGCGATGGGGCAAGCCCGCGCGGGCTGCTGCGCGGCCGAGCTGGTGGCGGCCGAGCGGCACGTCCACCGGCTGGGAGGCCAGGTCGCCGCGGCGGCGCAGGCGGTGGCGGCGGCGGCGGCGGTGGTGACCGCGGCTGCGGCCGAGGTCGCCCGTCAGCGCCAGGCCCTGGCCGGGGCACGGGCCGACGAGCGGGTCATCGAGCGCGCGCAGGACCAGGCCCGGGCCGCGCTGCGTCGGGCCCGTGACCGCGCCGAGGACTAGCTAGCTAGTTTGGGGGGTGTCCCTAATTGGCGTTGACGTCGACGTGGTCGTCGTCGTGGTCCACGACTACGACCACGACCACGACTACGACTACGTCCCGGCGGCGAGCCATAGGCAAATGCACGCCACCTCGACGATCGCCAGGTAGCTCGCGCGCGTCTTGTCTCACAACCGATCGAAATGATCGGGCTCTAGACCGGGACACCCCCTGGTCCCCTGGATCCCTGATTTCTTCAGCGTCGGCGCGCCCGGCGCCGGCGCGCCGCGAACCACGTCGCGAGCAGCAGGGTGGATAGGCCACCGGCGCCGGCGCTTCCCTGGCAGCCGCAGCCATCGCCGGGGCGCAGGTCCCAGCGCACGAAGAAGTGCCCGCTGACCACCACCCGCTGACCGTCGAGGTTGACCTCGAGGCGGATCCGCTGCGGGACGTCGGACTCCACCGCCGGCACGAGCACGGTCTCGGTCCAGTCGTCGCTCGGCACCGGCACCACCAGGTCCTCGTCGCCGTCGCGCCAGATCGAGACGGTGCCGCCGGCGGCGCCGGTGAGGTGGACCTCGAGCTCGAGCGGACCCTGGGCGATCACGTCGTCGCCGAGGCGGGCCAGCAGGCCGTCACGGCCGCGGGCGGTGACGTCGAGCACCGGGTCGTCGGGGCCACGCAGCTGGACGATCGTGCGCCCGGCCCGCACCGCGGCCAGGAGCGACGCCTCGCTCAGGTCGTCGGCGTACACCATCGTCGTCGGCGAGCCGATGGGCGAGTCGGTCGCGCCGGTGCCGGCGCCGGCGCGGTGGTCGTCGCTGCCGCCGACCGCGGCCAGGCGGTGCCCGGCCGCCAGCTGCTCGTCCCACAGGGCGATCGCCTGCGGCGTGAACAGGTTGGCGGTCAGCTCGTACGGCCCGGTCTGGATCTCGATGGCGGCGACCTGGTCCCACGGCGTATCGGCGTGGGTCCAGCCGCAGCCGATGCAGATGTCGCCGACGCGCAGCGCGGGGTGGTTGACCACGAACAGCGCCCCCTGGGCCACGACCTCGCCGACGAGCGTGGTGGCGCTGACCGGCCCGGCGGCGCCGCCGCGATCGAACCCGACCCGGTGGTCGACGTACTGGCTCAGCCCGAGCGCGTTACCGTGCCCGGCGTAGGTGGTGACCTCGGCCGCGCGCAGGAAGAGCAGCGCGGGCTGGCCTGGCTGCGCCGCCGCCAGCCGCGGCAGGTGCGACACGGTGTTGTGGTCGGACACGGCGACGAAGTCGAGGCCGCGGCTGCGGGCCAGGGTGGCGATCTGGTCCAGGCTGGCGCTGGCGTCGCCGCTCTCCTCGGAGTGGACGTGGAAGTCACCGCGGTACCAGCGCGGGCCGGTCGCCAGCACGGTCGGCGTGTACCCGGCCCGCGCGGTCGGCGTCAGGGTGGCGGTCGGTCGGCAGGTGACGTCGACGACGTAGCGGCCGGCGCCCTGGGCCAGCTTGGCCTTGCCGATGACCAGCGACCAGGTCCCAGCCGGGATGGGCCCCTCGAGGTAGCCGCGCGACGACTCGTCGACGCCGATGATGGCGTCGTCGCCCAGGCCGCCGCCCCAGCCGCGGAAGCCGCCGTCGGGCTGCCACACGCCCCAGTCGAGGATGACCTCGGGCGAGCCGTCGCTGTGGGCGACCTGCACCTCGACCATCCCGGCCGGGACGTCGAACGGGACGACGACGTAGTCGCCGCCGGCCTCGGCCACGTCGCCCTCGAGGTGGATCGGCGCCGTGTTGCAGAGCAGGAAGAGGAGGGGCAGCACCGGTCGATGCTACACGCTGGGCCCGGGGCCGCGCAGGGCGCGTGCGAAGGCCAGCAGGCTGGCAGCGGCCGTGGCCGCGGTCGTGGCCACGATCACGACCATGGCCGCGTGGCATCAGCGGTCGTCGCTACGGCGCGGTCCAGCGCACGTTCAGCGTGTAGGTCGACGCGGTGTACCCGTTGACCATCACGTAGGCCTGGCTCTGGCCGGCCGGGACCGTGACCGTGCAGGTCTCGGTTGCGCTGCTCAGGTACGGCCGGCAGTCGAACCGCCGCGTCGTCGGCGCGGCGCCGAAGCGGACGTACAGGTCGGCGTCGCCGGTGCCGGTGATGGCCGCGGTGAAGAGCGTGCCGGCGCGGACCGCGTACGGCCCGGCGCCAGCGTTGGCGCCGCGCGCCAGCGTGCCCGACTGCGTCGCGGTCTGCTCCCCGGTCGGGGGCGGCGGCGGCGGCGGCGGCGGGTTGCCGCCGGGCGCGCCGTACAGGGCGGCTGCGCCCTGGGCATCGCGCGTGGTGAAGTCGAGGTCGTTCGACGAGCCGTTGCACTGCGGGTAGTGCATGACCGAGGCCGAGTCGTACGGGGTCAGCGGGCGCCACGCGGTGTCCTCGAAGCACGTGCCCGACTCGGGCCGGGTGTGCTCGTGGCGGAAGCCGAGGGCGTGCCCGAGCTCGTGGGCGAGGATGTTGCGGACGGGCCACCCGCCGGGCGAGAAGGAGCTGGTGTCGACCAACACCTCGCGCGCGCTGCGCGGGTTGTTGGGGAAGAACGCGCGGGCCAGGTAGGGCTGGCCGCTGACCTGGCGCACGTTGAAGACGACGTTGGGGTTGCTGGCGGTGCAGCTCGCGTCCTGGGCCGGGACGTAGACGAAGTTGACGTTGGCCATCGTCTCCCAGCCGAGGTCGGTGGCCTGGCGCAAGGCCTCGACGATGGCCGCCTTGTTGCCGGCGAAGTTGTTGTTCACGCAGTAGGTCAGGTTCAGCTTCTGGGTGTCGTTCCAGCGGGTGTCGAGCCCACCCGAGGTGTTGACGATGAGCCGGCGGTTCTGCAGCTCGTCCCAGAACTCGCGCAGCGCCTTCTCGTCGAGGATCGGCGTGTCACCGTTGACGATGTACAGGCCGCCGTCCCACGTCTCGCGGTAGGTCTGGGCCGCGAACTCCTCGAACGTGGTCGGCACGTCCGGGTCGCTCCCGTCGAGCTCGTCACCCGCCGTCGCGCAAGCAAGCAGCCCACCGGCCGCCACCAGGGTCAATGCAGTGCGAATCATCGTGGCCTCCCGAGATGGATGTCTTGGCCAGCCTCGTTTCACGGCTGATGCCAACGTCCGGTTGGCCGGACCGAATCACGCTCGGGTCCTGACAGGATCGGGGCCGTGTGCTGAGGCCTGTCATGCGCAGGGGTGGAGAGCGCAGGCCTCCCTCGATGAAGCAAACGTAAGCGGTGGGACGACACACGTAGGTGCGTGTCGCGCCAACGTGCGCTCACCACCCACGCAGGCCCGCACCTGCCCACGCGGCGGCCGGAGCGCACCTGTCAGGCGCGGCGGTGGTCGCGCCCACCAGATCGTCAGCACCCGCGCAGACAGACCCTCATTCAGCGTGACAGCTCGTCGCGCTGACCGCGGCTCGCCAGCGACTTCTGCCACGGCGACGAGGTGCGACACCGGTGACGCATGTGCCGCGACCACGGCTTGGCACCCACGCTGGGCGGCGCCTGTTGTGCGGCCACGGCGGGGCTGGTGCCGAAGGCGCCTACATCGGCAGATGGTCGTCAGAAGCAGACGAGGTTGTTGCCGACGCCGGGTGGCATGCCGATGCCGAGCGGCGCGGTCGTCACCTCGGTGGTGCCACGGAAGATCCGGAGCCCGGACCCGGCCATGGCCTTGTCGCTCACCACCACGTAGTCGTCGGGGCAGGCGGCGAGATCGACGATGACCTGGCCAGGCTGGGACACCGGCTCGTCCCACAACGCGCCGGAGCCGAGGTCGACCCCGCGCAGCGCGCCGAACGAGTCGAAGCCGGCGTCGAACCCGGTGGCGGCGATCCACAACACCCCGCCGCTGCCGGCCGGCTCGACGTGGTTGACGTAGCCGCCGAGCGCCGCGTTGCTGGTGGCGCAGGTCGCGGCCGGGCTGGCGCCGGTCGAGATCCGGACCAGGCAGCCGGTCGAGAAGTCCTGGTAGTCGGGCACGGTGCCCAGGACCAGATCGCCGGCGAAGAAGCCGGCGCTCGGCGTGGCCTGGAGCAGGCCGACCGGGTTGCGCGCCGGCAGGTCGAAGGTGGAGGTGACGGTCGCGGTGAGGGTGTCGATCACCGCGACCTTGCCGTTGCCGCGCGGCGCGAAGGTCTCGTCCAGCACGCCACACGCCACGAACAGCCGGGTCCCGACCGCCAGCACCGACACGCAGTCGGGGTGGCCGTCGACGGCGTCGAGGCTGGCCAGGCTGATGTTGGTCAGCGCGTTGCCGGCCGCGCGGTCGAACACCAGCAGGTCGGGCGAGGCCAGCGCGGCCACGTACAGCTTGGTGCCGACGACGGCGGCGTCCTGCGGGTTGCTGCCGGCGCCGGTGCCGAGCTGGTCGACCAGGGCCAGGGTGTCGAGGTCGAGGATCGTGACGTTGTCGCCGCTGGCGCGGTTGACCACGAGCAGCTCGGCGCCGGCCCGGCGCAGCACCGGGTCGCCGCCGGCCACGCCGGCGACGGCGCCGACCTGGACCGTGCCGGCCACCACGTTGACGACCGACAGCACGCCGGTCGTGGCGAAGTCACCCGACACCGCGATCGCCCGGGGCGGCGCCGCAATCGGGGCGTCGCCGTCGCCGGGCGCGGCGTCGGCGCCATGGTCGTGGTCGTGGGTGTTGTCGCCGCAGGCGATCAGGGCGAGGCCCAGCGTGAGGGTGGCGGCAGGCAGGACGGGTAGCAGGCAGCGCATCGGGAGCTCCAGGGCCAGGGATCGAGGTTCGGATCGCGGTCGGATCGAGGTTCGGATCGCGATCCAGGTCACCGCCGCCAGGTCGCGCTCAGGTAGACGGCGCGGCCGGGGAGCGGGAAGCCAGCGACGTCGGCGATCGCGGTCGGCACGGTCGCCAGGTCGGGTCGGGGCGCGGGGTCGAGCGGCAGCGCGGCCTGGCGGGCGTCGAGCAGGTTGCTGACCTCGAGCCCGACCGACAGCGCCTCGGTCAGCCCGGCCTTGCCGCCGACGCTGAGCAGGGCCCGGCCGGGCACGCGCTGCAGGTTGGCCTGGTCGAGGTAGCTGCCAGCCTGCCAGTCGAGCCCGGCCCACAGATCGACCAGGCGATCGATCAGCCGATCGGCCAGGTCGATCCGGACCGCGGCGGCGTGGCGCGGCCGGCGCGGCAGGTCGCGCCCGGCGTAGCTGGCCTCGCCGCCGTGCTGCGCGGTCCACATCGCGGTGTAGTTGCCGACGACGAGCAGCCGGCGCGCCAGCCGGGCCGACCCCGACAGCTCGAGCCCGGCGGTGCGCGCGCCGCCGACGTTGAGCGGGCGCGCCACCCCGCCCAGCGTGCTGGTGAGGACGATGGTGTCGGTCGAGCGGGTGGCGAAGCCGGCCGCCTCCAGGTACAGGCGATCGAACCGACCGCGGCGGTCGGCCGGGGCCAGCGCCAGGCCGAGGTCGCCGCTCCAGCCGCGCTCCGGCCGCAGCTCGGGCGTGCCGACGATGAAGCCGCGGTCGCCGAACAGCTCGAGCAAGGTCGGGCTGCGCGCGTAACCACCGACGCTGCCCTTGACGGTGAGGGCGTCGGTCAGGCGGTGGCGCGCGCTCAGGCGCGGGCTCGGCAGGACGTCCCAGCGCGGCGGCGGCGCCATCGCCAGCGGTCGGTCGAGATCGACCGGCGCCGCGGTCCGGCCGACGTCGACACGCAGCGCCGGGGTCACGACCACGGCGCCGGTGCCCAGCTCGAGCGCCAGCGCCGGCGCGAGGCCGAGCCGGTGGCCGCTGGTGGCGACGCGGCTGCTGCGCAGGTCGCGGTCGGACATGAGGTCGGCGCGGAGCTCGCCGGCCGCGAGCAGGCGGTGGCGACCGAGCAGGCGGGCCCACGCCGTGGTCGCGCCGAGCCCGCCGGTGCGGTAGCGCCGGCGCTGTACGCCGACGCCGATCTCGTCGGCCGGGTCGTCGTAGCGCTGCTGCTCGCCGACCAGGTACAGGGCGTGGCGGGCCTCGGCCGCGCCCCAGCGCGAGGCGACGCCACCGTCGACCACCAGGCCCAGCGTCGACAGCTCGGCGTCGCGCACGGCCTGCCACATCGAGCCCGGCAGGCCCTGCCGGCGCCAGCCCAGGCGCAGGCCGAGCGCGCCGGCGCGGGTGTCGGTGCCGACGATCCGGGCGCTGGCGTCGAGCTGGTCGACCTGGTTGTTCTGCCGGGTCGGCCAGCTGTCGTCACCGGCGCTGAGCGGCGTCCCGCCGTCGGAGAAGTAGCCGAAGTCGCCGCGGCTGCCCTGGTACCCCAGCCACGCCGCGGCGCGGGCCCGGCCGCCGGCCAGCTCGTCGCCCAGGCCGAGCGCGAGGTGCCGCGCCGCGAACGAGCCGGCGCCGGCGCTCAGCGTCAGGCGCTCGCCGTCGGGGCCGCGGCCGACGCGCGACACCAGGTTGAGGGCGCCGCCGACGCCGGCCCCGCCCAGCTCGACCGGCACGGCGCCGCGGTACAGCTGGACCTCGGCCAGGCCGCCGAGCTGGAACCGGCCGAGGTCGGTGGTGATCGCGCCCAGCCGCGACAGCGGGATGCCGTCGACGAGCACGGTGGTGTGGCCGGGCGCGGCGCCGCGCACCGACAGCGAGGCGTAGGCGCCGGCGCCGCCGACGGTGCGGATCTGGGTCCCGACCGCGCCGGCCAGCACCTCGGCCAGCGAGGTCGCCTCGCCCTCGAGCTCGTCGACGTGGATGATGGTGACGAACGGCGCCGCGCCGAGCGCGCGGCCGCGGTCGCGCACCGCCGCCTCGTCGCTGGTCCGCTCGGCCCGCCCGCCGCGTGGCCGATCGACGACGATGATGGTCTCCTCGCCGATGCTCGGTGGCGTGGTCGAGGCGGCCGGCGCGGTCGAGGCGGCCGGCGCGTCCACGCCGGTGGTGGTCGGCTCGGCGCCAGCGCGCGCACCCGGCCACGCCACCGCGGTCGCCGTTGCGACCACACCCGCGAACCAACATCGGAGCTGAGACGGAGACATCGTTACCCCACGTAACGGCGGGCCCGAAGGCCGGACGGAGGGGTGTGGACGTCGTCGCCGACGCACCAGGACACGAGCGTGCCCTCACCCCGAGGAAGAATCGCGTGGGCCGGTCTCCTGGCTCCTGGTTCGTCCTCGGACGCTGCCTTCCCGGTCTCCCGGTGGCTGGCTCATCGCCTAGCGTCGTCGTCCCCAGTCACAGTAGCGGGGGCTGCGCCGGATTCATCACCGGCTTCCCGTGCACCCATGCGGTCGTTGTCGTGTGCGTGCTGCTTCGGTCGGGACCTCGGGCGCGGCGCCGCGCCCCTGCGTTGTACGAGCGGCGCCCCACCCAAGTCAACGCCCGCCACCCGCCCGTGCCGCAAGCGCGTGGGATGACACGAGAACACCCGCCCGTACAGCAAGCGTCACCCGCAGGATGGTTGACCGCCGTCGTCGGCCTGAGGGATCCTGGGCGGCGATGAGGTCGAGGTGGGGATCGATCGTGACGAGCGTGGTGGCGATCGCCGCCTGCGACGATGGTGCGGGCGCGCCCGACGCAGATCCGACCGCGCCCGACGCCGACCCGACCGCACCCGACGCCGACCGGACCACGCCCGACGCCGCGGCGGCGCGGCCCGACGCGGCCGGTGGCGTCGGTGAGCCGCCCGAGCTGGCCGGCATCACGCTGCGCCACAACGAGGTCCGGGCCACCGTCGACGTGCCGGCGCTGACGTGGGATCCGGCGCTGGCCGCCATCGCCACCGCCTGGGTCACGCAGTGTATCGATCAGCAGCAGCCGATCGGCCTGGTCGACCACAACGCCGGCCGCAGCACCGGCTACCCGAGCTACGTCGGCGAGAACATCTTCGGCGCCGGCGGCAGCGCGACCGCGGCGGCGGCGGTCGATCTGTGGGCGAGCGAGGCGCAGTACTACGACGCCGGCACCAACACCTGCAACGCGCCGGTCGGCCGCAGCTGTGGTCACTACACCCAGGTGGTGTGGCGGACCACGACCAAGCTCGGCTGCGCGTTGCACGCCTGCGCCGGCCTGCAGTTTGGCAGCACGATCGTGTGCAACTACGGCCCCGGCGGCAACACCGGCGGGGCGCCGTTCTGAGCAAGGAGCCGCGCCGATGAAGCGACCGATGTGTGTCCTCGCCCTGATCCTGACCGCCGCGTGTGGCGGTGACGACGGCGGCGGTGGTGGTGGTGGTGGTGGCGACAGCGAACCGGCCGCGCTGAGCGGCACCCTGGCCGCGCACAACGCGGTCCGGGCCACCGTCGACGTGCCGGCCCTGGCCTGGGATGGCGCGCTGGCCGACATCGCCCAGGCCTGGGCCGACCAGTGTGTCGACCAGGAGGCGCCGATCGGCCTGATCGATCACAACGAGGGGCGCAGCGAGGGGTACCCGAGCTACGTCGGCGAGAACGTTTATGGCTCGAGCGGCGCCGCGACCGGGCCCGACGCTGTCGCCGCGTGGGCCTCGGAGGAGGCCGACTACGACCACGCCAGCAACACCTGCAGCGGCGTGTGTGGCCACTACACCCAGCTGGTCTGGCGCGACACCACCCACGTCGGCTGCGCCATCGGCAACTGCGCCGGCTTGCGCTTCGGCAACGTCGTCGTGTGCAACTACGGCCCGGGCGGCAACGTGAACGGCGCGCGCCCGTACTAGCAGGATCCTGCGCGGCGCCGCCTGGGCGCCGCGGACGGCCCGAAACGGCAACGGGCCCGCCCTGGTGGGCGAGCCCGCTCCTTCGTCGGTACGGTCAGCGCGCTGACCGCGTGATCACTGACCGACGATGTCGCCCTTCATGCCGCCGAGCGCGCCGAGCAGCTCGTCCTTCTCGGCCTGCGGCACGCTGAACTTGTCGAGGGCCTTGACCAGGTCCTCGACCACCGCGCCGAACTGCTCCTCGGTGATCTGCATGCCGGTGTGCGTCGTCTTCATGTCGCGCCCGGTGTAGGTGCAGCCGCCGCCGGTCGCCGCGCAGATCTGGTCGCGCAGGTGGCCCTTGAGCTTGTCGATGTCGGTGTTGGCGAAGAACGAGTTGACCCGCGCGTCGGCGGCGACGTTGGCGACGAACTCGTCGACCACGGCGCTGATCGCGTCGGCGCCGCCGAGGCGCTCGAACAGGGTCTTCTGGGTCTCGGCGGTGGTGTCGCCGCCGCCGGCCTCCTTGACGTCCTTCTTGCCACCACCACAAGCCATGAGCGAAGCGGCCGCGAGCGCGGCCAAGATCATCCGAAAGCGCATCTTTGCTGTCCTTTGTTGCGTTGCGGCCAGTCCGGCCGTTGCCCGGAGGTCCGGTCGCCCCAGTACGAGGCCCCGCCCCAAGCGGATCGACTGATACCAGAACGCGCAGGGGGTGCGCCGCTCGGGTGTGACGCGAAGATCGGGCCAGCCACTTGTGGCGTCCCGGTTACAAGTGTCGCTCAGGCCAGTACCCGGGCCATCAGGTGGTCGATGATGGCGCTTCTACACGAAGCACCACGGCGCGGGAGGCGATTGACATCCAACCAGGACTGGCCAAAGTGCCGCCCATGTCACCTCCCGTGGGCCTCCGCCTCGACGGCCGCCGCTACATCGTCACCGGCGCCAACACGGGCATCGGCAAGGTCACCGCGCTCGAGCTGGCGCGGGCCGGCGCGCAGGTCGACCTGGCGTGCCGCTCGGCCGCCAAGACCGCGCCCGTCGTCGACGAGATCAAGCGGGTCACCGGCAACGACGCGGTGCGCTTCTATCCGATCGACCTGACCGACCTCGGCAGCGTGCGCGCCTGCGCCGACGCGTTGCTGGCGGAACCGACGCCGATTCACACGCTGATCAACAATGCCGGCATGGCCGGCCTGCGCGGCCAGACCGCGGCCGGGTTCGAGCTGGCGTTCGCCGCCAACCACCTCGGGCACTACCTGCTGACTCGCCTGCTGCTGCCGCGCCTGACCGCGGCCGCGCCCGCGCGTGTCGTCAACGTGTCGAGCCGGTCGCACTACCAGGCCAAGGGCATCGACTGGGCCGCGCTGCGCCAGCCGAGCAAGAGCTACACCGGCATGACCGAGTACGCGGTGTCCAAGCTGTGCAACGTGCTCTTCGCCAAGGAGCTGGCCCGCCGCACCGAAGGCACCGGCGTCACCACCTACGCCCTGCACCCCGGCGTGATCGCCAGCGACATCTGGGGCCGCCGCATGCCGCGCCCGCTGGCCTGGCTGGCGACCCGCTTCATGATCACCACCGAGCAGGGCGCGCTCACCACCCTGCACTGCGCCACCGCGCTCGAGCTGGCCGGCGCCAGCGGCCGCTACTACGACGACCGCAAGGAGAAGCGTCCGAGCCGGCTGGCCGACGACGCCGCGCTGGCGACCGAGCTGTGGACGCGCAGCGCCGAGTGGGTCGGCCTGCCGGCGTGACGTAGCAGCGGCGACCGACCTCACGCCGCGAGCCCGGCACCTGGGTGGACCCCCGACCGGGCAGGTCGACGTTCGGCGTCGATCACGTCGACGGCGAGCGTTCCCGATCACGAGCGCGGCCACGGCCACGGGCTCGACCACGATCACGGCCACGATCACGGCCACGATCACGGCCACAGCCGTCGGCGGTCTTCGTTCTCGCCTCGAGGCGACCACAACCATCGACGCCGAGGCGGTGCTACTGGCAGCCGAGGCGGGTCGGGCCGAGCGCGAGATCGTCGAGCCACACCTCGAACGTGCCGGGCGTCGGGTTGGCCTGGTACAGCCACCAGCCGAACCAGGCCCGATCCACCGCCGGCAACACCAGGTCGACCGGGTTGCCGCCGTGCCGTGTGCGCGACACGTCGAGGTCGGGCTGGGCCTCGCCGTCGAGCCACACGTGCACCTCGGCGGTGGATGAGACCAGCTCGAACTCGACGCAGACCCAGCGCCCGGCCTGGGCCGGCGCGCTGCGCCGCCAGTCGGTCCAGTCGCCGGTCGGGCCGCCGTCGCTGCCCACGCCCCAGAACGCGCCGGTCGGATCGGCCCCGCTGGCCGGCGCCTGCTGCCCGCCGACCGGGCGCACCAGCGTGCCGTCGCCGGCACCGGCCAGCTCGACCAGCGTGAAGTGGGCGTAGGCCGGCGCGGTCGGGAACGCCGTGACCCACAGGTGCGCCACGCCGAACAGCGCGTCGCCCGCCGGGGCCAGGCCGTCGACGAGCAAGCGGCCGCGCCCGTTGCCGGTGGTGGTGACCCGCAGCGCGCGGGCGCCGCGGGCGTGGGTGGCGTCGATGCTGAGCTCGCCGGCGCTGGCCTCGGTGCGCCATGTGGTGCTGCTGGCCGGGCCGAGCGGGAGCTGCTCGAAGTCCTCGCAGAACAGCAGGCCGGCGCCGGCGCACAGCGCGCCGGCGGCGTCGGCGCCGCCACCCATGCTGGCATCGGCGACGGCGCTGGGGTCGGCGTCGATGCCTCCCCTGGCGTCGGCGCCGGCGCCACCTCCGCCGCACCCGGGCGCGAGCAGCGCCGCCAGCAGCGCGCCGGCGGTGGTGATCGGCGCGACCGCAGGACGGAGGCACGGGCGGCACGGCGCGTGCGGCAGCAAGGCGTGACGGGTCATGGCGAGATCATCCCACGCGCGGGCTGGTCACGGGCAAGCGCCACAGTCGACCTCGCAGCTGGCGCAGGTCTCGAGCGGGTCACACGTGGCGTCGCCGCAGCGCGGTCGCGTCGCCGGGCAGCTGGTGCGCGGCGGGCACAGCGGATCGCAGCTCGGCCAGCAGTCGGGATCGGCGCAGCCAGCCAGGCCGTCGCCGTCGGCGTCGTCGCCGGTGGTGCAGCGCTCGGCCCGCCCACCGCTGCTCCACTCGAGCCGCCAGTGCTCCTCGTAGGTGTACTCGAGGTCGCCGGTGACACCGCCGAACAGGCGCGGCGCGCCGTCGCGGCCCGGCACCAGCGTCGTGCCCCAGCGCCCGAGCGGGACCTGGCCGCTGACCTCGATCAGCTCCCAGTCGGTCCCGGTCCACTCCCAGGTGTCGTCGAGCGGGCCGCCGGCGTTGAGCCCGCCGAACAGCACGACGCGGCCGCGCCGCGGGTCGAACGTCATGGCCGGGAACACTCGCCGCGGCGGCACCTGGGTCGGCTGCAGCTGCTGCCAGGTCGTGCCGTCGAACTCCCAGGTGTCGTCGAGCGCGTACTGGTCGGCCGACTGACCCGCGAACAGCACCACGCGGTCGCGCACCGGGTCGTACGCCATGCCGGCGCCCCAGCGCGGCAGCGGCGCCTCCGCCGGCGCGAGGTCGGTCCAGCCGGCGCCGTCCCAGGCCCAGGTGTCGGCGGAGAACTCGCTGGCCGGGCGCGGCGGATCGGTCGGCTCGATGAGCCACGCGCTCGGCACCCGACGGCCGCCGAACATCAGCGCGCGCCGGCGCTGGCTGTCCCACACCAGGCCGGCCCGGCTCCGCGCCGGCGGGCGCGTCGCCAGCGGCACCTCGCGCCAGCTGGTGCCGTCGACCAGCCAGGTGTCGTCGAGGTTGCTGCTGCCCGACACGCCGCCAAACAGCAGGACCGCGCCGCGCTCGGGGTCGAACACCGCGCTGGCCAGCTGGCGCGGGCGCGGCGGGACGGGGCCGCTCCGCCAGCCGGTGGGGTCGTGGATCCACACGTCGTCCCAGGCCGCGTCCCACGGCGGCGTGCCACCGACGACGAAGGCGGCACCCCGGGCCGGATCGTAGGCGGCGGCGTGGAGCGCGCGCGGCATCGGACGGACCGTGGCCAGGGTCGACCACAGGCCGTGCATCAGGCCGGGCACCGAGGCCGCGTCGGTGCGCATGCCGGCGCCGGTGTACCAGCCGCCGAGCAGCACCAGCTGCTGCCGGGCCTCGTCCCACACGGTGGTGTGGGCGCCAGTGCCAGGCGCGCCGCTGAGCGGTCGCCAGGTCACGCCGTCCCACTCGTCGCTGCTCTCGCGGTAGACGTCGGGGTTGCGCTGGGTCGCGCCGCCGACCAGCACGACGCGGCCGCGCGCCGGCACGAAGGTCATGCTGCCGAAGTAGCGGCCACCTTGTGGCGCCGCCGCCTCGACCAGGCTCCACGCCGTGCCGTCCCACTCCCAGGTGTCGGTCAGCACGGCGGTCGCGTCGAACTGTTCGAGGCCGCCGTGCAGCACGGCGCGGCCGCGCACCGGGTCGAACGCGAGCTGGGCCCAGAACCGGGGCGGGGGCGCGACGGCGCCGGTGCGATCGATCCACGTCTCGCCGTCCCAGGCCCAGGTGTCGGCCAGGGCCTTCGACATGCGATCGATGCCGCCAAACATGAGGATCTCGCCCCGGACCGCGTCGTACGTCATGCCGGCGTGGGTCCGCGCCGGCGGCTGGGTGGTGACCAGGCGGCGCTGCCAGGTCGCGCCGTCCCACTCCCAGGTGTCGCCGAGCCGGGCCGAGCTGTCGCCGCCGAACAGCACCATGCGGCGGCGGCGGGCGTCGTACGCGATGGCGCCGCCCTCGCGCGCCGACGGCGAGACCGGCGGCGTGGCCCGCCACCAGGCGGTGCCGTCCCAGCGCCAGGTGTCGCCGAACAGCTGGCCACCGTCGCCGCCGCCGAACACCAGCACCTCGCCGGCGGCCGCGTCGTAGCCGGCGTGGGCCCAGCGCCGGCCCTGCACGACCGGCACGCCCTGGACCCAGCGCGGCTGCTCGTCCTGGCACGCCGACGAGCAGCCATCGCCGCTGACCGGGTTGCCGTCGTCGCACTGCTCGTCTTGCTCGCGGTCGATCAGCGCGTTGCCGCACTCCTGCGTCGACGTGCAGTCGGCCGAGCACCCGTCTCCGCCGACCTGGTTGCCGTCGTCGCAGCGCTCGCCGCGCGCCGGCTCGACCAGCTGGTTGCCGCAGCCGGCGTCGACGCAGGCGCCGAGGGTACACACGCCGTCGGTGATGAGGCCGGCGCTGCAGGTGTCGCCGTCGGCGCGGCCGGCGCAGGCGGCGGCCTGCTCGGCCGGCACGCAGCCGAGCGGGTGACACACCGTCTGGTCGGGGCAGATGCGGCCATCGGCGCAGCGGGTGGCCGGCTCGGGCAGGCAGGCCGCGCCCAGCACGAGGAGCGGCGCCACCAGGGCCGGCAGGGAGCGCATCGGGCCATTCTAGCAGGACGCTGACCAACGCTGCGCAGCCGCGTCTGCAGCGACCTCCCCGTGCCCGTGCCCGAATCTGGGCGGTCAGGCTCCGGCCAGGTGAGCCACCATGGCGGCCAGTCCGCTGGAAGCGAGATCGTTCGGCGCGCTCAGGGCGTCGACCGTCGCGCCGGGGGGAGGGTCCAGCGCGCCTCGTCGCCGGTGGCCAGCTCGATGCCGGTGCCGTCGGCGGGCCAGTCGAGCGGCGCGACCTGCTGCAGCGACCAGGCGCGGTGGCCGCACCCATGGTCGAGCCTGGCCGCCCGCAGGTGCAGGCCGGGTGTGCCGGCGAGCACGCGCGTGCGCACGTCGAGCTGGGTGATCACCCCGTCGGTGGTGGTGATGCGGAGGTCGGCGCCCGGCACCCGCACGCCGCCCAGGCAGGCCCACAGCCGGTCCGCCGGGGCGCCGCGCAGGACCTGGCGCGCGCCGCGCGGCAGGTGGCGGGCGCAGTCCTGGGACCGATCGGCGGCGCGGGTCGGCGCGGCGGCGAGCTGCGCGGTCAGCGTGACCAGCGTGGCGACCGCGTTCTGGTGGCGCGCGTAGGTCACGCAGACCGGCGCGCTCATGTCGCCGCGGGCGGCGGCGCGGCCGCAGTGGCGGCGGATGGCGGCGTCGGGCCAGGGCCGCCACGGCGCGATCTCGCCTGCCTCGTCTTCGCTCGGCAAGCTGCCGTGGGCGCTGGGCGCGGCGTCGATCGCCGCTGCCGACAGCACCCGCTCGGCGTAGGCGGCGGCGGTCAGGAAGCGCGGGCCACGGACGCCTCGGGGATCACACTGCGCCAGGGCCACGTCGGGCGGCAGCAGCGAGACGGTGATGGCCGCGGCGGCCAGGAGCGTGCGCAGGGTACGAGCGGGCATGTCGGCGGTTGGACGTACCACGATGGCGTTTGGTCTCATGTGGTGAGCGGCGGGGCCTGGCGTCACGACCAGGTGTGTCCTGGTGTTCACGACGCCGGCGCCGCCACCCCTGTGGGTGGTGGAGATCGCTGGCGGTGAGCACCTGGCCTGCCCCTTGCTGGTCGCGGCGGCGTGATGACCAGGAGCCTGTTCTTGTTCGCCGCGCTGGGCGCGGCCTGTACCAACGCCGATGCCGGCGGCGCCACCGATGGCGCCACCGGCGGTGCCACCGATGGCGCCACCGGCATGGGCGCCGATGGCCCCGTCGGTGACGGGCCCACGGGCAGCGGCGCCGACGCGCAGCCGCTCGACGGCGGGCCCGGCGGCGTCGACGCGGCGCCGTCCACCGTGGCTGGCCCGCGCCTCGCGCTCGGCGGCAACCACAGCTGCCTGCTCGACCCGGCCGGCACGCTGCGCTGCTGGGGCCTGGGCACGTCCGGTCAGCTCGGCGACGGCGCGCTGGCCAACCACGCCAGCCCGACGGTGGTACCGGGCGGGCCGTACCTGGCGGTCGCCGCCGGTAGCTTCTACACCTGCGCGATCACCGCCGCTCGGCGCGTGGTGTGCTGGGGCCGGGGCACCGACGGCCAGCTCGGCGACGGCACCTCGACCGATCGCGCCACCCCGACGCCGGTGATCGGGCTCGACGTCGACGTGGTCGGCCTCGACGCCGGCGGCGCCACCACCTGCGCGGTGCTGGCCAGCGGCGGGCTGCGCTGCTGGGGCAACAACGTCTACGGCCAGGTCGGCGACGGCACCCAGGTGGCGCGGCCGAGCCCGGTCGACGTGGTCGGCCTGACCGGCCCGATCGCCGCGGTCACGCTCGGCAGCGCGCACACCTGCGCCACCACCACCGCCGGCGCGCTGGCCTGCTGGGGCTGGGCCTACAGCGGTCGGCTCGGCAACGGCGAGAACGGCGTGAGCCAGGTCCACACCGCGCCGATCACGCTGACCACGCTGACCGGGCCGGCCGATCTGCCGCGCGCCGGCAACGCGTTCTCGTGTACGCGGGTCGGGGCGGCGCGAGTGTCGTGCTGGGGCGAGAACTCGTCGGGTCAGCTCGGCAACGGCGGACAGGTGCCGGCGTCCGAGCCCATCCTCGTCGCCGGCGTGCTCGGGGTGAACGCGCTGGCCACCGCGTTCGAGGCGACCTGCGCGGTGAGCGACCGCAGCGTGGTGCGATGCTGGGGCCGCAACCGCAGCGGCCAGATCGGCAACGGCAACGGCGGCGTCGGCCAGGTGGTGACCGTGCCGACCCAGGTGATGGGGCTGGACGGCCTGGGGCCGACGCTCGACGAGCTGGCCAGCGGCAACGCCCACACCTGCGTCCGCACCAGCACCGAGCGGGTGTTCTGCTGGGGCAACAACACCTACGGCCAGGTCGGCGACGGCTCGGTCAACATCGATCGGACCAGCGCGGTCGAGGTGCTGCTGTAGCGGGCGATCAACCAGCCGGCCCGGTGGGCGAGGCGGGGGTGGATCCTGCGGAGGTCGGCGGCGCGGGCGCGGGCGCCGCGATCCGCGGCAGCGCCGGCGCCGGCGGCGCGTCGAGCACGCGGTAGCTGGCGGCTTCGAGCAGGTCGTCGCCGCTGACGCGGTCGCGCCCGGCCAGGTCGGCCACGGTGCGCGCCACCTTGAGGATGCGATCGATGGCGCGGGCCGACAGGCCGTGCCGGGCCCGGTACAGCCCGGCCAGCACCTCCTCCTCGCGCGGGCCGAGCGCGCAGTGCTGGCGCACCAGCGCGCCGCTCATCTCGGCGTTGCAGCGGGCCGGCGTGCCGGCCAGGCGAGCCCGCTGTCGGTCGCGTGCGGCCTCGACCCGGGCCCGGATCGCCGCCGAGCCCTCGCCGCCGTCGGCCCGGCGCAGGTCGATCAGCTCCACCGGTGGCACGTACAGGTGGAGGTCGAGCCGGTCGGCGATGGGGCCCGACAGGCGGGCCCGGTAGCGCTCGACCGCGCCCGGGCTACACGTGCACTGGCGCCGACCCGAGCCGAGCCAGCCGCACGGGCACGGGTTGGACGAGGCCACCAGCAGGAACGAGGCCGGGATACGCAGGCGACCACCGACGCGGGCGATGCTGACGAAGCGGTCCTCGAGCGGCTGCCGCAGCGACTCGAGGGCGGCGCGCGGGAACTCGGCCAGCTCGTCGAGGAACAACACGCCGTTGTGGGCCAGCGAGATCTCGCCCGGGCGCGGGCTGGCGCCGCCGCCGAGCAGCGCGGCCACGCTGATGGTGTGGTGCGGGGCGCGGAACGGCCGGGCCGACACCAGGCCGTCGCACAACCCGGCCGCCGACACGATGAGCGTGGTCTCGAGCGCCTCGTCGGCGCTCATCGACGGCAGGATGGTCGGGACCCGGCGCGCCAGCATGGTCTTGCCGATGCCGGGCGGGCCGATCATCGCCACGTTGTGGCCGCCGGCGACGGCGATCTCCAGCGCCGCCCGCGCGCACTCCTGGCCGCGCACCTCGGCAAAGTCGACCGCGCCGCTGGTGGCGGCCGCGCCGGGGCGCGTGCGCCCGCGCCCGTCGGCTGGCGGCAGCGCCGCCTCGCCGCGCAGCGCGGCGATCACCTCGGCCACGTGGGCGACGGCATACGTCTCGATGCCGTCGACGACCGCGACCTCGGCCGCGTTGACCGCCGGCACCACCACACCGCGGTGCCCGGCCCGGCGCGCCGCCAGCGTCGCCGCCAGCGCGCCGCGTACGCCCCGCACCGAGCCATCGAGCCCGAGCTCACCCAGCCACACCAGCCCGGCCAGCCCGTCGAGACGGGCCAGCTCCTCGGCCACCAGCAAGCCGACCGCGATGGGCAGGTCGAACCCGGTGCCGGCCTTGCGCAGGTCGGCCGGGGCCAGGTTGACCGAGACCCGGCTCGGCGGCAGCTCCTGCCCGGCCGCCTCCAGCGCCGACCGCACGCGTACGCCGCCCTCGCGCACCGACGGCGCCGGCAGCCCGACCACGTGGTAGCCGGGCAACCCGCCCTGCACACACACCTCGACGTCGACCAGCGCCGCGTCGACCCCCACCAGCGTGGCCGAGACCAGTTGAGCGAGCATACCCACGAGCTCAGCAAGCCGCGCGCCAGCACAGGCGCCGCCGCAACCCCGCGCCACGCCGTGGCCGCGCGCGCCGCGCCGTCCGCCCTCCGTCCGCGCCGTCCGCCCGCCGCCGCGCGGTGGCCGGGGCGCGGACAGTCGAGCCTAGAAGTCCGGAGACTCCAGCGCGTGAAGTGCAACACCATGCCTCGTCTCGAAGGTCTCGAGCAGAAAGGTCGCCATGGCACCGGCGAGGTTGACCGCGAGCTGTGCGTGCCGTGGTGCCGGCGCCACGGGATTCGCCCCTTGGCCATGGGCGTCACCCAGGCTGTTCCGCACCGACGCGAAGCCCTCGATCACGCTGGCGCAACCGGTGAGGATCTGCTTGAAGACCTGTTGATCGTGGTCGGAGGCTCCCAGCTTGAGCGTCCTGGCCGCCTGGCGATACAACTTGTTCAGATCCTGGCCGGCGTCGTATGTGATGGCCTGCGCGTCGAGGATGAGCTTACACACCGACTCCACCAGCGCCCGCGCCGAGGTGATCGCGCCATCCGGGTCGCCCTGAACACGGTCGAGCGTCTTCTTCCAGTGCCGCCGCACGTGTTCTGCATCGAGCTTGGCCAGCGCTTCGCTGGCCACCTCCTGCGCCGGTGATGCGAACCCGGCCTCCGCGGCATCGATTAGCGGCCGCATCGCATCCCACAGGAACGAGCGTCGCTCCCTGTATGTGCCGAGCTTCGGCTGGATGTAAGCCCAGAACTGCTCGATGTCACGGCAGGCGACGACGAAGTCCGGCAGCAACGGCCGTGTCGCCGGGTCGGCCATGAAACGAGATCGAAGGCGCGAGTAGGCAAGCCCGTCCTTGTCATTCGTCGTCGCCGCGGCGATCAGCACCGCCTGCAGCATCTCGGCGTCGACGAGGGTCGGGTTGACGGTCATGGGCTCGCCTCGCGCCATCCGGGCACCCGCGTCAGCGCGGCGTGCAGATCGAGCAGGACCTCGGCGTCGAGGGCCGCGTAGTCGAGCTGGGCAGAGGTAAGCGGCCGCCGAGTCCAGTCCGACTTCTGCTGCGACTTGTCGAGCCGGAGGCCGAGCTCACGCCTGCTGGCGGCAGCGAGGCTGTGTCCCTCGGGTTGCCGGCCGCGAACGCGCCGTGACACCACCACCGTGTCGACCACACCCAGGATCGAAATGCCAAGCTGGCTGAACACCTCACGCTCGAAGGTGGCGTTGTGGATGACCTTGGTCACCGCGGTGGTCTCGAGCACCGCGGCCAACGGCCCGAGGTCGACGATCGACCGCGCGTCGATGATGACCGTGTACTCTGGCACACCAATCTGGACCAGGCACAGCTCGTGGTCTCCCAGCGTGGTCTCGACGTCGAGGGCGATCAACGGCCGCGTGTGCAGGTCTGCGCACAGCGCACGCAGCTCGGCCTCGTCGCTGACCAGCCGCACCTCGCGGGTGGGGCGGGCGAAGGGCAGCTCCTCGACACGCCCGGCCGGAAGCTCCGCGACCACTCGCTGGAGTAGTCCGTGCGGCGACGCCTCGCTCCACTGCCGGGATGCCGACAGATAGGCGCGGGTACCGGCCAGTTCGAGCAACGACGAGCCGATCATCTCCAGCTGGTAGCGTTCGGGCAGCGCTGCCTGGAACTTGCTCAGGCGGTATGGGGGCACCTGCGCGATGACACGCTGCCAGAATGGCAGGTCGACCCAGCAAGCGGGACTGGCCAGCCGTGCCACCGCCTCGCGCACGGCGGACTCCGAGACTTGGTCCCCCTCGAAGCGGAGACGGAAGCTGTCGGCCACGATCTTCCAGCCGGTCAGGACGGAGAGCGCGTGCTTGAGCGTCTGGTTGATCGCACCGCCGGCGAAGGTCCACCACCGCCACGACTGCTGATCGCCCTGGAGCGCGGCCCCATCAGGCCCAAGTAGGCCGGCAAAGTCATCGCGGTACTGCGCGAGCGCGACCGCAGCGGGCTCCGACAGATACCCGTAGGCGGGTTCCTCGATCAACACCCGCTTGATGCGCTGGCACACCGCGTAGCTCAGCGACTTCGGCGCGAACCCACCCCAGGCCGGCTTCTTTCCGCGCGGGGCCGGGACAGCCGTGACGATGCGTTGCCGGTGGTCGATGGCCTGCACCAGCCACGCGCGCCCGCCAAGGAGGAAGCTGGTCATCGCCTCGACCAGGCCGTCGACGAAGGCCTGGTCGAGCGAGCCGATGTCGGCCCCACCCGTCGTCATCACCCGGTAGAACTGCGGGCTCGAGAACACCGCGTACAGCTCGAGGAAGTTCTTCTTGCCGTAGCTGCGCTCGGCGTTCTCTCCCATCGACAGTACGCCGCTGGCTTCGAACAGGTAGTCGGTCGCCACCATGTGGTCGACGACGCCGTCGAACTCGGCGCGCGAGATCCCGGCCAGGTCGGGCAGCCGCACCAGCTTGCGCCACGCCTCGTCCCGCGCCACGCCGCCCGCCTCGAGGGTGAAGGCCAGCAGCTGGTGCACGAACACGGCCCAGCATCGGCTCTGCGGCGGGATGGACTCGACGAACCCCTCGCGCGCCAGCTCCACCAGCGCGACCGCCTGGACGACCGCACCGACGGTGTCGCAGAAGAACGTGGTGTTCGGGTTCTTTCCCTCACGCCGACCGGTGCGGCCCATCCGCTGCAGAAACGACGACACCGTGGCCGGAGCGTTGGCCTGAAATACCAAGTCGAGATCGCCGACGTCAATGCCCAGCTCGAGGGTCGACGTACACACGATCGACGCGCTGCCTCCACCGTGAAACTTCTCCTCGGCCAGTCGCCGCTCGCTCAGCGACACCGAGCTGTGGTGGACGAACACGTCGGTGCCGCGGTCGCGCATGCGTTCGGCGATCGCCTCCGTCAGCGCTCGGCTCTCACAGAAGAACAGGCTCTTCTTGCCGGCGGCGATACCCGCCGCCTGACCAGCGAGCAGGAACGGGTCGGCCTCCAGCACGACGGCGAGGTCACGTGCACGGGGCACCTTGGGCGGGTCAACCACCTCGCCGCTTCGCTTCGACGTGCCGCGCAGCCAGTCGAGGATCGCCGCCGGGTTGCCGACGGTGGCCGACAGGCCGACCCGCTGCACGTCGTGTCGGCTGTGCTCGGCGATTCGCTCGATGACGCTGAGCATGTGGGCGCCACGGTCGGTGCCGGCCAGCGCGTGGACCTCGTCGACCACCACGACCCGCAGGTCGGCGAACAGTCGTGGCACGGGCACCTTGCCCGACGCCAGCATCACCTCGAGCGACTCGGGCGTCGTCATCAACAGCTCGGCCGGGTCGGCCAGGAACGCCCTGCGCTCGGGCGCGGTGACGTCGCCGTGCCACAGGAAGCGACGCAACCCGACCATCTCGGTGTACAGCCCCAGGCGATCGGCCTGGTTGTTGAGGAGTGCCTTGATCGGCGCCAGGTAGATCGCACCGACACCCGCCGGCTGGTGCTCGACCAGTATCGACAGGGTCGGGAACATCGCCGCCTCGGTCTTGCCACCGGCGGTGGGCGCCAGCACGACCACGTTCTTTCCATCGAGGATGGCAGTGCCAGCCAGCTCCTGGACCGGGCGCAACGAAGTGAACCCGAGCCGACCCGCGATGCCGTCTTGGAGCCGCGGCGCGAACCGCGCGAACACCGAGCGGGTCACCAGACCTGGACCTCGGGCACCGGGCCGTCGTCGTCGTCGCCGGCCTCCAGCGTGGTCGGCGCCGTGTTGACCGTGCTGGCGGCCCGGCCGTCGAGGGCGGCCTGCTCCTCCGGGCGCAGCGCCGCCAGGTTCGCGGTCGAGAACCCGAACGCAGCATCCGGGTCGTAGCTCTCCTCCTCGTCGACCAGGTCCATCGCGCTGATCAGCTCGCGCAGGAACTGCCGTGGCACCACCCCGACGTCGCCGCGGAAGCCCTCGGTCACCCGGGCGACCAGGCGCTCGATGAAGCCGTCGGAGATCTTCGCGATCACCCGAGCCCGGTTGGGCATCGGATACAGGTCACGTAACCGCCGTGCCACCTCGTGCAGGCGCACCGCGTCGAACGGGGTCAGCCGGAGCTGCGGCTGACGCAGGCTGGCGAACTCGCCTTGCTCGATGAAACGGATGCGGTCGTGTAGCGGCGCCAGCCCGGCCACCCCACGCCGGTTGTCGAAGAACTCGGGCGTCCCGGTGAACAGCCACAGCAGGCCCGGGTACTCGCCCGAGGCGTCGCTGATCTGCCGGATGCCGTTGAGCGACTTGTGCCGGCTGTCGGTCCGCATGCGCAGGATGGTCTCGGCCTCGTCGATGACGATGAGCATGCCCTTGTAGCCGGCGGCCTTGGCGATCTCGAGGATGCCGCGCAGGTAGGCCAGCGCATCGCTGCTGCCGATGTCGCCCTTGATGTCGGCCTGCTTCTTGACACTGGCGGCCACGTTCTCGCTTCCGCTCAGCCACGAGATCAGCGCGCCGGCCTCGCTGTACTCACCACGCTGCTTGAGGTCGAACACGGTCTGGATGACGCGAACGAAGTCGGGCGGCGCCTTGCCTCCGGTCAGGTTGCGCAGGGCCTCGTCGAGCTTGGCCCGGACCCGGGCGTCGAAGTCGGATGCGTGGTCATCGACCCCGAGCGAGGTCAGGCCGGCCTCGACGCTGGCGATCCAGCGATCGAGCATGTCGCCCAGCGCGCCGCGCGGGCAGCTCTCGGTCGCCAGCTCGGTGACCACCTTGCGATACACCTCCTCGAAGCGGTGGAAGCGCAGGTCGTTGTCGGACACCACGACGAAGCTGGTGACGAAGCCGCGGGCCTGGGCGTCGGCGATGGCCAGCCGCGCCATGAAGGTCTTGCCGCAGCCGTAGCCGCCGCGCAGGAACTTGATGCTGCCGCTGCCCTCGCACACCAGGTCGAGCTGACGGTGTAGCTCGACCCGTGGCTTGTCGACGCCGACGGCGAGCGCGTCGAGACCGCGCTCAGGCACCAGCCCGGCGCGCAGCTGGTTGAACACGTGCTTGGCATCGTGCTGGGTCAGCATGGACAGGCTCCGTGACGGTGGTTGTGGTCGTGCATGGCCTCAGCTTCGCTCCGGGTCACCGCGGACGTAACACTTGGTCCCGGTCGTCACCTCGACGCGGATGCCGAAGGGTGCCTGCACGCGGTAGGTGTCGAGGTCGCGGCTGAAGGCGCGGAACTGGCGAGGACCGCCGAGGAGGCGGGTCGCCTCCTCCTCGTTGATCGAGCCGTGATCGGCCAGGTGGCGGAACACCTCGCGCACACCCGGCGGCAGCGCGTCGAGCCAGGCCGCAGGCACCGGTGGGCGCGCCACGGCGGGCGCGACCCCAGCCTGCGCAGCGGCCGGCACCACCGGCCGGGCCCGCAGGATGACCTGGAAGCGCTCACTGGTGACCGCCGGCGTGACCTCGGTGACCTGGCTGGCCGGCCGCACCCGCACCGCGGCCCGGGTCTCGACGTCGCCGGTCAGGCGGAAGAACACGGCGAACTCGGTGCCGACGGTGGCCACCACCCCGGCCCCGGTCCGCCGGGCGTGGTGCACGTCGCACAGCTCGACCTGCACGTCGGCCTCGTCGGCGCTCTCGAGCGCCAGCTCGACCTCGGCGCTGCTGCCATAGACGAGGTTGGTCTGTCGGGTCGGCTGCACCACAGCCACCAGGCTGTGCATCCCGGCCACCGCCAGGCCGCCGCGCGCCTCGACCTGGTACGACACCTTCTCCCCGCCGGCCGCGTGCCGGTGCCGAACGGTGACGACCGGGATCACACGCTCCTGCAGGCTGTTGCCACCGTGGACGAAGTCCTTGGCACGCGCGCCCCGGTCGAACGGCGCGATGCCCTCGGGGAACGCGGCGTGAAACTCGGCGCCCTCGTAGTCGAGCTCGCTGGCGCTGACGCAGACCTCGCCGGCCTGCTCGCGCCGGTGGTGGGTCAGGACGTGCCGCCGCTGTGGGTCGGTCTGCTTGCCGTGTCGCAACGCATCGCGCGTGACTTCGTCGTGCAGCAGGAAGCCATGGTCGGCGGTGAACACGAACCGCTTCACGCCGGCCGCGTACAGCACGCCCCACGCCGCCCGCAGGAGCTGCAGCTCGCGCTCGAACACGGCCAGCCCCACGCCCTTCTCGCCTGCCTTGTCGATGCCTTCGCAGTGCACCACCACGGCCCGGGCGCGGGCCAGCGCCTTGCGCAGGCTGGTCGCGTCGCGCTGACCGACCTCCTCGAGCGACAGCCGGGGGCAGGCGTCGCCGCCGAGCCGGTCGTGGATCGCGCGTCGGCGGTCATCGGGTCCGTCGACCCGCAGCTCACCGGCCCGGAAGCCCAGGATCTTGTCGCCCTTGTAGTCGACGGTGAGCTTGCCGGCACGAACCACCGGCGCCAGCGCGTTCATCCCGACCTCGGTGATGGTGGGCAGCTCGGCCAGCCGCGCGCTGACCGTGACGTCGGCGGTCCGGGTCTCGCGCAGGCCTTCGGCGAGCTGCACCCCCATCTCGAACCGCAAGGCGTCGACCATGAAGTACGCGGTCAGGTCCTCGGCCACCGCCGGCACCACCACCTCATCGAACAGCGTGCGCTGCTGCAGCGCGGCCGGCGGCAGGAACCCCTCTCGCCGGCACAGCAGGTTGAACCCACGTGCGACCTCGTCGGCCCAGCCCCGGTACACGCCGCGCAGCTGGTCGAGCCGCGCCCGCAACAGCGACGCCTCCGGCAGGTCCAGCTGCGGCAGCTCCTCGCGCGCCTGCTCGAGCTGGCGGTGAGCGCGGTCGACCAGGTAGCCGTCGGCGGCGTAGCGCGCGACCGCGTCTGCCAGGCTGGTGCAGCCGGTGAGCAGGCCACCATGGGCCAGCACCTGGCAGCCGAGCTGGGCCGCGCGCTCGACCAGGTTCCAGGCGATCCGCCGACGCAGGTCGTACGCGGTCCAGAAGCTCTTGCCCGAGGTCCGCGCCAGCGCGAGCTCCCGGGCGCGCTGGAACCGGGCACCCAGCAGCGCGTCGAGGGCGGCCGCCATGACCTTGGTATCCTCGAACTGGAACGTGTCGATCTTGCCGAGGTCGTCGGCGGTGGCCTGCGCGACCTCGGTCGGCAGCAGCGGCTCCATGTCGACGGCGATGCGGGCGTAGTGGCGGTCGTGGCCGCGGCGGAGGTGGGTCGCGAGCTTCTGGCAGGTGGCGACCACCGGCTTGGCCAGGTGCTGGAGTGGGAGCAGCCACGCGTCGGTGGGAGGGCGTCGCAGGTCGTGCACGAACTCGACCGCCAGCACCCAGCGGGCCAGGGCGGTGGCGACGTCGTCGGCGACCTCGGCCGTGGAGCTGGCCCGCCCTGTCGGCTCGTCCTCGGCCTCCTCCAGCAGCCGGCGTCGATCGTCGTCGGTGATCCCGAGCAGCACTTCGGCCCGCCGCCACACGGCGCGGCTGACCTCGGGGCGGCCGAGCTTCTGCGCCAGCGGGCCACGCCCGGCCATGTCGTCGAACAGCGCCTCGGCCGAGTGCAGGCTCAGGTCGGGGCCATCGTTGGCCGCCGCCGGATCGTCCGGCCGCGCCAGCCAGGCGTCAGCGCCCTCGAGCGTCAGGCCCGCCTGGGCCAGGAACGCGTCGATGGCGGTCGGCGTGGCCCGGCCGTGGGCCGCCTCCCGCACCAGGGTAGCCAGCGAGCGCCGGTGCCGGCGCCCGGCCCGGTACAGCTCGAACAGCGGGGTGTCGGCGATGCTGTCCTCGGTGTGCCCTGGCACGTGCAGGACCATGGGCGTCATGGTCACGCCGTCCTGTAGATCCTCGAGTGCGAGCATGGTCTCGAGGTAGCTGCCGCGAAACGTGCGCATCAGGACTGACCCGGTTGGCCCGGCCTTGGCCAGCGCGTCGGCGAACGTCACGAAGCTGCCCTCCTTGTCGAGCCACACCACGACCCCGTGTTGCCGCGCCAGCTCCCGTAGCTCGGCGGTCAGGCTGGCCGACACCAGGCCGACGGCGGTCATGTCGAGCCCCCTGCGTCGTCGGCACCGGTCAGGCGCGGCACCCGCTCGGCGGCGTCGCGTTCGCGCGTGAGCTCCTCCTGCAGCTCGGCCTCGGTCGGCAGGTGCAGCTGGTAGGTGGTCTGATCGGCCGCCGATTCACCAGACGCTGTCTGGTGAATCTGGCCGAGCGCCGAACCCATAGGAAAGGCTAGGCAAAACCGGCGCATCGAGCGCACGTTCTGGACCCCGAAGCCACGGCCGTAGCTGGCCCTGAGCCGGGCCGACAGTCGGGTGATGACCTCGCCGTATCCGGCCCGTGCCTGGCCGGCCTGCTCGACCTCGACGATCCAGTAGGCCTGGACCATCGCGGTGTTCACCGTACGCGCGAGCTGGCCCTGGGCCTGGTCCAGGATCTCAGCGACGCGCTGGTACAGGCCGTCGTCGCTCACGCGTCTGGCTCCCGGGCCTCGCCACTCTCGTCGTCCTCGTCTGCGTCGGCCAGGTCGAGCGAGGCCTGGGGCGCGTCGTCGTCCTCGGTCGAGGCGCCGTCCGCCTTGGCCTTCTTGCGGGCCCGGCGGGTGTGCTCCTTGCTGACCAGCTCTTCAGCCTGCTCGGCGTGGTCGCGCTCGAAGGCGGCCCGGGCGGCGTCCGAGGCGGCGCGGTCGAGCTCGTCGAGCCTGAAGTCAGGGCCGATCTCGTCCTGCAGCCGCAGCTCCCACTGGTAGGCGCTGGCTGGGTGGTAACGCCAGAAGCAGCCGTGAGCGACGGCCAGGCTGGGGTCGACCTTGCACTTGGCGTCGACCCGGTCGGGAAAGTAGCGCGCCGCCAGATGGCTCCAGTCGTAGTCCTTCTTGCCGTCGGCGCAGGCCAGCTCCTTCCACCACTTGCGCGGATCCTTCCACTGTGGCTCGAGCAGCGGCCACAGCGCCGCGCTGTTGATCATCACGCCGTCGTCGAGGTCGGGCGCGTAGCGGGCGTCGGCCGCGCGGGCCGGGGTCTTGCCGTCGGGTGGCGGCGGGCCACGCTCGGCGCACTGCTCGACCGCGGCGATGAAGCTCGCCAGCTCCTCGAGCCACGCCCCGACCTGGCCGAAGCGCTTCTCGGCCGCCCGGCTGGCCTTCTTGTCGGCGCCATCGCGGGCGGCGCGCAGGTCGGTGACCTCGCCCTCGAGCCGCTTGCGGGCCGGGTACAGGTGCTCGGCCAGCAGGTCGTTGAGCGTGCCCGGGCCCCAGCGGTGGATCGCGACGTAGGCGACGAAGGCCCGCTTCGCCGACGACAGCGGAAAGTAGATGGGCCGGTTCTCGTACATCTTGCGATGGACGTCGGAGAAGAAGCGGTCCTGCAGGTAACTCCTGAGCGTGCGCTTGTCGTCGATGGCCGCGCCGTGGCTGGCCCAGGCGGCGTGGATCGGCGCGGCCGCCGGGTGCGCCAGCGAGTCGTCGTCGCTGGCGTCGGACAGGAACAAGATGCCGTGTGGCAGCGCGCCGGCCGGCGCCTCGGTCAGGATGCCCTCGCCGGCCGCGCCGAAGCGACCGAGCGCGACGCCGACGGCGAAGGAGAGGTGATCGCTCGGCGGTTCGGGGTCGTACTTGGGCGTGTAGGGCGGCAGCGGCGCACCGTCGGGGCGGTCGACGGCGAGCTGGGCCCAGGCCTGAGCGGCGCGCCAGGGGGAGGGGCCGGGCCTGCGGAATTCTACCGAAGGCTCGCGGTGGGATTCGTGAGAGAGGAAGGCACGGTCGACTGTGGCAGAGATCTTTCGATGTTCGAGCACTTCGACTAGCGGCACCCGTTCGACATCGCCAACCTCGAACCCGATTCCAGGATTCAGCGACTGGAGGATACCGACCGCGAATGAAGAATTCATTGCGCAAACCACGAACGACAAGTCGTCGGAGAATACGGAAGACCCCTTGTTGCCAAAAACGCTTCGAAATCGATGAACACGAGCTCGTGCCTCGCTACCGATCATCGAAAATGCGACCCCGGGCACAAAGTAGTGGGCCGCGCTCTGGATCCGTTTCGTGAAACTTCCGTGCTCGTGCTCGTGCTTGGCCTTGAGTTCGAGGCCTTGGGACGTCCACCGGATCACGTCTGTCAGCGGCTCAGCCCAGGCGCGGCCTTTGGCTCCCTTGATCGTCGGAGCCCAAGTCTCGATGAAGACCGCGAAGGAATCCTCGCACCTCGTCATATGGATGCTCGATGGCGACACCTCCCATGCGAAGCGATTGAACCGGACATCGTCTCCCGTAATGATGCCCTTGCGCACCGGTGCGTGCTCGCCGATCAGGTTCGAGTTTGCGTACTGGTTCAGGAGAGCGGACGACCACCAATACAACACAGGCTTCGACTGCACCTGCGCCAGAGTTCTCTGCTCAAACTCAAACCGCCCGACCTGCGCTAGCACCGCGGCGCGCTTGCGTAGCGTCTCGTTTGGCAACGTCACAGTAGTCTCGTCGAAAGCTCGTAGTGCGATCGATGCGCTCGTTGTCGGCGGTGCTCTTCGCACCACCGACATGCAGACCGTGACGACGACCTGCGCCGGCGCGATCGACTCAAACGCACCAGACGATAGGTCACCGAGCATCCGCAGGTCGTACGTCGCCAGCAGCCACTCGCGCAGCGCGCTGAACTGCTTGATGAACATCCAGCTGCGCATGGTCAGCAGCGCGGATACGCCACCGGGGCGCGCGAGCTGCAGCCCACGCTCGAGGAACGCCGCGTACAGGTCGGCCTTACCGCGCGGGTACATCTTCTCGACATAGGCCTTGTCGGCCATCTTGCTGGTGCCCTGGTACGGCGGGTTGCCGATGACGAGGTCGTACTGGCCCTCGCGCACCAGGCGCACGAAGCGCACGCCGGCCGCGAGCTGCTCGCCGCGCAGGCGCAGGCCGAGGTCGGCGCCGCCGGAGTGCCGGGCCAGGAACCCCTCGAGTCGCTCGAGCAGCGCGGCCCGGGCGTGTTCGGCGGTGATCGCCTTGCGCCGGCGTGGGCCAAAGCCGGTGAACAGCTCGCCCTGGTCGGGCACGCCCTTCGACAGCGGCGCGCGGTACTGCTCGATCGCCTGGTCGATGGCGCGATCGACCCGCAGCAGCGTGCCGAGGTGGTCGGCGCCGGCCAGGCCGGCCACGATCTGCGCCGTCAGCTCGGGCGGGATGCCGGTCTCGGCCTGCACCGCGGCGTACAGCTCGCGCAGCGCCGGATCCCGTGGGTCCAGGCTGGCCAGGCTGAGCGCCGGTGCCACCAGGTTCACCACCCGCGGCTCGGCCCGGTCGGCCGGATCGGGGCACAGCTGGCGCGCCTTGAGCATGAGCGTCGCCGCCGCGATCTGCACCGCCCTGGGGTCGATGTCGAGGCCGTGCAGGTTGTGCTCTAGGATCGACTCGACGATCTCGCGGGCCGACCAGTGCTGGCCGCGGTGCCGGGCCTCCTCCTGGTACAGGTGGAACAGCAACTCGAAGGTGATCACCAGGAAGTGGCCCGAGCCACAGGCCGGGTCGAGCACCTTGAGCTCGCGCACGCTGGCCGGCGCCGCGGCCACCGCGTCGTCGGGCAGCGGCTGCGGCACCCAGTACTTCCAGCGGTCCTCCAGTCCCGGGTCGACCGGCATCAGCGCGTCGGCCGCGACCTCGCCGGCCTCGCGCCGGGCCCGCCACGCCACCCGGCGCGCCTCGAGCTGGTCGAGCACCCCGAGGCGCTCGGCATCGGCTACCCAGCCGTGGCGCTTGCACATGGCCAGCCAGAGCTGGCCGAGCGTGTTGTGCAGCATCCACTCGACCATGTAACGCTCGGTGAACATCTGCGTCTTCGACGCGATCTCGTGGTTCTCGAGCTTCTTGCTGGCCGCCAGCTTGGCGTCGAGCGCCTCGCGCTCCGGGTCGTTCCAGTACTGGTAGATCCACCCGAGCGTGGTGTCGTCGGTCCACACCGACGCCAGCTCGTCGTCGTCGAGGGCGTCGACCACCGCACGAAGGGTCGCCGCTGGCACCGGCACCAGCGCCGTCATCCGCACCGGGCCGTACAACCCGGGCAGGTCGTGCGCCAGTTCGCCCCACATCAGGTCGAGCAGCGCGGCGTACCCTTCCGTCTCATCGGCTCGCACCAGCTCCGGCGCCGCCTCGCGAAAGTCCTTGTAGCCGCGGCTGTCCCACCCGCCCGTGACCACCCTGGGTGCGCTCAGCCCGCTGGCCTCGAGCAGCCGCAGGTACACCACCCGCACCAGCAGCGTCGCCGCGGCGTCCTTGACCACCTCACCGAGCAACCGTTGCGCCGCTCCGGCTCGTGCCTTGGCCGGAAGCGCCCGCACCTGCTCGTCGATCCAGCCCTCGAGCCGGGCCCGCCGGGCCCGTGCGGCCTCGCCAAGCTGCGCCTTGCGGGCGTCCGCCACCGACAGCCGGTAGGCCCGCTCGGTCGCATCGCCCAGCTCGGTGATGAGTCGGGACCGCAGGCCGCGGATGGCCCGGGCCAGCGCCCGCTTGCCGTCGGACGTCATGGTCGTGGTCGTGGTCATGAGGGTCCCACCTTCCGGTAGACCTTGCTGCCGCCGACGTCGGTCACTTCAACGCCGAACGGTAGCCCAGGGCGCATCCCATCGAGCTCGGCGGCGAACCTGCGGGCCCGACGTGGGCCGCCGACGATGCTGTTGAGATCGCCCTCGCCGAGCTCACCGTGGCGCTCGAGATGCAGGAGCGCCGCGCGGAACAGGTCATCGGGGATGGCGAGGGCCCAGGCCGGCTGGGACGGGACCGCGGCTGGCCGCGCTGCCGCGGTGGGCCCGCTATCGGCCGGCGCAGAGGCCGGAAACAGCGGGTTGCCGCCGGCAGCGTGAGTCCGTTGCGCTGGCAACGGGGTGGCGCTGAGTTCCGTCGTGGCGCCGACCGGGGTGGCCAGCGCGGCCCGATGGCGCTGGTAGACCTCGCCGTTGACGGCGCCGCGGCACCCTGGCACCAGGACCTCGAGCTCCTCGAGGAGCTCGGTCCGGCGGTGTCGCCAGGACGCGGCGCTGATGGAGAGCAGCCGCCACCCGCGCTGGGTCAGCACCCCAGGCCGGTGGACGTGGAGCTCGAACGGGTCGCTGGGGCCAGAGCCATCGTGCAGGAGCAGCGCGAGCGCGTAGCGGGAGGGGTCGGCCGGATCGAGCACGGCGAGCGGGATCCGGAAGCCGGAGGCGCCGACGTCGGGCTCGTACGGGATACCGGCGGCCTCGAGCGCCAGGGCCACCTGGGTCTGCAGCGGCACGAACCCGTCGATGGGCATGCGCGGCCGTGTCCCTGCGCTGGTGGTGGCGGGGCTGGTGCCACGGACCAGGTCGAGTACCCGCGCGGCCTCGAGGCGCCGACCGTGGTGGAGGAGGTGGGCGAACTCGAGGAAGTGCTTGAACAGCCTCGGGCCCTGGTGCCGGGACGTGGCGACGGTGAGCTGGGACGGATCGAACGAGGCGACCACGTAGCAGGCCGCCTTGGCGCGAGAGATGGCGACGTTGAGGCGACGCTCGCCACCGCGCTGGCCGAGCGGCCCGAAGCGCGCCGGGACGTAGGTATCCTGGGTGGCGACGCCGCCCCGATAGCGCACCTGGGGCGCGTGGCCGAGGGAGAACACGATGACGTCGCGCTCGTCACCCTGGACCTGCTCGAGGTTCTTCACGAACGGGCGCTCGTCGAGGGCGCCGGCGGCGGCTTCGGTCCAGCGCTGACGGAACTCGGCGCTGGTGTCGCAGCGCGCCTCGATGGCGTCGAGCACGGCCTTGCGCTGCTTGAGGTTGAAGGTGACCACGCCGATGGTCGGCTGAGGCGTCCGCCCGAGCAGGTCGTCGACCACGTCGACCACGCGCCGGGCCTCCGGCAGGTTCTCACCGGCGTGGTAGGCGCCGTCCCGAACCGACACCCAGTGCAGTGCGCTGGGCGCGGCGGCGCCCGCCGTCGACGGGATGGTGAGCAGCTCGCCCTCGTACATGGCGTGGTTGGAGAACGCGATGAGCGCCTCGTCGCGGCAGCGATAGTGCCAGGCCAGGCCGGCGCGCGCGACCCGGGGCCGGGCCAGTGACAGCAGCGACTCGGCGGTTAGCAGATCGCGAAGCGCATCGTGGCGCTCGTCGGCCTCGACCGTGCCGGCCAGCGCGTCGTCATCCTCGTTGCCTCCCAGCGAGAAGTACGACGACGGCGGCATCTGCTTCTCGTCCCCGGCGATGACCACACGCCGGGCCCGCAGCAGCACCGGCAGGCCCGCCTCTACCGTGCACTGCGACGCCTCATCGAAGACGACGAGGTCGAACAGCGGCAGGCGCGGGAACAGGATGGCCATGGTTTCGGGTGATAGGAGCCAGACCGGAGCGACGTCGAGCAGGCCGGCCGGCGCGAACCGGCGAACGAACGTCCGCAGCGGCATCAGCATGCGCTGCTTGCGCGCTTCCTTGAGCAGCTCCTCACGCGCCTTCTGCGCCGGCGTCCGGCGCGCGTGTTTGGCAGCGGCTGGCATGGTCAGCAGCTCGGCGTCATCGAGGCGTGCCAGGGTGCGTTCGATCTCCAGCTCGCGGCGTTCGACCTCCAGCTCGCCGAAGCGAGCGGCCTGCCGGGCCACGTCACGGTCATCGGCACCACGGCCGAGCGCCGCCAGCCCCGGGTGCTCGCGCTCGAGCCGCGCCAGCCAGGCCGACGCCCACGCGCTCGCCACGCCGGCGCGCCAGGTCGACGCCGACCCGCCGGACCAGGTGGTTGCGGCGGTGTCGAACAGGCGGGGCGCGGCAGGCAAGATCGCGCAGGCGCGGGCTACCAGCGCGTCGACCTCGGCCAGCCGCTCGCCATCGCGTCGCCACGCCACCAGCAGCTCCTCGAGCACGGCGGCGGCCGGCAGCTCAGGGAGCGCGGGAAACCAGGCGCCCAGCGGATGGACGGCGGCGCGCAGCGTATCGCGCGCGGTGAGCACGGCGAGGCGCTGGTCGACAGTGAGGTCCCACGCGGCGAGGCTGGTTGCCGTCGGCGTGCCGTCAGGCAACCACGCACCGGCCCTGAGTAGCGCGGACCTCGCGGTGCCCAGCTCGCGCAGGTTGTCGGCCATGGAAGCCACTCGTTCGATCGTCGCCGGCAACTGCGGCGCCGTCGTGGGCAACACGTGGGCCAGACCGAGCCGCGTGAAGACCGCGCCGATGACGCGCCAGGCCCTGCTGGCGCTGAGCCGGTCGCGGACCTCGGCGAGGAGCGCCGGCGTCAGGGCGTCGCCAGCGCGCTCCGGCCAGAGCCGCGCCAGCTCGGCGCGAAACGTGCCGCGGGCCTTCCACCAGCCGAGGAGGAAGACCCTGTACCAGCTGCTACCCAGGCGGGTCAGCACGGCCAGCGACGAGATCAGCGTCGGGCTGGGCTCGAGCGCGACCGGGTGCTCGAGGTGGAGCAGGGCGGTGCTGGCCTCGCGCCAGGCCTGCTGCGCCTGCGCGGTCTCGGCGAGTCGTTCGGGCTCGGCTGCGGCCAGGCTGGCGATGGCACCAAACATCGCCCGGTCGCGGTCGTCGCGCCTGGTGTCGCGGCTGGCGACCGCGGTGGACAGCGCGCCCCGGGCGTCGTCGATCTGGCTGACGTCCACACCCGGTGGTGCCGCGTCGCGGAGGGCCGCAAAGTCCCGCGCTGCGTGGGCCGCACGTGCGATCGCCGCCTCGAGCTCGCGAACGATCAGGGGGCCGGCGCCGGCCAGGGAGCGCCGCGGCGACGCGCCAGCCGGGGCGCGCCAGCGCGAGGACGGCGCCCACAGAGCGACGAGCGGGTGCAGCGCCGTCGTCACCTCGAGCAAGGTGCGCAGGTCCGCCTGCCGCAGCGTCTCGAGCCTGGCGCCGGTCCCCGTCGGCGGAGCGGCGTGCTGCGACACGAACGCGAGCAGCTCGCCGATCGTCAGGTCGAGCCCCGGCGGGGTGGTGGACAGGAGCTCGGCACGTTGCCCCAGGGCCCGGCCGAGCGCGGCGTGTTCGGCCCGGACCGCCGCCGCTTCGTCAGGCAGGAATGGGACGCGCCCGCTGGCCTCGAGCCGCCCGGCGATGTGGGCGTACAGCGCCTTGCGATCTTCGTGCACGTCGTGCACCACCGCCAGTGCCTTCCCCAGGCCGGTGGCGGTCATGCGCTGCCGCACCACGTCGAGCGCGGCCCGCTTTTCGCAGACGACCGCGACCCGCTCGCCCCGGCGCAAGGCCTCGGCCACGAGGTTGACGATGACCTGGCTTTTCCCGGTTCCGGGCGGGCCATCGACGACGGTGGCGCCGTGCCGACGCGCCTCGCAGATGACCGAGCGCTGCGAGGGATCGGCGACGATCACCGGGCTCCAGTCGTCGCTGACGCCCGCAGCGGGCGGCGCGACAGGTGCGAGTTCCCCCGGCAACAGCGTGGCCGCCGCGGCGAGCAACGCGCCGACATCAGCATCGGGCTTGCTCAGGTCGAGCAGGAGGCCATCATAGTCTTGCAGGAGGTCGGAGCTCGACTGCGGGAATAGCCCGAGCACGGCGATCTCCTCGATGGCGAGCCGTTCGGTCATCGCCGTCTCGTCGAGTTCGCTGCAGGCCTGGAGCTGGCCAGAGCCGTCGCTGGTGGCGAGGCCAACCTCGCCGAGTCGCCGACGTACCGCATCGGGGCCGCCGTCAGGGGCGCCGGCAAGCGCCTCCAGTTCGTCGGACAGCTCATCGGAGAACGCGAACCCGCGCTTGTTGAAGACCAGGCGGATGAGCGACTGGTTGGCAATGGGCAGCTCGTCGCGCCGCGGCTCGAGACGAAAGCCGTGGGCCCCGGCTCCATCCCGGGCCAGCTCGACCGGGTAGAGCACGAGGGGCGCGCGAACGAGGTAGCCGGCGACGACGCCGGTCACGAATGGGTAGCCGACGTACAGGTCGTGGGCCCCGGTCTCCTCGGCGCACGCCGCATCCTCGCGCGCGAGCGCGAGCAGCTCGCTCGCGACCGTGGCGGCCGGCCCGTGTTTGCCGGCGTCGGCGGCCTCGACGACACGCACTGCTTTGCGGGCGCGGACCTGCTCGAGCACCCGCTCGCCCTGGCCGACCGCGACCTTCTCGAGGGCCATCAGGTCGAAGGCGCGGCCGCGGCGCAGGCTGCGCAGGCGCACCGACGGACTGCGGCCATCCCCAGATACGAGCTGCTCGCGCAGGCGACGGAGGGCCGCGATCAGGGCCGTGCGTGACGCGGGCACGGCCGCGACGCTGACCCGGGCCGGTTCGGGCAGCGGCGGGGTGAGCACCACACGCTGGTCGAGCCCGACCTCGGTCAGCGCGGGCGCGGTGGAGATGCGGGCCCGGGCGAAGGCGTCGGCCAGCCTGGCAAGCAGCGGTGGGCTGCTCTTGTCGGCCCCCAGCAGGCGCAGCAGGCGTCGCAGCGTGATGACGCTCTCGCCGCGCCGGAGGACGCCCGACAGGAAGGTCTGGAACGCGTCGTCCACGTGCTGGCGACGTGGCGGCAGCGGAAGCTCGGGCTCCGGGCGCGGGTCGAGCTCGAGCGGAACACCCCGGCTGCGGAAGATCGCCAGCAGGCTGCGATCGAAGAAGTCGTGCACCCCGAGCGCCGCTCCGATCGCTCGGATCGCCCGGACCTCGTCGGCATGAACGGCGCGATCGGCCAGCATGACGTCGACCAGCAGGCGCAGCACGTGAGTTGCAAGGTCAGTCGCGGCGGCGCGCAGCACGACCGCGGTGTCACCGAAGCGTTCGAGCGCGAGGTCGAGGTCGAGGTAGGTGCGCCAGTCCGGGATGACGTTGGCGAACCAGCGCTCGATGACGTCACGTTCGTCGTCGGAGAGCGCACCGTCCGCGTGGCCCACGATCACCGCCGCGGCGAGGGCGCACTCGGCCAGCTCACCTGGGACCTCGCCAAGCTGGCGCTGGTCAAGCACCACCGCAGGGTGGCAGCTGAAGTACCGGGCGATGAAGTCGTCGACGTCGGCGAGGTCCCGGATCCCCGGCCCCTTGCCGGTCAGAGCCTGATAGGTCCTGGTCTCGCTGAACAGCCAGGCTGCATAGGCGCGCAGGCCGTGCGCCGGGTGGGTCCCTCCATACGCCCTCGCCCCGTGCTCGAGCTCGTACTCGACCAGCTCCCGGCATTGCGCCAGGTAGGCCTGGGTGTCCATCGTCAGCGCCCCCGCGCCGAGGCCCGAGATGGTGATCATCTCCAGGCGCAAGGCCGCCTCGAGATCCTGGCAGGCCAGCAGGCCAACACGGTCTGCCGTGAGCTCGCACATCATGCTGTAGCGGGATGTCGCCAGGGTGAGTTCGGGGTCGTCGAGATCGGCGCCGTGTGTCGCGTGCTTCATCACCAGCGCGTCACGCGACGCGCTCGTCGGGCCATGCGCCAGGTAGTGGCCTAGCTCATGCCCAACCAGCGCGAGCAACGCGCCGGGGTCGAGCTGCGGCAGCACGGCTCCGTGGATCTCGAGCAAGATCGGCTCGACGACGAAGTGCATCGCGGCGTTCTCCGCACCGCGGCGCTGGTAGAGTTCGAGCGGGCCGCCGATCCCCAGCACGGCCTTGGCCTGGTGTGCGACCCGATACCCCTCGGGTGCCATCGACTCCGACAGCCGGAGCGTCTCCGCCATCAGGCTGCGACGGATGTCCTGCGGGTCAGGTAGGCCCCGCTGTGCCACGACGTGACGGGTCAGCGGATGTTGCTCGATGATCGTGGCGTAGGTGCGCTCGTGGGTGACCCGGACTTGCTCGATGTCGAAGCCCCGAAGGGCGAGCGGCACCGCGGCGGCCGGCGTCACTGGGGCCATCGCTGTGGGCGCTGGCTCGGCGTCGCTCATGTCAGGCGTACTCGTGCGCCGGCCGTCAGCTCCGGCACGATGCGGGCCCGCACGTCTGCCAGGACGCGGTCGAGCTCCTCCACGGTTCCGACCTCACGCCCGGCAAGGCCAACTGCGACCTTGCGAACCAGCGGGCGGTCACCTTCGCTCAGCAGCGCATCGAGGCGGTCGCCGGCATCCTTCTCGGCCTGGGCCAGCGCACGCTCGAAGCCGTCGCGGAGCTGGTCCAGTGCAGGCGCGATGGCCGTGTCGTCGGTGGCGATGGCGGCCTCGGCGATCGGGCGCAGGACGTGGTTGCCCTGCTCGCCGGTGAGCGTGGCGAAGCCGACCCGGAGCTTGATGGTCTTGCGTGCGGCCTCGATGGCGGCGGCGTGGCTGGCCAGGATCGCTCGCCGCGTCTCACGGTAGGTGTCCTGCAGCAGCAGCAAGTCGGGCGCGAGGGCCTCGATGGTACGCCACGGCGATTCGCTGGCGAGTTGTGCACGGATGCGTTCGCCAGCGGCGACGACGGCGGGCGACAGCTGGCCGACACGGGCGAGCTGAGCCAGCTGGTATCGCGCGACATCGTCGGCCTGGCGGACGGCGTCGACGGCGGTCTGGCTCAGCTCGGCGGCGTACAGCCCGAGCCGCGCCAGGCCGTCGCTCAGCACGTCGAGCTGCCGCAGCACCTCTTGTACCGTGGGCTCCGTCTGGCGCACCAGGCGGTAGCAGCTGTCGAGCGCGTCCTCGAGCGCAACCAGCGGGGGGGGTGGTGGCCGGTTTCCGGGCAGGTGCCGCAGGTGCTCGAACACCACCCGCAGGCGTGCCATCTGGCGTGGGAACTCGGTGCTGACCCGGTCGGCGATGGCGTCGTTCTCGCGATCGAGCTTGATGCCGAGCCGGTCCTCGAAGAACTTGCAGATGCGGGCGCGCCCCTTGAGGCCGACGGTGTCGTCGCCGACCGGGTAGATGGTCGCGGTCTTGAAGCCCCGCTCCTTCTCGAGCACGTCGCGCACACCGGCGTCCCGCACGGCCGAGATCTTGTCGCCGCCTTCGGACTGGATGCGGATCTTGCTACCGCGCAGCAGGCCAGCGACGCAGGCCCGCACGACCTCCGGCGCGTACCCATAGGGTGGCCCGCCGAAGTAGGCGTACAGGGTGGCGCCAGTCGCGCCACCTTCGCTGACGATGTGGTCGAGCACTCGCTGTGGCACCACGCCGCTGCATGACGGGACGTACTTGCCGCGCTCGGCCTCGAGCAGGCCCAGCTCGGCGATGAACTTGGGCGACGGCGCATTGAGCTCGGGCTCGATGAGCTGCATGACTTCGGCGCTGGAGACCCGGGTCGCGGCGAAGTGCGGGAACAGGTCGCGCAGGATGCTGGACGCGGCGAGCGACAGCACCTGGCCGGCCGCTCCGGCGAGCTCACGTGGCTCGATCGGCTTGCCGCGAAAGTACAGCCGGCCGCTCATCCACGCGGCGTCGACCGCGCGCCGCAGCCGGGTTTCGAGGTCCTCCTGGCGCGACTTTTCCTCGAACAGGAGCCGGCGTCGATCGGCCAGGAGTGACTCGGTCCGGTTCTCGTAGCGCTTGACCATCGCCGCAGAGCGGCCAAGCTCCCGGGCCGCGTTGTCGAGCTCGTCGGTGTCGCCAACCACCCACAGCAGGCGCTGGGCCAGCGCCTCCTCGCTCGAGCGGTTGACCCAGGTGGTGTGGTCGCGCTCGTCGGCCGTGGTCAGAAACCGGAAGTCGACGGTGATCGCGGCCGGGTCGCGCGGATCCTCCAAGCGGGCGTCGACCACCCGACGGCCATCGGAGAACAGCGCGAGCCACGGGAAGGGCCGGCCCTCGAGGCGGGGCCGCTCGGGTTCGGCCACAAGCTGCCGGAGGGCGCCTTGCACCAGGTCGCCACGCTGCTCCGGAGGCACGACCAGGTCACGCCGCTCGCGTTCCCACTCTTCACCTGACGAGGATTGCAGCTTGTAGCCGAGCTTCTCGGAGTAGCCGAGGAGGTTGGCCCGGCGCAGCGCCTCGAGGGCCTCCTGCACCGCGAGCTGGTTGTTGCCAAGGTCGAGCTGGTCGTACAGACAGGCCGCGACCAGGCGGGCATCGGTCGGGACCTTCTCCTGGATCAGCTCCAGCAGCGCCACCGCACGGGCCGCGCGGGCGGCCAGCGGCAGCGCGTGCTTCGTGCAGTACTGGAGCACGCGATCCATGCTGGCCTGCACGTCAGCGTCGAGGGCGGTGTGCTGCACCTCGTAGACCTGGTCGAGCGTGACCAGCGCGCCGAGTTCACGTTCGGCCAGGCGCTGGCCGCGGAACAGCTCACCGAGGAGCTGGAGCAGGCCACGGATGGCCTGATCGTCACCCTGGCTGCGACTCGAGCGGATCCGCAGGGCACTGGTGATCTGCAGGATGAGGTCGATGTGGCCGGGCAGGAGCGGATAGACATCGACGAAGTCATCCTCGGCGATGGGGTCGGCGTCGTACGCGAACGCCCGCAGTAGGTTGCGGTGCTGCTGGAACAGCTCGCGCAGGCGCGCTGCGCCCTCAGGGGTCTTGGCCAGGAGCCGTTTGTGAACGACGTCGCGGATGTTGGTAACCGCGAGGTGCACGCGAAACTGGAGTGGAAACCGTTCCTTCAGCTTGCCGATCTCGCCGCCGTCCTCGAGCCGCTGCTGGCCGGTGGCGAGGATCCACACCTTCCCCTTGAGGCGATGCTTCAGGTCCGAGTTGAACGACTGGAGTTTGAGCATCCTGTCGCTGCTCTGGTGGACATACTGGGAGACCTCGTCGATGACGAGGAACACGGTCGCGTTCGGCGCCCGGAAGCGGAGCATGTCGGCGATGGCCTTGCCGGCCTCGTCGGCCGAGGCCGAATACGAGAACGTCCCGGCCCGACTGGTCAGCCAGGTCATCGGATCCTGGTACTTGTCCGGGAACAAGACGGCCATCACCGTCGAGAAGTCGTCGTCTGCCATCGCGGTGGCGCGGACCTCGGACCACGGCCGCCCCAGCGCGGTCAGCGCTGCCTGCTCGAACTTCTTCCAGTGGCCATCGCGCTCGAGCTTCAGCTCCATCTCGGCGACGTGAGGATCGCTGCAGTAACCCAGGCGCTCCTGCAGCTTGCGGACCGCCGCGGTGTGGATGTGCTCGCCGTCGCGCGCGATGCCACCGATGTCGAACACCACGGCGATAGGGTCGATCTTGGCGCGCAGGCCGGCGTAGGCATCGCGCAGGTCCTTGCCGAGCGGCGACGTGTCCCGGGCCAGCCAGGCGTCGGCGAGCGATCGTTGGCTCGGCAGCGATATGCCATCGAGGGCGAGGCCGAGCAGCTTGGCGAAGCTAGACTTGCCCGACCCGTAGAACCCCGAGATCCACGAGGCGGGCTCGAGGTCCATGCCGTCTGGCTTGTCGAGGTAGCTGCTGATCGCGGTCAGGAGCTTGACGTACTGCTCGTGGATGCCGCTGGGTACGCGCTGGTAGTGCGGGTGCTCCGGGGGAAAGCCCCCGGTGATGATGTACTCCTTGACCTCGGCCTCGAGCTTGGCTGGCGACTGCTCGTGGAAGTACACCACCGGCGGGATGTCGCGAGTGATGTTGGATTGAAAGAGGTCGCGCAGCTTCATGGTGGCCGACTCGGTGAAGTGGGAGGGCACGGCCCTACGGATAGATCCGCGGGCGGTAGTCGCGATCTGGGTCGAGCTCGCCCATGAACGACAACCCGGCCTCGCCTTTGCGCTCACCGGGGTACAGCAGCACGACCGGAACATTGCGGGTCTTTCCGTCGAGGTGCTTGAGCAGCGCCGAGACCCGGAAGAACGGATACAGCGCTCCGGCGCGGCCGATGAACACGACCGTGCGCTCGGCCTTTTCGGGGTGCGCTTCCGTGAACGCAAGGATCTCCCGCGACACGTCGGCGGCGATGCCGGTGGCGCCATCGAGTTCGCGCCCGAGCTTGGTGCGCAGGTAGTTGATGCCGCGCTCGGGCGCAACGGCCGCCGCCTCTCGCTCGGCCTTGATGAGGCGGGCGACCACCTCCTCACCGAGGGCACGCACGCGCTGCAGCAGGAGCTTGTGGAGGGACAGGGTCAGCACGACCCACCCCGATGCGGTGAGCGAGCCGACCAGGTCGCGCACGTGTTCACGCAGCAAGAATTCCTCTGCGGGGTCGTACGGGACGATGGCGTACCGGTAGTTGCGCATGGTGCTGATGCGCGGGCCGTCGTCATGGACGAGGTCGCGCGCGAGCGCCGCGAACGCCTCGTCGAGTTGGGTGCGCGGGGCCCTCAAGCACGCACCTGCGCGTGGCCGGTGATAGGCGGCGCCAGCCGGGGTGGCGGCGTCAACGGAAGCTCGGCGCCGGCCCAGGTCTCGAGGTCCTGGTACCGCCAGTCGAGCTCGTGAACGTCCCCGACCTGCCGGAACTCGATCGTCCCCAGCGCTCGCAGCCGGTCGGCGAGGAGGCCGCCGACGAGGCCGAGGCTGCCCAGGTACGGGTTGCTGATGAGGCTTCCCTCGAAGCGGAGCGCGCGCAGCGTATACAGGATGTACTCGAGCGCCTGATCGGGAACACGGGGCGTCGCGACCTGACGTGGGTCTCGGTTGCCGCTGACGAGTCCCGCCGCACCAGCGCACGACAGCAGCCGGCTGGCGAACTGCAGCTGGGTCTTCATGGCCCAGCGTGGCGGCCCGTGCTCGCTCGTCCACTGGATCACCGTCTGGCGGTGAATGTCGGGCCGGAGCGCCTCGCGGCGTGAAGGCAGGAACTCGCCGGTGAACGCCCGGTACAGGGGGTCGGTGAGCTGCAGATGGAAGTGGCAGATCACGCGGCGGATCTCGGGTGGCATCGTGCGCCAGCCCGCGAGCACCCGCAGGCTCGATGGGAAACGGTCGAACCGCACCCGCATGTTCGACAGCAGCTCGGTGGTCCAGGGCTCGCTCTTGGCGCCGAACCACGAAGCCGTGAACGCGACGCTGGCGCTGGTGCGCGGATCGTCTGGGTCGACGTGGGCCCAGTACGCACGTGACTCCTGGAGGCACAGCGAGCAGCGCAACAGGCGCGAGTGCGGTTCGGTGGTCTCGCCAGGGGGCATCATCCGCGTGTGCCCTTGCTGGTCGTGTAGTGCGGCGCTGGGTACCGTTCGGTCAAGGGCGCCATCGCCGACGTCAACGCCTGTGCTGCGGCGACAGGGTCGTCGGGCGGTGCGCCTCGAAGTCGACGTCCGATCGAGGACGGCGCGTGGTCCGCCTGGCCGAGACCAGCCAGCCACGCCTTGAACGCCGCCGGATCCCACGTCGCGACCAGCGGACCAAGCGCCGGCAGGGCCTCGGCCGGATCGATCCCCGTACGCTTGAGCTCGGCCAGTCGATCGTCGAGCTGCTCATCGAGCTCGAAGCCCAGGCGGAACAGCGACACCAGGTGGTCGGCGTCGGCGGCCTGGGCTCGCGCCTCGGCGTCCACCTTGCGGGCCGCTGCGCGGGCCGCCTCGAGCAGCACCCAGCTCCAGGTACGAGGCGTCAGTCGCTTGAACAGGTCTTCACCGCCGAACTCGTCGCTCAGGGCCGTGCGCCACCAGCCCAGACGAGGTGGATCCGTCTTTCCTTCGCCTGCCCAGCCAATGGCCAGCTGCAGCGTAAGTACCCGATCCAAGTCTTGTTTGGACACAGCCCCACTCACCCCCCCAAGCCTAGTCTTTGGGCTGGATCGCTGTCGAGGGCTGCCCGTCGCAGAGTCTGCGGAGCGCTGCTCGCGTACAAGCCGTCCGTGGCGCGCGTGGCGCCACAGGACTGCGCATCCACGGTCCGAGGTTGCTACGGCGCCACCTCGGTCCACGCGGTGCGCCAGGTCATGCTGTTGCCGACCTGGCCATAGTAGTTGGCGCCCCAGCACCAGAGGCGGTCGCTGACGTCGTGGGCGCAGGTGGTGTCGGCGCCGGCGGCGACCCGGGCCCAGGTCGACCCTTGCGGGTGCAGGACCTGGGTCGGCGTGACGGTCGCCTCGTCGCCGCCGCCGTGGCCGAGCTGCCCGACCGCGTTGGAGCCCCAACAGTACAGCTGGTCGGTTTCGGCGATCGCGCAGGTGTGGCGAGCGCCGGTGGCGATCCGGCGCCAGCTGGTGACCCCGGTCGGCCGGGTCACCATGTTGGTCGGCGACAGCACCACGCCACCGACGGTGGCGCCGCCGGCCTGGCCGTACGTGTTGTCGCCCCAGCAGAAGGCCTCACCCGCGTCATCGACGGAGCAGGTGTGGTTGTTGCCGGCCGTGACGAGGACACGTGGGCCAGCGCTGGTGACCTGGGCGCCGCCGGTGCCTTCCTGATGTCCGGCCCCGAGCTGGCCGAAGGTGTTGGCGCCCCAGCACACGACCTCTTGGGTGGCGTCATCCCGCACCACGCAGGTGTGGCTGCCCCCTGCAGCCAGCGCGCGGGCGGGGAGGCCGAGCAGGCGGGTCGGCGTCAGCACGGAGGGTGGTTGGCTGGCGTCGACCTGGAAGCTGTCGTTGCGGCCCCAGCACCACACGTCACCGCTGACCAGGGCACACGAGTGGCGCCATGCGGCGACGGCGGTGGCGCCCGACAGGCCGACCACGCCGGTTGGTGTCGGCGTGGTCGCGGTGCCGCTATTGCCGAGGGCGCCCTCCCCGCCAAAGCCCCAGCACAGCGGAGCCTGGCCGGTGCGGGCCGCGCAGGTGTGGGAGTCCCCGACGGTGATCGCGTCCACGCTGGCGGTGCCGGGCACCACGGCCGGGGCCTGGACCGCCAGCACGCCGACCGGTGCGCCGGCGGTGCCGTACTGGTTGTCGCCCCAGCACGAGGCCTGGCCGGCCCGCACCTCGCACGCGCTGGCGCGCCCGACCGCGATGAGCTCGCCGCCGGTCGCCGTCACCGCGACCGGCCGCCGGACCGGGCCGCCGGTGCCGAGGCCAAGCTGGCCGACCTGGTCGCGGCCGGTGCACCAGAGCGCGCCCGCTTCGGTCAACGCGCAGCTGTGGTGGACCTGGGTCGTGACCTGCTTCCAGCGTGTGCCGGGGGCGATCACCGTCGGCAGCGGGTGAATCAGATCCTCGCCCAGGCCGATCACCCCGTAGTAGTTCTCGCCCCAGCACAGCAACGCGCCGTCCATCCGGATCCCGCAGGTCGAGCCGAACGCGGTGTCGACCTGGACAAACGCGCCGGCCGAGTCGTTGTCGACCGGCCCGGGCCCGGAGACAACGTCCCCGTCGCCGAACTGGCCCGAGCCATCGGAGCCCCAGCAGCGCAGGACGCCGCTCGGCGCGCCGACCGCGCAGGTGTGGGATCCGCCAACGTCGACATCCGACGCGCCGGCCATGACCATCACCGGCTCCTCGGTCGGGTCGGCCGGGGTAGGGACGCCGGTGACCTGGCCGAAGTCGTTGTTGCCCCAGCACCACACGTCGCCATCACCGAGGCCGCAGGCGTGGTCGCGGTAGATCGCGACGTCGCTCCAGCGGGTCACCGTCGACATCACTGGCGTGGGGCTGGTGTGATCGAGCGAGTCATTGGTGCCGAGTCGGAAGCTGGTGCCCTCGCCCCAGCACGCCAGCGCGCCGTTGCTGTCGATGGCGCAGGTCGAGGCGTCGCCGGCGGCCAGCACCTGCCACGGTTGGTCCTCGCCGACACGGACAGGCACGACCGTGCCATTTCTGGAGCCATCGCCGAGCTGGCCACGGTCGTTGTTGCCCCAGCACCACAGGGCGCCGCCCTCCTCGATCGCGCAGGTGTGAGTCCCGCCGGCGGCGACCGCGATCCACGTCCGTGGCACCGAGACGAACACCCGATCGGGCCGGTTGCGGTCGCGCCTGGAGCCGTCACCGAGCTGGCCGCGATCGTTCTGGCCCCAGCACCACAACGCGCGGGTCGCGTCGTCGATGCCGCAGGTGTGAGTGAGCCCGGCCGAGACCAGGTGCCAGGCCGGCGGTGGCGGCGGCGCGTCGGCCGGGACGCCGGCCCCAGCGTCGATGCCGGCGTGTGGGTCGACCCCGAACAGGAGGTCACATCCGCCGAGGGCCGGCACCAGCAGCAGCGCCGCCGCCATCAGGTGCCTCGGGGTGCTCGCGAGCATGGCCCAGTGTACCGCGTCGGCTCATGCCCAGCCCACGCGGCGCAGCGGCATCGGTCGGGCCCGTCGGGTATGCTCTGGCGACGATGCCGGCGCCAGCGCTCGACCAGGTGCAGCACGCGCTGCGGCAGGCGGGTGCAATCGCCCGGCCCCTGGCGCGCGCGGAGGTGGCTGGATGGATCGAGCGCTGGAAGGACGCGTTCGCCGCGACCGGCACGCGGCTGCCGTACCTGTGGGAGGCGTTCACCGCGGAACACGCCGTGGTGGCGAAGCGAGACGAGGCGCAACGCGCGTACCAGCAGGCGGCAGGCGAGGCGTACGACTTCGTCGCGCTGGGCGCGGCGGGCGGCTGGGGGCTCGAATGGTCCGGCGTGGTCCTGCTCGAGCGCGGCCTGTGCGACGTGGTCATCGTGCCGACCAACCTGTCGTGGACGCTCGCCTGCACGCACCACGATCACCTCGGGCCGTACTCCGCGTGGGCGAGCCAGGACGGCGGGGTCGACGCGTGACGGAGGAGATCGAGGTCGAGCTGGGCGAGGAGAAGGCGTTCACCTGCGGGTGCTGCGGCGGAGAGTCGACGCAGGTGCTCGGCTACGTGTACGAGCCGACGGCGACCATCGTGTACCGGGCCAGCTTCATCCGCGCGCCCGAGGGGCACGACGCCGACCGCATCAAGCTGGCGGTCAGCATCGGCGGCTGGGGCGAGGGCACCGGTCCAGGCGACCGGGCCGCGGTGGCGCTCGAGCTGGTGATGGCGCCGCCGGTGGTCACGATCATCTTCCCGGCGCCGAAGACGTCGCCGTTTCACGGCCAGCGCATCCTGGGCCGCTTCTGGCCGCCCCGCTCGCTGCCCGCCGAGGACCGGGCCCGGCTGACCGCGCTGGCGACGCTGGTGATGACGCGCGACCCGCGGCTGGCGGCGCTGCTGCATGCGCGTGGGGTCGTGGCCGACGCGGCGTCGAGCTGACGGTCGCGGCGGTCGTCGTCCGGTCGTGGTCGTGGTCGTGGTCGTGGTCGTGGTCGTCGACCTTGACGGCGACGGCGACGTGGAGGTGGACGCCACCTTTGACGCAACTGGTCGCTCAGAACGGGGCGGCGACGTCGATGCCCCAGCGGGCCAGCTTGGGCAGGATGCGGCCGGTGACGGTGCGGCGGGCAGTGGCGGCCTGCTCGTCGGGCGCCATGGCCGAGCGCAGGGCGTGCTCGGCCGCGGTCGCGCCGGGCGGCGCGTGCCACAGCCAGGTGTAGTGGGTGAGCTGATCGGCGGCGGCGGCGGCCAGGCGGCGCCGCTCGGCGTCGTCGAGGTCGGGCCCGGCCCATTCGAGCCACAGCTCGCCCAGGGTGGCGTGTGGCGCCTCCTCCTCGGCGATGAGGGCCAGCACGTCGCGCAGGAGCGGGGCCTCGGCCGCCTCGCCGGCGCGCACGGCGATGGGCAGGTTGAGCGCCTCGGTCACGCAGCACAGCCGCACGACCAGCTCGCTGGTGAGCTGGCGCGGCGTCAGCGCCGGGTCGCACCGCAGCACCATCTCGGCCGGCTCGAACCGGGCCGGCACCGCGCCGCCCAGCTCCATCAGCACCCGCGCGCACAGCTCGACGTGGTGCAGCTCGTCGGTGACGAAGGTCGAGGTCATGCCGATGAGGTCGATCGGCGCCTGCGCCGCCAGCATGGCGGAGCCGAGCTGCGCGAACTGCACGGTGGCCGCGTACTCGCCGCCGACGCGCCGGGTCCACTGCGCGCGGGCGGCGTCGACCAGCGCCGGCGACAGCCCGCCGATCGCGGCGGCAACCGAGCCCCAGGCCAACCCCGGGTCGGGTCGGGCGGCGCGGAAGCGGCGCTCGGCCGCGCCGCCCAGCCAGTCGAGCGACGGGCCCGGCGGGGCCGGGGTGGTCGCGCTCATCGGGGCTGAGCGTCGCACGGTGGGGGCGGGACCCAGGCGTCGACCCGGGCGCCGCCATCGTGGGTGCTGCCGCCGTCGACGATCGTCCCGGCGTCGCGGGCGGGCCCGGCGTCGATGACCGCCCCGGCGTCGGGCCCGGGGCCGGCGTCGACGGCCGGCCGGGCGTCGGGGTATGGCTCCGGCGGCAGGCCGGCGATGTCGAAGCAGGGGGCGGCGTCGACGAAGCGGTCGGGCGGCAGGCCGGCGATGTTGTCGTCGTCGAGCACCAGGATGCAGCCGGGAGCGAGGGCGACGGTGGCCGCGGCGACGACGAGCAGCTTGGACATGCGGCCCCATCTTCGCACGGGCCGTGCCGGGGCCGCCGGGCGTCGTTTCGAGGGCTTGCCCGAAGCACCCCGGGAAACCCCGAGGCCGATCGGGGCGCGGCTGTCATACCTCCGCGGCTTCCGGGCCGCACCCGTGGCCGCGATCAGGCCTCGAGGTCCTCGAGGGCGATGATCAGGCGCTGCAGGTCGGCGGCGTAGAACCCGGCGGCGTTGAGGGTGTTGATCTCGAGGATGGCCGGGCCCTCGGGGGTGTCGGCCAGGTCGAGGCAGAAGGCGCGGTGCGGCTGCCACTCCTCGACGCGGGCCTGGGCGTAGGCGTGCAGCGCGTCGCCGCCCCGGTGCTCGCGGTACACGACCTCGCCACCGCGCCGGTATTCCGACGCGGTGGCGACGCGACCGCCGACGATCCAGAAGCGGTACTCGGCGTGCAGCTCTCGCACCGGCGCGACCTGGACCAGGGTGTCGCCGCGCAGGGTCGCACCGTCGCTGTCGCCGTGGCCGAGCTCGCACACCCGCCGCTGCCAGGCCCGGAACGCGTCGAGGTCGTGCACGACCTGGCCGGCGAACACCTTGGAGTCGGCCACCGGCCGCACGAACCACGCCGCCCCAGCAGCGAGCTCGACCTGGGCGAACGGCACTACCACCGAGTCGGCGTTGAGCAGGTGGCGGCCCCAGTGGGCGCGCTGCACCTCGAAGTCGACGTCGTCGAGGTCGTACACCCCGGGGCTCCATCCGGCGGCGCGGGCGGCGTGGCGCAGCGCGTACGAGCCGAGGCAGATCACCTTGCCGGCGGTCGTCGTCGGCGTCGGCACCAGCTCACCGGCGAAGGGCACGACCTTGTGCGAGCTGTGCGGCAGGCCGAGCCGGTCGAGCGTGCTCACCAGCGTGTCCCACTCGCGCGGCGAAAACAGGCTGTCTTGCAGGATCCAGTGCATCGTGAGCCGAGCCTGCAGCGAGGGTCACTGCACGAGGTCGTAGTACCACCAGTCGAGGCCGACCGAGAGGCCGGCCGACAGCGCACGCTCGTCGCCCAGGATGATGCCGGCGTCGGCGACGACGACCAGCGCGAAGGTCTGCCAGGAGGCCAGCTCGTAGGCAGCGGCCAGGCCGAACAGCGCGCCGCTGTTGGGTGGCGCGCGCTGGTCCTGTGGATCGCGCAGGGTGATCGCGCCAACGCCGGCGCCGAGCTCGACCCACGGCCGCTTTCCCAGCCAGTAGCGCAGCCCGAACTCGGCGTGCACTTCGTCGGCGAGGTCGAAGCGCCCGGCCGGGTCGTCGACGCCACGGCCAGCGAACACGACGTCGATCACCGGCGCGAGGCGATCGGTCGCCATGTAGCCGAACCAGATGCGGAGCCCCGGGCCGACCGCGCCGTGGCGACAGCCAGGGCCTGGTCGAGACCGTCATCGCCGGCGCGCACACCGGCGGCGAGCCCGAGGAAGCCGTACTGGGCCCGCTCCCACGGCGTCCCCGTCCACGGCTCGCTGTTCGAACCCGCGGGTGGAGCGGCGTCGTCAGCGGCGGCGGCGGCGACGGCGACGGCGGCGGCCGCGCCGGTAACACGCCGCGTTCGTGCACGCGGCGCGGAACCTTTTCCGGCCTTCGGTGTCACGCAGCCATGGCGAACGTCCGCTGGCTCGTCGTCGCGCTGGTCCTTGCACCCTTGCCGCCGGTCAACCGCCCGGTCTTGGCCGGGACGGTGGGGGACGCAGCCCCGCCGGCCCCGGCGATCCGCGCCGCCTCGCCCCACGTCGAGGTCGAGTTCGGCGGCGGCACCAGCCAGTGCTGGGGGCCGATCGATCCCAGCCGGCTCCCGGCGGCGGAGGCCGGGGTCCTGTTTGGCCAGGCGCGGTCGCTCGCGCCGACGGCCCAGGTGCAGATCGGGAGCCCGGTGGTGATCCACGGCTCGCTGCGCCCGGCCATGGTTCGTCGCTACCTGCGGCGCAACCACGCGCGGTTCGAGTACTGCTACCACCACGCGCTGCTCGACACCCCAACGCTGGCGGGGGACCTCACGGTCACCTTCGGCATCGACGGCGATGGCCGGGTCGTCCAGGTCGAGGCGGCCGGCCTGGGCGGCGACCTGGCACGATGCGCCCGGGCCGTGGTCGAGCGGATCCAGTTCCCGTCGCCGCTCGAGGGCGGCGCCGTGCGGGCGCGGTTTCGGTTGTCCATGACGCTCCCCACTCCGAGGTCCGCGCCGCCATGAGGTCGGCCCGCGCGGGCGCGAGCGCGCCGGCGGTCGAGCGCTGACGGGGCGCCGGCCACCGCTGCTCGCTCACCACAGCGGGTGGGCGCCGATCAGGGCGGCGGCGACCTCGGCGGGTGGCGCCAGCGCGGGATCCGCGGCGGCGGCGAAGGTGGCGACGGTGCCGTCGACGTCGACGCGCAGGTCCCAGCCGCGATCGAAGCAGTCGCCGGCCGGCGCGTGCACCTCGCACGACGTGACCAGCAGCGGCGTGCAGCGGGGCACGCCGGCCGGGGCGCCACACAGCGCGGTGAGCTGGTACCGCGCCTCGTCGTCGTAGTTCTTGGTGTGCCAGAGCACGCCCAGGCTGACCGCGACGACGCCGTCGGCCGGGACCGTCACGCTCGCGTCCTCGGCCTCGATGTAGCTCGGCTCGCGACAGGGTGGACCCCACGGTCCGACGAACCAGCCGGCCCCGGTGCGCACCGCCAGCGCGCAGTGGCCCTCCTCGCCGGCGATCTCGCTGACCAGCACCGCCAGCTCGGTCAGCGGCGGCTCGGGGTCGAGGCCCTCGGGTTGCCCCAGCCGCCGCGCCGGCAGCGTGGTGGCGTGGGTGTCGAGGTCGGGGTACGGCCCGGCCAGCGCCACGGTCAGCGGCGGGCGCGCGGGCGACGGCGGGGGCGCGGCATCAGCGTGGCCAGCCTCGGCGACCGGCCGGGTGGTCACCGGGGCGGCGGCGCCGCCGCAGCCGGACGCGCACAGGAGGAGGAACACGGTGACGACTCGCATGGGCGTGACGATATCGTGTTGGGCCGGCGCGCGGCGCGCACGGCACGCGCGCCGACGCGCCGACGCGCGCACGCGCCGACACCGGCCGGGGCTGCCAGTTGCGCGTCCTGGCGCCACCCGGCGAACGGAACCAGCGCGCGTCGCGGTTGTCCCACCGCCATGGCCAACCTCCTGCCGTGGCTCGTCGTGGTGCTGGGTGCGTGTGAGGCAGGGACCGACGACACCGACGACGGACGCGGGGTGCCGGCGTGGCCCGCGGTGCCGGCCGATGCGACGGCGGCGTCCGCGCCGGCGCCCCCGCTGCGGCTGACGGCCAGCGACGGGACCGGGCTCCCGCTCACGTCGATACGGGTCCGGGCGGTCGTGTACGGCCCGCTCGCCTTCACCGAACTCGAGCTCGCCTTCGACAACGCCGAGCCCCGGGTGCGCGAGGGCACGTTCACGATGGTGCTGCCCGACGGCGCCACCGTGGCGCGGCTGGCGATGGCGATGGGCGAGCGGTGGCAGGAGGCGGCGCTGGTCGAGACGGCGCGAGCCCGACACGTGTACGAGGACTTCCTGCACCACCGGCAGGACCCGGCGCTGCTCGAGCGCGGCGCCGGCCCGGTGTTCGCGGCGCGGGTCTTCCCCATCGCCCCGGGCGAGACCAAGCGCCTGCGCGTCGGCTTCTCCCACGTGGTGCCGGGCGGTAGCTATCACCTGCCGCTGCGCGGGCTGCCACGGGTGGGGCAGCTCGACGCCGAGGTGGCGGTCACCGACGCGGATGGCCAGCGCCACCGGCAGCGGGTGGCGCGGACGAACTGGACGCCGGACCAGGACCTCGTCGCCGACGTGCGCTCGGGGCCGGGCGCGGCGGCCGGCGCGCTGCGCGTGCTGGCCGTGACCGTGCCGGGCGGCGACGGCGCGGCCGAGCCGCCGACGTCGATGACCGTGGTGCTCGACACCAGCGCGTCGATGGCGGTCGACTTCGCCGGCACGGTCGATCGGGCCGGCGCGCTGCTGGTCGCGCTGGGGCGTCGCTACGGCGCCGACTTGCCACTGCAGGTCGTCGCGTTCGATCAGGAGGCGGCGCGGGTCTACCGCGGGCCGGCGTCGGGCCTGGGCCGCGATCTGCGCGAGGTGCTGATCGAGCGCGGGGCCGAGGGCGCATCCGACCTGGGCGCCGCGCTGGCCGGCCTGGCCGCCGATGACCGGCTGTTGCTCCTCACCGACGGGGTGATGACCGCGGGCGCGGAGGCCGACGCGCATCGGGCGGCGCTGGCGCGGTTTGGCCGCGTCGACGTCGTGCTCACCGGCGACCGCGCCGCGCGCGCGCCGGCCGAGGTGTGGGCCGGCGCCGGGCGACGCCGCGGCTCGGTCCACGCGCTCGGGCTCGGCCCCGACGAGATCGCGCACCGCCTCGGCCAGGCGGTCGTGGTCGACGCGCCGGTCGTCGTCGACGGCGCGTCGTCGGTGACGCCGCGCGTGGTGACCGGCCAGCCCGGCGACACCGTGCTGGTGCTGGCGCGTGGCCTGGTCGGCGCGGCGCCGGCGCGGGTGCGGGTCGGCGCCGCGCATCAGGTGATCCCCACCGTGGCGGCCCCGGGCCCGCTGCTCGACCGCGCCGTCGCCACCGCCGAGCTGGACGAGCTCGACGGGCGCCTGGCCGCGCTCCCGGCGGCGGAGCGCGACGGGCCGGTCGCGCGTACGCTGCACGCGCAGCTGGTGGCGCGGTCGCAGGCGGCGCAGGTCATGACCCGCCTGACCTCGTACCTGGTGCTCGAGACCGAGGCCGACTACGAGCGCTTCGCGATCCCGCGCGAGGGCGCGCTCGAGCGCCTCGGCGTGGACGAGCAGCTGGAGCTGACGGTGCGGCGCGAGGTCGCGCCGGCGCCGGCGCCGAGCGCGGGCGCGCCAGCCAGTGAGGCGGTGTTCGTCGTCCCGCTCACCGGCGCCGCCGCCGCGACCGCGTCGGTGGGCGGCGACCACGCCGGGGTCGGCGCTGGCGGCGGCGGCCCCGGCTGGGGCTCGATCGGGGTCGGTCGGTACGCCACCATCGGCGACGGGGCTGGGCTCGGGCTCGGCCGCAGCCGCGTGTCGGCGCGCCCGCCGGCCCGGGTCCGGGTCGGCAACCCGACCAGCAAGGGCCAGCTCGATCGCTCCATCGTTCGCCGCTACCTGCGGCGCAGCCACGCCCGGTTCGAGTACTGCTACGACCGCGAGCTCGTGCGCACGCCCGACCTGGCCGGGGCCATCGCGTTCGCGTTCGTCATCGACAAGCGCGGCCTGGTGAGCGCGATCGAGGCCTCCGGGCTCGGCGGCGAGCTGGCACGGTGCGCGCGAGAGGTGCTCGAGGGCATCCGCTTCCCCACCCCGCTCGACGGCATCACCGTGCTGGCCCGGTTCACGCTGACCATGACCGTCCGCGCCGGTGACACGCCGCCGCCCGAACCGCCACCACCGGTGGCGCCGGCCCGGGCCCCGAGCAGCCCGCCCTGGTCGGGCCGCTACGCCGAGGTGATGACGGCGCTCGAGGTCGGTCCCCCCGTGACCGCGCGCGTGCTGGCCCAGGCCTGGCAGCGCCAGCAGCCCGGCGACGTGCTGGCCTGGCTGGCGCTGGCGCAGGCGCGGGCGGCCGGTGGCGATCATGGCGGGGCGGCGCGCGCGCTCGGCTCGTTGATCGACCTGTTCCCGCACCGCGCCGACCTGCGCCGGGTCGCCGGGTCGCGGCTGGTCGGCCTCGGCCCGGCCGCGGGGGCGCTCGCCGTCGACACGCTGCGGCGGGCGGTGGTCGATCGCCCCGACCACGCTACCGGCCACCGCCTGCTCGCGTACGCGCTGTGGCGCAGCGGCGACCACGCCGGGGCCCTGGCCGCCGCGCTCGCCGGCTTCGACCAGCGCTACCCCGACGGGCGCTTCGCCGGCGCGCAGCGGGTGCTCGGCGAGGACGCTGGCATGATGGCGGCGGTGATGGTCGCGGCCGGGGCCCGGCGAGGCGAGGTCGAGCTGGCGCTGGCGGCGCGGGGCCTGACGCTGGCGGCGGCCCCGTCGTCGCGGCTGGTGCTGTCGTGGGAGACCGACACGACTGACGTCGATCTGAACGTGCGCGACGCGCGCGGCGACGAGCTCGGGTCGGGCACGCGCGTGCTGGCCTCGGGCGGCGAGCTGTACGCCGACGTGACCACCGGGTACGGCCCGGAGTGCTTCGTCGTCCCCGGCCGCGCCGGCGCCGGGCCGTACCAGGTGTCGGTCCGCTACGTCGCGCGTGGGCCGATGGGCTACGGGCTCGGCCTGGTCGGGGCGGTGGTGTTCGACGGCGCGCGCTTCACGTTCGACGATCGGCCGTTCGTCATCATGGCCGACGACGCGGTGGTCGAGCTCGGCGCGTTCGCCCTGTAGGCCACGCCCTTGCGCCCGCGGCCGCGGGCCCGGCGGTGATCAGGGCGGCGGTGTCAGCGCGGGCTCGTGGCGCGCCGGGTCGGCCTGTGTTCAGGTCGTGCCGACCTGGTCTAGGAGGTGGAGACGGGGACCGGTGAAGTGCAAGCGACCGGAACTGCGAGGAGGTCGTGTCCGGGAGTGGGCGGAGGCCGGACGGTGGTGGACGAATTGTCCGGGTGGCCGGACGGGTCGACGGGTAAGGGCTTGGAAAGTGAGGAAAGGTTGGTCACGGCCTCGCCGCCAGGAGCAGGCGGGCGGCGCAGCGGCCGGCGACCAGGCCACCGGCGTTGCCCATCGGGAAGTGGATGCCGCCGTACAGGCGCGAGCGCGCGGCCTCGTCGGCGGCGGCGGCCAGCGATGGGTAGGCGACGGCGCCGAGCAGGTGCGGGTCCTCGCCGGAGTCGTACACGGTCTGGCCGGCGCGGCTGCGGTCGACGAAGGCGAAGGCCTCCCCGAAGTGGGCCTCGAGCACCGCGGCGGCGGCGCCCGAAACCGCGGCGTGGCCCGACACGTACTCGGGGAAGGCCGGGGTGATGAGCCTGGGGCGCCAGCTCGGATCGAGGTGGCGCTGGATGTACGTCACCGGCCGCAGCAGGCGGTGGTCGTACTTGAGGCGCCAGGCGACGATGAAGGCGTCGCTGCCGGCCATCGCCACCTCGGCCAGCAGGCGGGCGCCGGCGGCCGGGCCGAGCCCCTGCTCGTCGGCGAGCTGGGCCGCCAGCTCGAGCCAGTGCCCGGCCGGGGTCGAGGTGCGCGCCGGCGCGTCGGACCAGTAGTACGCGATCTGGTCGGCCCTGGCCTCATCATCGGCGTCCATGACCGCGCGCGCCTCGGCGTCGAGGTCGGCCAGCGCCGGGGGGCCGACCTCGGCGGCGCAGGTGGCCACGGCCTCGGCCGCCGCCGCGCCGCCGGTGCCGTCGGCCGCGAACGGGTGGTGTGTGCCCCAGCCGGGCTCGAGCGGCTGGGTCAACACCCCGGTCGGCACCCAGCCCAGCTCGTCGGCGCGCGGCGTGAAGGGCGCGCCGCGCGAGGTGGCGTAGCCATCGCCGGCGGCCTGGGCCAGCAGCGGGGTCGCCACCACCTCGGCGCGGGCGCGCGCCAGCGTGGCCTGGGCCGCGGTCAGGCCGAGCGTGGCCAGGTGGCGGTCGCGCTCTGCGCCGACCAGGGTGGTCGCGTCGGGCACCGTGGCCACCAGCAGGGCGGCCCCGGCCCACACCGCGGCGGCCTCGTCGATCGCGGTCGGCGCCGCCGCCGAGCCGAGCACCCGCGCGACCGCGAGCGAGCTGTAGGCGAAGGCGCGCGCGGCGTGCGGCGGGAGCACCGACTTGGTGCGGATGATCGACGCCGCGTAGCGAGCCCAGTCGGTCGCGACCCGGGCGCCGGCCGGGGCCACGCCCGGCGCCGCCGCGTCCGCGGCCACGTCGTCGGCCGCGCTGCACGCAGCGCCGGATAGGCACGCCGCGGTCATCGCCAGGGCGGCCCACCAGCGCCGGAGCGGTGTGCCGGCGCGTGTGGTCACGGCGTCACCGTGATCGTCCCCTGCGCCTCCTGACCGTGGAAGTAGCAGTACGAGGTGTACGTGCCCGGCTGGTTGAAGCGCAGGCAGCTGGTGCCGCTGATCGACCACGCGCCGGAGGTCTCCCAGTGCGAGTGCTCGGCGCCGGCCTCGACCCGGAGCACGTCCCCGACCCGCACGCTGACCGCTCTCGGCGTGGCGCCGTTGTTGTCGGCCACCACGGTGGCGACCGGCGCCAGCCCGGCGCAGTCGAGCTGGTCGACCGGGGCGCCCGACGGCGGTGGCGCGTCGACCACCGGCAGCGCGGCGTCGACGCCGGGCGCGACGACCGCGGCATCCGGGCTGCCGGGTTGGCCGCAGTCGGCGCTGGCGCCCTCGCACTCGGAGTCGGAGCCGCAGGCGGCGGTGAGCAGGGTCAAGCAGGCCAGGGTGAGCGTCGGCAGATAGGTCATGGTGGCGCCACGCTGCCAGCCCGACCGGCGCCTGCCGACTTAATCCTCCTTAAAGCGCCAACGTCTTACGGGCAGCTCGTCACCACCGCCAGGTACTCGTCGGCGTCGACGTTGCCGTCGCCGTTGCCGCTCGGGGTCTGGGCGGACGCGACCAGGGCCCCGGCGTCCGGCGTGAGGTAGGGCACGGCGGCCACGTACACCAGGGCGGGGCGAGAGCCGGTGAGCGCCTCCAGGTCGACCACCCCCTCGACCACGCCGCCGTTGCCGCCGGTGGACTGGGCGTAGTTCTCGTCGGAGCGGAGCACGTCCCCGCCGCCGGGTGGTAGCTCGAACCAGCCGGCGAAGTCGTTGTCGTTTTCGTCGGCCAGCGCCAGCAGCAGGCCGCCGCTGCGGGCGATGGTGCCGGCCTTGGCGAACGGGGCCGCACGGGTCTCGACCCCAGGCGCGTTGTCGGTGACCAGCACGAAGTGGTCGCTGCCCTCGCCGGCGTCGTCGGTGGCGACGTACAGGAGGCCGGTCGTGGTCACGGCGACGGCGAGGCGGATGCCGGTCCCTCCGCCAGCCAGGACCTGGGCGCTGGGGTCGAGCACGCCGTCGAGCACGAACGGGCCGGTGGCGCAGACGCTGGCGTCGACCGCCGGCGAGGGCGCGTCGATCACCGGTCCGTCCGCGACGGGGGCGTCGGCGCCCGGGGTGGCGCGGGCGTCGACGGTGCGGCCGTCGATCCGGCGCGGCGCGTCGACCGACCCGGCGCCATCGTCGCCACACGCGGCGCCGAGGAGCAGCGCGGCCAGCGCGGAGATCGCGACGCCGGCGCGGGTCCGCGGGTGTTGTCGGGGCGAATTCATGGTGCGCAGCGTAACGCGGAACCTGCCGGGCCAACCACCGGCCGCGGGCGGCTGCGGCGCGAGGTTCGGGTACCCTGGCGCCGATGACCTCGCAGGCAGGCCCGACGGTGTCGCCCCGGTGGTGGCGATGACCCCGCCGCGCACTCCGCTCGAACGGGCGTGGCAGCACCACGGGCTGGTCGGGACGGCGCGCCGGATCGTCGCCGCCGAGCTCGGCCTGATCGAGGGCCTGCGCGCGCTGGCGCCCGGGTTACACGGGCTCGACCCGGCGACCAGCACCTCGTCCTGGGCGCGCGTGCTGATCGCCGCCGAGGCCAGCACCGAGGACGTCCCGCTCGGCGCCGCGCGCGTGCACTGGGACCCGGCCGCGCTGGCGGCGCTCGACGCGCGGGCCGCGGTCGACCTCGCCGCCGATCGCGCGCAGCTCGACCAGGCCCTGGTCGAGCTCATCACCGCGCTGGCGCGGCCGCTCGACGGCGTGCTGTACGGCGCCGGTCCATGTGTGGTGTGTGGCGAGGCCGGGGTGGTGGTGGCGCTGCGGGCGCGGGGGAGCGGCGCGCTGATCGGGTACTGCCCGCGCTGCGAGTGCGCCTGGCCCAGCCTGGGCGCGGCCGGCTCCGACGACGCCCTCACCGTGCTGAGCGCGCTCGCCCCCGACGGGGTCGAAGCACCGGGTGCCGACGAGCTGGTGGCGTCGGCGGGTGTCCATCTCGCGCCGCTCGACCTGGCGGCGTGGGGCGCGCGCCTGCCCGACGGCCTGGCAGCGCGCTGACGGCGCGCGCGCTCAGCGAACCAGCACGGCGTGGATCGCCTCGGCCAGCTCGGTCGCGGCGGCGCGCAGGTCGCCCGGCAGGTCGGCCGCGGCCGCGGCCTGGTGCAGGTGGTAGCGCAGGCCGGTCAGGATCTCGCTGCCGGTCGAGGCGAAGTCGATGGCGTCACGCACCGCCTGGGCACGGCCAGTCGCCCCGGCGGCGTCGAGCGACGCGGCCAGGGCCTGAGCCTCGGCGGTGAAGTCACGAGCGATGAACGCGATGTACCACAGCCGGGCCGACCGGCGCCTCAGGCGCTGGCGAAGGGGGCCAGGCCAGCGAGCGACACGTCGAGCTGGCTGCGGACCAGGCGCAGGATGCTGTCGATCTCGGTCGCGTCGACGCCGAGCCGGCGCGCCAGCTCGGCCCGGGTCGCGTCGGCCAGCCGCTCGCGCGCCGCCACCAGCCAGCGCGCCACCGTCGACCGCCCGACCCCGTGCAGCGGCGCCAGCTCGTCGATGGAGAGGTCGTCGACCACCGCTTGCGCCAGCAGCAGGCGGTCCTTGGCGACCAGGCCGGCCAGCGCGGCGGCGAAGGCCTCGCGCGCGTGCTGCCGGTACAGCGCCCCCATGTACGCCAGCTCGGGCCCGAGGTCGGGCGACAGCGCGGCCACCAGCGCGTCGTCGCCGCCGCTCGGCTCGCGCTGGCGCGCGCTCACCAGCTTGACCGCGTCGCGCACCACCATGACCCGGAGCCACGCCCGCAGCGGGGCGCGCCCGCCGTAGCGCTGCAGCGCCGGCTCGGCGGCGCCGTCGCGCGGGCCCAGCACCCGGACCAGGACCCGCGACGTCAGCTCCCCGGTCACCGCGTCGGCGCCGCGCACGGTCCGGGCCGACTCGGCCACCACCGCGTGCACCAGCGCGGCCACCGCGGCGTCGGCGCCTGGGTGTCCGGCGCGCACCGCAGCCGCCAGGTACAGGTCGCCGGCGTGCAGGTCGGGCAGCTGGGTGGCCGGGTCGCGCGCTGGCTCGAGCACCGCGGCGACGTGGGCGGTGAAGGTAGCTGCGTCGACGACCAGCGCAGGCCAGGCGGCCTGGCCGCGGGCCAGCGCGTCGGCCCAGGCGGCGGCGTTCGTGTCGACCACGACGATATTGTATACCCCCCGGCATGGCCGAGCCGCCCGGGCCGCCCCCGCCGTCGCCGCTCGGGCCGTGCGCCAGCGAGGACGACCTCCTGGCCTGGGCCGCGGGCGCGCTGCCAGCGGCGGCTCGGGCCGCGCTCGAGCCGCACCTGGCCCGGTGCGGGCCATGCCGGACCACGCTGTCGGCGCTGGCGCGGGGCGGGGCCGCCCGCGGCGTGGCCCTCGGCGTCGCGGCGGACGCCGACGGCGCGGCCGATGACACGGAGGACCCGGCCGGATCCGAGGGGGCCGGCGGCGCGGACTGGGCACCAGGCACGCAGGTCGGGCGCTTCGTGGTGCGGCGACGCCTGGGCCGCGGCGGCATGGGGGTGGTGTACGCCGCCGACGACGGCGCGCTGGGGCGGGCGGTCGCGCTCAAGGTGTTGCGGCGCGACCTCGGCGTCGACCTGGCCACGCTCGAGGCCCGCTTCAAGGTCGAGGCGGCGGCCATGGCCAAGACCGTGCACCCGGCGGTGGTGACCCTGTTCGACGTCGGCGTGCACGACGGCGCGGTGTACCTGGCGATGGAGCTCATCGACGGCGGCACGATGGCGCAGTGGCTGGCCACGCCGCGCCCGTGGCGGCAGGTGGTGCGCTGCTTCATCGAGGCCGGGCGGGGGCTGGCGGCGGCACACGCGGCCGGCGTGGTGCACCGCGACTTCAAGCCGGACAACGTGCTGCTCGACGGTGACGGCCGGCCCCACGTGGCCGACTTCGGCGTGGCCCGCTCGCGCTCGTGGGACGCCGACCGCCCGCTGGTGCCGGCGGCCGGCGCGGGCCCGGGGCAGGGCGCCGGCGTGGCGCTGGCCAGCGCCACCACCCGCACCGCGGTGCTGGTCGGCACGCCGCTGTACATGGCGCCCGAGCAGCTGGCCGGGCAGGCCGCCAGCCCGGCCAGCGATCAGTTCAGCTTCTTCGTCGCGCTGGCGACGGCGCTGTACGGCGAGCGCCCGTTTCGCGGCCGCACGCTGGCCGAGCTGCGGGCGGCGACCGCGGCCGGGCCCCCCCGGCGGCGGGCCGACCACCATGGCGTGCCGCGCCGGCTGTGGCCGCTGATCCGGCGTGGCCTGGCGGCCGACCCGGCCGCGCGTTTCCCCTCGCTGGGCGGCGCGGTCGACGCGCTCGAGCGGGCGCTGGCGCCGACCGGCCGACGGGTGCTGCTGGCCGGGGTCGGGCTGGCCGCGGCGGCGGCGCTGGCGGCCGGCGTGACCTGGTGGCAGCTCGCGCGATCGCCGTCGCCGGCGGCGCGCTGCGCCGAGGTCGGGCGCGTGCTGGTGCCGAGCTGGGGCCAGGCGCCGTACCCGGCGCTGCGCGCCGCCTTCACCCGGGCCGAGCCCAGCATCGGCGCCGACACCGCGGCCCGGGTCGGCGCCGCGCTCGACCGCGCCGCCGACGACTGGCGGGCGATGGCGACCGAGGCGTGCCGGGCCACCCGGGTGTCGGGCCACCAGACCGAGGCCGAGCTCAGCCTGCGCGGGCGCTGCCTCGACCGCCAGCGCCACCGTCTCGACGCGCTGGCCGCCGGCTTCGCCCGGGCCGACGCGCTCGGGGTGCAGCGCGCGGTCGACGCCGTGGCCCAGCTGCCGCCGCTGGCGGATTGCGCCGACCTCGACGCGCTCGCCGCCGTGGTGCCGCCGCCGCCGCCGCTGCTCCGGGTCCGGGCCGACGCGCTGGCGCTGCGGCTGCGCGCGCTCGAGGCCCGGGTCGCCGCCGGCGCCTACACCGAGGCGGCGGCGCTGGCCGGGCCGGTGGTGGCCGAGGCCGAGGCGATCGGCTACCGCCCGCTGCTGGCCGAGGTGTACCTGGCGCGCGCCCGCGTCCGCGCCGAGCTGGGCGCCCACGCCGAGGCCCGGGCCGATCTCGAGGGCGCGGTGCTGGCCGGCAGCGCCGGCCGGGCCGATCGGCTGGCCGCGCTGGCGGCGGTCGAGCTGGTGGTGACGGTGGCGCACCGGCTGAGCGACGCCGCCGGCGCGACCGCGCTCGAGCCGCAGGCGGTGGCCGCGGTCGAGCGGGCCGGCGGCGGGCCCGAGCTGGCCGACGCGCTGGCGCGGGCCCAGGCCATCGCTGCCTGGGCCCGCGGCGACGGCGTCGCCGCCGAGCAGGGCTTCAGCGCGCTGCTGGCGCGCGTCGAGGGCCGGGTCGGCCCGCTCGGGCGCGACACGCTGCCGGCGCTGCGCGGGCTGACCGCGCTGGCCGGTCAGCGCGGCGACGGCGCCGCGGTGCGCACCCTCAACGCGCGCGTGCTGGCGGTGCAGCGCGCGCTGCTGGCGCCCGACCACCCCGACATCACGACCACGCTGGCGTCGCTGGCGTACGGGCAGTACCTCGGCGGCCAGTTCGAGGAGGCGCGCGTCACGTACGAGGAGGCGCTGGGCCGGCGCGAGCGCGCGCTCGGGCCCGATCACGTCGACGTCGCCGGCCTGCTCGGCCAGCTCGCGCCGGTGTACGCGTTCCTCGGGCGCACCGCCGAGGCCGAGGCCGCGGCGGCCCGCGCGGTGCGGGCGCTGCGGCAGCACCTGGGCCCGACCCATCGCCGCACGGTCGCCGCGGTGATCACCTGGGCGCAGATGCTGGAGGCCGCCGGCCGCCTCGACGAGGCCCACGCCGCGCTGGCGCCGGTGGTCGACGCCCTGGCCCAGGGCCCTGGCCACCCGCTGCGGGCGAGCGCGCTCACCACGCTCGGGCTGATCGAGCTCGGCCTGCGCCGGCCAGCCCGGGCCCTGGAGGTGCTGCGCGAGGCCGACGCGCTCGAGCGGCGCGCCGCCGCCAGCGCCGGCATGGGTGGGGGCGAGCTGGCCCGCCTCATCGGCCTGGCCCACCTCGATCTGGGCCAGGCGGCGGCCGCGGTCGGCCCGCTCGAGCAGGCCCGCGTGGTGCTGGCCGCGACCACGCGCGGCGGCGATGACGTGCAGGTGGTGCGGGTCGACGCCCTGCTGGCCGAGGCGCTGTACGAGCGCGGCGGCGCCGGTGGTCAGGCGCGCGCCCGCGAGCTGGCGCGGCAGGTGCTCGACCACACCGAGGGCGAGCCCCGCCTGGCCAGCGAGCGCGAGCGGCTGCGGGCGTGGATGGCCCGGCGTGGCCTGGCGCCCGAGCGCTAGCGGACGAAGTACGGGTCGAACGCCTCGCACGACTGATCGAATAGCGGGCCCGACAGCCGGTTGCCGACGAGGTTGAGGCGCGCGTACGACTCGGCCTGGCTGGTCCTGAGGTAGGCGGTCGTGCCGCTCACCTTGCCGCCCCACCGTTCGCTCACGCCGACGTAGGGCCGACCCAGCGCGTCGACGTCGTCGACCATGAACTCGAACAACACGTCCGCGCCCTGCTGCTTGACCGTGACCAGCTGCCCGCGCGGGCCATAGCGCCAGTTGCCGGCCAGCTCGACCGCCGGCGCCTCCGACGGCTGCTCGAGCTCGCGCGGCACCTCGGCCATCGCCTCCTTGCAGTTGGGCAGCGGGTAGATACCGAGCGACTTCTTGTGCGCGGCCAGGCAGGCGGGGAGCGCCGCGGTGGCGACCAGGAGCAGGAGCGCGTGACGGGTACGGTGAGCGACCATGATGGAGCCTCTGACGGTGGGGGGTTGCAGCAGCCGCGCCATCAGCGCAGCTGGAGATGGGGGTGGAGCAGGTAGGCGATCAGCAGGGCCGAGGTGACCTCGACCGAGGCCGGCGTGAGCCGCTCGCGCGAGGTGCGGGCGCGTGGTGGCCGGGCGTGGACGTCGAGGACACGGATCCGTCCAGCCTCGAGCGCGAAGACCGTTCCGCTGGCGAGGTACAGCAGCTCGCGCTGGATGCGCCCGACCTCGACCACCCGGCCTCCCTGGGCGCGCCACAACACCCCGGCCCGGTCGAGCGCCAGGACCGTGCGGTCGGCCGCGTCGCGGATGCGCCCACCTGGCTCGAGGCGGGCCACCCTGGTGCGGCCCCGCCACAGCCAGCCGTCGCGATCGAGCGAGGCGACGGTCTGGCCCCCATCGACGAGGCGGAACGGGCGTGACACCACGCGCCCGGTCGCGCGCCGGTCGAGGTCGTCGTCGGCCGGACCGGCCGGCGCGGGCGGGCTGGTGGTCGGGGCGCGCGCGCCAGGCAGGGGCAACGCCGGCGACCCGCCGCGGCCACCCCACGGGCCCGGGCCAGCGCGCCCTGGGGTCAGGTCGATGCGGTAGCGCAGGTTGTCGATCGCCAGCTCGAGGTGGTCAGCCTCGGCCGGGACCAGCCCGTCGTTGCGGGTGCACCAGCGCAGGCCGCCGACCGCGACGTGCAGCGTGGCGGCGACGTGGTCGGTCACGGTCGCGGTCTGGGCCTGCTGCTCGTAGCGGCGACAGCCGACGACCCGCTGGTAGTCGTCGCGCAGCTCCTCGACGCAGACCTGCGCGGTCCGCCCGGTGTCGACGGTGCGGCGGACGGCGACGGTGCCGGCCTCGGTGCCGACGAGGCGCGGGCCGTCGTGGTCGCGCAGCGTGGCCACCCGCTCGCCGGCCGGCCCGCGCACCGTCATCGGGTACGGGCCGCGCTCGGCCCCGGCCCGGGCGGCGAGGTAGGCCCGGCCGATCCGGGACGCCTGCGCGCCCGTCTCGCGGATGCCGAAGTCGACGCAGATCTGCTGGTCGGTCAGCTCGGTCAGCGAGTACCAGCGATCGTCGGCGCCCGGCGGCCGCAGGTGGTGCTCCTCCACCACTCCGGTCGCCGCCGGGTGGGCGATCCGCGCGGTGGCGACGACGGGCCGCGGGTGGCGGGGCAGGACCGGGCCGGTCAGGCAGCCGGCCAGCACGAGCGCGACCAGGGCGAGGGATGAGGGCGACATCGGGGCTCTGCTGGTGAGAGCCGGCAGGTGGGGGGAGGTCCCACGCGGGCCGGGCGGTTTCTTCGCCCTTCGCCGATCCAGGCGGCCGGCGGCGCCGGCGCGTCGGCCCAGGGCGCGACATCATCGCGACCAAGAGTCGCGGTCGGGGGTCGCGGTCGCGGTCGCAGCGCGGTCGCAGCGGTCGCGGTCCCGACGATCGAGAACGTGCCGGAAGGTTCGCCACGGCGGGCCGGTTCCGACTAGGATGAGCACCGGGGAGGATCGACGCATGGGCAGCAGGGTGGTGGACGTCGGGTTGGAACAGGAGCGGGCCGAGCTGCGAGAGGCGCAACGGATCGCCGGCATCGGCAGCTGGGAGTGCGGCGTGGTCGACGCCAAGGTGACCTGGTCCGAGGGCCTGCACCTCATCCTCGGCCGCCCGCTCGAGCAGGGCGCCCCGACCGTGGCCGAGCTGCCTCGCTGCTATACCGCGGCCAGCTGGGCCCAGCTCGAGCCGGCCATCAGCAACGCGTTGACCACCGGCCAGTGCTACGAGCTGGAGCTCGAGATGGTGCGCGCCGATGGCAGCACCTGCTGGACCGCGACCCGGGGCGAGGTCGTGCGCGACGACGCCGGTCGGATCCTGAAGCTGCGCGGCACGGTGCACGACATCACCGGCCGCCGTCGGGCCGAGGAGGCGATGCGCGAGCGCGAGGCCCAGCTGCGCGAGGCCGAGCGGATCGCCGGCATCGGCAGCTGGTCGCACCGCCTGCGTGACGACGCCGTGACCTGGTCGGAGGGGATGCACCTGATGATGCGCCGGCCGCGGGAGCTCGGCCCGCCGACGTTCGCCGCGCTACCGGCGTGTTACGCCCCGTCCAGCTGGGCCCGCCTGCAGCAGGCCATCGGCGCCGCCATCAGCGAGGGCACGCCGTACGAGCTGGAGCTGGAGATGGTGCGCGCCGACGGCACCAGCTGCTGGACCACCACCCGCGGCGAGGTCGTGCGCGACGGGGCCGGCGGCATCCTGGCCCTGCGCGGCACGGTGCACGACATCACCGAGCGCCGGCAGTTCCAGGCCGCGGCGTCGCAGGCCGACCGCCTGTCGAGCATGGGCCTCCTGGCGGCCGGGGTCGCCCACGAGATCAACAACCCGCTGGCCTACGTGATGTTCAACGTCGAGACGCTGGCGCACGACCTGCCGGCGATCGCCGCCGCGGTCGGGCGCTGCCTGCGCGAGCTGCGGGCCCACGTCGGGCCGGAGGTGCTGGCCCGACTCGGGCCGGAGCTGGCGGCGCTGGCGCCGGCGGCGCTGGCCGACGCGGTCGAGCGCGCGACCGAGGCGCTCGACGGCAGCCAGCGCATCCGCGTCCTGACGCGAGGCCTCGGCACGTTCTCGCGGGTCGAGAAGGTCGAGGAGTCGGCGGTCGACCTGGGGCGCGCCATCGAGTCGGCCACGACGATGGCCCACAACGAGATCAAGTACCGGGCCCGCCTGATCAAGCAGCTGGGCGAGACGCCGCCGGTGTGGGCGTCCGACGGCAAGCTGTCGCAGGTGTTCCTCAACCTGCTGATCAACGCCGCCCACGCCATCGACGAGGGCAACGCCGAGGGGAACCAGATCACGGTCCGGACCTGGAGCGATGGCACCGACGTGTTCGCCGAGGTGGCCGACACCGGCCACGGCATCGCGCCCGAGCACCTGGCGCACGTGTTCGACCCGTTCTTCTCGACCAAGGCCATCGGCAAGGGCTCCGGCCTGGGGCTGACCATCTGCAAGAACATCGTGACCGAGTTCGGCGGCGACCTGCGGGTCGAGAGCGAGCTCGGCCGCGGCACCCGGTTCGTGCTGCGGCTGCCGGCCGCGCCGCGGGTTGGGCTGGCGCCGGCGGCGACCCTGGCGCCGGCGGCGACCGGGCCCGGGGCCGTGCTGGCCGAGGGCACCGGCCGCATCCTGGTCATCGACGACGAGCAGGTCCTGCGTCGATCGATCGAGCGACGGCTCGGCCGCGACCACCGGGTCATCAGCGCGGCGTCGGGCGCGGCCGGGCGCGCCATCCTGGCCCACGACCAGGCGTTCGACGCCGTCGTGTGCGACCTGATGATGCCCGACATGACCGGGATGGAGCTGCACGCCTGGCTGGCGACCCATCATCCGGACCTGGCCGACCGGGTGGTGTTCATGACCGGCGGCGTCTTCACCACCCGGGCCGCCGAGTACCTGGCCTCGGTCGACAACCCGCGGGTGAACAAGCCGTTCGAGGCCGACGAGCTGGCCAGCGTGGTCGCGGCCCTGGTCAGCCGGGCTCGGCCGTAGCGCTGGCCAGGCGGCGCGGTCAGCGTGCGGCGCGGGCGAGCTGCTGCGGCGAGGGCGCGACCGGTCCCGACCAGGTGCGCGAGCGTTCGCCGGCGCGGGTCACGGTGAGCTGGGTCCGGGCGGTGAACCCCGCGGCCGGGGCGGCGCCGTCGATGGCCGCGTAGAAGGTGCGGCCAGCCTCGACGCCGAGATCGAACGTCATCCCTCCAAGCGCGCGCTGGGCCCCGAGCTCGACGCCGCCGGTCCACACCACCGCGGCTTGATCGCCGGGCGGCTCGAGGGCCTCGGTCCGGGCCGCGAAGGCCCGCCCGCGCACGGCGTACCGACCGAGCGGGCTCCAGGCCTCGGCCAGGAGCCGATCCTCGAGCATGGGCTCGGCGGCCATCGTCAGGTACGGCGCGCGCCACCAGCCGGCGCCCAGGCCGCGGCTGGTGTCGCCGGCGGCGAAGCCGATCGCGCCGAGCGCGCGCTCGCTCACGGTGCGACTGGTGCCAGCCTCGTCGGTGACCTCGAAGCCGATCACCTCGCCCCAGCCGATGAGGTAGCGGGTCCCGGTGGTCGGGTGCTCCGCCTCGATCCGCAGCGGCCACACCGCGTCCACTGCCCCGACCACGGCGCCGATCTCCGACCGGGTCAGGTCGACCCGGAGCAGATCCAGGACCCCACCGTACGGCAACACGCTGCGCTCGTCGCGGACGGAGGCGCGCAGGAAGGCGAAGCCGCCCTGGACCTCGGTCCGGTCCGCGCCGGTGTCCTGCGAGGTCGTGCTGACGGCGCCCTCGAACACGCCGATGTCGAGGGCAAACGACACCGGCGCGGTCGTCCGGTTCGGGCGCTGGCAGTGCTCACGCGGGTCGTCGTCATCACACTCGTCGGCGGTCTCGACCCGGAACATGCGGGTCGCGCCGGTCAGCGTCACGCGGTCGAACAGGTCGCGCGCGAGGTCGGCCCGGTCGGCGAAGCGCGGCCGCGCCGCCAGGTCGCCGCGGTAGCCGAGCTCCCAGCTGGTGAGAGCCCACCCGATCACGGCGCGGCTGGCGTCGGTGTGGCGACCCGGGCCCATCGACAGATCGGCCCGGGTGTCGAGCCCGCCGTGTCCACCATCGGAGCCGGCGTCCCAGCGCGGGCTGACCCCGAGCTCGAGCGCCAGCCCGTAGGCGTCGGCACAGGCGTCGCCGCCGCCGTCGAGGCCGGCGGCCAGGCCGAGCGCGAGGTCGAGCGACGACGTGAGCGCACGACGATCGAGCTCGGCCAGGCCCGCCGCGCTGGCGCGGTAGCCGGCGTGGGCACGCCCGCTGGTGACGCGGGTCGGGATCGCGGCGAGGCAGAGCGTCGGCTCGGGCTCGGTCAGGCCGGGCGCACGACCGGTGGTGGCCGGCGGCGACGCGGCCGGGTCGGTGGTGGTGGTGTGGGCCTCGATCGGGTCGCTGGGGCCGGCCTCGGGCTCGGCCTCGGTCTCGGTCTCGGCGCGCACCCCCGTCGAGGCGGCGGTCAGGGTGAGGGCGGCGAGGAGGGTGGACCCAAACACGTGGCGCGGCATGGCGCGGCAGGCTGCAAGCAGTGGTCCGGCCATTGCCAGCCTGGCGACACGGGGTTGCGCGGCCGGGACCGTCGAGGATCTGACACCCGAGCCACCACCCGGGCAGAAATGGCGCACCGGGCTGCGGCGTTGCCAGGACGTGAACACCTCGGGCCGGCGCCGCCGGTGGATCCTGGCCGGGCTGGCGCTCGGCCTGGGCGCTGCCGTGCTCGGGTACCGCGGGCCTGGCCAGGGCCTGGTCCGCGGCTACCTCGGCGACGTGGCGGCGACGATGCTGGTGTACGCGCTGCTCGGCCTGGTCGCGGCGGCGGCGTGGTCACCGCGCTGGATCTGGTGGACCACGCGCTGGCTGGCGCCGGCGTGGGCCCGGGCGGCGGCCACGCTGCTGATCGCGACCGGGCTCGAGCTGGGGCAGGCCGGGCTGTGGCGCCAGGTCGGGCTCGACGGCGTGGTGCTCGGCACCACGGTCGACCCCTACGACCTGCTGGCGTATGGCATCGGCGTGGCCGTGGCCTGGGCCTGGGACGGCGCACGCGCCGACGTGATCAGCGCGTGACGACGTCGAGGCTGACCACCGTCGGCAGCGAGCGCGCGAGCCGGTTGCCGTCGACGAGGGCGACCCGGATCTGACCGCGCCGGTTGCGCTTGATCGCCGCCCACCGGCCGCGGCCGGGTGAGAAGGTGGAGGGCTCGAGCGTGGTGTGCGACCCGTCGGCGCCGCGCACCTCGATCCGGCGTGCGGCCGGGACGGCGAGCACACGAAGCAGCGACGCCATCGGCGCGCCCAGGCGCGGGTGGCGGGTGCGGTCGAGCTGGGCCAGCGTGGTGGCCGGGACGTCGACCACGACGCCGTCGAGGGTGACCGTCAGCGTCGGCGGCTGGTTCGGCGCGGCGGCGCCGGCCGCCGGCGCGGGTGCGGCCTCGACCGCCTCGACCACGGACAGGCCAACCGCGCCCGAGACGCTGGCCAGCGCGACGCCGCCGGTCCGGGGCCGCAGCGCGACGACGATCTGGCCCTGCTGGTGCTGGGCATGGTCGCCGACGAGGCTGGCCTCGAACCGGTAGAGGGCGCGCTGTCCACACGCGGCGTGGACGGCGCGGCCGCCGACCCGCGCGTGCAGGGTGGCGCGATCGCTGGTGCAACGAGGCCACAGGTCGACGGTGGCGCCGGCATGCACGGTGACCGGCGCCAGCGCGACCGGTGCGCCGTCCGACGTGAGGCGCGCGACGGCCAGGAGCTGCGCCGGGGCGGGCGAAGGGGCCGTCGGTGCCCCACCACACGCGATCAGGGTGGCAGTCAACGCGGCCGCGACGGCCCGCCCGGGCCAGCGAGAGGCCGCCATGTCAGTACGGCGTGACCATCGGCCGGTGCGAGTACGCGCCGCCGTTCGACAGGTAGTTGACGGTGCCGGTGAGCGGGTCGACCGCCGACAGCCGACCACCCTCGACGACGACGATGCGGTCGGGCGCGTCGTCGAGCACCAGGTAGGCGTGGGCGCTGATGCGCTCGGTTCCGATCCGCACGATCGACAGGTCGGCCGCCAGCTTGACCAGGCCGTTGGTGTCGCCGGCCAGCCAGAAGCTGCCGTCGGGCAGGGCGGTGAAGGCGATGGCGCGGAACTGGTTGGTCGTCGCCGGCTCGACGTCGATGCTGGCCATCACCAGCGTCGGGGCGGTCAGATCGGCCACGGCGATGGCGTCGGTGTTGACGGCGAGGGTGCCGTTGCCGTGCCAGCTGTTGCCGCACACCAGGCGGGCCCCGCTCCACGAGAACGCGCACTCGCTCGAGCGGACGGCGTCGGGCAGGTCGATCAAGTCGACCGCGGCGGTGCCGGGGTCGGCGTCGATCACCGTGCGGGTTGCGCCGTCGACCAGCGCGACCTTGCTCGAGCTGATCACGTCGGCCTCGTCGTACGGCCAGCCCACGGCCACGGCCAGGCGGCGCCCGTCGCGCGACAGCGCCAGGCGGTGGCCGCGGAAGCGCGGGTCGCCGCGGCCGAGCTCGACCCGCCCGACCTCGGTCAGCGTGGCCGGGTCGATCTCGACCAGGAAGACCGCGTTGGGGTTGCTGCCGCGCCGGCGCCCGTCCCAGGCGGTGGCGATGCGGTTGGCCGAGTACGCGTGCATGCCGTCGTTGAGCACGGCCCACAGCCGGCGCCCGCTCGGGTCGAGCGCGACGTCGGTGACCGAGCCGGCGGCGCTGTCGAGGTCGAGGTCGAGGCTGGCCACGGCGGCGCCGGTGGTGGTGTCGAACTTGGTCACTCGCGGCAACATGCGGGCGCCGGTGAAGGCGAAGGCGCCGGCCGGGCTCACGCTGCCGGCCATCGCCGTCGGGCAGGGCTGGTCCGGGCGGAAGCTGGGCAGCTCGGCGAAGCCGCGCGTCGCCACCGACAGCGACGGGTCGGACAGCTCGAGCGAGCCGCCCGTGCCGCACCAGCGGGTGCTGTACACGCCGCGGCCGGCGTGGATCGCGATGGGCTGGGTGTGGGTGGTGAGGCCGCCCAGGTTGTTCAGGGTCACGCGTACGGTCCGGATCGCGCCCGGGGCGAGCGCGGTCGCGCCCAGGCTGACGCCGGTGCCGGCGGGGTACGGCGTGAAGGCCGCCATCTGCCCGACCGTGGCGCCCTGCCCCTCGAGCAACGCGGCGACGCCGGTGCCGACGTTGGGGAACACCACCTTGGCGCCGAAGATCGGGCTGGGCAGGTTGGAGGTCGTGGCCAGGTCGAACGCCAGCGTCCCGGCCGCGCTGCTGTAGGTGATGTTGCTGACGGCCAGGGTCACGTTGGCCGGCTGGGTCACCGTCGCCGTGGCCGCGGTGAGGTTGAACTGGATCGAGCCGTCCTGGGCCGGGCGGATGGCGGCGCCGGCGCTGCGCGCCTCCGACCACACACCGTTGCCGTACTGCACGAAGGCGGTGTAGACGTGGCCACCGATCGGCGGCGCGGCATCGACGAACGAGGTGCCGGTGCCGGCGTAGACGACGGTGCCGCCGCCGAGGCTGGCGCCGACCGCGAGCGACTCGAGGTCGACCGGCCCGGCGGTCAGCTCGCCGCGGGCGCGAACGACGGCGATGGTGGCGGCGCCGCTCGGCGCCATCCAGTCGACCTCGAGGTCGGCGCCGCTGGTGCTGGCGTGGGCGCGGATGCGCTCGACCGGGCGCGGCCCGTACGGGTGGACCGCGACGGCCAGGGTGCGAATGGCCTCCTGGTTGCCGGCGGCGTCGACCGCGAAGAACCGCAGGCTGGTCGTCGTCGCCGCCAGGGTGACGGCGCCGGTGGTGGCCAGCTGCGGGCTGCTCGTGGTCGGGTCGGTCCCGTCGGTGCTGTAGTAGATCGTGGCCGGCTCGTTGGCGGTCAGCGTGACCTGGCCGCGCACCTCGCCGCCGTCGGGGCTGGCGCTGGTGACCGGGGCGGTGGTGTCGCCGCCGGGGGCGTCGATGGGCGGGCCACCGTCATCACCACCGCAGGCGGCGGCGAGCAGGAGCAGGGAGGACAGGCCGGACGAGCAGGCGACGCGACGGGAGTATGACAAGGGCATTACCTCGGGGTGGTGCGTTCACGCTAACACCCGAGGTGGCGATGCCCTTGCCGCTGTAAGAGGGGCGTGAGTCCTACATCTCCGTCGAAGGAGGCGCGCGGCGCCCGCCCGCAGCGCGCTACTCGGCGCCGGCGCCGACGAAGATCCCGGTCAGCTTGCCGTCGGTGAACGAGAAGAACGTGCCGCCGTAGACCGAGCCGATCACCAGCGTGTCGACCGACGACGGGTCGGGTTCACCGGGCTCACGACCGACGGTGCGGAAGGCGGCGTAGACCTTCTCGACCTCGGCCCGGGTGGCGCCCAGGCCGACCCCGCGCGAGGTGGTGAGCTGGCTCGGCGCGCTGACCGTGATGCCACCGACCCGTGGCTCACCGTCGGCGCTGCCGGCGGCCATGTCGAGCTTGAGGCCGCGATCGGGCCACTCCCAGGCAGCGACGAACTCGCCGGACGCGGCCCACTCCTCGGCCGCGCCCTTGCGCGCGGGTGGACCGAACGCGGCGGTCACCGCCTCGATCGAGTCGCCCAGGCCGATGCCGCCGATCTTCTCGCTGGTCGCGTCGGCCGTCGGCGTCGCGACCGCGCTGGCGCCGGCGCCGGTGGCAGCCGCGGTCGGCACCGGGCCGGACACGGTCGGCGCGGCGGCGCCGCCGCAGGCGGAGAGGAGCAAGACCACGCCGGCGCTGGTGAGGGCGACGGCAACGCTCGGACGACGCAGGCCACGCGGATCGATCGACATGGGCTGCAGTGTAGCCCGAGGGTCAGCCCGGGCGCGCGGCCGCGCCTGGTGGCAGGACCGTCGCGTGCGGTCGCAGCCCTACTCCTTGTTCGCGGTCGCGCTGCGCCGGGCCTCGCGCACAATCTCGGCGGCGACCGCGGTCATCGGGTCCTGCCGGGTGCTGTGCTCGACCAGCGTCGGCAGCTCGCGGCCCATCCGCATCGGGGTGTTGGCCATGACGTCGACCGCGCCGCCCAGGCCGATCTCCAGGTTGGTGAACCTCCAGCAGATCGCACGATTCGGCTCCGCCTGCCCGCTCAACCGGACGGAATCATGGGGGGTCACTGCTACCCTGGGCCCGCCGTGGAGGAGGCTGTCAACCGGTCGGGCCGGTCCTGGCTCTGTAGCGTCGAGTGTTTGCCCGAGGTGACATGTCGACCTATCCAGGGCCCGGCCCGGGGCGGGCGTTCGGGACCGGAGTCGCGGTGACCATGACCACGACCGAGGACGCGCGCGGACGCCTGCTGGCCGAGCTGGCGGCCGGCCCAGCTCGCAAGGGCTACGCCATCGCCTACGATCTCCTGCGCAACCGGGCCGAGGCGGAGGAGGCGGTGCAGGACGCGCTGGCGAGAGCGTGCGAGAACATCGCCGACCTGCGCGACCACGGCGCCGCGCCGTCGTGGTTCCTGCGCATCGTCACCACGTCCTGCCTGCGCACCCTGCGCCGGCGCCGGCTGCGGCGCGCCCTGTTCGGCCGCTTCGGCGGCAGCGAGCGCGACGAGGCTGCCGGGGAGGAGGCCGCGGCGAGCGAGCGCGGCGCTGACGACGTCGCCGCCCTGGTCCACGCCGGCGCCGGGCCGACCCCGGGCCGGGCCCTGGAGGATCGGCAGCGCCTGGCCGCGCTGATCGATCACCTCGACGGGCTGTCGGCGCAGCAGCGCGCCGCCCTGGTCCTGCGCTACGGCCACGATCTGCCCGTGCCCGAGGTGGCCAGCATGCTCGGCGTCGAGCTGGCCACCGCCAAGACGCACCTGGTGCGCGGGCTGGCCCGCCTGCGCGACCTGATGGAGGAGCACCGATGAGCGCGCCGTGTGATCGCGTGGCCGAGCGCCTGGCCGTGGGCGAGCCGCTGGCCGAGCTGTCCGCCCACGTCGAGACCTGCCCGGCGTGTGCGCGGCTGACCGCGCTGCCGGGCCTCCTGGCCGGGGCCAGCGCGGTCACGGCCTCACCGGCGCTCGAGCCGGGCGCCGGCTTCGCGGCGCGGGTCACCACCGGCGCGCGTGGCCGGCTGGCGACGCGGCGGCGTAACCGCGTGCTCGGCAGCGGCGCGGCGGTGATGGCCGCCGCGGCGATGGCCGCGCTGGTGATGACCCGTGGCCCGGGGACCGGGTCGAGCCAGCTCGGCGCCATGCGGATGCCGCCGCCGCTCGAGCCCATCCTGGCGTCGGATCCGGCGACCGACAGGTCCCGGCCCGGCGACGACGTCACCCCCATCACCGACACCAGCGGCGACGCCCGCCTGGTGCGCGACCTGTCCGACCTGTCCAGCCTCGACCGCACGCTGCGCCCGCACCGGGCCTGGCGTGTGGTCGAGCGACGCTTCGCTTCGACCCAGCGGCTGCTCGACCAGCAGCAAGGAGTTCGCTGATGTTCCGCACCAAGTTCACCGTCGCCTCCGCCCTCGTCCTGGCCCTGGCCGCCGCGACCGGCCTGTACCTGAGCGCGCCAGCCGGCCGGGCTGACGACCTCGACGACCTGCAGGCCGAGGCCGAGCGCCACGCCGCCGAGGCCGAGCGCGACGCCGAGACGGCCCGGCGCGACGCCGAGACGGCCCGGCGCGACGCCGAGACGGCCCGGCGCGACGCCGAGACGGCCCGGCGCGACGCCCGCCAGCACGGCACCGGCGGGGGACGTGTCGTGGTGAGCGGCGGCCTCGACGTCAACCTGGGCGACCTCGTGCGCAGCACCGTCGACGGCAAGCTGGCCGAGGCGCTGGCCGGCATCGGCAACGACACGTCGTTGCCCAAGCCGCTGCGCAAGTCGCTGACCAAGCGGCTGGAGAAGGTGCGTGGCATCGTCGCCAAGCGCACCCAGCACCTCCGGCTCGACGACCTCGGCGCGCTCGAGCAGAACCTCGAGTCGATGGGGCAGGAGCTGGAGGCCGCCATGGACGGCCTCGACGACGAGCTGCAGACCTACGGCGACCAGATCGAGAAGCTGGCCGAGAAGTGGACCCGCGATCTCGGCAAGGGCGCGGCGCTGTGGGGTCTCAAGCAGGGCACCACCTTCACCTTCGGCGATGATGCGGTCGGCGTGAAGATCTTCGGCGACGTCGACGACGTCGACGTCGTCGACCCGGTGCCGCCGGTGCCGCCGGTGCCGCCGGTGCCGCCGGTGCCGTCGGGCCGGCGCGGCAGCGTCGACGTCGACGTCGACCTGTCGGATCTCGACGTCGACGTCGACCTGGGCGACCTCGACCTGCGGCCCGACCAGCGCGGCAAGCTCAAGGCCCTGGTCGAGGCCGAGCAGCGCCTGGTCGAGCCGGCCAGCACGCGGCTCGACCGCCTGGGCGACCAGCTCGAGCAAGAGGTGGAGCGCGACCAGCCGCGCCAGGCCGAGCTCGATCGGCTGGTCGACGCCATGGCGGCCGAGGAGGCCACCATCCGCAAGGCCCGGCTGCGGGCCTGGACCGGCGCGCGCGGGGTGCTCGACGCCGGCCAGCGCCGCCAGCTCGGCCGGCCGTAGCCGGCTGCTGAAGAACCCGTGCCGGCGGCTCCGGCCGACCGGACGGGCTCATCATCGGAACCTCCCACCGCGGCGTCGTGACCGCGGCGTGACGCAAGGGTGACCCACGCCTGTCGGCGCGGCCGGCGCCGAGCGCCCACTGTGGAGGCATGCCCACCTCCCCGCAGCCAGGTCCTGGCCCCTGTCCCGCACCGCCCGGTGAGGTGGTCGCGCCCACGGCGCTGCCGGCCTCGACCTACACCCACGTGGTGCGGGCGGCGCTACCGGCGTCGGCGCTGGCGCGGGCGCCCGGGCGGCTGGCCCTCATCCCGACGTACCTGGTGGTGATCGCCGCCGCCACCTTCGCGATCGCCACTGGCCTTGGCGGCTGGCCGGTCGCCGCCGCGCTGGTGGTGGTCAACGGCGTGGCCTTCGCCGGCCTGACCTTCATCGGTCACGAGCTGCTGCACGGCTCGATCGCCGGCGGCCGCCGGACCCGGCGCGTGCTCGGCTGGATCACCTTCCTGCCGTTCACGATGTCGCCGCGGCTGTGGGAGGCCTGGCACAACCAGATCCACCACGCCCACACCAACGTCGACGGCCAGGACCCGGACCAGTACCCGACCCTGGCGACCTATCGCGCCAACCCGAGCGTGCGCCGCTTCATGGACTGGTTCGCGCTCGGCGGCGGGCGCTGGCGTGGCCTCCTCAGCCTGGCGTTCGGCTTCACCGGGCAGAGCGTGCAGATCCTGCTGTCGTCGCGCCGGCGCGGCTTCCTGCCGGCCCGGGCGCACCGCCTGGCCCTGGCCGAGACCGCGCTCGGGGTCGCGTTGTGGACCACGCTGGCGCTGGTCGTCGGTGGCGGGGCGTTCGTGCTGGTGTTCGTGCTGCCGCTGATCATCGCCAACACGATCGTGATGGCCTTCATCCTCACCAACCACGGCCTGTCGCCGCTGGCCGAGCGCAACGATCCGCTGCTGGCCTCGCTCAGCGTGACCGGGCCGCGCTGGGTCGAGCTGCTGACGCTGGGCTTCGGCTACCACGTCGAGCACCACGTCCTGCCCGGCGTCAGCTCGCGCCACGCCCGCGCCGTGCGGGCAGTCCTGCAGGCGCACTGGCCCGAGCGCTACCAGGCGCTGCCGCACCTGCAGGCGCTCGTGCGCCTGCACCGCACCGCCCGGGTCTACCGGGACGCCACCACGCTGATCGACCCGCGCACCGGCGCCACCTTCCCGACGCTGCTGCCCGGCGTGGTGACGGCGCCGGCACCAGGCCCGTCCGTGAGCGCGAGCCGGACCGCACCCGCCACCCTGCCGGTGGTGATGCCGGCGCCGGCCCGCTGAGGTCTCAGTCGTCGAGGGTCGCGTAGATCTCGAGCGCGGTCGGCACCGCGCCGCCGTCGGCGTCGGTGGCGACGGCGGCGGTCTTGATCACCATGTCGCCGGTCATGCCGGCCAGGCCGGGTTCGGTCTCGAGGAAGTTGAGCGCGTCGTTCATCGCCGCCGGGGCGCCGGGCTCGGCGTCGAGGCGGAGCCGGCACAGGGTCTGCCGGCACTCGACGATGCTGGCGCGCACGCCGCGCGGCAGGCCGCGCAGCCGGGTCCGCAGCTCGCGCTCGAGCGGCTCGGCCCGGGCCGGCTCCCGCGCCTCGCTGGCGAAGTGATCGGCCACGTCGAGCACGGCGCCGCTGCCGGCCGCGGTCACGGTGTATGCGCCGGCCGGCGCGTCTGCCGAGGGGGCCGGAGGTGGCGGCGGCAGCTCGGGTCCGGACCCGACCGCGGTCGAGCTCGGGGTCGGGGTCGGCGAGGCCGCTGCATCGGCGTCGCGGGTGATCGCCGGCGCGGTGGGGGGCGCGGGCGGATCCGAGGCCTTGCCCCGGCTGATCCACAGCGCCGCGCCGGCGGCGGCGACGCCGCCAAGTAGGCCGATCCACGGGTACTTCGCCACGGCCGGACCATAGCGCGGAGTCACCCGTGGCGGCAGGTGGAGGCGGCGCCGGCCCGTCGACGATCACCTTGCTCCGCCCAGGACCCGTCGGTACTGTGCCCGGCTCGTGAGCGCCAGCGGCAAGCCCAAGGTCGTCGTCGCCAACCCGACCCACGGGGGCGTCCTGTACTGGCTGGCCAAGCTGTACCTGTTCGCCGCCATCTTCATCGTCGCCGCGGTGTTCGTGTACGGGCGGATCCGGTTCCGGCGCGAGGTCGTCGACCACACCCCGCCCGCGCCCGACTTCCGCGCCTACGCCAAGGAGGCGCCGGGCATCACCCGCATGTTCGCCGCCGACGGCACGCTGCTCGGCGAGTTCGCGCGCGAGTACCGCGAGCTGACCCCGTTCGAGCGCATCCCCAAGCGGCTGGTCGACGCCTTCCTCGCTGTCGAGGACCACGACTTCTGGAAGCACGGCGGCCTGTACTACAAGGGCATCGCCCGCGCGGTGTGGGCCAACGTGACCGAGGGCGAGTTCGCGCAGGGCGGCTCGACCATCACCCAGCAGCTGGCCAAGCAGTTCCTGACCGACGAGAAGTCGATCTGGCGCAAGGCCATCGAGGCGGTGCTGGCGCGCCGGCTGGAGGCGACCTACTCCAAGCGGGCGATCCTGTCGCTGTACCTCAACCACATCTACCTCGGGGCCCGGGCCTGGGGCGTGACGGCGGCGGCCCATCGATACTTCCAGAAGGAGCTGAGCGAGCTGACCCTGGCCGAGGCCGCGCTCATCGCCGGCCTGGCCAAGGCGCCGTCGGCGTACTCGCCGCTGCGCGCCCCCGAGCTGGCGCTCAAGCGGCGCGACGTCGTGCTCGACAAGATGCAGCGGCACGGCTTCGCCAGCGCCGCCGACGTGGCCGCGGCCCGGGCCGAGCCGCTGGCGCTGCGGCCGTACCAGGACGTGTTCCCCAACCGCATGCCGTACTACGCCCAGCACGCGCAGGGCTACGTCGCCGACAAGCTCGGCGAGGAGGCGCTGCTGGCCGGCGGGCTCACCATCGAGACCGCGGCCGAGCCGGTGTTCGAGGCCGCGGCGTACGACAACGTCGACTACGGCACCCGCCACCAGGACAAGCGGCAGGGCTGGCGCGGCCCGGAGTGGCACGTCGACGAGGCCGGCAAGCAGCTGGTGATCGAGCGGCAGCGCGCGCTGTACGGCGCCGGCGCCACGCCGCTGGCCCTCGGCAAGCGCTACCTGGCGGTGGTCGACCGGGTCCGCGGCGACGGCGCCGACGTGCGGGTCGGTGATCGCCAGCTCAAGCTGCCGCTGCGCAACATGAACTGGGCCTCGCGCTGGCAGGCCGGCAACGCCGTCAACGACGTGCTCATCGGTAGCGCGACCTCGGCGCTGCGCGCCGGCGACGTCGTCTGGGTCAGCCGCGAGAGCCACGTGCGTGGCCGGTACCGCGAGTGGCACCTGCCCGACGCCCACAACCCGGCCTGGCGCGTGCACGAGGACGACCAGGCGTGGGACGAGCGCAACCCCGACGTGGTCCAGCTCGAGCAGGTGCCGCATCCACAGGGCGCGATCTTCACCGCCGACCACCGCACCGGCTACGTCACGACCATGGTCGGCGGCTACGACTACGACCGCAGCCAGTTCAACCGGGCGGTGCAGGCGTGCCGGCAGCCGGGCTCGACCTACAAGCCCATCTACTACTCGCTCGCGCTCGATCAGGGCTACGGCTTCGACACCGTGCTCAACGACGTGCCGGTCAAGATCGTCGATCCGGTGACCGGCCTCGAGTGGACGCCGACCAACCTCAACGACACGCTCGACGGCGACGTCACGCTCGAGTACGCCATGGTGTTCTCCAAGAACATCCCGTCGGTCGACATCTTCAAGCGGGTCGGCGCCAAGAACGTCGAGGAGTGGGCCCGCCGGCTCGGCTTCACCACCAAGATCTTCGCCGACGACGCGCTGGCGCTGGGCGCGTCGTGCACCCGGCTCGACGAGCTGGCCCGGGCCTTCGCGCTGTTCGCGCGCGGCGGCGAGTGGTTCCCGCGTGCCGACGACCCCAGGTCGTGGGTCACGGTGCGACGGGTGCTCGACCGCGACGGCAACACGCTCGAGGACAACACCGTGCCGGCCGACCCGTACCTGGGCTGGGCCGACCGGTTCGACCGCCAGGCCGCGCTGGCCGGGGTGTCCGCCCCGCGCGCCATCCCCGCGCGGACCGCGTTCCTCACCACCAAGCTGCTCGGGCAGATGGTCAAGTTCGGCTTCACCAAGACCCTGCGCAACACCGAGCTGCACGCCGCCGGCAAGACCGGCACCTCGAGCGACACCCACGACACCTCGTTCGTGGCGTTCACCTCGCGCTTCGTGTCGGCGGTGTGGCTGGGCGACGAGCACAAGCAGCGCGCGCTCGGCAAGCTCGACGCCGCGTTCATGACCGTGGTGCCGCTGTGGGCCCGGTACATGTACGAGGCCGTGCGCGGCTACCCCAACCTCGAGGTGCCGTGGCAGGTGCCGCCTGGGGTCAAGCCGACCGACCGCGGCGATCACAGCAAGGGTGAACACGGCCCGCAGATGGATCTCATCTACCGCCACGCCGAGAAGCCAGCCGACGGCGCGCCGCCGGCCGACGGCGCGCCGCCGGCGTAGCCAAGGCCCGTCACCGGCCGGCCCGGGCCAGGCGGCGCGCCCTCGTCGCGGGCGTGGTGGTACCGTCGGTCGCCGTGTCGCAGCCGTTCGTCACCCGTCCCACCAGCACCGGCCCGGGCCGGGTCATCCGCCGCTTCCGCGTCGTGGTCACCGCCGGGCCGGCCCAGGGCCGGACCTGGGCCGAGGCGGCCGAGCGCTGCGCCCTCGGCTCGCACCCGTCGAGCGACCTGGTGCTCGACGACCCGACCGTGTCGCGCTTCCACTGCGAGCTGACCATCGCCGGCGACCGCCTGCGCCTGCGCGACCTCGGCAGCCGCAACGGCACCTGGGTCGGCGGCGCCACCATCGGCGAGGGCACGATCGGCGGCGGCACCACCCTGGTGCTGGGCCAGTCGCAGGTCCGGATCGACGTCGACGCGGCCCAGGCCCAGCTCGACGCGTCCGACCGCGAGGCGTTCGGGTCGCTGGTCGGGGCCAGCCCGCGCATGCGCGAGCTGTTTCACCAGCTGGAGAAGATCGCCGCGTCCGACGCCACGGTGCTGGTCGAGGGTGAGACCGGGACCGGCAAGGAGGGCGTGGCGGAGTCGCTGCACGAGGCCAGCGCCCGGGCCAGGACCGGCAAGTTCGTGGTGATCGACTGCGGCGCCATCCCGGCCAACCTGCTCGAGAGCGAGCTGTTCGGGCACGAGGTCGGCGCCTTCACCGGCGCCACCACCCGTCGCATCGGCGCGTTCGAGGACGCCTCGGGCGGCACCCTGTTCCTCGACGAGATCGGCGAGCTGCCGATGGAGCTGCAGCCCAAGCTGCTGCGCGCGCTGGAGGCGCGCGAGATCCGCCGCGTCGGCGGACGCGACACCATCGCCTGTGACCTGCGGATCGTCGCCGCGACCAACCGCGACCTGCGCAGCGAGGTCAACCGCGGCACCTTCCGACCCGACCTGTACTACCGCCTGGCCGTGGTCCGGGTCGAGCTGCCGCCGCTGCGGGCCCGGACCGGCGACCTGCCGCTGCTGGTGGCGCACCTGCTCGATCGCCTCGGCGCCAGCGCCGAGGCGCGCGCGACCCTGACCGAGCCGGCCTTCCTGGCCGAGCTGGCGGCGGCGCCGTGGCCCGGCAACGTGCGTCAGCTGCGCAACCACCTCGAGCAGTGCGTGGTGTTCGGCGAGCGCCTGCGACCGACCGAGCAGGTTCCGCCGCACCCGGCCGGCGCGGTCGACGCCAGCCTGCCGTACGAGATCGCGCGGAAGCAGGCGATCGAGGTGTTCGAGGCCGCCTACGTCGCCGCGCTGGTCGAGCGCTGCGATGGCAACGTGGCCCAGGCCGCGCGTGCGGCCGGCGTCAACCGCGCCTACCTGCACCGCCTCCTGCGCCGTCACGGCCTGCGCTAGCAGGCGCCGCGCAACGGCGTTCTGCTCGGCCTGCTCCCGGCGGTTCGAAGCTGTCGCCCGGCAGGCGACGAGGTGTCGCTCACCGGGTGCGAGAGCGGACGAGCGCCGAGCCGATCCGAGGACTTGCGCCTGGCGCGAGGGTTGCTCAATCCCGCCGGCATGAAGGCACTCGAGCTCGGTGACTGCCTCCGCACCATGGTCTCGGCGGCGCGGGCGGCGTACCAGCCGACACCGGCGCACGACGCCCTCCTGCGCGCCGCCATCAAGGCGCTGAGCGAGCTGCGCCTGGTCGAGGCCGCGACGCCGATCCGACCGGCCGCGCTCGCCGGCGCTCGCCCGATCGGTGGGTCGCCGCCGCCCAGGTCGCCTGGTCCGGTCGTTCCGGCCGCGCCCAGCGCGACCGAGCGGGCGCTGCTGGAGGTCCTGGCGCGCCCGGCCGTCCCGGGAGAGACCATCGACGCCACCTTCCGGCGCAAGGAGGATGACCTGGCCGCGCTGCTGGCGACCCTGCCGCTGGCCGAGGCGCGCGCGCTGCACCGGCGCCTGGCCAACCCGGTCGCGGCCGACGAGCTGGCGACGCGGTTCCAGCGCCTGACCGCCGAGCGCCGCGGCCGGCTCCTGTCGATCCTGCTCGACGCGCGCCGACGCGACGCGGTGCGAGCCACGCCGTGACCGAGGAGCGCGGGCAGCTCCACCTGCTCACCCACCTGACGCGGATCGCGCTCGGGCTCGACCTGGCCGACGCGCGGGCGGCGGGGCAGGCCGACGCGGCGGCGCGGGCTCGCGCCGCGGTCATCGCCGTCGACGATGCGCTGGCCGAGCAGGAGGCCGAGGCGGCCGCCGTCGGGGTGGACCTGCCGATCGTGACGCTGGCGTCCCGCTTCGAGCTCGACGGCGCCAGCGTGCGCCTGCTGGTGGCGGCGGCCGTGCCAGGGCTCGACGTCGACCTCGCCATGCGCTGGCAGGTGCACGCTGGCGGCGACGAACCCGAGCGCCGGGTCCACCAGCTGATCGAGCTGCTCGCCCTCGACGAGGGCGACGGTCCGTGCCTGCTGGGCTTGCTCGCGGCGGACGGCCCCCTGCGCCGCGGCGACCTGGTCGAGCTGGTGACCGGGCCGGGCTGGGCGCGCGAGGCGCCGCTGCTGCAACGGCGGGTCTACGTGCCCGGCTGCATCGTCGCGGCCCTTCGGGGCGAGGAGGGCTTCGACTCCGACCTGGCCGGCGTCGCGACCCGCGTCGGCCCCGACCAGGTGGTGGCCACCGCCCGGCGCGAGCCCGCGCTCGACGCGGCCCTGGCGGATGGGCGGCGGCCCCTCGTCGTGGTCGGGGCGGCGGGTGTCGGCAAGGCCACCGCGGTCGCGGCCGCAGCGGCGCGGCTGGGTCGGCAGGTGGTGCTGGCCGAGCTGAGCCTGATCGTCGGGCCGCACGGCGCCTCACCCGAACCCGCCTTGCGCTCGTTGCGGGCCCTGACTCGGGAGGCGCGCCGCCTCGGCGACGTGCTGGTGCTGCGCGTCGAGGACGGCCTCACCACGGCGCCGGTCCAGGTCCAGCGGGCCGTGCTCGACCTGGCCGGGGTCGGCGGCGCCGTGTTGATCACCCGCTCCGCCGACCTGGCTCGTCGGCTCCGTGCGCCCGAGGTGATCGAGCTGGCCGGGCCCGACGCGGACGAGCAGCGGGACCTGTGGCGGCGCCACCTGGGCCCGGCCGGCCTGGGCCTGGACCTCGACGCGGTGGTCGCCCGGTGTCCGCTTCCGGCCGGCGAGATCCGCGAGGCGGCGCAGCTGGCGCTGGGGCGGGCGCGCGGCCGGGGCGAGCTCGGCCGCGCCGGCCTCGAGCAGGCCGCGCGTGATCGCCTGCGCCACCGCCTGGGTGAGGTCGCGAGCGTGGTCACCACGTCGTTGACCTGGGCCGACCTGGTGGTGCGCGACGAGGTGCGCGCGCGGTTGCGCGAGATCGTGGCCGCGGTCGAGCACCGCGCGCTCGTCCTCGACGGCTGGGGCTTCGGCGCCATCCTGCCGTACGGCCGGGCCGTCAGCGCGCTGCTGGCCGGGCCCCCCGGCACCGGCAAGACCATGGCGGCGTCGCTCATCGCCCAGGAGCTCGGGCTCGAGCTGTTCCGGATCGACCTGTCGAAGATCGTGTCCAAGTGGCTGGGCGAGACCGAGAAGAACCTGGGCCTGGTGTTCGACGAGGCCGAGCGGGTCGGGGCGGTGCTGCTGTTCGACGAGGCCGACGCGCTCTTCGCGCGGCGGACCGAGGTCAAGAGCAGCAACGACCGCACCGCCAACCTCCAGGTCAACTTCCTGCTGCAGCGCCTCGAGCAGCACCCGGGCGTGGTCCTGCTGACCACCAACGCCCGGACCGGGATCGACGAGGCCTTCCTGCGCCGCCTGCGTTATCGCATCGAGTTCAGCGCGCCGGATGCGGCCGAGCGAGAGCTGCTGTGGCGGTCGATGATCCCGGCCCGGGCCCCGCTCTCCACCGACGTCGATCTGACCGAGGTGGCGGAGCGGTACGAGCTGGCGGGCGGCCACATCAAGAACGCGGTGGTCCGCGCCGCCTTCATGGCGGCCGAGCGCGGCGGCGAGATCGACCACGACACGCTCGTGCGCGCGGCCGCGCTCGAGTGGACCGAGCTGGGCAACCTACCAACCTGACGAGGAGGCACCATGGCTGACCCCGACACCGCGACCGAGAAGAAGACGTTGCTCGAGCTGGGCGAGGTCATCGCCGAGGGCGAGAGCGCGCGCGGGGGCTACGACGCCTACAACGCCGGCAACAAGGCGACCGGGGCTGGCGGCAAGGCGGGCCGGGTGCTGCACTCCGGCGTCAAGGACCTGTCGGCCTTCACGGTGGACCAGATCCTGGCCAGCAGCGACAGCCTGACCGGGCGCGATGCCCGTCGCATCTTCGCCGCCGGCAAGTACCAGGTGATCACCGACACCCTGCGCGCCGCCAAGGCCCACCTCGGCCTGACCGGCTCCGAGCGCTTCACCCCGGCGCTGCAGGAGAAGATCTTCGTGCAATACCTGATCGGCAAGAAGCGGCCGGAGATCGGCGCGTACATCACCCGCGGCGTCGGCACCTCGGAGGACGCGACCTACGCCGCGGCCAAGGAGTGGGCGTCGATCGAGGTGCCGGCTGGACGTCGGATCTCGGCCAAGCGTGGTGGGCTGATCTCCAACGGGCGCCTCAGCTTCTACCAGGCGCCCGGGGTCAACTCGGCCAAGGCAGGGTCTGGCGTCAAGACGAAGACCGCGCTGGAGCGGGCTCGCGCCGCCTTCGCCGGCGGGAAGGGCGACGGCGGCGGCGGGCTCGATCAGCTCGACCAGCTCGAGCCGATCGGGGGCGGCGAGGTCGTCGCCAGCGAGGGCGCGGGCGCCGGGGCCAGCCTGGGTGGTGAGCTCGAGGCTGGGGCCGCGGTCGAGGGGACGTTCTCGGTCGACGTCAGCGTGTCCGAGCTGACCCCGGTCGGGCCGGGGCACCTCATCGCCGGCAGCGTCGGCCGATCCGGGCGCAACCATCACCACGACGTCGGGGTCATCCAGCGCGCGCTGGCGGCGAGGGGGCACGACCCCGGGCCGATCGACCACAAGGTCGGACCCAGGACCATCGGCGCGATCGTCGGCTTCCAGCGGGGCTTCATGCGGCGCCCCGACGGGCTGATCGAGGTCGGCCGCGTGACCGAGCAACACCTGGCGCACGGCCTACCCGCACCGGGAGGCGACGCCGCCTCCGTCACCGCCGAGGTCGACCTCGAAGGCCAGGTCGAGGCCGGCGCTGGCCTGGGTGTGGAGCTGGCGGCCGACGACGGTGTGGCCGGGGCCGAGCTCGCGGGGGGCGGGGTGGCGGCCCAGGACGAGGTCACCCAGGCGGCGGGTGATCTGGCCTCGCTGATGGCCCGAGGCCGGCTGAGCGCCGCCGAGCTCGCCCTGGCTCGCCGGCTCATCGCCGCCGAGCCGCGCGCCACGCGCCCGGCGCTGTATCGCGCCCTGCAGGGCAAGGTGGTGTACGCCAACCAGCGCGACAACCAGGCGACCTTACACGGCGCCCGGATCGAGGCCCCGTCCGGGACGATGTGTAACCTGACCTCGCTGGCGATGTGCCTCCAGTACCTCGGCATCCCGAATCCTCATCCGGCCATGCAGTACGAAGACGCCCTCGAGCGGGTCAGGCAAGAGCGCGGCTTCGCGGCCCGGACCGATCCGAAGGGCTGGAGCGCCGTCGCGCGCGCCCTCGGAGCCGAGGTCGACATGCTGTCGTGGGGCGGCGCGCGCGATCGGACCTGGTGGACCGGCACCGTCGGCGCGGCGCTGGCGGCCGGCCGCTCGGTCATGTGCTCGATCACCGGCCACATCGTGCGCGTGCAGGCGGTGCAAGCCGACGGCGTCGTCGTCGATGACCCGTACGGCAAGCGCGCCTTGCTGCCCGGCGGCAAGGGCCGCTGGCGCCATCTGGGCGCCAACACCGGGGCGAACCCCAGCGCCGGCGAGGACGTGACCTGGACCTGGGACCAGGTCGAGCCCCACCTGTTCCTGTGGGTTGCCTCGTTCTCGCGTTGACGCGGGCAGGTGCAGTACGCTGCCACGGCCGCCCGCGGGGGTGGAGCCCATGGCCCACAGCGAGGAAGAGGAGGCGGCGCAGGAGGCGGCTCGGGCCCGCGCCGCGGCGCCGACCGCGCCGGCGCAGCCGCCTGGGGCCGCGCGCTGGATGGCCAACACCGTCGACGCCCGCGGCGCTGCCATCGGCGCCGCGGTCACGGTGCCGGCGCAGCCGTCGGCGCTCGACCTGGCGGCGGCGCAGCCGGGGGTCGCGCTGGCGGGTCGGCGCTTCGTCGAGACCATCGAGCTCGGGCGGGGCGGCATGGGGCGGGTGGTCGAGGCCATCGATCGTGCGCTCGACCGCCGCGTCGCGATCAAGCACTCGCTGGCGGTGGCGCCGACCGACCTCGCGCTGTTCGAGCGTGAGGTGCGCATCACGGCGCGCCTGCAGCACCCCAACATCGTCCCCGTCCTCGACGTCGGCCAGGACGACGACGGCCATCCGTTCTACGTCATGCGCAAGATCGACGGCGAGGCGCTGGCCATCCGGGTCGCGGCGGCCACCAGCGCGGCCGCGCGGCTGGCGCTGGTCCCGGCCCTGCTCGGGGCCGTCGACGCCGCCGCCTACGCCCACGCCCAGGGCATCGTCCACCGCGACATCAAGCCGTGGAACATCCTGCTCGGCGCGTATGGCGAGACCCTGCTCATCGACTGGGGCATCGCGCTCGAGGTCGAGGCGGTCGAACCGGCGGCGACGGCGGCGGCGGTGGTGGCCGGGCACGTGCACCAGACCCGGTTCGGCGCCGCGGTCGGGACGCCCGGCTTCCTGGCGCCCGAGCAGGCGCGCGGCGAGGCGGCCGGCCCGCCGTCCGACGTGTACTCGCTCGGCGCGACCCTGTACCACGTGTTGACCGGGGTGACGCCATTCGCCACGACCCAGCCGACCTCGGCCATCGAACACGCCGCCAGCGGGACGCTGCCGGACCTCGCGCTGATTCCGCCCGAGGTGCCGCCGGCGCTGACCGCCATCCTGCGCAAGGCCCTGGCGGCCGAGCCTGGCGCCCGCTACGCCAGCGCGGGCGAGCTGGCGGTCGACCTGCGCCGGTTCCTGGCCGGCCAGCTGGTGGCCGCACACGCGTACACCTCGCGCGAGCTGCTGGGGCGCTGGCTGCGCCGGCACCGCGCCGCGGTGGCGGTGGCGGCGGTGGCGCTGGTGGTGGTGGCGACGGTGGCCGTGGTCGCGCTGCGGCGGGTCGTGGCCGATCGCGACCGCGCCCGCCGGGCCGAGGCGGTGGCGACGGCGCGCGCCGACGAGCAGCTGGTCGAGCGCGCCCGCGGCTTGCTCGAGCGTGACGGCACCAGCGCGGTGGCCGTGCTGCGGGACCTGCGGGCGGCGTCGCCGCTGTGGCCGGTGGCCCAGGCCATCACCCGCGCCGCGGTGGCGCAGGGCGTCGACCGGGTGATCGACCGCCACCACGACTTCATCACCGGGCTGGCGTTCTCGCCCGACGGCCGCTGGCTGGCGTCGGCCGGATCGGCCATCAAGCTGCACGAGGTGGCGACCGGCGCGACCCGGGTGCTGGCGATGCGACACGCCACCGAGCTGTTGTGGCGGGACGCCCGCACGCTGGTGTTCGTGAACGCCGGCTCCGGCAAACGCTCCGAGCTCGGGCTGCTCGACCTCCCGACCGGCGACGTCCGGTTGCTCGACGAGCCGGCGGCCAAGCAGGTCGCGGTGCTGGGCGACCGCCTGTTCGTGCGTTCGGAGGAGGGCGCGCTGGTCAGCTACGGACCGGACCTGGTCCGGGTGCCCTGGTTCACGAGCGGCGTGCGGGTGATGGCGGCCAATGAAGGCCGGGTCGTGATCCTCTCCAGCTCCGAATTCCTGGTACTGGAGACCACCAGCCAGGCGGGTCAGGTGCCCCCGGTGCAGCCGCCGGAGCGCCCGACCCTGAGCGGCCTGGTCAGCCTGTCGGCGGACGGGCAGAGGGTGGCGGCCGGGGTCGGCCTCGACGAGATCGGCGAGTGGGAGGTGGCGACCGGGCGCCGGCTTCGCACCATCCGCTGGCCCGCGCGTGGCCTGCGCAACCTCGAGTACGTCGGCGAGACCCTGCACGGCTGGATCAGCGACGGCCAGGGCTTCGTGCAGTTCGAAGGCGACAGCGTGCGCTCGAGCTGGTTGGTGGACGAGCTCGGGCCCGGCGTGTTCATCGACCACATCTACGGCTACGACGGGGGTGCGCTGCTGGCCACCGATGGTGGGCAGCTGGCGCTGGTGCGGGGCGCCGCCATCACCGTCCTGCCGCGCCGGACGGTCCTGGTGACGCGCGTCGGGGTGGCCCCGGACGGGCGTAGGGCGGCGCTCGGCGGCAGCGACGGCACCGTCTCGCTGATCGATCTTGCGGCGATCACCACGCAGCAGTGGCAGGTACCGGCCGACACCCAGGTGCTCGCCGCCGACGCCAAGAGCGCGCTGTACGCGGTGCCCGGCCCTGGCGATCCGGTCGACCTCGGTACCACCCGGCCGAAGACGTTACACGTCCTCGACTTTGCCACCGGCCAGGACCGGGAGTTGACCACCGACGGCGCGCCGATCCTGTGGGGGGTGCTCGTGGGGCCGGTGGCGGCGACCTACAGCTGGACCGGGGCTTCGCAGCTGGCGCGATGGGACCGCGCCTCCGGGCGCCCGCTCGCCCCGGTGTCCAGGGCGGCGCACGTCGTCATCCACGACCAGACCATCTTCCACGTCGACCCGGCCGGGGTGGTGTGGTCGCGGCCGGCCGCCGCCGACGACGACGCGGCGATCCGACTGGGGCAGCTGCCGGCGCGCGCGGATGGCCGCTTCATCATGCAGCTGCACCTCGTCGCCGGCCGGCCCCTGGTGGCGCTGGCCCAGCAAGACCTGCCCGACCGGTTCTTCGCGGTCGGCGAGACCGGCCTGACCGAGCTCGACCTCGGGATCCAGCAGCAGTACGTCGTCGTCGATGGGGCCGTTGGTGCCACGTCGTGGTGGGCGCACGTCCCCGGTCAGCGGCAGCTGTGGGCGGTCCGGCCCGGCCAGCCGGCCCGGACGCTCACCATTGGCGATGGGATCCATTCGGTCCTGCCGCGGCCAGACGGCGCGTGGGTCGTGGTGAAGGGTGGGCTGGTCGTGGTGGACGCCGACGCCCACGTGGTCAGCCAGCACCCGGCGCCCTTCACCAAGGGCGTGGGACCAAACGGCGTCATCATCGACGACCTCAACGGCGGGCGCGAGTTCGACCCCGTGACCGCGACCCGGCGCCTGCTGGCCGCGCCGGGTCGGATCGTCCAGGCCTGGGCCCCGGATGACGGCCGGTCGATCGTCGCCATCGTCGAGCAGGAGCGCGACCGGGTGATCGTCCGCTGGGACGATCCGCTGCCGGTCGAGGCGGCGCTCACGCCGGCTGCCCTGAGCGCCCTCACCAACGGGCGGATGACGGGCGCCGACGACCGGATCGAGTGGGACGGCCTCGGTGGGGACCCGCTGTCGATCCTCGCCACCGTCCGCGAGCGCATCGACGAGCAGGCGCGCTGAGGCTCGAACCGCGGTTCGCCGGGTGGGCCCTCGAGGTGCCAGCTCGGGCGGCCGCGCGGGCCCGGGTGGTCCCTCGGGGTACCAGCGGCGCCGGCTTGGGCCCGGCCCGGCGAGGGGTTGCGGCCCGGCCCGGCGCTTGCGTCAGGACCGCGCGGAGGTCCCATGCTGCACCCTCGTCTGCGCCGCCGGCGCCGGCTGCTGTCCTGCCTGTCGTGCCTGTCCTGCCTGCTCGTCGGTGCCGCCTGCGGTGGCGACCCGGACCCGAGCGGGGCGGCCGACGCCGCCGGTGACCTCGTCGACGCCGCCGGGCCGGCGACCGGGGTCGACCTGGTGCGCGACGCGCGCGGCGTGCCGCACCTGTACGCCGCGTCGATGCAGCGGGCGATGTTCGGGCTGGGCTTCGCCAGCGCCCACGACCGCCTGTTCCAGATGGTGCTGCGGCGGGCGACCATGCGCGGCCGCCTGGCCGAGCTGTTCGCCGTGCCGGGCGGCACCCCGGCCGCCGACGCCTTCAACGCGCGCCTGATCGACAGCGACCGCGCGGTGCGGACGCTCGGCTACGCCAGCCACGCCGAGGCCGTCGCGCCGGCGTTGCCCGGTGACGTGCCGGCGCTGCTGGCCGCCTACGCCGATGGCGTCAACGCGTACCTGGCCGACCCCGGCGCCGTCGTCGCGCCGGCGCTGCAGGCGCTCGGCCTGGGCGACGCGCCGCCCGAGCCGTGGACCCCGGCCGACTCGCTGCTGGCGTGGGACTGGGTCGGCTACCACTTCACCTCCGCTCGCGGCGCGCTGCAGGCCGAGCTCGACGCCTACGTGTGCGCCAGCGGCGGCGCGTGCGCGCCGACCCCGCCGTGTGAGCTGCCCATCGACGAGGACGCGGCGGTCGTCCCGCCTCACGCCGAGTGGCCGCCCGGATCGGGGCAGATGGTCAAGGTCGCGCCGCCGGGGGCGGTGGTGCGGCCCGACGTGGTGATCAAGGCCAGCCACGGCTGGGTCGTCGCCGGCACGCGCACCACCACCGGCAAGCCGGTGCTGGTCGGCGAGCCGCAGCTCACGCTGGAGGCGCCATCGACCTGGTACGAGGCGCACCTGTTCGCCGACGGCGTCGACGTACGCGGGGTCGGCCTGGCCGGCGCGCCTGGCATGCTGGTGTTCTGGAACCAGCACCTGGCGCAGACGGTGACCGCCGGTGGCGCCGACAACGGCGACCTGGTGCGGCTGCGCCTGAGCCCTGACGGCACCAGCTACCTCGTCGATGACGTGGCGCGGGCCATCACCAGCCACGACGAGAGCATCCTGGTGCGCCACGGCGAGGTGGTGCCGCTGACCGTGCGCCGGACCGAGTTCGGGCCGATCGTCGACGGCATCCTCACCGGCGGCCCGGTCGGCGTCAGCTTCGCGGCCCGCCTGGTCGAGCAGGCCGACCCGAGCAGCCACTCGATCGTCGCCGGCCTCGAGGCCATGCGCGCCACCTCGCTGGCGACGTACCAGGCCGCGCTCGCGCACTGGGTCAGCCCCGGCGTCAACGCGCTGTACGCCGGCGTCGACGCCGGCGCCGATCCGGCCGACCCGGGCCACGTCGCCTACCACGCGCTGCTGCGTATCCCCGACCGGGTCCGGATCAGCCGGGGTGGGCGCGACCTGACCGGCCGCTTTCCGATCGACGGCAGCACCGCCGCCGCGGTGTGGACCACGCTGCTGCCGGCGGCGTGGAGCCCACACCTGGTCGACCCGCCGGCCGGCTATCTGTTCTCCGGCAATCACCTGCCGGTCGGGTCGTGGTTCGACGGCGTGGTGTACAGCGGGCTGGCCGGCAACGGCGACACCTACCGCAGCCTGCGCGTGCGGCAGCGCCTGGCCGAGCTGCTGCCGCCCGGCGGCGCCGCGGTCACGCCGGCGGCGATCCACGCCATGCACGTCGACGATCAGCAGGACGCGGCCCGCCTGCTGCACGACCTGCTGGTGTACCTGGCCGGGCGCGGGGTCGGCGCCGACCCGGGCGACGTCACGGCCGAGCCGGTCGATCGCGGGCAGCGCGCCGCGCGCCTGCGGCTGGGCCTGACCGCGTGGCTGGCCGCCGGCGGCCACCTGCGCACCCGCGACGTGCGGGCCCAGGTGGCGGCAACGATGATCACCACCCTCGCGCAGCTCGCGCGCTGGCAGGCCAGCCCGGTGGTGGCCTGCCGCTACGGCGGCGGGCAGGGCGGCGCGGCGTGGATGCTCAAGGACTTCGCGCTCGACCCGGCGGCGACGACGACCCCGGCGGTGGCGGACCTGGTGCTGCGCACCGCCGACGCGGCGTGGACCGCGCTGCGTCCCGGCCTGCCCGGGGCCGACCCGGCCAGCTGGGACGCGCCGGTCGCGGTGGCCGATCGCCTCATCCGCTACCAGGTCAACTTCACCTGCCTGCGCCCGGGGCAGGGCGGCTCGTGCTCGCTCGACCCGACCCACGAGACCCGGGTCGGGCTCGACGCCGCCTTCGTCGACAGCCTCAACTCAGCGCACGGCTCGAGCTACCCACTCACCGTCGACCTGGCCGATCCGGAGGCGACCCGGGCCCTGCTGCCGCCGGGGGTGAGCGAGGACCCGGCCTCGCCGTTCTTCCACGACGGCCTGGCGGCGATCGTCGCCAAGGCCGCCGGCGATGCCGACGCCATCCCGGCGGCGCCGCGGGCGCGGGCCACGGTGGAGGCCAGCGCCACCAGCAGCCAGCACCTCGAGTGAGGCGATCACCCCGCCCGGGCGGACGCAGCCGGGAGCAAGCCGGCGGGTGGCGCACCGGCCACCACGTCGCGCCGGGCCCGGCCGGTCAGCACGATCGCACCGACGAGGAGCACCGCGCAGGCCGCCTCGTACGCCGGCAGCCGCCACCCGTCGCGCGGCGTCAACTCGAACTCGGTGACCAGCCGCACGTCGGCCGAGACCAGCACCGCCGCCGGAAACACCAGGAACAGCGCGGCGGCGAGTAGCGCCATCCGCCGCGGCGACGGGGTGCTGCCGGCGCGCACGATCAACACCACGACGAACGCGATCAACGCGGGCAGCAGCGTGGTGGAGATGGCCACGAGCCGAGGCGGTCCTGCGCCGTAGTGGCGAGCGTCGAACATCGGCGCGTGCGCCAGGGTGCCGACCGCGAGCGCCGCGACCAGCAGCTTCATCAGCAGCCCATGGTCGAGGAGGCGCAGCGCGCGGGAGCGGGCGGCCGGGGTGGGCGTGCCCCAGGCGCCGGTCAGGGTGTCCCAGGCCACCACCGCGGCGGCGAGGGCCAGGAGGATCCAGGCCGGCATGCCCAGCAGCAGGGCCTGGTCGGACAGGCTGGCCAGTCCGAGCACCAGGACGGCGAACCACCATGGGGCCGCCCATCGCCACCACGCCCGCATGCGCGAACGATAGCACCCACGGTGGCGCACGGCCGCATACGCACCCGCGGCGCGCCGTACACTGCCGGCATGGCACGTGGGCGAGCCCTGGCGTTGATCATGGTGGCTTCCTGGATGGGACCGGCGGCCTGTTCGAGTCGCGATCGGGCCGCGCCCGCCGGCGGCAGCGGCGGCAGCGGCGGCAGCGGCAGCGGCGGTGGCAGCGGCGGTGGCAGCGGCAGCGCCAGCACCGGTGTCGCGCCGATCGACGCCGCGCCGGGCCCGGTCGACGCGGCCTGGCCGATGCGGGTGCGGCCGGCCGACCTGTCGCCCGACCCGCGCCCGATCCAGCCCGGCGGGTTCCCGACGGTGATGAACCCGTACCACCCGACCCTCGGCATGATCTTCGCGTCGGCCGACGGCGGCTGCCACGTGTACCCGCGCAGCTCGACGCCGCGCCCGCCCGGGCAGTTCCCGCCGCCGCAGCCGGTCGAGTGCCCGCCGCTGCTGCAGGCGCCCCAGTGGGGCCACTGCCCGGGCCCGGGCGCGGTGTCGCGCAGCGCCGACAAGGCCGACTGCATCTGCCGCCCGGGCCAGGGCGACCCGCCGGCGCCGGCGTTTCGCATGCCGTGCCCGGCGGCGTGGCGCTGCGTCCTCGGCCAGTGTCGGCGTGGCTGCGTCTTCCCGATGCCGACCCACCACGGCGGCGGCACCATCAGCACGCCGCCGCCGTGCACCGACCAGGACACCGCCTTCTGCTTCGGCCCCGATGACGATCAGTCCTGCTTTCACGATCTGGCCCGGTGCCAGCAGGAGCGGGCCGGGGCCGGGGCCGGGGCGCCGGCCTGTCAGGAGCGCTGACCCGTCCACACGGCGCCATCGCGGCGGGCGCAAAAGGGGCCCGGCCAGGACGCCTCTGCTACCATCCCCGGCGGGTGCGGCCAGAGCCAGCCATCGACGATCTCCTCGGCCAGGTGCTGGCGGAGCGGTACCAGGTCCTGCGCGTGATCGGGCGCGGCGGCATGGGCGCGGTGTACGAGGGTAGCCACCTCGGCCTGGGCAAGCGGGTCGCCATCAAGGTCCTGCTGCAGAAGCTGGCCAAGAACCAGGAGGCGATCGAGCGCTTCCACCGCGAGGCCACCAACGCCTCGCGCATCGGCAACGATCACGTCGCCGACATCAACGACATCGGCTACACGCCGGACGGTCGCACCTTCGTGGTGATGGAGCTGCTCGAGGGCAAGACGCTGGGCCGGCTCATCCAGGAGACCGCGCCGATGCCGGCCGCGCGGGTCGTGCACATCATCCGCCAGGTCCTGCTCGGCCTCGGCGCCGCGCACGACAAGGGCGTGGTGCATCGCGACGTCAAGCCCGACAACATCTTCCTGGTTCGCGCCGGCGAGGATCCCGACTACGTCAAGATCCTCGATTTCGGCGTCTCCAAGATCACCGAGGGCACGGAGCAACAGCTCCGGTTGACCAAGACCGGCATGGTGGTCGGGACGCCGGTGTACATGGCACCCGAGCAGGCGATGGGCGCCACCGTCGACTTCCGGGCCGACCTGTACTCGGTCGGCGTCATGTTCTACGAGATGCTGGCCGGGCGGCCGCCGTTCTACGCGCCCAACTACGTGGCGCTGATGACCCAGCACATCCAGAACCCGCCGCCCGACCTCGGCCGGTTCCGACCCGACCTCGGCCCGGCGCTGGCGTCGATCGTCCACCGCACGCTCAACAAGGATCCCCGTCAGCGCTGGGCCCACGCCTCCGAGATGATCGCCGCGCTGCCGGGCGCGTCCCAGCTGGCGGCGCTCGACAGCGCGACCACCCTCGGGCCCGGCCGGCGCTCGGGTGGCGGGCCGGCCGCGGCGACGCCGACGCCGAGCGCGGCGGCGCAGGTGCTGCCGATGCTGCCGGGCCGCGCCGGCGGACCGCCGGCGCAGGCGATGCTCGGCCAGGTCAGCGGGGCCTCCGGCAGCGGGCCGGCGGTGACCGCGACCCGCCCGCGCCAGGGGCGTCCCGGGCGCGGGTCGATGATCGCCTGGGTCGCGCTGGGCACGCTGGCCGTCGGCGGCATCGCGGTGGCCGTGCTCGGGCGCGGCGCCCCACCCGCCAGCACGCCGATGGTGCCGCTCGGCACGCTCGACATCATCACCTCGCCGCCCGGCGCGACGGTGTTCGTCGACGACATCGCGCGCGGCGTCACCCCGATCGTGGTCGAGGCCGCGGTCGGCACCCACCGCATCCGCATCGAGAAGGACGGCCACGTCGGGGTGTCGACCGACAAGGTGGTCGAGGCGTCGGGGCCGACCACGATGGTGCTGACGCTGCCGCCACTCGAGGTGCCAGCGTGGGCCGGCCAGGTCGACGCCCGGACCGCGCCGATCGACGCCGGCGCGCTGGCGCCGCCGCCGCCCGGCCAGGCCCCGGCGCGGCCACGCCCGGCGCCCCACCCGGACCGCGCCGGCAGCGCGGCCGGCAGCGCCAGCGCCGGCAGCGCCGCCGCGGGCAGCGCGGGCGCCGCCTCGTCGGGACCTCCCGGCGACAGCAAGCCGGACCCCTATGGCAATGACTCGACCACGCCCTGACCACGGCCCAGCGCCGACGCGCCTGGCCCGACGCCTCGCCGTCGTCGCCGTCGTCGCCGGCGCGCTCGGCCATCCCGGCCTGGCCCGGGCCGACGACGCGGCGCTGGCCAAGCGCGAGTTCGCCGCCGGCAAGGCGGCCGAGCAGCAGCGCGACTGGACCACCGCGGCCGAGCACTTCCGCCGGGCCTACCAGGCCTCACCGCACCCGTTCTCGCTGTACAACGTCGCCGCCAACCTCGAGCGCGCCGGCAAGCTGCGCAGCGCGGTCGAGTACTACCAGCGCTACCTGGCCGAGGCCGGCGACGCCGCCGACGAGGAGCGCGTCCTGTCGAC
>JAGPCO010000157.1 GCA_018058095.1 Kofleriaceae bacterium
AGCCCGAGCTGGTCGTCGTCCTCCTGGACCGAGCCGGCGTCGATCGCCAGCCACAGCTCGGCCCGTTGCTTGGGCTGCTGGTGCGGCAGCACGAAGTAGCGCAGGCCGTTGGCTAGCACGCCGGCGCGGATGCGCGGGTCGAGCGGCAGCACCGGGTCGGCCACGGCCGCGGTCGTGGGCCCGTGGGCCTGGGCCGAGACCGGCGTGGTGTCGACGTCATCGACCCAGCGCGCGCGCGGCGGCGCCGGGGCCGGAGCGGGCGCCGCGCAGGCGGCGAGGGCCAGGCACAGGAGCGAGGAGGTGAGGCGAGGCGGACGCGAACCCATGGGCGGCATGGTGCGCTGGGACCCGAGATCGGTCCAGCACCAACGGGTTTCAGGTACATGCAGCAGGGCTCGAAGGTGAGGCCCCCGAAATGTATTTTGATGTACATAAATTTCAGGGTCAGAATCTTCCCGCCCCTGGGCGGGTTGTTCTAGGTTCCCCCGCAGGAGGATTCGCACATGAAGACAACTGCACTGATGGCATCGACGATCCTGGCTCTGGCGGCGTGTGGCGGCGAGGAGGCGGACGTCGAGCTGTCCTCCAGCGAGCAGGCCCTGCTCCAGGACGGCAACAACGGCGGGGGCACCGCCGGCTTCTACTTCCTCGGCACCTACGGCAACCCGCCGGGTTCGTTCCCGGGCACGTTCGACGCTGGCTTCAAGCCGCAGATGTCGTTCGAGGTCCATCACCTCGCCACCTGCGGCAACCTCGACAACGTCGACGCGATGGTCGCGTCGTTCCCGTCGTCCTCGATCATCCTCTACACCGCGACCCAGAACTACTTCTGGACCAAGAACGCCGGCTTCTACGGCGGCAACGGCCTCAACCTGACCACCGGCCAGTGCTACCGCCTGATGCCGAAGCTCGACGGCGTCAAGCTCGGCTACTCGGACATCCACATCACCTCGGGTGTGGCTGCGGCCGGCTACAAGAAGGTGCCGCCGGGCGGCAACATCCAGGTGTCGATGCGCCTGGAGACCAGCCTGCGCACGGACACGGACACCGACACCATCCCGGACTGGCGTGACAACTGCCCGACCACGGCCAACACCAACCAGGCCGACGGCAACGGCAACGGCATCGGCGACGCCTGCGAGATCGTCGACACCGACGGTGACACCATCCAGGACGCCAACGACAACTGCCCGACCGTGAGCAACGTCGGCCAGGAGAACGCCGACGGCGACCTGTTCGGCGACGCCTGCGAGACCTGCGACAACGACCCGCTCAAGAGCGAGCCGGGCGCGTGCGGCTGCGGCACCGCCGACACCGACACCGACGGTGACACCGTGCCCGACTGCATCGACAACTGCGACAACGATCCGAACAAGATCGATGTCGGCCAGTGCGGCTGCGGCGTCGCCGACACCGACACTGACAACGACGGTCGCGCCAACTGCGTCGAGACCTGCATCCCGTGACCTGAGCCAGGAGGCGAGCTGACGGCTCGTCCCCTGCTCCCTGGCGGCCGGCCCTTGGCGGGGCCGGCCGTTTCGCGTTTCGGCCTGGGGCACCAGCGCTTGCTGCGACCGGGGTGCCGATCGATAGTGCCGCATGGCGACCGCCCTGACCCACGAGCTGCTGCACCGGCTGCCCAAGACCGACCTGCACTGCCACCTCGACGGCTCGCTCCGCCTCGACACCATCCTCGAGCTGGCCCGGCAGGATGGCGTGGCCCTGCCGACGTTCGACCGGGCCGACCTGTTTTCTCGCCTGTACGCCGGTGACCACGTCACCTCGCTCGACGAGTACCTCAAGGCGTTCGACATCACGCTGGCGGTGCTGCAGACCGAACACGCGCTCGAGCGCGCCGCCTACGAGCTGGCGTGTGACGCCTGGGCCGAGAACGTGCGTTACCTCGAGGTGCGGTACTCGCCGCTCCTGCACCTGCGGGCCGGCCTGCGCCCGTCGCAGGTGGTCGAGGCGGTGGTGCGCGGCCTGCGCCAGGCCCGGCGCGAGTTCGGCATCCGCACCGGCGTCATCCTGTGCGCGATCCGCTCGCAGGGCCCGGAGTCGAGCCTGCGCATCGCCGAGCTGTGCGTGGCGTTCAAGAACCGCGGCGTGGTCGGGTTCGACCTGGCCGGGTCCGAGGTCAACAACCCGGCCAAGCTGCACCGCCAGGCCTTCCAGCTGGTCATCGACAACAACATCAACTGCACCGCCCACGCCGGCGAGTCGTTCGGGCCCGACTCGGTCCACCAGGCCATCCACAAGTGCGGCGCCCACCGCATCGGCCACGGCACCCGCCTGGTCGAGAGCGGCGACCTGCTCAACTACGTCAACGACCACCGCATCCCGCTCGAGGTGTGCCCGTCGTCCAACCTGCAGACCCGGGCCGCCGCCAGCTGGGACACCCACCCGGTCGACTTCTTCGTCGACTACGGCCTGCGGGTGACCATCAACACCGACAACCGCCTGCTGACCGACACCACGGTGACCAAGGAGCTGCTGCTGTGCCACCAGCACTACGGCTGGTCGCTGCAGCAGATCAAGGAGATCATCATCGCCGGCTTCAAGAGCGCCTTCATGCCGTACCGGGAGAAGGCCGACCTGCTGGCCGAGATCAGCCGCGAGCTGACGTCCTTCGCCGAGCCGGGTGCGGCGGCGCCCCCTGCCAGGCCGCCGAGCGGTACCGGAGGCGCGGCGAAGGGCGCGTGAGGCCTGGCCGAGTCATCAACGCGCTGGCAGCGGGCGTGGTGGCCGGCCGCGGTAGGTGACGGCAGCGGCCGGCAGCTCGCGCAGGAGCACGCCGTCGTCGTCGGCGGCCTCGACGGCGTGGGCGGCGAAGACGTGGGTGGTGAGCAGGCTGGCCAGCAGGCTGGTGCGGGCCGGGGCGACGCCGAGGTCGAGCATGAGGGCGGCCAGCGGCCACAGGATGTTGGGCTCGAGCTGGTGCTCGCGCCGCATGACGACGATGACCGCGTCGTGCAGGCGCCAGCGTGGCCGCCGCGTCGCCGGGTGCCCGGCCAGCAGCTGGCGCAGGCCGCGCAGGCGCTCGTCGTGCGGGCGGAACGGCACGCCGAAGCCGACGATGCGCTGGTGCGCGGCCAGGTGCGTGGTCACGGCGCGCGTGACCATGTCCGGATCCTCGAGGGCGTCGCCCACCACGGTCGCCAGCGCGGCCAGCGCCGTCGCCGCCCGCGTGGTCGCGCCCGGCCCCATGCGCTCGCCGAAGGCGCCGAGCTGGGCCCCGTAGTGGCCGGCGTACGGGTTGCCGTAGGCGGCCAGCAGCCGGGTCAGCTTGAGCGGCCAGACCCGGGCATCGGCCGAGGTCGCGGCCAGCGTCATGCAGCGCACGACCTCGCGGTCGTCGGCGCTGAGCGTCGGCACGCCCAGCCCGCGCAGCAGCAGGTCGGTCGGGTGCTCGACCTCGGCCGCCAGCTGCGCGAACACCGCGCCGCCGCAGAACCGGTTGTCGGTGTCGCCGATGTGGCCGACCCGCTGCCGCGGCCGTCCGGGCGCCGCCGCGGTCATGGGCTGGTGCCCTCGCCGTCGACGTACTGGTAGTCGGGCAGGCGGGCCGGGTAGCCGAGCACGTCGCCGGCGCGGACCCGGGCCGCCTCGGCCGCGATGATCGGCAGCCGGGCCCACACCGCCACCGTCTCCAGCTCGAGCGGGCCGTCGAGGCCGAGCCGGTGCAGCACGGCATAGCCAGCGGCGACGCGGCCGAGCGGCGCGTCGGTCGACGTCGGCAAGCCGGCGCCGGGACCGAACCAGGTGCACAGGCGGCCGTCGAGCCAGGCGATCAGCGCGGCGCCGTCGGCGCACGGCGCGGGCGCCAGCGCCACCGCCGGCACCGGGCCGACCGGCTCGGCCAGCCAGCGGCGCCACGGCGCCAGGGTGGTGAGCTCGTGCCCGACCAGCTCGCCGAGGGCGACGGTGGCGATGGCCAGGGTCGCGCCCGGCGAGGCGCTGGTGATGCGGGCCAGCACCGCCGCGTGGGCCGGCGCCTCGGCCACGCCGACCGGCGCCAGCAGCATGGCCGCGACCTCGAGCGCGGCGCGCTGGTGTGGCGCCGGCAGCTCGCCGCGCAGGCCGAGCCAGACCAGATCGGCCACGCCGTAGCTGGCGACGAGGCCGGCCAGGTCGTAGCCGTGGACCCGCGGCACCGGCCCGGCCTCGACGACGTGGGCGACCAGCTGCGTGGGCCAGGGCTGGCGGTCGAACGGGCCGAGGTGGGCCGCGGCCGTCACCGTCCACCGCCCTGGGCCAGGAGGCCGCGGATGCGGTCGGCCACGATCGGCGCCGGCACCGTCGGATCGATGCGCACGTCGACCACGACCGGCCCGGGCAGCGCCAGGGCCTGGGCCAGCGCCGGCGCCAGCTCGGGCTCGCGCTCGACGGTCAAGCCGATGGCGCCCTGGCAGCGGGCGAAGGTCGCGAAGTCGGTCCGCGGCAGCTGGGTCTCGACCGGGGTCATCCCGAGCGCGGTCATGCCGTGCTGGTTGAGCCCGAGCTGGGCGTCATTGAGGACGATCCACACCACGCGCAGGCCGTACGCGACCGCGGTGTTGATCTCGTTGTTCATCAACATCGCGCCGTCGCCGACCACGGCCACGACCGGGCGGTCGGCGGCGGCGGCGGCGCCGATGGCGCCGGCGCTGAAGTGCCCCATCGAGCCCCAGGCCGCGCTGGTGCGGTAACGGCCGGGGCTGGCGAAGCGCAGGGCGTGGTTGCACCAGCTGAAGGCGTTGCCGGCCTCGCTCATCACCACCGCGTTGGAGCCGTCGACGACCAGCTCCTGCACCACGTGCATCAGATACGCCGGGCCGACGTCGCCGTCGGGGCGTGGTGATGGCGCCGTCGGCTCGGCCTCGAGCAACATCGGTGGGTGGTGTGCACGCCGGTACCAGCCGGTCGCGGTCGCGCGCACGTGCAGGGCGGCGAGGAATCGGCCGCAGTCGGCCACCACGCCCAGGCCGGCCGTGCCCGGGAAGGCGGCGGCGAACGCGGTCGGGTCGAGGTCGACGTGGACCCAGCCGGCGCGTGGCACCACCCGCGGCGACAGCAGCGACGACACCTCGCCCAGGCGGGTGCCGAGCACCAGCGCGCCGTCGAGCGGACGCGCCGCCAGGAACGAGTCGACGCCGGCGCTGCTGCCGGTGCCGCTCACGCCGAGGTGGAGCGGGTCGCGCTCGGGGAACACGCCCTTGGCGCGCGGCGTGGTCAACACCGGTAGCTGGGCCGCCCGCACGAACGTGGCCAGCTCGGGGCCGGCGGCGCGCGCGCCGTGCCCGACCCACACCACGGCGCGGCCGCCCAGGCGGTCGAGCACGAGGTCGAGCACGCGCGGGTCTGGCTCGGGCAGCGCCTGGTGCCAGCGCGGCGGCGTCAGCTGGGTGTCGGGGCCGACCAGCTGGGTCTGCAGCGTCAGCGGCAGCGCGAGGTGAGCGACGAAGCCGCCGGGCCGGCCCCAGCCCTGCGCCAGCGCGCTGACGATGGCCGGCAGCTCGTCGACCGACTCCGGCTGCCAGGCGGCGTGGAACATGGCGCCGGCCTGGCCGAGGCCGCCGGGCAGGTGGTGCGCGCTGGTCTCCTGCACCGCGCCGCGCCCGACCAGCGTGCGCGCGGTGGCGCCCGACACCAGCAGCAGCCGGGCCCCGTCGGCGCGCGCCGCCATCACGCCGCCCAGGGCGTTGAACAGGCCGGGCCCGGTGGTGACCACCGCCAGCGCCGGCCGGCCGGTGGCGAAGTGGGCCTCGATGGCGGCGAAGACCGCGCCGGCCTCGTGCCGGGTGTGCAGGAAGCGGATGGGGGAGGCGGCCAGGCCGGCCGCGAACGGGGCGATGCCGCCGCCGAGCACGCCGAAGGCCCGCTCGACGCCGAGCTCGGCCAGGCTGGTGGCGAGGGTGCGCCCGACGGACGGCGCGCCGGGGTCGGTCCAGGCGGCGCCACGGCCCCAGCCCGGGATGTCGTCACGGCGTGGCTCGTTCACCCCGCCGAGACGCGGGGCCGGGCAGATCTTCCCGGCCGTTCCCTGCTCGGCGCGGCTCAGCCCCGGCGCCGGCGCCGGCGCCACAGGGTGACGACGACCACGGCCGGGACCAGCACGGACAGCATCGTCAGGCCGAACAGGACGAAGGTGCCGACGATGACCGCGCGCAGGCCGAAGCGGCCGTGCTCGTCGGCCAGCCAGTCGATGAGCAGGGTGGCGGGCCAGACCCGGAACAGGGTCAGCACCACCGCCAGCACGAACGGCCCGCCCAGCAGGAGCGCGAGCAGGCGACGAAAGCGCGCCAGCACAGCGGGGTCGGGCGGCGGGCGAGGCACGAGACGATGCTAGCAGGGCGCGAGAAACGCCGCTGCGCGGCGTTTCTCAGCGTCCTGCTAGACCGGGCCGGACCGGGCCCGGTGCTCGGCGATGCGGCGCTCGAGCCGGCGCAGCACCACCGGGACCTCGTCGCTCCACGCGGCCTCGGTTCGGGCCCGGGCCGCGTGCAGGCACGCCTCCGCCGTGTCCGGGTCACCGTCGGCGGCGAGCGCCAGGTGCGCGCGGCCGGCGTCGAGGAGGGCCAGGGCGGCGGCGACGATGTTGGCCGAGGACGGCGGCTGCGCGGTCCACTCGACGGTCCAGGTCGTGGTCATGGCCAGCGTCGCGGTCGCCTCGTCGACGCGGCCCTGCCAGGTCAGCGAGATGGCGAGCTGGGCCGCGGCGGCGACGCGGCCGGTGTCGCCTCGCATCATCCAGTTGCCGCCGGTGCCGAGCTGGCCTTGCCAGTCGAGGCAGCGCCGGGCCGCCGCCTCGGCCCCGACGTGGTCACCCATGCCTTCGCAGATGAGGGCGAGGTTGAACTCGTTGAACGGGACCCCCTCGATGAGCCCCATGTCGAGCAGGGCCCGGCGCGACCGCTCGGCCATGGCCCGGGCCTGGTCGAGGTCGCGGTCGAGGGCGAGGTTGATGGCGGCGATGTTGCCGCGCGCCAGCGCGAGCGAGGCCTGGTCGTCGTGGCTGTCCTCGTAGGCGTCGACGACGCGGGCGAAGTGGTCGCGCGCGCTGGCCAGCTCGCCGTCGAAGATGGCGTTGACGGCGAGGGCCCAGTGGATCTGGGCCGCCACCGCCGGGCGCCGGGTCGTCGTCGCGGTGGCCGGCAGCTCGGCCACCAGCGCGGTCTGCAGCTCCGGCGGCAGCGGCACGACCATGCGGTAGCTCAGGGCCAGCGCGCTGCACACCGCCCGCCAGTCGGGCTGGTCGGCGCAGCGGCGGCGGCTGTCGTCGAGCAGCGCGTGATACGCCGCCAGGTCGCCGGCGTCGGCGATCATCGGCAAGAGGCGCAGGGTCGCCCACGCCAGCGCCTCGTGCAGGTCGTGGCCGCGCGCCAGCGCCAGGGAACGGTCGAGAAACGACCGGGCCAGCTCGCCACGCGGGTGGACCCGGGCCCGCTCGCGCCAGCAGATGGCCAGCGCCGCCGGCGGCGCGCCCGCGCTGGCCGGCAGCTCGAGCAGGTGGTCGAGCGCGCGGCGGACGATGGCGCGCAGGCCGCGGCCCTCGTAGATCGGCACCAGGGCGGCCACCGCCCGCACCGCCAGCGCGACCTCGCCCGGGCCGGCGCCGGCGTCGAGGCCGGGCTCGACCAGGGCCCAGATGTTCTCGCGTTCGGCCGCCAGGTGGGCCGCGCGCTCGCGCACCGCCGGCAGCTCGTCACACCGGGCCCAGCGCTCGGCCAGGTCGAGGACGAAGCGGGCGTGGCGGGCCAGCGTGGCGCTGGCGGCGTCGGCCGGCTGCAGGCGGGCCCGGGCGTAGGCGCGCACGCCCTCGAACATGCGGAAGCGCGGCTCGTCCGGCAGCTCGCCGGTGGCACCGCGGCGGAGCAGCGACTTGTCACACAACGAGGCCAGCACGTCGAGCACCGGCGGCGCGTCGGCCCAGGTCGACAGGTCGAGCACCACCTCGGCGGCGTCGAGCGAGAAGCCGCCGCGGAACACCGCGGCCTGGGCCAGGGCGCCTTGCTCCCACGGCTCGAGCAGCTGCCACGACCAGGCGATGGCCTTGTCGAAGCCGGTCTGCCGGTCGGGCACGCCGCGCCGCCGGCTGGTCAGGACGTCGAGGCCGGCGCCGAGGCGGGCGCGCAGCTGGCCCGGTGACAGCACCCGCAGCCGGCTGGCCGCCAGCTCGAGCGCGAGCGGGTTGCCCTCGAGGCGACGGACGATCGCGCGCAGGTCGAGCCGTTCGCGCGCGCGCGCCTCCGGGTCGCCCGGGCCGGCGCTGCCACCGGGCGCGCGTTCGGCCCGATCGAGCAGCAGGGCCAGGCCGGGGTCGTCGTCGTCGACCAGGCCGAGCCCGACCAGCTCGTCGTCGTCGGTGCCGGTGCCGCCGCCGTCGGCCCAGCGCTCGCTGCGGTCGTCGCCGAGCGCGCCCGGGCTGGTCGGCGTGACCCCGCTCATCGAGCCGGTGTCATCGAGCCGGCCGAGCGGGCCGAGCTCGAGCACGACCTCGCCGGGCAGGCCGAGCCGCTCACGTGAGGTGACCAGCCACCGGCTGGCCGGCGCCAGCTGGGCCAGGCGCTCGACCACCGCCGCGTGCGCCACCACCTGCTCGAAGTTGTCGAGCACCATCAGGACCCGGCCACGATGGGCGATGGCCGCGCCGAGCTGCCGGATCATGCCCTCGACGGTGGCGTCGAAGTTGCCGATGCCGAGGGCGACGGCGATGCCGATCACCACGCCATCGACCGAGCGGGCCTCGGTCAGGTCGACGAACCAGGCGCCGCCGGCCAGGCCCTCGCGCGTGGCCCAGGCGTGCTCGCGCGCCAGCCGGGTCTTGCCCATGCCGGGCGGGCCGAGCACGGTCACCACTCGCGCGCCGGTGCCGAAGCGGTGGCTCAGCTCGGCCAGCTCGTCGGCCCGGCCGAAGAAGCGATCGCCGGGGTGCTCGAGGTTGGTCGGGGCCGGGGTGTCGCCGCTGACGCGGGTCGCCTCGACGTCGTCGGCGCCGACCGTGCTCGCGGTCTCGAGCGTGCTGGCGTCGCGTTCGGCCGCGAAGCGTTCGCCCAGCCAGCGCTCGACCCGCGACGGCGCCAGCACCAGCCCGCGTCGACGCGCCAGCGCCTCCAGCTCGTCAGCGAAGTCGCCGCAGCTCGGCCAGCGCGCGGTCGGATCACCGGCGGTGGCGCGCCCGATCAGCCCGGCCAGCTCGTCGTCGAGGTCGGCCCGCGGCTCGAGCCGGGCCGCGGCCGCGGGTGTGTCGGCGGTGGTGACGTCGTCGCCGCGCGGACGCACCCCGGTCAGCAGCTCGTGCAGGGTGACCCCGACCGCGTACTGGTCGGCCGCGCCGTCGACGACCGCGCGCTCGTACTGCTCGGGCGCCATGTAGCCGCGGGTGCCGGCCATGGCTGGCTCGGGCGCGTCGTCGCCCAGCCAGTGCGAGATGCCGAAGTCGATCAGCTTGCTGACCCCGGCGAACGTGACCATGACGTTGCGTGGCTTGACGTCGCGGTGGACCACCCCGACCCCGCCGGGGTGGCGCACGCCGTGGGCGTGGTGCAGGCCGCGCAGCAGATCGACGGCGACGGTCAGCGCGATCGAGGTCGGCACCACCTCGGGCGCCAGCCGGTCGATGACCTCGCGCAGGCTGACCCCGGCCAGGTACTCGAGCACCACGAACGGCGGCTCGCCGTCGCCGCTGACGTCGAGCACGCTGACCACGTTGGGGTGGTGCAGGCGGGCCGCGACCCGGGCCTCGTCGAGCAGCGCCCGCACGTTGGTCAGCGCCGCCTGGGCCGGGCCGACCAGCTTGATCACCACCAGCCGTCCCAGGTTGAGCTGGTGCGCCAGGTGGACCTCGCCCATGCCGCCGCGGCCGAGCGTGCGCAGCAGGCGGTAGCGGCGCCCGAGCAGCCGGCCCGGGCCGTCGTGGCCGGCCCCGCTCACCGGGTCGGGCTCGGCCCCGGACCACGCCCGGCGCCGGCGCGCGCCGCGCCCGGCACGACGAACATCGGGTTGGTGAACGACGGCTGGGTGCTGTCGAGCACCGGCGTGCCGACCGCGGCCAGGTCGACGCGGACGACGTAGAAGGTCGGCCCGGGCGGGGCCGGCACCACCACGTCGGCGGAGAAGCGCATCGGCTGGGTCTCGAGCGGATCGAGCGCGAGGGTGCGGACCACGCTGGTGCCCTGGTAGATGGTCAGGCTGGCCAGCGGCTGCCACGGCGGCGCCTGGACCCGGACCCGCAGCGTGACCGGGGCACCCTGGGCGACCGGTCCCGACTCGCCGATGCCGATCGGCCCGGCCTGGCCGACCACCTCGGCGGTGATGAACGCGCCAGTGCTGACCACGGCGCGACGGGCGCGCAGGGCCACCCCGAGGGCGGCGACGTCGAGCTGGGCCGGGTCGTCGGCCCCGGCCCCGACCCACACCAGCGTGCGCGCCTTGCCGGCGTAGGCGGTGGCGCCGTGCGAGTCGCTCGACCCGGTCGCCGCGGCCGGGTGGCCGGCCGCGACCATGGCCAGCCAGTCGCGGAACGTATCCTCGAGGTCGGACCCGGCCTTGGAGTTGGCGACCTCGACCGCGTCGAACGCGAGCGAGGTGAGGTCGGTGCCGTCGGGCAGGCCGAGGTCGGCCGGGACCGCGCCGACGGTGAGGGTGGCGGCGTCGAGCTGGAGCGCGCCGAACATGCCGCTGCCGCCGCGCCGCGGGTGGTTGACCTGCACCACCACGTCGCCGTCGCCGGCGGCGCGCAGGGCCGCGAACACCCCGGCCGGCGCGCGCTGCCACCAGCGCGGCGCGCCGCGCCCGGTCCGGTCGAGCGCCGGCCGGAGCGGGAAGCCGTTGATGTGGCCGTAGGCGCGCGAGGACACCTCGGCGCCCTCGACCGGCACCACGAAGTCGCGCAGACCGAGCCGGGCCACCGTCGGCGCGTAGCTGGTGATCACGTCGTGGTCGGTCGCCACCGCCACCTCCACGCCCTCGCCGGCGACGGCGCGGACCCGATCGTCGACCGGGATGGTCGAGTCGATCGACACCTCGCTGTGCAGGTGCGTGTCGACGCTGATCCAGCCGGTGGTGTCGACCACCCGGGTCAGGCGTGCGGTCACGGCCTGGGTCTGGCCATCGGCGACGTCGACCGCGGTGGCGACGAAGGCGTCGTACTCGAGCCCGCGCGAGACCGTGACCCGCCACGTCCCGGGCGGCACCGGGGCCACCAGCGCGCCATCGGCCCCGGTCCAGGTCAGGCGCCGCTCGGCCCCGCGCTCGAGCGCGACCCGGGCCGGGATGGGCTGGTCGGCGTCGTCGCGCGCGGCGACGGTGATGGTGCCGCCCGGGCCGGCCGGGACGTCGACGCGGGCCTCGACGCCGGCGCTGACGGTGACGGCGACGCTGGCGCCGGGGTCACGCCCGGGCGACTCGGCGCGCAGCGTGATCGGGCCGGGCGGGGCGGCCAGCACGAAGCGGCCGGCGGCGTCGGCGCGGGCGACGGTCACGCCGGCGCCGTCGGGGGAGAACGCCATCACGTCGACGCCGGGCGCGCTGGTGCCGGCGACGTGGCCGACCGCCTGGCCGCGCACGGCCCAGCCGGCCTCGGTCACGCTGGCGATCGAGCCGTCACCGATGAGGAAGTGGCGCTCGGCCGGGTCGTCGTCGATGGTCGGCCCGGCCGCGACGCGGATGCCGGCCAGGTCGACCAGCTGCATCGCGCCGCGCTCGGGCCCGTAGGTCAGGCCGTACGAGCTGCTGGTGCCGTCGGTGGCCAGCAGCTGCACCGCCGACGCGCCGCTGGTGAAGCCGAGCCCGGTCACGAACGAGCGGGCCCGGCCGCCGAAGAACAGCACGTCGTAGATCGTGTTGCCGCTGGCGGCACCGGCCGGGCGGTAGATCCGGGTGGTCACGGTCACGGCCCGGCTGTCGGCGGCCAGGCGGTAGCGGGTCTCGGCCAGCACCGCCGGGGCCGGCGTGCCCAGGTTGGCGGCGACCACGTCGTACTGCTGGACCGGGCCACGGGCGACGACCTCGGCCGCCCCGTCGTCACCGGCCTCGACGATGACCAGCGGTTCGGGTGCGATCACCGCCAGGTCGACCGCGGTGGTGACCTCGCGTACCAGGTCCTCGCCCCCGACGCTGGCGGCGTCGACGATGCCGCCGCCGCCGCCGCCGTGCAGGTACATGCCCTCACCGGCGGCGCGGATGATGACCCGGACCAGCGCGTTCTCGAGCACCACGTCGCCGACGCGGCCGCCGGCCAGCGCGCCGGGCACCAGCTCGTCGGCGCAGGCCACCGGCTTGGCCCGGGTCCGGCCGGCGCCGAGCGGCCCCGGCGCGCAGCCTTGCTCGACCGCCGGATCGGGCCGCAGCGGCGGCGGCGTGCTGGCGTCGGGCGGCACGCTCAGGTTGTCGCCGCAGCCCGCACCGGCCAGCCCCAGGCCACCGGCCACGAGGCCCGGGAGGCCGAAAATGGCGAAGGCTAGCGCCCGCATGGGCCTAGCCTACCTGGTTCGCCGCGCGCGCGGCCATCCGCGCGCCGGGTGACTACTTGGTCTCGCCGGCCGGGGCGGCGGCGCCACCGGTCATCGCCTTGGCCAGGCACGCGCCGGCCTCCATGGCGATCTTCTTGGCCTTGTCCATGTCCTTGGTCTTCTTGCTGGCCAGGCCCATCATCTCCTTGGTGACGGCCTCGGCACAGGCGGCGTCCTTGCAGGCGCACGCCTTCTTCTTGACGGCCTCGAGAGCCTCGATGCCCTCATCGCCACAGGCGCCGAGGAGGGTGGATCCGCAGAGGACGGCGGCGAGGGACAGCTTGCTGAAAAGGCGCATGACTCGGACTCCTGTTTGACCGGTTGGTGGGCGGCCATGGTGGACCAAGCACCGCCCGGGTTCACGCGGGCACGGCCTGTTTTTCCGCGAAAAGGGGGGATCGTGAGGTGGTAGAAGGTCGCATGGGCGTCGACGTCACCTGCGCCGTCACGATCCATCGACCACGCGCGGTGGTGGCGGCCTTCATGTTCGAGCCGCGCAACGAGCTGGCGTGGACCGGCGGCGTGGTCGCGTGCCGGCCGTTGCAGGACGGGCCGCTGCAGGTCGGAGCCCGGGTCGAGCGCACCACCCGGTTCCTGGGCCGGGAGTTCAGCTTCACCTACGAGGTCGTCGAGCTGGTGCCTGAACGCACCGCGGTCATGACGTCGGACCGCCCCTTTCCGCTCCGGGTCCGCTACCACCTCGACGACGCCGCGACCTCGACCCGGGTCGAGATCCAGGTCCGCGGCGAGGCCGGCGGCTTCTTCCGCCTGGCTGGCCCGCTGCTGCCGCCGCTGGTGCGGCGCAGCCTGGTCGCCGATCTGGATCGCCTGCGCCTGTGCCTGCGCTGACTAGCGCAGCACCAGCACCGCGACGACGACCACCACCACCAGCGCCGCCAGCACCAGCACGACCCAGCCGCGCGGGCCGTCGCCGAGGTCACGCGGTGGCTGCTGGGTCAGCTCGCGCGTCTCGGAGGCCGAGCCGGGCGGGCGTTCGGGGCCGGTGTCGGGCAGGGTCATGCGACGCCTCCAGTCTGGACCCGGAATGGCGCTCGGGCCAGCTCGGGTTGCTGCTCCGATGCCGCCTCCTGACGATGACTCGCTGGCCTCGACCGCGCCTCGCCCTGGCCTGGTACCGATGGCGCGGCCGCGCCGGCGCCCACCGCTGCTGTGGTGGGCCGCCGCCGGGCTGCTCGGCGCCGGCCTCGGCCTGGGCATCATGGTCGGGCGCCTGACCGCGCCCCCGACGCTGGTGGTCCATCGACACGCGCTGGTGGCCGCGCCCCTGCCGGGTTGCGCCCTGGCGCCACACGGCCCGATCGTGGAGGCCCCGTCCTGGTAGCATTCGTCGGTGCGAGCCCGCGGCCTGTGGATCGGCGCGACCCTGCTCGGGGCGGCCGGCTGCGCGCAGCTGCTCGGCCTCGATGACACCCGGGCGACCGCCGACGCGGGCGGGGCCGACGCGCTGGTGTCGACCTCCGGCATGGCGCTG
>JAGPCO010000053.1 GCA_018058095.1 Kofleriaceae bacterium
CACCTCGCTCGATGGCGACCAGGTCCGGGTCTCGACCTGGCCCGGCGTCAAGGGCACCGAGGGCCGGGTCGAGGAGGTGCTGGCGCGTGGCCGGGCCCGCCTGACCGGCGTGGTCCGGCGCAGCGGGCGCGCGGTCTGGCTCGAGCCCGACGATCCGCGCATCGCCGCCGATTACGGGCGGGTCGGTCTCGACGGCCAGCTGCCAGCGGCCGACGGCTCGGTGGTGGTGGTCGAGATCACCCGCTACCCGCAGCCGGGCGCACCGGAGCTGGCCGGGCGGGTGCTCAAGGTCCTGGGCGAGCCGGGCGATCCGGCCACCGAGATCGAGAAGATCCTGGCCTGCGCCGGCATCCCGATCGAGTTCCCCGACGCCGCCGTGGCCCAGGCCGAGGCGACGCCGGCCGAGCTGGTCGCCAAGGACCTGGCCGACCGCATCGACCTGCGCGACCGCCGCTTCTGCACCATCGATCCGGAGACCGCGCGCGACTTCGACGACGCGCTGTGTATCGAGGCCGGGCCGCATGGCGGGCCGCGGGTGTGGGTCGCGGTGGCCGACGTCTCGCACTACGTGCGGTGGAGCGACGCGCTCGACCGCGAGGCGGTCATCCGCGGCGTCTCGGTCTACCTGCCCGATCGCATGATCCCGATGCTGCCGCTACGGTTGTCGTCGGGCGTGTGCTCGCTCAACCCCAACGTCGACCGCTGCGCCATGGTGGTGCGGCTCGACTACGCGACCGACGGCACGCTGGTCAAGACCGGCTACGCCGCCGCGGTCATCCGCTCGCAGGGTCGGCTCGACTACCCCGGGGTGGCCGCCGCGCTGCAGGGCGACTTTCGCGGCCGGCGCGAGGTCTACCGCGAGTGGATCGAGGAGCTGCGCGAGCTCGACCGGCTGGCCCAGGTGCTGCGGGTCGGCCGGCGCGCGCGCGGCGCGCTCGACCTCGAGCTGCCCGAGCCGAAGGTCGTGCTCGACGCCGACGACCCGCGCCTGGTGCGCGACGTGGTCAAGGCCAAGGGTGACCCCCAGGTCAAGCGCGCCTACGAGCTGGTCGAGGAGTTCATGATCGCCGCCAACGAGGCGGTCGGGCGCTTCTTCCGCCAGCGCGACGCCACCACCGTGTGGCGGGTCCACGCCTTGCCCGACCGTGAGCGGGTCGAGTCGCTGGCCGGCGTGCTCGGCGCGCTCGGCGTCAAGGTCGACGTCGAGGCCGCGCTCACCCCGATCGGCATGAAGGCGGTGCTCGATCAGATCGCCGAGAAGCCATCGGCCCGGGCCCTGTCGTTCCTGGTGCTGCGCACGCTGTCGCAGGCGGTGTGGGACACCGTCCCGGTCGGGCACTTCGGCCTGGCCTCGGGCGACTACCTGCACTTCACCTCGCCCATCCGGCGCTACCCCGACCTGCTGGTGCACCGGCTGCTCAAGTACCACCTGCACCGCGAGGGCCAGGCCTCGGGCGGTGGCTACGCCGCGCCGCCGCCGTCGGAGGACCGGCTGGCCGAGCTGGCCCACGTGTCGTCGACGCACGAGCGCCGGGCCATGGAGGCCGAGCGCGAGGCGGTCAGCATGTACCGGGCCTACCTGATGCGCGACCAGATCGGCGAGACCTTCGCCGGGGTGGTGTCGGCGGTGACCAGCTTCGGCGTGTTCGTCGAGCTGGAGGATCCGTACGTCGAGGGGCTCATCAAGTTCGACGCGCTCGGCGACGAGCCGTTCGACTTCGACGACGTCCAGCTGCGGGTGACCGGGCGCCGGACCGGCCGCTGCGTGTCCCTGGGTGACAAGCTCACGGTCGAGATCCTCGACGTGTCGGTCGGGCAGCGCCGGATCCAGCTCAAGTGGCTCGAGGGCGGCAGCAAGCGGGCCGTGGCCGCCACCGGCGACGCCTCCGCGTACGCCGCGGTCGGGCCGAGCGAGCGCGCGTTCGGGCGCCGGCGCAAGGCCGGGCGCGAGCTCGACCGGGTCCAGATCGACCAGGCCGAGCGGCGCAGCCGCGGGCCGCGGGCCGAGCGGACCGAGCGAGGCACACGCGCGGCCAGCACGTCGGGCCCGGCCCCGGCGCGCGCCGGCGGCAAGCTGGCGCTGCGCGTCTCCCACCGCGGTCGCCCGGGCGGCAAGAAGCCGAAGCGGTAGCCGCAGGGTGCCTCGAAACGGCAGCTGCGTTTCGAGGTCATCCTGCCCCTTGCCCGTGCCGTGGCCGTGGCCGTGGCCGCCGCCGTGATCGTGGCCGTGCGCGTGAACCGGAACGACGCCGTGATCCTGATCGATCCGTCGTCGACGGTCATGGCCCCGCCGCCTACGGCGGCGCCGCCCGCGCCGCGGCCAGCGCCTCGAGCAGCTTGCGGCGGGTGATCGGCTTGGCGACCAAGGCGCGCACGCCGAGCTCGCGCGCGCGCCGGCGCGAATCGGGGCTGGCGCGCGAGGTGATGACCACCACCGGCACGTCGGCCAGCCCGAGCTCACCGCGCAGGCGGCCGATGAACTCGAAGCCGGCCACCTGCGGCATCTCCAGGTCGGTCACGATCAGGTCGTAGCCGTGCTGGCTGGCCATCTGCAGGGCCCGGCCGCCGTCCTCGGCGACGTCGACCACCCAGCCCTCGCGCGCCAGCATGCTGGTCATGGCCTCGCGGATCGCGCGCGAGTCGTCGACGACCAGCGCACGCCCGGCCGGGCCGGTCGGCATGGCCGGGCGCTCGTCGCCGCCGGTCAGCTGGGCGCCCGGGAAGGCCGCGCGCACCAGCTGCACGGTGTCGATGATGAGCTGGACCTTGCCGGAGGCCGAGATCGTCGCGCCGGCGTACCAGGGCAGGCCGGACAGGAGCGGTCCGAGCGGCTTGACGATGATCTCGCGCGAGCCGATGACCTTGTCGACCGCGCAGACCAGGCGCCGCCCGGCGTACTCGACGAGGAGCCCCGGGCCACGCCCCGGCGCGGCCTGCACACCGAGCTGATCGGCCAGGCGCACGATGGGGACCACCTCGCCGCGGTCGGGCACCGCCTGTTGACCGGGATCGATCGTCACGGTGTCGACGACGTGGACGTCGGGCAGGGCGTAGACCTGGCCGGCGACCTTGAACAGCGTGGCCTGGGCCACCGCGGTCGACAGCGGCAGGCGCAGCGTGAACGTGGTGCCGCGCCCGGCCTGCGAGCTGAGGCGGACCTCGCCGCCGAGGCGGGCGATGGCCTGCCGCACCAGGTCGAGGCCGATGCCGCGGCCGGCCAGCTCGTCGGCGTCATCGCGGCTCGACACCCCGGGGTCGAACAGCGCGGCCAGCACCTCGTCGTCGCCGGCCAGCCCGGCCCGGGCCGCGCTCCAGTGTCCGGTGGCGACGAAGCGGCGGCGCAGCGCGCCCGGGTCGATGCCGCGCCCGTCGTCGCTGACCTCGAGCACCAGCAGGTTGCCGTCGCTGCGCGCGCCCAGGGTGATGAGCCCGCTGGCCGGCTTGCCGGCCGCCAGCCGCTGCTCGGCCGGCTCGATGCCGTGCACCACCGCGTTGCGCAGGAGCTGGATGATGGGGTCGACGATCTGCTCGGCCACGCTCTTGTCGAACTCGGTCTCGTCGCCGCTCGAGCGCACCTCGACCCGGGCCCCGACCGCCCGGCTGACCGCGCGGACCGCACGGGCCAGGTGCTGGAACAGGGCGCGCGCGGTCTGCATGCGCATCCGGGTCAGGCCGCGCTGCAGCTCGCCGATGGTGCGGCGCAGCGCCTCGACCTCGTCGAGCAACGCCGCGGTCGCCTGGCTGAGCTGGGTCGACTGCGCGGCCAGCTCGGCCTCGACCGCGAGCAGGCCGCGCCGGAGCTCACCGTCGGCCATGCGGTCGGTGTGGTCGAGCACCGCCTGCCGGCTTCGGGCCACGTCGCGGGTCAGGGTGCGCAGGGCCTGGACCCGGCGCTCGATGCGGGTGCGGTCGAACAGCAGCTCGCCGGTGGCCGACATGAGCTCGTCGACGCGGGCCGCCTCGACCCGCAGCACCGCGCGGTCCCCGACCACGTCGGCGCCGAGGCTGGCCGGGCCCCCGGGCCGCCCCTCGGGATCACCCGGGCTGGCGGCGCTGGCCCCGGCCCCGACCCGGACCGGGCCGCTGTCGAGGTCGGCCTCGCCCATCGGCGGGGCCATCGTCGTCGAGCGACCGGCGGCCAGGCGATCGATCAGGGACCGGACCGCGGCCGGTTGCCCGGGTCCGTCCACCACGGCGCGCAGGCCATCGACGATCTCGATGACCCGGTCGCCGCTGTCGGCGGTCCAGGCGACCAGGCCGGCGCCGACGTACGCCAGCGCGCTCTCGAGGCGGTGGGCCAGCTCGACCACGTCGTCGAGCCCGACCGTCCCGGCCGCGCCCTTGAGCGTGTGGGTGACCCGCATCATCTCGTTGAGGGCCTCGGCCGTCGGCGCGGCCGAGCCGACCGCCTGCGCCCGTCGCGTCACCGTCTCGAGCGCCTGGTGCGCCTCGTCCCGGAAGAGCTGGCGCAGCATGGCCAGCTCGTCGGCGTCGAAGTCGAGCTCGCGGCTCATGGCGGGGGCCCTCCGGCCGGGCCCGGCCCCGGCCCCGGCCCCGGTGCGTGCAGGCGGCGCAGCAGCTGGTCCGGGTCGACCAGCGGCAGGCGACGACCACGCCCATCGACCACCACCTCGCCGTCGCTGTGCGCGCTCACCACCTCGTCGACCTGGTCGACCCGGAGCGCGGTGGCCACCCCGTCGAGCTGCAGGATCAGGGCGCCGTCGCCCTGGCGCGCGGGGGCCCCGGCCTGGCCGACCGTCAGCAAGCCGGCGTCGAGCACGGGCAGGATGGTCCCATGTAGGTTGCACACCCCGACCAGGCCGGGCGGGGCGGTCGGCACCAGGGTCACGAAGCCCAGGGTGGCGACCTCGCGCACCCAGCGCAGCTCCATGGCCTGGCGAACGCCGCCGGCTGCGAAGACGATCACGTTGCGAAGGTCCGTCACCCGACGCCAGTGTACTCCGGCGTCGTCCTGGCCGCGGGCTGCCGTATACTGGGCGGGATGAAGAACCTCGGGGTGATCGTCACGTTCTCGCTGTCGGCCACGCTCCTCGCCACCGCCTGTGGCGGCGGTGACCCGGCCACGGCCGACGCCGGTAGCCCCGGCGACGTCGACGCGGCCGGGGCCGCCGACGCGGCCATCCCCGAAGGCTGGACCCAGCTCATCGGCCGCACGTGGAGCCTGCCGGCGGGGCAACCCGACACGTACAAGTGCATCCGCATCCAGCTGGCGGAGGACCTGTTCATCGCCGGCTTCCGCTCGCAGGCGCCGCTCGGCAGCCACCACGCGGTGGTCACCCTGGCCGACGGCGGCGCCCTGGGCGAGTACGACTGTCAGGTCGGCTCGCTCGACACCCAGATGCTGTACGCCTCCGGCGTCGGCACCGACGATCTGCTCTTCCCGGACGGCGTCGCCATGCGCCTGCGGGCCGGCCAGACCGTCAACCTCAACCTGCACCTGTTCAACGCCAGCGATGAGCCGCTGTCGGGCTCGTCCGGCGTGCTGGTCCGGACCATGACCGAGGCCGAGGTCGTGCAGGAGGCCGACATGATCTTCGCCGGCACCCAGCGCATCAACATCCCCGGCAACGGCCAGCCGTACAGCACGCAGGGCGGCTGCACGTTGTCCCGGTCCTACCAGGCCTTCGCGCTGTGGCCACACATGCACCAGTACGCGACCCACCAGCGGGTCACGGTCACGCGCGGCGGCAACACGACGGTGCTGCTCGACGAGCCGTTCGCCTTCACCGAGCAGCGCAACTACCCGCAGGTGACCCCGATCAGCTTCCAGGCGGGCGACCAGGTCCAGACCACGTGCACGTACGTCAACGACACCGGCAGCGCGGTCGGCTTCGGCGACTCGTCGAACGCCGAGATGTGCTTCACCGGCATGTACCGCTACCCGGCCGGCGGCTTCCTGTTCGAGTGCGTCACGTTCTAGCAGGACGCTGACAAACGCGGCGCAGCCGGGTTTGCAGCGACCTGCCCCGTGCCCGTGCCCGTGCCCGAGTCTGGGCGGTCAGGCTCCGGCCAGACGAGCCAGCACCGCGCGGTCCACCGTCGGCGCCGACCGCGGCTATGACACCCGTGACTTCGTCGATGACTGCCGAGCGCTCGGTACGACGCCGCACGTGGCGCAACATCAGACCCGCCGCCGCTCGGCGATCGACGAACGGACAACGCGTCACGTCGGATATTCGGTCAGCCAGCACACCGCCCCAGCGATCGGGCACGGGCACGGGCACGGGCACGGGTGCAGGGCGCGAGAAACGCCGCTGCGCGGCGTTTCTCAGCACCCTGCTAGGGCAGGCAGCGACCGGTCGCGACCTGGCATCGCAGGTGATCCCACGGCGGGGTGACCGGCGGCGCCGGCGTGGTCGGGCACTGCGCGTCGCTGGTGCAGCGCTCCACGCACAGGTTGCCGCTGGCCAGGTACGTCGTGCACACGAAGTCGGCGCCGAGCGGCGCGCAGTCGGCGTCGCCGTCGCAGTACCGACCACACGTCATCCGGGTGTCGGCGTCGGCCACGAAGAAGAAGCTCGGGCAGGTCGTGCCGCTGACACAGTCGCTCTGGCTGTCACACGCCCCACCCTCGGCGACCTGGCCCGGGCGATCGATCGCCACGCACGAGCCGGCGTCGCAGGCGCCACGGTAGATCTGGTTGCGGTAGTCGTCCGCGCAGTCGGCGGTGCTGGTGCAGCCGGCGCTGCCCTGGCGCGTCGCCGTCAGGGTGTAGGCCGCGGCCGGGCCGAGGCTGGGGTCGAAGTCGTCGACCTCCACGTAGTAGGTCCCGGGCGCCAGGTAGGTCAGGTTGACCGCCTCCGGCTGCTCGAAGAACGACAGCCCGATCGTGCGACCGGCGGCGTCGAGCACCCGCAGGTCGAGGTCGTCCCCGCCGGTCCAGGCCAGCTCGAGCCGCCAGTGCTCGCCCGGGCTGGTCACGGTGAACCGCGCGAAGTCGCGCTCGGTCGCCGGCTGATCGCAGATGGCGGCGGTGTGGCTCACGCTGGTGCCGACGGCCGGCGCCAGGGTGACCGCGCCGGCCGGGCCATCGTCGGCGTCCTCGAACGCGTCGTCGTTGCTGCAGCTGCCTCCGCCCTCGCCGCAGGTGTGGCTGGCGCTGCTGCACACGGGCCGGGCCGGGCTGGGGCAGTCGAAGCTGCTGGCGCACTCAACGCAGCGGTGGTCGACGCAGGTCGGGCTGGCCCCACCGCAGGCGTCGTCGTCGCCACACTCGCTCGGGTAGACCTCGAGCACGAACGAGGGGTCGAGCGGCGGGCGGGTGTCGTAGTGGTCGATCACCACCCACGCGATCGGCCCGTCGGCGACGAAAGTGCCGACCTCGAGCGGGCCCGACTCGGCGTCGACGAAGGCGCGGCAGTCGGCCGTGGTCGGCCCGGTCGCGCCGCCACAGCCGGTCAGGACGTAGAACGACAGGTCGGATCCGGATGCCAGCCGGACCGCGTACTCGGCGCCGGCGACCAGGCCGCCGACCCGGACCACGCGATCGAGCCCCTGCGACTCGGTGCCGAACGGAGCGTCGACCCGGTCGCAGCTGCTCGGCGCCTCGAGGTCGGCCCCCGTCCCGCTGAGCGAGCCGGTCAGGTGCACCGGCACCAGGTTGGTCGGGGTGTCGAGCTCGCGGCACGCGGCGGCGGCGGCGTCGGGCGCGGGCGCCGCGTCCGGGGGCAGCGGCGCGGCGGCGTCGGGCGTGGCCGGTCCGTCGCCGCCACAGGCGGCGAGCAGGCAGGCCACGACCGGGAGCACTCGGCGCATCGCCGCCACCCTACGCGGCCGCTCCCCCGCGCGCAGGACCAGGGCCCTGACAGGTCCTGTGCCCGGGTGCGGCGCCGGGTCGCGCCGGCCGCACCCGGTAACCAGTCAGGAACACACGGGATCTGGCGGCCTGGCGCGGGCTGCCCCTGGTCAGGGCCAGCCCCTCCACCGTACTCCGCTCGGTCCGGACTCAGTCGTGGCCGTGACGGCGGCGATCGCGCCGCTGCGCGAACTCCTCGTCGACCAGGCGGACGTAGTCGAGGATCGGCTCGTCACCTTGCTCGAACGGCGGCGGCGGCACGTCGCCCAGCTCGCGCACGCGGTGGCGGAAGGTCAGCGCGATCTGCTCGAACGGCGGCAGGTCGTCGCGACCCGACATCGCGCCCGACTCGGCCGCCTCCTTGGCGTCGTCGACCAGGCGCAGGGCCACCGCGCGCTCGAGCCGGCCGCGCCGCATGAGGTCCTGCATCGAGGTCGCCAGGCTGGGCAGGGTGTACTGCCCGGAGTCGAGCATCTCGAACGCGGTGAACAGGACCTGGCGCGCCGACAACACGCCATCCGCATACAGCACCAGCGCGGTCTGAAAGTAGTTGAAGACCGGCACCAGGCGCCGACCGAAGCGGCGGAAGCCGTTGGGCGGCGACTTGCGATCGAGGTGGATGAACAGCCGCCGCACCGCCGGCGCCTTGGGCACCCGCGCGGCCAGCTCGAGGATGCGCGCGGCGTCGTCGTCGTAGGCGCGCGCCGCCACCAGCACGCGCTCGAGGTCGAACAGGGTGATGCGGTCGGCCACCAGGTCGGCGTACAGGCAGTAGATGATGGCGTCAGCCTCGGCGTCGTCGCCGAACAGGGTCTCGGCCGGGGCGGCCGCGCCGATCCGGCTGGCCAGCATGGCCGGGAGCTTGTACGGGATCTGCGCGCGCAGGGCCCGGAACCGACCGCGCACGATGTTGCGCAGGTTGTTCTTGAGGACGAACTCGTCGAACACCACGCCATCGAGCCTGAGCTTGGCCGACAGCACGGTCCGCATCTGGGTCGGGCTGCCCGACACGATACAGACGCGATGGCCGTCCTGCCGGAGGGCGCGCAGCAGCGCCGGCGCGCCCGGGTAGGCCTGCTTGTCGGCGGCGTTCTCGATGGCGCTCTTGGCCAGGTCACGCAGGCTGTCGAACTCGGTGCGCAGGTAGGTCTTGTCGAGGTCCCAGCGGAACGTGTGCCGGGGCGGCGCCGTGCCGGCCGGCAAGGTCGGCGTGGGGGGCTCGGCCCAGCCCACCGCCTGGGCGGCGCGGGCGAGGGATCGCCGGCCCCAGCTCACGGCGTGCTCGATCGACCCGCGCCCGCGCCTGCGCCGGTCTCGATCGCCGCCAGGGTGCGGGCGATGTTGCCGGGCAGGTCGCCCGACAACGCCTTGCCCGCCACCTTGATGGCGTTGGTCACGGCGCGCGCGTTCGACCGGCCGTGCGCCTTGATGAACAGGTGCTCGAACCCGAGCAGCGGCGCGCCGCCGTACTGCTGCCAGTCGGTCACGTTCTTGAGCTGCTCGATGCCCGACGACAGGGCCATCAGGCCGATGCGCCAGGCCAGCTTCTCCTTGTAGGCGTATCGGGCCAGGCGGACCACGGTCTCCGAGACGCCCTCGAGCATCTTGAGCACGACGTTGCCGACGAAGCCGGAGGTCACGATCACGTCGGCCACCCCGCGCGGGATGTCGAGCCCCTCGATGTTGCCGATGAAGTTGAGCTGGCTGGTGCGGAGCAGGATGTCGTGGGCGCCGACCACCGCCGGTGGCCCCTTGCCGGGCTCGGTCCCGTTCGACAGCAACGCGACCCGGGGCCGCTTGTTGCGTGACACCAGCTGGGCGTAGGCCGAGCCCATCACCGCGAACGACACCAGATCCTCGGCGCTGGCCTCGATGGTGGCGCCGACGTCGAGGATGAGCGAGAACGGATCGTTCTTGTCGCCGCGGCGCAGCTCGGTCGGATAGACCGAGGCCAGCGCGGCGCGGCGCACCCCGGGCAGCAGCTTCCAGCGCCGGGCGCACGCCAGCACCGCGGCCCCGGTGTTGCCGGCCGAGACCAGGGCGTCGCCCTCGCCGGCGGCGATGAGGTCGACCGCGACGGCGATCGACGAGTCGGGCTTGGCGGCCAGCGCCTCGCTCGGCTTCTCGTCCATCTCGATGCGGGTCGGCGCGTGGTGGACCCGGACCCGGGCGCCGTCGTGGCGCAGGCGCGGCAGGGTCCGACCGATGAGCTCGGCGTCGCCGACCAGGATGAGCTCGGCGCCCTGCAGGCTGAGCGAGGCCTCGGCCGCGCCCTTGAGGATCTCGTCGGGCGCGTGGTCGCCACCCATGGCGTCCACCACGATCCGTCGTGTCGAGTCGGCCCCGCGCCTGTTCACCGGCGCATCTTGCCACAGCGCGGCCGGCGCGGGCGAGCCGCGCGGGCCAACCACGCCGACGTCAGGGCTGCACGCTCAGCACCAGGCGCGGCCGCTGCCCGTCGGCGCCCTCGCGCGATCCGAAGCGGACCTCGTCGCCGCTGACCAGGTGGAGCCAGACGCCAGCGCCGTTGCCGTTCCGCCAGCGATCGAACAGCACCAGCGGCAGGTCGACGCCAGCCCGGCCGAGCTGGCTGACCACGAACGTCCCCAGCACCGGCGTGGCCGGGGTGGCGCCGGGGCTGGTCCACGCCGTGGCCAGGGTGGCCTGGGTCCAGTTGGCGACGCCTGGTGCGCCATCGACGTTGCCTTCGTCCCAGCCCTGAGGCTGCTCGCGGGCCTCGATCGTGACGGCGCTCTCGGCCTCGATCACGAACAGCTCGAGCCGGAGCCCGACCAGGGTGCCGGCGGGCTGCGCTGCGCCGGCCAGGTCGAACGCGACCAGCGCGTTCTTGTCCTCGTCGCGCTCGAGCTGGAGCCGGTTGTCGTCGCCGTAGTTGAACCCGACCTCGAGCGTGGACCCGGACAGGTAGGTGTCGCGCGTGACCCCCCGGCGATCGGCGGTGCTGTCCTCCCCGAAGGTGACGTACAGCAGGCCGGTCGCCGCGTCGGGCGCGCGGGCGTCGCTGCCATCCGTGGTCGCGCCGCCAGCGTCGCCGGATCCAGCGTCGTCCAGGCCGGCGTCCTCGACCCGCCCGTCGGCCTGCCCGCCGGTCGCAGGGGTGTCCTCGAAGCCGAGCCGGCACGCGGCGAGGAGCAGCAACCCGCCGGTACCCAACATGCACGACCCACCCACCCCTCGACCGTACCGCACCTCGCGGGCGAGCTGGTGTGCAGGGTTTGCGTCCGCTACAGGTAAGCCGGGTCGCGGTACTCGCCGAGCTCGGACCGGAACAGGTCGGAGATCTCGCCGACGGTGGCGTAGGCCCGAACCGCGTCGAGGATCAGCGGCATGACGTTGGTGTGGTCGTCGCTCAGGCCGGCCCGCACCGCGGCCAGGGCGGCGGTGACGGCGCCAGCGTCGCGCTTGGCGCGGGTCTCCTTGACCCGGGCGATCTGCTGGTGCTCGACCTCCATCTCGATCTTGAGGGTGGGAATCCCGTCGCCCTCGTCGGCCGAGACGTGCTTGTTGACGCCGACGATGCCGCGCCGGCCGCCGTCGACCTCGCGCTGGAAGTCGAACGCCGAGCGGGCGATCTCGCGCTGCGGGTAGCCCTCCTCGACCGCCTTGACGATGCCGCCCATGGCGTCGATCTTGCGGATGTACTCCCACGCCGCCGCCTCGACCTGGTCGGTCAGGGTCTCGACGAAGTAGCTGCCGGCCAGCGGGTCGGCCACGCTGGCCACGCCCGACTCCTCGTAGATGACCTGCTGGGTGCGCAGGGCCAGCCCGGCCGCCTCTTCGGTCGGCAGCGCGTAGGTCTCGTCGTAGCTGTTGGTGTGCAGGCTCTGGGTTCCGCCCAGCACCGCGGCCAGCGCCTGCATCGTGGTCCGCACCACGTTGTTGAGCGGCTGCTGCGCCATCAGCGACACGCCGGCGGTCTGGGCGTGGGTGCGCAGCAGCCACGAGCGCGGGTTCTTCGCGCCGAACCGCTCGCGCATGATGGTGGCCCACATGCGGCGGGCGGCGCGGAACTTGGCGACCTCCTCGAAGAAGTCGTTGTGGACGTCGAAGAAGAACGACAGCCGCGGCGCGAAGGCGTCGACGTCGAGGCCGGCGTCGACCCCGAGCTGGACGTAGCCGATGCCGTCGGCCAGCGTGAACGCCAGCTCCTGCACCGCGGTCGCTCCGGCCTCGCGGATGTGGTAGCCGCTGATCGAGATGGTGTTCCACTGCGGCATCGCCGTGGTGCACCAGGCCAGCATGTCGCGGATGATGCGCATGTGGCCGCGGATGGGCGAGATCCACTCCTTCTGGGCGATGAACTCCTTGAGCATGTCGTTCTGCAGCGTGCCGCGCAGGCGGTCGGCCGACACGCCCTGCTTCTCGGCCACCGCCACGTACATGGCCAGCAGCACCGCCGCCGGGGCGTTGATGGTCATCGACGTCGACACCTGGTCGAGCGGGATGTCGCCGAACAGCCGCATCATGTCGTCGAGCGACGCCACCGACACGCCCTCGCGCCCGACCTCGCCGAGCGAGCGCGGGCTGTCGGGGTCGTAGCCCATCAGCGTCGGCATGTCGAACGCCGTCGACAAGCCGGTCTGGCCCTGGGCCAGCAGGAACTTGAAGCGCTGGTTGGTGTCCTCGGGCGTGCCGAAGCCGGCGAACATGCGCATCGTCCACGGCTTGCCGCGGTACATCGTCGCGTGCGGGCCGCGGGTGTACGGGAAGCTGCCGGGCGGGCCCAGCTTCTCGTCGTAGCTCCAGCCGCGCGAGCTCAGGTCGTCAGGGCCGTAGCTGGCCTTGAGCGGGATGCCGGACATCGTGCGGTGCTCGGCGGCGGGCTCGGGCTTCTTGACCGGGGGCATCTTGGGTTCTTAACACGAGCCCCGCCGGCCGGGTCCAGCCCTGATGGTCAGGCCGGCGTCCCTCGCTCGGTCAGCGCCGGCTGGGGCGCCGGCGGGCCGGGTTCGCGCCCGACAGCATCATCGGGTCGGCGGTCTTGATCGAGGCGAACACCGGTGTGATCGCCGCCGACCGCAGGTAGGTCACGGCCCGCTCGATCTCGGCCTTCGAGAAGATCTTGTGGTAGCCCTGCATCGACGCCAGGGCGCCGCCGTCGGCGAGGAGGCCGTGGCTGCCGAAGGCGATCATGCGGGCCTGTTGCTTGGCGGTGGTGTTCAGCCAGTTGCTGGCGTCGCGGCTGACCCCGGGCATGAGCCACACCTTGAACTTGGTCAGGTCGGGCCCGTTTTCGTCCCACTCGGCGTGGCAGTTGGCGCACGCGCGCGGGCCGGTCTCGGTCAAGGTCGACTCGTAGACCTGCTGGCCGGTCAGGCCGCCGTCGGTCGGCAGCACGACGCACGAGATGCCGTTGCAGCCGTTGAGGCCGGCGCAGGTGTGCTCGGTGGTGAGGCCGGGGTCCCAGTCACCGTAGGAGAACCCGGCGCAGCTGTTCATGCCGGAGCAGGCGGCGGTCACCTGGGTGAAGCCGCCGCGCGTGTCGCACTCGGCCTCGACGTTGGCGAAGGTGCGGTTGCCCTCGACCTCGCTGATGATGGGGGAGGCGTCCGGCGCGGCGTCGGGCGCGGGCGCGGCGTCGGCCGGCGCGGCGTCGGGCGCGGGCCGGCGGGCATCGGTGGCGGCGTGGTCGTGGCTGTCGCCGCAGCCGGGGACCATGCCGAGCAGGCCGGCGAGGGCGGCGCCGAGCAGCGCGGGCGACGGGGAAGCGGGGGTGGTGGCGGTGGGCATGGTGAGTTACTCCTCGGTGCGTCGGTCAGGTCGGGTCAAGGTCAAGTCAGGTCAGGTCAAGGTCAGGTCAGGTCAAGGTCAGATCAGGTCAAGGTCAGGTCAGGTCAGGTCAAGGTGCGATCGGGTGGTGCGGGGTTGCCGGGTCGGCGATCGCGTCGTCGTCGGCCCAGTAGCCGTGCTGGACGCTGTCGGCCAGCCAGGCCTGGACCTGGTCGGCGGGGACGTGCGGGTGTCGATCTTCGAAGCTGGCGAGCGCCTGGGCGAGTGGCCAGGTCCCGATCAGCTCGAGCAGGTCGGCCTGCGCCGGAGTGAGCGGGCGTGCGGCCTGCCCGTGCGTGGTGGCCGCGACGGCCCAGGCCCTCGGCCCGTCCGGGTGTGGTGGCGGCAGCGCGACCGGCGTGGTCGGTGCGACCGGGCCCAGCTGGTGGTGCAGCTCGACCAGCGGCCATCGCTCCCGCACGACCGTCAGCGAGGGCGCAGGGCGCAAGCGGGCCAGGGCGCCGCCGGCGCGCAGGTGGCGCGCGGCGCTGTCGGCGCCCGCCTGCTCGTGCCGCCCGGCCCGGCGCAGCGCCTCGTCGACCAGCGCGGCCTGCGCCAGCGGCGCCGCCGGCGCGCGGGCGACGACGTGCGCGGCCAGGCCATCTCCGACCTCGGCCAGGCCGCGGGCGCGCGGCGGACTGGCGATCAAGAAGTCGCTGGCCAGGCCGTTGAAGGCCCACGCGCCCATCAGCGCGGCGGTGAGGCGGAACTCGTGCTGGAGGGCGGTGAACAGGCGGAACCAGTACTGCCGGTGGTACACGGCCAGGCGGGCGGCGCCGCCGACGATCTCGACGCAGGTCCGCGCCGGATAGCGCTCGGTCGGCGCGCGCAGCGTCCCGGTCGTGCGATCGAGCGGGCGGCGCAGGACCTCGGTCCAGCCGGCCTGCAGCGCGACCAGGCGGGGCGGGTAGGGCGCGACCGGGAGCGACCGGGCGGTCACTGCGGCACCTCGAGGCCGATGGCGGTGGCGCGCACCGACGCCGCGCGCGCCACCTCGGCCAGCACCGCCTCCAGCGGCGGGATGGAGGCGTCCCACTCGATCAAGGTCGGGAACGGGCCGCCGCGGCGCCAGGCGTAGGCGTACAGGTCCCACACGGCGTCGGCGACCGGGTGGTCGTGGGTGTCGACGACGAGCCCGTCGGGCTCGACGGTGTGCCCAGCCAGGTGCACCTGCAGGACCCGATCGAAATCGATGGCGTCGACGTACGCGTGCGGATCGAACCCATGGTTCTGCGCCGACACGTGGACGTTGTTGAGGTCGAACATGAACCAGCACCCCGACGACCGCACGACCTGCGCGTAGAACTCCCACTCGGTCAGGTCGGACTCGGCGAACGCGACGTAGCTCGACAGGTTCTCGATCCCGAACGGGCGACCCAGGCGGCGCTGGACCTGGGCCGCGCGTTCGGCCGCGAACTCGACCAGATCGGCCCGATGCGGCGTCGGCAGCAGGTCGTGGTGACGCACGCCGGCGTGCCCGGTCCAGCACAGGTGGTCGGTCACGAACGGCGCGTCGACCTCGTCGGCCAGCCGGCACACGGCGTCGAGGTAGTCGTCGTCGAGGGGGGCGGCGTCGAGCAGGCCGAGGGTGACGCCGTGCAGGACGATCGGCACCCGGCCGCGCAGGCGGGCCAGGTTGCGGCGGGGCCCGGGTGCGGGCCCGAGGAAGTTCTCGCAGATGATCTCGAGGTACCCGACCCGCTCCGGTGCCTCGATCAGCTCGCGCACGTGGCGCGGCCGCAGGCCGATGCCGAGCGCGTCCGCACGCAGGCGCTGCGCTGGCCGAGGGGCCGGCGCGCCAGGTGCGCGTTGCGGCAGGTCGGGGAGCATGCGGCCAATACACCACGTCACCCGCGGCGGCCATCGGGGTGGTCGCCACCCCCTCGTGCGGTAGTTTTTCGCACCCGCGGTGCGCGTCCGTCCTGGGCAGGCGGCCCGGCTAAGGTGTCGTGTGCTGTCTTCATCACGCCTGGTCCTCGCGTCGTGTCCCGGTCGCGTCCGTGCCGGTTGGCGCGCGCGTCACGCGCCGCGCCACGCGTCCTTGTCTTCGCTGGTGCTGGCGCTGGCCGCCGCGCTGGCGGCGTGCGGCGACGAGCCGGGCGCGGCCGACGCCGCGGGGGTGGCCGATGCCGTGCTCGCGGTCGACGCGCCTGTCGACGCCAGCCCGGCGCCGGACGCCCCCAGCGTGTGTGACAGCGAGACGCGCGACGACGTCTACGCCCCCGGCCTGGCCAAGACCGGCCCGGCCGGCTACGTCGTCCGGATGATCGAGTCCATCCCGGCCCCGCCCGCGCGCGGCAACAACGAGTGGACGCTCGAGGTGCTGGCGCCGGCCGGCCCCGGGCAGCCGGGCCTGGGCCTGACCGCCGTGCCGTTCATGCCCGACCACGGCCACGGCACCACCATCGTCGCCGAGGACACCGATCTCGGGGCCGGCCGCTACCGCCTGACCCCGGTCAACCTGTTCATGCGCGGGTTCTGGACCGTGCGGGTCGGCGTCCGGGCCGAGGCCGGCGCCGGCGCCGAGCTCGACGTCGTCACGTTCGCGTTCTGCGTGATCTAGCCACGACGCTGACCAACACGGCGCTGCCGGCACCGCCCGAGCGATCGGGCACGGGCACGGGCACGGGCACGGGAGCAGGGCGCGAGAAACGCCGCTGCGCGGCGTTTCTCAGCACCCTGCTAGCGCGGCACCGGGAACTTGGCCAGCTTGTACTGCAGCGTGCGCCGGTGCATGCCGAGCACACGCGCGGCCTTCGACACGTTGCCGTTGCACTCGCGCAGGACCCGGGCGATGTGCTCCCACTCCAGTCGGGCCAGCGACGGCACCTCGAAGCGAAACTGCTCCGCCGTCGCGGCCTCGGGCTCGGCCGCGAACGTCGCCAGGATCTGGTCGGCGTGGCTGGGCTTGGTCAGGTAGTCCCACGCCCCCAGCTTGACCGCCTCGACCGCGGTGGCGATGCTGCCGTACCCGGTCACCACCACGATTTGCAGCTCGGGCTGCAGCTCGAGCAGGTCCTTGATGACGGCGAGCCCGCTCGGGCCGGGCATGCGCAGGTCGACCACGGCGCGATCGAGGGGCTGCTGCCGCGCGGTGGCCAGGGCGCTGGCGTGATCGCTGGCGAGGTGGACGACGAAGCCGCGGCTGGCCAGCGCGCGGCCCAGCCGCTCGCGCAGCGGCTGGTCGTCGTCGACGATGAGGAAGTGGGCCTGGGGCGTGCTCATGGGGAGGGCGCTCTCGGTGCGGTGATCGCCGGGGCCACGACGGTCGGGTCGGTCGGGATGGTCAGGCTGGCCAGGGTGCCGCTCGGGGTCGACTCGAGCCCGAGCCCACCGCCGCGGCTCTCGACGAAGGCCCGGGCCAGGAAGACGCCCAGGCCCAGGCCGCGGCCGGGCTGCTTGGTGGTGAAGAACGGGTCGCCGACGCGGGCCAGCACATCGGCCGGGATCCCAGGGCCGTGGTCGCGTACGGTCAGGGTCAGGCCGGCGGGTCCGGTCGCGCCCTCGAGCACGACCGTGGCCTCGGCCGGGCTGGCATCGAGGCCGTTGCGGATGAGCGCCACCAGGGACTGCACCAGGGGCTCGACCGGCACCGCCTCGGCCAGCAGTCCGGGCGGGAGCCGGAGCTCGACCCGGTCGGCCCGCTCGCCGAGCTCGGCGCGGACCCGTTCGATCAGCTCGAGGCCGTGCAGCGGCGCCGGGCCCGACCCCGGCTCGGCGGCGCGCGCCGCCATCCGGTGCAGGATGTGCTGACAGCGGTCGACCTCGCGCTCGATCAGGGCGAGGTCCTCGGCCAGCGGCTCGCTGCCCGGGGCGGCGCGGGCGGCGCGGTGCGCCTCGTGCGCGGCCACCGAGATCGTCGCCAGCGGGCTGCCCAGCTCGTGGGCCGCGCCGGCGGCCAGGGTGGTCAACGCCGCCAGCCGGGCGTTGCGGGCGGCCGCCTCGCGCAGCGTCGCGATCTGCTCGCGCTGGGCGGCGATGGCGCGGGTGATGCGTCGCACGAAGAAGCCGGTCAGGCCGCTCGCCAGCACGAAGGCGATCCACATGCCCTCGAGGTGACCCATCCCGTGGTCCCCGGCCGGGCTGGACATCGCCGCGGTGTGGCCGGCGTGCAGGTGGGCCGCGGCCTCGCTGGCGGCCGCGGGCGCCGCGGCCGGGACCACGAACAGGAGGCCGTAGCCGACCACCGACAACCCGGCGATGACCGAGGTCCAGGCCGCGCTCAGGACCAGCGCCGACAGCGTGATGTGGACCAGGAACAACACGGTGAACGGGTTGGACGGGCCACCCGACGCGGCCAGCTGGACCGTCAGCAGGGCGATGTCGAGCGCCAGCGTCAGCCCGGTGACCCAGGTGATGGGCAGCCAGCGCGGGATCCGCCCGATCGCCAGCGCGAGGTTGGACCCGACGCCGAGCGCCAGCGCCGCCCCGACCACCCACCAGCTCACCGCCGTCTTGAAGTGCCAGGCGACCGTGACCGCGACGGCTTCACACACCAGCAGCAGCCAGCGCAGGCGCACCAGCCACGGCAGCGTGACGTCGGGCTCGGCGTGGGCTGGCACCGCGCCACCATTTCGCAGGAGCGTTCGCCCGGTCAAGCCAGCGCGCCGGTGGTGGTCACGGTTTCGCGGGGTGCGCAATTTCACCGCACCGGGCCGCGCCGGGCCGCGCCGGGTCACCCGGCGGGGCTGGCGCAGACTGCGCCCATGACGAGGACCCCTCTGCCCGGTTCGGGCTGCCCATGAATCGCCGCCAGCTGCTGCAGTGGGCCTCACTCGCGGCCGCCGCCCCCGTCGCCGCCTGCCGGGCCAGCGCCGGACCCGCCGCACCAGGGGCCGTGCCGGCGCTAGCCGCGCCCACCGCCGGCGCTGGCCATGGCGCTCATGCGCTGATGGCCGCGCCGGCCGGCCCCCCGCTGCAGATCGCGATGGTCGCGTACCCGCAGATGACCGCGCTCGACCTGGTCGGGCCCCAGCTCATGCTGGCCAGCCTCCTCGGCGTCGAGGTGCACGTCGTCGCCGCCAGCCGGGACCCGGTGCCCACCGACACCGGCCTGGCGCTGGTCCCGACCCGCACGTTCGCCGAGTGTCCGCCCGAGGTCGACGTGCTGTTCGTCGGTGGCGGTGCGACCGGGACGGTCGAGGCCATGCGGGATCCGGACCTGCTCGATCTGGTGGCCAGCCGCGGGGCGGGCGCACGCTGGGTCACCAGCGTGTGCACCGGCGCGCTCGTGCTGGGAGCGGCCGGGCTGCTGCGGGGGTATCGCGCGACCACCCACTGGGTCGCGCGCGAGGTCCTCGCCACCGTCGGCGCCACCGCGGTCGACGCCCGCGTCGTCACCGACCGCAATCGCATGACCGGCGCGGGGGTCAGCGCCGGGCTCGACCTCGGGCTGGCGCTGGCCATCGCCCTGCGCGGCGAGGCCTACGCCCGCGCCGTCGCACTCAATGCCGAGTACGCGCCGGCGCCACCGCTCGATGCCGGCAGTCCGGCCAGCGCCGGCGTCGACGCCACCTCGATGCTGCAGGCGATGTACGCCCCGCTCGTGGCCGCGATGACGTCGGCCGCGCAGGCCGCGTCGGTGCGCTGGGGCTGACGGCCACCGCGGCTGCGGCCTCGCCAGGGTGCGAAAATTCCACGCACCACGGCGCGGCTCGGCCCGGCCCTGCATGGGCGTAGATGGAGCGCATGTCCGCTCACGTTCACAGACGGCTCGCCTCGCCCGGGGCGTCGGCCCTGGCCCGCTCGCTCGGCGCGGTCGTCGCCATCGTCGCCGCCGCGGGCGGGTGTGGGGACGATGGCGGCGCCGCGGCTGACGCGGCCGACGCCGACGCCGCGGCGGGCTGCGCCGGCGGCCAGCGCGACCTCGCGGTGCCGGCCGACGCGCCGTACGGCCTGGTGTTGACCCCGACCCACCTGTACTGGACCACCGCGATCCTCGACGGCGACAAGGGTGTGTGGCGGCTCGATCGGCGCGGCGGCGGGCCGGAGCGGGTCGCCACCAGCCGCCTGGAGATCGGCGTGGTGACGGTCGACGAGGGCGGCCGGCCGTACTGGATCGAGGCGGCGCCCTCGAAGCCCGGCGGCGGCGCGGTGATGACCCTCGACGATGCCGACCAGCCTCGGGTCCTGTACACGATCCCGCCAGGGGACTGGCTCGACGCGTTCGCCCTGGTCGTCGACGCCGACCGGGTGTACTGGCTCACCCACGACCTGGCCACCTTCACCGACCGCCTCATGGCCGCGCCCCGAGCCGGGCAGGGCACGCCGGCGATGCTCGGCTCGGCCGCCGTGCCGTTCGCGACCACCACCCGGCGCATGCGCGCCGACGCCGACGCGCTGTACTGGGGCTACGCCGGCGGCCAGGTGTTCCGCGCCCCGCGCGCCGGCGGCCGGACCGACACCGTGGTCGCCAGCGCCGACGGCCTGGGGGACTTCGTGCTCGCGGCCGGCGGCCTCTTCTTCATCAACCGCGACGCCGGCGGCAGCCTGCGCCGGGTCGACGCCCTCGGCGGCGCGCCGACGCTGGTGGCCGCCGACGTGGGCGCGCGCTTCGCGCTCGAGGCTCACCACGACCACCTGGTCGCCACCAGCAACGACGACCGCATCCTCGCCGTGCCGCTGGCTGGCGGGACCCCGCTCACCGTCGTCGATGGCGACGTCGGCAGCGCGGCCGGGCTCGCGGTCGACGACCTCGAGGTGTTCTGGGCCACCACCGCGACCGCCGCCGCGGGTGGTGCGGTGCGCGCGACCTGCACGCCGCCTGCGCTCGCAGGCGGCCGATGAGGCACCCCTCACTCCAGCGTCAGGGTCACGCCGTGGAAGCTGGAGGCGTCGGGCGCGGTCACGCTGGCGCCGGCCTGGTCCTTGCGGAAGGCCACGGTCAGGTTTGGGCCGGCGCCGTTGCGGTCGGTCATCTCGAAGCGCACCCGGTAGTCGCCGTCGGCGACCTCGCACCCATCGACGGCGCTGAGGTCCCACGCCACGGGGTGGGCCATGTGGCTGCGCAGGGTCGGCCCGGTCACCGCGTCGACCCGGTTGCTGGCCGAGGCGGCTCGCCATGCGGTCAGGTGGCGGGCCCGGATCTGCCCCCACTGCGCCACCGTCTTGACGAACACACCGGCCCCGCTCTCGATCCAGATCGCGCCGATGTTGCGCGGCTGGTAGCGGCCACCCGCGGCGGTGGTGGTCACGGTGATCGCCAGCCGGGCCAGGGGCGTGTCGCCCGCACACCCGCCACCGCCGCCATCGGCGCCGCCGCCCCCGGGGCCGGCGTCGGCGAACAGGTCGGTCGGCAGGCCCGCGCCGTCGCGGATCTCGTCGGCGTCGACCCCAGGCTGGGCACACGCGCCGGCGCTCAGCGCCAGGCTGCCCAGCAGCATTGACAGCGCCCGGGGGCGATGGTGCATAGAGCCGTGGTGTACCGCATCGTGCCCTTCCTGGCGATGGTCCTCGCCGCCACCGTGACCGGCTGCGCCGCTGCCGCCCGGGTCCAGTCGGCCTCGACCGCGCTGTACGTGCGCCAGGACGACGACGCGACCCGGGTCATCTCGCCGCGCCTGGGCGCCGCCGCCGAGCTGACCGACGCCAGCACGATCGAGGCGAGCTGGGAGGTCGACGCCTGGACCGGGGCCTCGATCGACGTGACCACGGCGGCGACCGAGGCCATCCACGAGGCGCGCACCGCCCTGACCCTGGGCGGCAGCTACCAGTGGGCCGACGTGGCGATGGGCGGCCTCGGCGACGCGGATCTCCGCCTGTCGGCCAGCTACCGGTCCTCCCTCGAGCACGACTACCAGTCGCATGGTGGCGTGGTCGGCGCGGTGCTGGAGCTGGGCGAGAAGAACACCACGCTGGCCGGCTACGCGCTGGGCAGTCGCGACACCGTCGGACGCGCCGACGATCCCGAGTTCGCCCGCACGCAGTGGACGGCCGGTGGTCGCGTCGGCCTGACCCAGGTGCTCGATCCGCGTAGCCTGGTCGAGGTGACCTACGATCTGCTCCACGTCGGCGGGTTCCAGGCCAGCCCGTATCGCTGGGTCGCGGTCGGCGGCATGGGCGTGTGCGCGGGCGACGCGCCGTACTGTCTGCCCGAGCAGGTGCCCGACGCGCGCGACCGCCACGCGGTGTCGGTGCGCGGCCGGCGCGCGCTGTCGTCGGCCTGGTCGACCGGGCTCGAGCTGCGCGGGTACCTCGACAGCTGGGGGGTCGGCTCGCTCACGGCCCAGCCCGACGTCGCCTGGCTGGCGACCGACACCGACACCCTCGATCTGCGGCTGCGCTACTACACCCAGGGCGAGGCCAGCTTCTACCGCCCGCGCTACTTCGCGCTGACCGACGCCGAGGGCTACCTCACCCGGGACCGCAAGCTGTCGGCGTTCTGGCAGGCCGAGGCTGGGTTGAGCTGGCGCCACCACCTCGAGCTGGGCCAGGCCCTGCGCCCGGCCGATCTCGGCCTGCGCGTCACCGCCAGCCGGCAGACCTTCCTGGCCTTCGTCGGCCTCGAGCAGGTCGACGCGCTCGAGGTGACCGTCTCGTTCGCGCTGCTCGGCGAGTGAGGCGCGGCCGACGAGCCGGCGCCCGGCTCAGGACGTACGGCGGCGGCGTTCGGCCAGCGCCAGCGCCATCACCAGCGCGGCCAGGGGCAGCCCGGCCGTCCCGGTCGCCGCGCCGCAGCCGCCGCTGCTGGCGGGGTCACCGGCGCGGGTGGTGGTCACGCGCAGCTCGAGCACCGCGTCGCCGTCGGGCGTGGCCGACCCGTCGGACCGCACCACCCCGGCCGTGAGGTACAGCACCGGTTCGTCGGGCGCCAGCATCTCGAGCACCACCTCGCTCGCGCCGCAGTCGCTGACCTCGACGATGCGGCGGATGCCGCGGGTGCGCAGGCCGGTCGCCAGCTCGCCGGTCGCGCTGCCCTCACAGCGCCCGGCCGGCGCCGGTGCCGGCAGCGTCACCCCGGCGTGGTCACCGGCCGAGGTCGACAGCTCGAGCTGCAGCGCGTGCGAGCCGAGCGACGCGTCCCACGACAGCCGCACCGAGTAGCGCTGGCCCGGCTCGAACGTGGTCGGAAAACCCTCCACCGTCAGCTCGGGACGCCCGGCCGGCCGGTGACAGACCGCGCACGACAGGCCGTCGATGGGAGACCCGGTGAAGTGGCGACCACCGCCGCCGCCTTCGAGCGTCGGCGCGTCGTATCGCTCGGGATCGGAGAACGCCCGCGCCAGCCCAGGCGCGGCCAGCACCAGCACCAGCACCACGGCCCGGCCGAGCCCGCTCGGCGCGCTCACAGCCCGTCCTCCCCGACGGCCCAGGTCGCCAGGGTGATCCAGCGCGGGTCGTCTTCGCCGGTGAACGGCGCCTGCCCCCACCCGTCGTTGCCTTCATGACCGGCCCCACCGGCCTCGACCGGCAACGGCTTGCGCAGCAGCGGCGAGCGCCGGGCGCCGTCCGGCCAGACCAGCATCGAGGTGGTGCGGCGGTAGCTCAGCGCCAGCTCCTCGGCGGTGGCCGGGGCGTACGGCTCGGTCGCGGGATCGAAGCGGGTCCGGCCCGGCCCGTACACGGCGAAGAAACGATCGGGGCTGCCGTGGCAGGCCGGGAAGGCGCACTGCGCAAGGAGGATGGGGTAGACGCGATCGGCGAAGCCCTGGCTCGAGGGTGACGGCACGTCGAGCGGCGCGGGCTCGACCGCACACGCCCCCAGCACGGCGCTGGTCGCCATGGCGACGGTGGCGGCGACGGCGCGGGCAAGCTGCATCGTGGCGCGGCATACCGCAGAACCGGCCCGGCCGGGAGTGCTCGCCGCCACCAGCCTGCGAGCGTGGGCCGACGGTCGGAAGTGCCTGGATGGTTCATTTCTCGGCATGGTAGGGTCGCGCACGATGACGTCGCGCAGCTGGTCCGTCGCCTTGCTCGTGGCCGCCCTCTGCGCCGGGTCCGGCTGCGTGCGGGTCCGCGCGCACCAGCGCGAGACCCTGGCCCGTCCCGACATGGTCATGGGCGGTGCGCCGGAGTCGACCGCCGGCGAGCAGCACGCCCGCGCGTATCGCGAGGGGTCGATGGGTGGCGCCGAGGTCTCGAGCGGCGGCTGCGGCTGCAACTGAGCCGCCTCGGTGGTCACCGCCGGCCAACCGGCCGGCGCCGGCGTCCGAGCACGATCACCGCCGCCGCCAGCCAGATCAGGCCGGTGCCGGTCGTGCCGCCTTCAGTGCGACAGCCGCAGCCGCCGGCGTCGCCGTCGCCATCCGGGTCGGGATCGCCGGGCCCGCCGGCGCCGTCGAGCGTGCCGTCGAGATCGCGGTCGTGCCCGACCCGCACGCCGGACCCGGGCGGCACCGCGGTGAAGGTCACCTCTTGCCCCGCGGTGGCGGCCAGGGCGCGGAGGTCGGCGTCGGGCAGCGCCGGGCCGCCGTCATCGGGCAGCCAGCTGCCGTCGGCCTGCATGAGGTAGCCGCGGACCCGCTCGCCGACGCGCACCTTGGCGACCAGGTCGCACTCGGTGACGTCGGGGCCGAGCAGCTTGGAGGTGAACGGCGCCCGGGCGCGGGCCCGCAGCAGCTCGATCCGCGGGCCGACCGCGGCGGCGTTGTCGGCGCCCAGCGTGACCTGCTGCCCGACGATGGGGGCCAGGTCGGTGTCGAACTCGAGCACGAACGCCTCGACGTCGCGCCGCTGCGGATCACCGCCGTCGAAGCCGGCCACGCTGTTCGGCGCGAACACGCTGGCGCGGAAGAAGCGGAACAGGGTGTCGAAGCTGCCGTCGTGCAGGAAGCCGAAGCCGCGGATCTGCGGGCCCTGCGGCGACGAGTCGGTCGTCAGCGTGAAGGCGGTCTGGATCATCCCGAACATGCCGACCTTGGTGTAGGCGTTGCGCAGGTGCGGCACCTTGAGGATCTGCGGCTCGTTCTCGAAGCTCTGCTTGCGGCCGGTGCCGAAGAAGCCCTGGGCCGGGTCGAGCTCGTGGCAGCCGTTGCAGGTGAAGCCGAACCCGGGCACGCCGTCGGACAGCCGGGGTCCGGTGTAGAAGGCGTGGCCACGCGCGGCCGCCGGCGACAACGTGTTGTCGAGCGGCCGGATCGGGTTGGGCGGCAGGGTCAGGGCCATCGCGAACTCGGTGAACGCGTTCATGTCATCGTCGGAGATCACGGCGGCCCGGCCGAGCAGGCCCTCGAACGCGACCACGAAGTTGCGGAACGACAGGCGGGCGTCGGTCGGGTCGTCGCCGTACACGCCGGTCGCGCGGTCGCCGCGCCAGTGCTGGGCCCCGCTGTTGACCATGCCGCGCAGGGTCTGGGTGGTCATCGGCCCCTTCATCGGGTGGAAGTCGGCGGCGCGACCTGTGCCGTTGATCGGCGGTGAGAAGCCACCGGCGGCGGCGCCGAGCAGGACCTCGATCGGGCTCTGGCTGACGTCGCCATCGGGGTTGCCCAGGTCCCACGCCAGGTGATCGAGATCACCGAACACGTGGCAGCTGGCGCACGAGGCCTCGCCGTTGGCCGAGCTGGCGCGGGCGTCGTACAGGAACCTGCGGCCGGCCACCACCGCGGCCGGCTCGGGGTTGAACATCGGCACGTGCGCGACCTCGGCGCCGGTGGCCAGGTCGAGCACCGCGACGGCGTTGTCGAACCGGGTCAACACGTACAGCCGGCCACGGGCGGCGTCGAGCGCCAGCCCGGCCGGGCCGCCGCCCGGCACCTCGAGGTAACTCGCGCTCAGGGCCTCGGGGTCGAAGCTGTCGTCGGCCAGGGCCGCGGTCGGCAACACGCCGACCCGGCTCGAGCCCATGGCCGCCACGTACAGGGTCGCGCCGTCGGGGCTGATCGCCAGGTCGGTCGGGATGGCCAGGCTGTGGGCGGCGACGCCGTCGGGGGCGGTGGCCAGCCCGTAGCTCAGGTGCTTGTTGAGGTGGCGCGGGCGGACCTCGGCGCCGCGGATGACCGTGATGCGGGCCTCGGCCAGGTGGCCACGGAGCGAGTGGCCGGCGAAGGTGCCCGGCCCCTCGAACCGCGCCTCGTTGCGGGCCTCCTGGCCGGACACGAACAACGTGCCGTCGACCGGATGGACCGCCATGTTGAACAAGGTGGTGCCGACGCCGCTGTGGACCTGGGTCGTGGTCAGGCTGGTGGCGTCGAGGGCGAACACGTCCTCGTCGGGCAGCTCGAACCGCACCGCGTCGCTCCAGTCCCGGCCGAGCTCGTCGACCCACTGCTCGCGGACCGGATCGAACCGGACGATGAGGCCGACGTGCGGGGCGCGCACCCCGGCGTAGTTGGTGGCCGGCCCCGGGCTCCCGCCGGGCAGGTCGGCGCCATCGACCACACACGGCGCGGCCGTGGTGAAGCCGACGCAGACCGCGCCGGCCGAGATGGTGGTGGTGCGGTTGCCGGAGTGGAAGATGGCGACGTAGACGGTGCGGCCATCCGGGCTGGTCGCCAGCGCCCGCGGCGTGTCGCCGAACAGCGTCACGATCTGGATCGGGGTCCCGCCCAGGGAGGCATCGGGGGCGGTGGCGTCGAACACCCAGACGTCGGCGCGGCCGAGCCCCGGGGTGGTCAGCTGCGGATCGCCGGCGCCGGGCACCCCGGCCAGCGACGGGTCGACCCGGTGCTGGCCGCGGTGGGCGGTGGTGATGAAGGCCCGTCCGCGTCCGTCGCCGGCGAACACCACGTCGCGCGGCTCGTCGCCGACCAGCAGCGTACGCACGACCCGGCGGGTCGCGACGTCGACCACGCTGACGCTGTCGGACAGGTGGTTGACCACCCACACCTCGCCGTCGGTGCGGGCGGCGACGGCGACCGGCTCGAGCCCGACCTGGACCTCACCCTCGAGGGTCAGGCCGGTCGGGGAGACGGCGAAGATGGCCAGCCGGCCGTCGGGCACGTTGAGGGCGAACAGCCGGCCGCCGTCGGGGGACAGCGCCAGCGGCCGGACCGGGCCGCTCTCGAACGTGACGAACGGGGGCGCCGCCTGCGCGGTCGCGACCGCGGCGAGGGTGAGGGCGACCAGGCTGGCGAACACGGCGGTGGCGCGCATGCGCTACCGTCGCGTGTCCACGCCGTCGGGCCAAGGGCGGTGGTGCTCCTGCGAAATCTTGCCGCAGGTGGGCGCCGTCAGATCGTGCAGTCGGTCACGAACAGATCGCTGATGAGGGCGATCGGATCGGCGCTGGCGCCAGGGTAGACCGCGCCCATCGAGGTGTCGCCGGCGCCGAACTCGACCACGGTGAGGTCGGTGCTGGTGGCGGTGTCGCGGTAGGTCCGCAGGTTGACCCGGTCGTCGTCGGCCAGGGCCAGGCCGTCGTCGATCGAGGCGAGCGCCCCGTAGGTGCGCACCAGCGCGCCCCGGACCTGGGCCGCCTCGGCCGCCGACAGCTGGCTGGCCGCGGTGATGGCGCGGTCGGTGCGCAGGGTGAACCGGGAGTCCCGCTTCATCGCCGCGTAGTCGTCGGGCAGGGTGCACACCGCGGCGCGCGCCGTGCACTCGAGCAGGTCGCCGTCGTGGATCGAGGTCGCCTTGTCGCCCGACCGCCGCTCGAAGATGGCGCCGTACGAGTTGTCGCCGGCGCCGTACTCGTAGGCGATGAAGGTGCGGCGCGACGCCTGCTCGAGCACCCAGCTCACGTTGATCTCACCCTGGTCGACCCGGCTGATGGCCTCGGCCGCGGTGGTGACGTCGGTGTGGGCCGACTGCTGCACGGCGATGACCAGCTGGGCCTGGTCGTCGGCGGTCAGGTTACCCAGGGTGGCGGCGGTGATGACGTTGCGATTGAGGATCGCCAGGGCCGGGTTGTCGGCCAGGTCGCCGTACGTCTCGCCGAACAGGCAGCTGTCGGGCGCGGCGCAGCCGGCGCCCTGGCACGTGCCGGTCAGCCCGAACTTGCCGCGGGTGGTGCTGGCGTAGCCCTTGACCAGCGCGCGGTAGCGCCCGGCTGGCAGCGTGCGGATCAGCTGCGAGTAGTCGGTGTTGCCGTAGTCGTCGTTGCGGGCAAGGTACGGGCCCCACGATCCGGTCGGCCCCTGCCTGTACAGGTACAGCACGGTGTCGGTCCGGCGCTGCCCGAGCACCGCATAGCTGGTGGTGAGGTTGACAGTCGCATCGGCGCTGAGGTCGAAGGTCCAGGCGTGGTAGCGCTCGGCGCTGGTCAGCTCGGCCGTGGCCTTGACCGCGAAGGGCAACACGCCGTGGTTGGTCGGAGCCCGGAACGAGTCGGCCTTGTCGAGGTCGGCCGGGAGCTCGTCCTCCTCGCCCTTGTCGTCGCCAGCCAGGCAGCCGGCCAGGGCGGCCGGGGCGAGCAGGGTGGCGAGGACGATCGAGGCCAGGCGCATGGGGAGCAAACGCATGGCCCTCCGCCCAAGCAAGCGGCGGGCCGCGTCATGACACGCCGCCGCCACCCAGGGCGCCCAGATCTCGCCAGGTTGAGCTGGGGATCCGGCTCGCCGCCAGGTCCTGGCAAGCCGGCTAGCCGGCCATTGTCGTCGAGGACGACACGGCGGCAGGGCGGCGGGGCGGGGCCCCGGATCGACGGGCGGCTCAGCTCAGGATGAAGCCGCGGCCCATGCCGCCCTCGCCGTCCTCACCACACGGGTTGCCGCGCGGGCGCTCGCCGCATGGGTTGCCGCACGGGTCCGGCGTCTCGGTCGTGGCCGTGCCGTCGCCCTCGGTCGGGCTGCCCTCGGTGGCGCCGCACGGGTTGGCCGGATCGGCCGCGACCGGATCGGGCGCGACCGGCGTGGTGGCGGCGGCGTTGTCCTTCTTGCAGCCGGGCGCGGCCAGCATGGCGCCGGCCACGACCACGGTGCGCCAGATGACGGAGGAGGCGTCTCGACGGTTCTTCATGGCCGGCGAGCGTGACACGGGGCCGGGGCGGATTCAACCAGGCGCCGGGCGGGTGATCACCCGGCCTCAGCGGCCGCGGCTGCGCAGCGCGGCCGTCACCACCGCGTCGACGGTGAGGCCGAACTTCTCGAGCAGGACTTCGCCCGGGGCCGACGCGCCGTAGCGGTCGAGCCCGACCACCTCGCCGCGATCGCCGACGTGCTCGCGCCAGCCGAACGTGACGCCGGCCTCGACCGCGACGCGCGCGGTCACCGCCGGCGGCAACACGCTGGCGCGGTAGGCCGCGTCCTGGCGCGCGAACAGCGACCAGCACGGCATCGACACCACCCGCGCCGCCACGCCCTGGCCAGCCAGCCGCTCGCGCGCGGCCAGCGCCAGCCCGACCTCGGAGCCGGTGGCGATGATCACCACGTCGACCGTGCCGCCGGCGCCGTCGGCCAGCACGTAGGCGCCACGCTCGGCCCCGGGCGCGCCCGGCGCGGTCACCACCGCCAGATCCTGGCGCGACAGCACCAGCGCGGTCGGCCCGTCGGTGCGGGTCATGGCGTGGCGCCACGCCGCCACCGTCTCGTGGGCGTCGGCCGGGCGCACCACGTCGAGGTTGGGCATGGCGCGCAGGGCCATGAGGTGCTCGACCGGCTGGTGGGTCGGGCCGTCCTCGCCCAGGCCGATCGAGTCGTGGGTCCACACGTAGATCACCGGCTGCTTGTTGAGCGCGGCCAGCCGCACCGCCGGCCGCATGTAGTCGGAGAACACGAAGAACGTCGACGCGAACGGGCGCAGGCCGCCGTGGTAGGCCATGCCGTTGGCCATGGCGCCCATCGCGTGCTCGCGGATGCCGAAGCGCACGTTGCGGCCGGCGCCGGTGCGGTCGTAGTCGCCGCCCGGCACCAGGGTCTTGGTCGAGCCGCCGAGGTCGGCGTCGCCGCCGAGCAGCGCCGGCACCGCCTTGGCCAGGGCCGCCATGATCTTGCCGGAGGCGACGCGGGTGGCGAGGTTGTCGCCGGCCTTCCACGTCGGCAGCTCGCGGTCCCAGCCGGCCGGCAGCCGACCGGCCACCGCGTCGTCGAAGCTGGCCGCCAGCTCGGGGTGGGCGACGCGCCACGCCGCCAGCCGCTCGCGCCAGGCGGCGTGGGCGGCGCGGCCGCGCTCGCCGATGCCGGCCATGTGCGCGCCGGCCTCGTCCGGGACGTGGAAGTACCGCTGCTCGTCCCAGCCGAGCGCGCGCTTGGTCGCCGCCACCTCGGCCTCGCCCAGCGGCGAGCCGTGCGCGCTGGCGGTGCCGGCCTTCTTGGGCGAGCCGAAGCCGATGGTGGTCTTGATGATGATGATCGACGGCCGGCTGGCCTCGGCCTTGGCCTCGGTCAGGGCCCGGTCGAGCCCGGCCAGGTCGCGATCGCCGTCGGTGACACGCAGCACCTGCCAGCCGTAGGCGGCGTAGCGCGCGGCCACGTCCTCGCTCATCGCCAGCGAGGCCGGCCCGTCGAGGGTGATCTCGTTGGCGTCGTACAGGTAGATGAGCTTGCCCAGGGCGAGGTGGCCGGCCAGCGCCGCCGCCTCGTGCGAGATGCCCTCCTGGACGTCGCCGTCCGAGACCAGCGCGTAGGTGAAGTGATCGACGACGGTGTGGCCGGGCCGGTTGAACAGCGTGGCCAGGTACCGCTCGGCCAGCGCCATGCCGACCGCGTTGGCGCTGCCCTGGCCGAGCGGGCCGGTGGTGGCCTCGACGCCGGGCGTCTCGTGCCACTCGGGGTGGCCGGGGGTGTTGCTGCCCCACTGCCGGAACGCCTTGAGGTCGTCGAGCGACACCGCGAAGCCAGCCAGGTGGAGCAGGGCGTACTGCAGCATCGAGCCGTGGCCGGCCGACAGCACGAAGCGGTCGCGATCGAACCAGGTCGGCGCCGTCGGGTCGACCTTGAGGTGCTGCTGCCACAACACGTAGGCCATGGGCGCGCAGCCGAGCGGCAGCCCGGGGTGGCCGGAGTTGGCCTTCTGGATGGCGTCGATCGCCAGGGTCCGGATCGTGTTGATGGCCAGGGTCGCCAGCGCCTCGTTCGCGATCACGTTGCCTCCACGGTGTCAGCCGGTTGTGCAAGACGCCGGGCGCCGGGGCGACCGACGGCGCGGACGCTACCACAGCGGGGCCGCCCGCCCGGTCGCGGCCGGGATCACCTGGCCCACACCGGCGCCGGCGCTGGTACCGTCGCGGCGTGAGCGGCTCACGCGTCTCCGTCCTGCTGGTGGTCGCGCTGACCGGGGCCTGCCTCGACGAGGTCACCCAGTACTGCGCGGCGGTCGACCTGGTGTGCCCACGCTCGACGGTGTGCACCCCGCGCGGCTGCCTACCGCCCGCGCTGCTCGCGGCCTGCGCCGGCCAGGACGCGGGCGCGCTGTGCGACCTGGCCTCGGGCGTGCGTGGCCGCTGCGCCGACGACGGCGTGTGTACCGCGCGGGTGTGCGGCGACGGTGTGGTCGACACCGACCTGCTCGAGCAGTGCGACGACGGTCGCAACCACCGCCTGCGCGATGGCTGCACCGATCTGTGCGCGGCCGAGCGCCCGGCCTGGACCACCATCAACCCGCCTTACCTCGTTCGCGGCGGTCTGCCGGTCGCGACCTACGACTCGTTTCGCCGGCGCGTCGTCGCCCTCAGCGACAGCCTGGGCGGGCTGGTCGAGTTCGACGGCCGGGTCTGGCACGCGCCGCCGACCGATCCGCCCCGTCTGCTTCGACACACCCTGGCCTACGACCCCCTGCGGCGCCGCGTGGTGGCGTTCGGCGGCACCCTGTTCGATCAGGACGGGGGCTCGACGATGAGCGATCGCACGTGGGAGTACGACGGGCGGCGCTGGGAAGAGCGGGTGTTGCCGGTGCGGCCGGCGGCGCGGCTCGGCGCGGTCATGGCGTTCGACCCCGATCGCGGCCAGGTCGTGCTGTTCGGCGGGAACTCGGACGGCGGTCTGCTGGCCGACGTGTGGACCTACGACGGCGTCGGCTGGACCGAGCTGTCGACCACCGGCACGCCGCCGCCGGTGACGGCCAACGGCCGCGTCCTGGTGCACGACCCGCGCGGCCACCGCCTGGTGCTGATCGGTGGCCTCGCGGTCGATGACGCCTGGGCCCTGGTCGGGGCCCGGTGGCAGCCACTCCCCGCCGTCGGCCTGCCGGCCCGCGTCGCCGCGGTCGAGCCCAGCAGCGGCCGGGTGGTCGCGTTCGGCAGCGTCGACAGCCTGGGCCCGATGCAGGGCGCGGCCCTCGTCGGTGATGCCTGGGAGCGCCTGCAAGATGGGCCGGCGGGTTACGGCGTCATCGCCGGCACCCTGACGCCGACGCCGACCGGGGACCTGCTGTGCCTGGACGGCCTGGGTGGCCCGACGTGGCGATACCGGGCCGGGGCCTGGGCCGAGCTCGACGCCACCCCGGAGTTCGGGCGGCCCGCGAGCGCGTTCGATGAGGCGCGGGCCCGCCTGGTCACGGTGCTCGCCAACCCGGGGGGCCGGCTCGAGACCTGGGAGCTGGTCGAGGGGGTCTTCACCCGGGTCGGAGTCCAGGACCTCGGCGGGCTCGGGCGACCCGCGCTGACCTTCGATCGCCGGCGCCAGCGCCTGCTCCTCGTCGGGGGGGCGTCTGGGCGCGAGGTCTGGACCTGGTCCGAGGCGGGGTGGCAGGTGCTGCCGGTGACCGGGGCGCCGCCGGCCGGCCAGACCTGGACCGGCACCTACGACCCCACCGGCGATCGCCTGGTCTTGGTCGGGGCTGGCACGGGCGATCGTGCCCAGACCTGGGCCCTCAGCGGCGCGGGGGTGTGGAGCGAGCTGGGGGGCGCCGAGGCCCCGCCGTCCGGTGACGCCAGCCTGATCTTCGACGAACGGGGTGACCGACTGCTGCTGTACGCGCCGACGAGTCGGACCGAGCCGGACCTTCGCTCCGAGCTGTGGGAGCTGCGTGGCACCACCTGGCGCCGCCTGGTCGTGCCGCTCGCCGCGCCGGCGCAGCCAGCCGAGGGCTTCGTGTTCCACCGCAGCCTGGGCCGGGCGGTGCTGGTCCAGACCGCGTTCCCGCCGCAGCCGCTCTGGGCCGGGCCCCGCAACCTGTGGGTGTTCGACGGGCTGGCCTGGCAGCCCGAATTCGTCGACGACGCGCCGGCGCCGCGCAGCGGGGCGACCTACACGTTCGACCCGCTGTCCCAGGGGGTCGCGGTGATCGGCGCGCCCCTCGACGTCGACCTGCTGCGCTGGCGCGACACCGCCACGCTCGATGAGCGCTGCGACGGCGTGACCGATCTCGACCAGGACGGGCTGGCCGGCTGCGCCGATCCCGACTGCTGGGGCTGGTGCGCGCCGGCATGCGAGCCGGGCGCGAGCTGCGCCAGCGCGAGCTGCGGCGACGGCGTGTGTACGGCCGAGCGCGAGGACCCTTGGCGCTGCCCGGTCGACTGTGACCCGGCGCCGGCGGCGTGCGGCGACGGGGTGTGCAGCGCGCGGGACGAGACCCTGGCCGGCTGCCCGGCCGACTGCGCGGTGTGCGCGGATGGGGTGTGCTCGGCCGCCGAGGCCTGCCCGGTCGACTGCTGACGGCGGGTGGTGCGGGCCGGCGGGCGAGGGTGGATTCCAGTAAGCTCCAGGCCATGAACCCAGCCCGGTTGATCGCGGGGGTGCTGCTCCTGCTCGCGGCCTGCAGCGGCGGCGCGTCGACGCCCGTCACCACGCCAACCCCGACGCCGACGCCGACCCCGACGCGGCCCGAGCGCCCGACCGGGGACGTGGTGGTGCCGGGCCCGGCCAACCCCAACCCGGGGCCCGGGCCGGTGGCGCCACCGGCGACGGCGCGGCCGCCCGAGCTGTTCGCGCCGGCCCAGACCAAGGTCGGCGTCGGTCAGACGATCTCGTTCGGCGTCGCCGCCATCGACCAGGACCTCGACGAGACCCGGGTCGATGTCGCGACCCTGCCGGCCAGCGCGGTGTTCGATGCGCTGACCCAGACCGTGACGTGGACACCGACCAAGGCCGAGCTCGGCCCGGCCCGCTTCGAGCTGGTCGCGTCGCAGCCAGGCGCCGGCGGTGCGTTCGCCCCGGTCGCTCGCAAGGCGTTCGAGATCACCGTCGAGCCACGCAAGCAGCCGGCGCCGGTCGCGCCGCGGCAGGGCGCGGTGGTCGAGACGCTGCTCACCATCCGCGAGCCGGCCCGCCTGGCGCGGGTCAACCTCGACTGGCCGTTCGACGCCATGCTGCAGAAGGGCGCCGAGCTGCTGCGCGCCACCCTGCCGGCCGAGGCCCAGGCCAAGCTGGGCCCGATCGACCGCAAGGCGCTGTACCGCGACTTCCTGACCGGCCTGGCCCAGACCCACGGCAACCCGCGCCTGGACCCGGCCTCGCCGCAGTTCGACCGCGTCCGCTACGCCGACCCGCAGGCGTGGAAGATCGTCGCGGTCCGACCCCGCGTCGACAAGAAGTGGGCCGAGCTGCGCCTCGTCTACCAGCACACCCGGTCACCCGAGCCGGTGTTCGCGATGTTCCGGTTCCGTCCGAGCTGGGACGTGCCGGGCTTGCCGCCGGAGGCGCGCGAGCAGAACAACCGCGCCTTCTACGCGCTGGTCAGCCAGCACCTGCTCGACGCCCGCGGTGGCGCCGACGAGGCGCTGCTGGCCGACCCCAAGCTGCACGCGCGCCGGGTCTCGGCCTTCGTGCGCGCCGTGCTCACCTTCAACGCCGCGCCGGCGCGTCCGACGGCGAAGAAGGGCGAGGGCGCCGCGGGCCTGGTCGCGCCGGTGCCGCCGTACCTGCGCGCGGCCTTCCTGGCGCTGCCGACGGAGGCGCGCCTCGGCGGCGGCTCGGCCAGAGGCGCGGATGGAAGCTACCGCTCCGGCGACGGCTGGGCCTGGAGCGTGATGAAGCCGATGCCGAGCCCCGACGGCGCGGCGCAGCGCTACGTCAACATCGGCATCCCCGGCTTCTGGACCGAGGCGGTGGCGTCGCCCGATGGCAAGGCCTGGGTCGGCAAGTGCGCCGCCAGGTTCGATGGCGACAACCCGCGGCACGAGCCCGGCTACGAGGTGCTGTGCCGCAAGGCCCAGGGCTTCGTCGACCTACCGGCGGTGGAGGGCGGCAAGGTGACCTCGGCCAAGATCGACGCCGTCAACCTGTTCGTGCGCCACAAGCTGGTCGACGCCGCGGCGCAGCTGCCGCTCGAGGACGGCCGCCGCGATCACGGCGAGGAGAACGGGATGACCTGCGCGCAGTGCCACATGCGCAACTTCGGCGTCCGCGACTACCACGATCCTCGCACCGCCAGCCCGGCCGCGGGCGCGCCGACCCGCGGCAATCGCCCCCTGCCCACCCTCAACTTCCAGATCGTGCCGTCGACGACGTGGGAGGCGTACACCCTCGAGTTCATGCGCGACCAGGAGTGCAAGGCCAAGGCGGCGTACGAGGCGCTCGGCCTGCCGACCGCGCTGACCTGCCCGCTCCTCGCCGCCAAGTGAGCCGACCCCGCCGATGAGCACGACGGATCCAGCGAGCGCCGGCCCGGCCGGCAAGAAGGCCGGCAAGGCCGGCGCCAAGCTGCCGGTCGTCGGTGGCGCGCCGGCGCCGGCCGCCGGCAAGGGCGGCAAGAAGGCGGCGGCCGCGCGCGCCGGCGGCTGGGCCGCGTTCACCGACGGTGGCGCCGCGCCGCGCTGGATCGTCGCCGCTCGCCTGGTGCTGGTGCTGGCGCTGGCGGCGACCGTGCCGACCATCCTCGGCGTCAGCCACGGTCGACGCCTGCTGTGGACGGTCGGCATCGCCGCCCTGCCGTTCTTCTGGATCATCGCCGGCTACCACGTGTGGCGCCGCATCTGCCCGCTCGCCGTGGTCGGCCAGCTCGGCCGCCTGCTCGGCCGGCCCGGCACGCGCAAGGCGGGCGACTGGATGGGGCGGCACTACCTGCTGATCCAGCTCGGCGGGATGTTCGTCGGCATGAGCTACCGGCTGGTGGTCGGCAACGGCAGCACGACCTGGTTGGCCGGCTTCCTCGTCGCCGCCGTGGTCGCCGCCGCGGTCACCAGCTTCGTCTACGCCGGCAAGACCTGGTGCAACTTCCTGTGCCCGGTCGGCCTGGTCGAGAAGATCTACACCGAGCCGGTCCGGGCCGCGCCAGCGCCAGTGGCGCAGGCCGAGCTGACCTCGCAGTGCGGGCCGTGTGTGGCGTGCAAGCGGCACTGCCCCGACATCGATCAGGAGCAGGGCTACTGGAAGGAGCTGACCGAGCCCGGCCGGCGCATCGCCTACTTCGCCTGGCCCGGCATGGTCGTGGCCTTCTACCTCTACTACTACCTGGTCAGCGGGACCTGGGACTACTACTTCTCCGGCGTGTGGGCCTACGAGGACACCCAGGCCACGACCTGGCTCGACGCCGGGTTCACGTTCTGGCCGGCGGTGCCGCGGGTGGTGGCGGCGCCGCTCACGGTGGGCGGGCTCGGCCTCGCCTCGTACCTGGGGTTCGCCGGGATCGAGGCCGCGCTGCAGCGCCGGGTCGAGCGAGGCCTGGCTGGTGCCGACGACGGGGCCGACGACGCGGTCCGCGCCGGCAAGGTCGCGGCCGGCCTGGCCCTGGTCCGCCACCGCCTCCTGATCGTCGCCGGCTTCGTCGGCTTCAACGCGTTCTACCTGTTCGCCGGTCAGCCCAGCCTGCGCCGGCTGCCGGAGTGGGTCGTGCACGGCTGGGGCCTGGTCGTGGTGTTCGCCTCGGCCGCGATCTTCTTTCGCCGCTGGGGCCGCAGCGAGGACGCCTACGTCGAGGAGAAGTTCGCGCAGAAGATCCTCAAGAAGTGGGAGTGGGGCGACGCCCCGCCGTCGGACGACCTGCGCGACATCTACCTGGTCCACACCGAGCGGCAGAAGCAGCGCGACGGCCGCCTGCGCGCCTACAAGGAGACGATCCGCGAGCTCGTCGCCGACGGCCTGGTCAGCCGGGCCGAGCTGGTCATCCTCGACAACCTGCGGGCCCAGCTCGGCATCTCCGACAAGGACCACCAGAAGATCGTCGGCGAGCTGAGCGAGGAGGAGCGCCAGCTGTTCGACCCGTCGTACCAGGGCTCGGTCGAGCAGCGCCTGCAGCGCCAGCAGTACCAGCGCGACCTCGAGCGGCTGGTGGTCGACGCGGCCCGAGCCGGGGCGGCGCCGTCGCCGGCCGCGATCGACGCCCTCCGGCGCGAGCGCGGGACCAGCGACGACGAACACGCCGCGACCATGGCCACGCTCCTGGCCGAGGACGGCCCGGTCGCGGCGCTGTGCCGCGAGTCGATCGCCGCCGCCGCCGCGCTGGCCCGGGCCGCGGCCGCCGCGCACGACCCGGCCGACCTCGACTCGGCCAGCCTGGCCCTGGTGCGATCGCTGGCCGAGCGCGGGGTGCGGGCCCAGCTGGCGCGCGCGCTCGGCATCGCCGCGGTCATGCGCAAGGATCCGGCGGCGATGGCGCTGCGCGGCAAGGTGCTGGCGGCGCGCACCGTCGGCCCCGACCTGCTGATCGGCGTCGACGCCGCCGCCGTGCCGGCGCTGCCGGCCATGCAGGCGGCGCTGGCCCCGCTGGCGCCGCAGGCGGCGCCGGCGCCGCTCGACCCGGCGCCGCTGCTGGCGGTGCTCGACCTCGGCGGCGTCCACCTGCGGGCCGCGCTGTCCCAGGTGCTGTCGCGCTTCGACGACGGCGACGCGCGCGGGCGGCTCGAGGGCCTGCTGGGCGACGCCGAGCCCATCGTGCGCGAGGCGGCGGTGCGGGCCCTGGGCGCGCGCAACCGCCTCACCCGCGACCTGCTGTCGCGCGCGCTGGCCGACGCCGACGGCCGGGTCCGCTCGGCCGCGGTGCGCGCGGTGTCGGGCGGCACCTCGGGCGAGCTGCCGGCGATCGACGTCAGCCGGATGGCGCAGACCACCCGCGGCGTCGGCAACCAGGGCGCCTACGCCACGCTCGACGCCAACGCGGTGCTCGGGGCCATGACGACGATCGAGCGCATGATGCTGCTGCGCCAGGTGCCGATGTTCGCCCCGCTCGATCCGGAGGACCTCGAGGAGCTGGCCGGGGTGGTCGAGGAGCGCCGGTTCGATCCCGGCATGGACCTGTGCCGCGAGGGCGACGCCGGCGACGCGGTCTTCCTCATCGTGCGCGGCCACGTCCGGGTCTTCACCGGCGGCCGCGGTGGGCGGAGCGGCAACCACGAGCGGACGCTGTCGACCCTGGGTGAGGGCGCCTGCATCGGCGAGATGGCGGTGTTCGACCACGCGCCGCGCTCGGCCACCGTGCGGGCCGAGGATCGGGTCCGGGCCCTGGTGGTGCCGGGCGAGGGCTTCCTCGCCCTCCTGGCCGACCGCCCGGAGATGAACCAGGCCATCATCACCGAGCTGGTCCGGCGCATGCGTGGCCTGATGGCGGCGTCGGCCGCGACCCCGCCGCCGTCGGAGCCGGATCCGGCGACGACGCTGCCGCGCTAGCGAACCTGGCGATGCTGTGGCCGGAGGTAGGTCCGGGTGGTCGGCCTCCGGAGCGGGGATCGGCGGGCCTCGATGCCGGCGGTGGGCGGTCGATTCGATGGCCTGATGAGCAAGGAGTTCCGCTCGACCCTCTGGTTCAAGAAGGGTGCGCTCGACGCCGAGGCCCGCGTGGAGGCGACCGGCCAGAAGGACGGGCTGCACCCCGGGGCCGTCGACCTGCTGCCGCCCGAGGATCGCTACCTCGACGACGGCAGCGTGACCCAGGGTGACGCCCGCGCCTACAGCCTGCGCACCGGCCACACCGAGATGATCCCATCGGGCGTGCGCGCCGCGGCGGTGGTCGGCCTCGGCGGCGCCGACGTGCTCATCGAGGAGCTGCGGGCGCGCCGCCATCGCCGGGCCGTGGCCGTGGCCAGCCTGGCGGCCGCGCTGGTGCTGGCCGTCGCCGTGTACGCGGTGATGTAGCTGCGGCCGGCGCCGGTCAGGCCGGCCACGACAGCAGCACCACCCCGGCCACCGCCAGCAGCGCGCCGGCGGCGCCGGCGGCGCCGACCCGCTCGCCGCGCCACCACGCCACCGGCAGGATCAGCACCGGCGACAGCGACATCAGCGCCGCGGCCACGCCGGTGCCGGCGCGGGCGATGGCGTACAAGGACAGCGCGACCCCGAGGGTCGGCCCGAGCAGGGCGCCGACGCCGGTGAACGCCAGCGCGCGCCGGTCGCGCACGGCCCCGGTCACGCTCGGCCACCAGCGGGCGGCGGTCACCACCAGGGCGAACCCGGCCAGCGCCGCCAGCATGCGGATCTGGTTGCCGGCGACGGGGTGGTAGCCGGCCAGGCCGTGCTTGGCCAGGGCCAGGCCGCCGGCCTGGCCGATCGCCCCGCCGAGCCCGAGCAGGAGGCCACGCACGGCGGCGGCGCGGGCCGGTGCGGTCGGCGCGCCCGACGCACGCGCCCGCACCACCAGCACCACGCCGGCGACGATGATGGCGATGCCGGCGAGGTCGCGCCCGTGCAGCGCCTCGCCCAGGGTGAGCCACCCGAGCGCGGCCGCGAACACCGGGGTGGTGGTGCTGATGACCAGCGTGCGCCGGGCGCCGATCTCGACGAAGGCGCGGAACTGACACAGGTCGCCCAGGACCAGGCCGACCAGCCCCGACAGGGCCAGCCAGCCCCACTGCGCCGCGGTGGCGTCGGTCGGGAGCAGCTGGCCCCGGGTCAGCAGCGCCAGCACCGCCAGCCAGCCCAGGGCCAGGGTGACCCGGATCAGGTTGACGGCGAGCGAGCCGACCCGGCGGGCCGCGATCTCGAACACCAGCGACGAGCCGGTCCAGCACAGCGCGGTGCCGAGCGCGGCCAGCTCGCCGAGGTTCACCCCGCCGGTGTACGCCGGCCCGGCCCTGGGCCGCCAGCGGCCGGGTGAACAAGCCGGATTTTCCTCGTCGATCCCGGGCCGGGTTTGCTAGCGTCCGGCCCCATGCGCGTCGCGTCTGCCCCGCTGTTGGTTTGCCTGCTCGGCCTGCTCGTCGCCGCCGGCTGCGCGTCGACCGTGCCGAAGTCGCCCGACGCGGACGTGGCCGGCGGCGCCGACGCCGCGGCGTCGATCGTCGACGCCGAGCTCGGCCCGGACGCCTGCGTGCCGACCGCCGAGACCTGCAACGACGCCGACGACGACTGCGACGGCGCCAGCGATGAGGACTTCGCCGACCTCGGCGACCCATGTATGGCCGGCGCCGGCGCCTGCATCCACACCGGGATGCGGGTGTGTGACCTGGCCGGCACCGGGACCCGGTGCAGCGCCGAGCCGGGGCCCGGCGGGACCGAGCTGTGCAACACCTTCGACGACGACTGCGACGGCATGACCGACGAGGGCTTCGGCCTGGGTGCGATGTGCGACGGCGCCGACTCCGATCAGTGCCTGGAGGGCGTCATCGGCTGCGCCGGCGACGGCACCGCGGCCTGCGGCGACGCCACCGCCAGCAGCACCGAGGCCTGCAACACCAGCGACGACGACTGCGACGGCATGACCGACGAGGGCTTCGCGCTCGGCGCCGGCTGCGATGGCGCCGACGGTGACGCCTGCGCCGAGGGCGTGACCATCTGCGCCGGCGACGGCACCACCACCTGCGGCGACGTCACCGGCACCACGACCGAGCGCTGCAACGGCGTCGACGACGACTGCCAGAACGGCGTCGACGACGGGTTCCCGGTCGGGCAGGCCTGCACGGCCGGGGTCGGCGCCTGCGCGCGCCCCGGCAGCTACGTGTGTGACGCCTCGGGCAACACCGCGGTGTGTAACGCCAGCCCCGGTACCCCGACCGCCGAGACCTGCGGCGACGGGCTCGACCAGGACTGCAGCGGCGCCGACGTGTCGTGCCCGGTCAACGACCGCCCGGCCGGCGCGGTCGACATCTCCGCAGGCGGCACCTTCACGGTCGACCTCGGCGCCGCCAACAACGACCAGAACTTCACCGGGACCTCGTGTGGATCGACCGGGGGCCGCGACGTGTTCTACACGTTCACCTTGCCAGCGGCCGAGGTGGTGTACCTCGACACGTTCGGCTCCAACTTCGACACCACGCTGCGGGTGTTCGCCGGTAGCTGCACCGCGCTCGGGGCGCTGGCCAGCTGCTTCGACGACGCTTGCAGCGTGACCCAGACCCAGGGCGCGCTCAGCCTGGCCGCGGGTACGTACTGCCTGGTGGCCGATCAGTACTCCTCGGCCCAGACCCTGGGGGCGCTGACGCTGCGCCTGACCCGGGGCGGTCGGGCCGGCACCGCCGTCGGCACCGGCACCGGCACCGTCAGCGGCAACAGCTGCTCCGGCACCAACGCCAGCACGCCGAGCTGCCAGTCCAGCAGCACCGCGCAGGACACCGGTCACTACTTCCTGGCCTGCCCGGGCGTGACCCGGACCGTCACCGCCAACACCTGCACCGGCACGACGTTCGACAGCGTGATCTCGCTCCGGGCCGGGCACGCCAGCAGCGGCGCCACCCTGGCCTGTAACGACGACGCCACCGGGTGCGGCACCAGCAACCGACAGTCGAGCTTCACCGGCGCCAGCGCGGTCGGCCCCGGCCTGTTCTGGCTGCAGGTCGACGGCTACCTGTCCAACTGCGGCGCCTACACGCTCGGCTACACCATCAACTAGCGCGCATCTCACGACCCAGCGTGCGGCGAGACCGAGCGCTGCGCGGCGGATCGGACGTCCAGCCAGCCGCGCCGGGCGGCGGTCAGCGGCGGCGCCGGCCCAGGCGCGCGCGCACCTGCTCGAGCGCGTCGAGCGCGGCCCCGACCTTGTCGCCGTGCCGGGCCAGCAGGCGGCCGATCGCGCCGTCGTCGGCCACCGCGCTCGCGCCCGCCGGCGCGTGCGCCGCGCCCGGCGCGTACATGTCCTCCATCACCTTGCGCAGCGCGCCGCGGATCAGGCCGCGCACCGGCACCTTGGCGACCATGCCGTACATCGCCGCGTTGCCGCTGGCGCGCAGGTGCGGGTCCGCCGTCACCTCGGCCGCGGCCGCGCGCAGGTCGGCCAGGTAGGCCTCGACGTGGGCCAGGTGGTTGGCGGTGACCGTGAGATGGATCGAGGTCGGGCGGTGCTGGCGGTCGACCGACCAGCCGCGCGCCTCGAGCCGATCGGCCACCGCGAACACGTCCGGACCACCGGACGTCGCGGCGTAGGCGACGATCGTCGCGTCGCCGTGACCGAGCACCTCGAGGCCGGGGATGGCGGCGATGCCGGCGCGCAGCTGATCGGCCGCGGTCAGCGCCCGCTCGGTCAGGGCCAGGTAGCCGGCCCGGCCCTGGCTGTGCAGCGCGGCCCAGGCCGCGGCGATGGGGCCACCCGGCCGCGTCCCGAGCAAGGTCGGCGACACGTAGGCCCCGCCCGGGAAGTCGGCGGCGACGAAGAACTGGTGCTTCATCCACGCCATCGACCGCCACAGCAGCACCGAGGCGCCCTTGCCGGCGTAGGCGTACTTGTGCAGGTCGGCCGAGATCGAGGTGACCTGGTCGACCCGGAAGTCCCAGGTCGGGACCGGCCGGCCCAGCGCCTCGACCCACGGCAGGACGAAGCCGCCGACGCAGGCGTCGACGTGCAGCGGCAGGTCGTGGCGCGCGGCGACGGCGCCCAGCGCGGCGATGGGGTCGACCACGCCGTGCGGGTACTGCGGGGCCGAGCCGACCAGCAGGATCGTGCGCCGGGTGATGGCCCGGGCCATGGCGTCCACGTCGGCGCGCAGGTCGGGCCCGACCTCGACCTTGCGCAGGCGCAGCCCGAAGTAGTGCGCGGCCTTGTCGAACGCCGGGTGGATGGTGCGCGGCACGACGATCTCGGGCCGGCGGATCCACGGCCGGTGCCGGCGCGCGTGGTCGCGGTAGGCGCACAGCGCCACCAGCAGCGACTCGGTCCCGCCCGAGGTGACGGCGCCGACGGTGCTGGCCGGGCCGTGCAGCAGCGACGCCGCCATCTCGACCACCTCGGCCTCGAGCCGGCGCAGGCTGCGGAAGGCGATCGGGTTGAGCAGGTTGCTGCTGGCGTGGCTGGCGTGGGCGGCGGCCAGCAGCCGCTCGTGATCGTCGCCGGCGTGATAGACCAGCGAGAAGACCCGTCCCTGGCGCCAGGCCGTGTCGTCGGCCTTGCCAGCGGCCAGCGCCGCCAGCACGTCGCCGGCCGGTTCGCCCTGGTCGGGGATGGCGCGCCGGGTGGTCATCGCCGCGCGCCGTCGCCGAAGCTGGCCTCGAGCTGGAGCGAGGTGATGTTGTTGTGGCTGCGGCCGCGGAAGTTGGTCGGCGGCGTGGTGACGCTGTCGGTCACGTCGGGCACCGCGTAGCGGAAGTGCTGGAAGGCCAGGCCGACCCGGTAGCGGCCGCGCTGGTAGCGCAGGCCGCTGTGCAGCCCGACGTGGGTGAAGCTGGGCGCGTCGAACGTGATGTTCTGTGGCGGCGCCGGGGTGCGGTCGTAGTGCAGGCCGAGCATGAGCTCGAGGCCGGGCGCGGCGGCCAGGTCGTGCACACGCACGCCACCCGACACCTGATACGAGTCGCGGTAGTTCTTCTCGGTCACCAGCTCGCGCAGGAAGATGACCCCGTCGATGTCGCTGCGCTGCTCGTCGTACTGGCGGTACAGCCAGTAGCGCAGCTCGGTGCCGACCTCGACGCTCGGGTGGGCGTCGTAGTTGGCGCCGGCGTGGAAGGTCCACGGCAGCAGCTGGGTCGTCTCGTGGGAGCCGATGATCTGGTCACCCGGCACGCTGGCGTCCTGATCGTAGGTCACGGTCAACGGCCCACTCACGGTGGCGTCGATGCGGCCGATGACGGCGGCGCCCAGGGTGAGGCCGGGGATGGGCGCCGCCAGGAGCCCCACGTTCCAGGCCGGGGCCCAGGCCGAGCCGTCGAGCTCGAGGGTGGGGTTGGTGCCGGCGACCGAGCGGACGTCCTGCCCGGCCAGGAACGGGAAGAACTTGCGCTCGCCCTTGATGATGAGGTTGATGGCGCCGGCCGAGGCGCCGACGGTGATGGCCCGGTGCACCCGGTAGGCGGCGCTGAGCTGCACCTGCGGCGCGACGACGTAGCCCTCGACCGCGTGGTAGCGGGTGACGGCGTCGTCGGCGAACTTGGCGCCGGCGCCGTTGCCGACGTACACCGACAGCGCCCCGACCAACCGCCCGGGCAGGAGCTCGGCGGTGGCGGCCAGCATCGGGATGACGGCGAAGGCGCGGGTCGGCTCGACCGCCGGGTAGTAGCCCTCGGCGTCGACCGGCTCGGTGATGACCAGCTCGGAGTTGGGCCAGGGCCGCAGCTGGAACTCGGTGTCGTTGAGGGCCAGGCCGGCCGACAGGTACACGTGGACGCCCGGCAGCAGGATCAGGCCGGCCGGGTTGTGGAACACCGCCGACGGCTCGTCGGGCCGGCCGATGACCGCGGCCATGCCCTGGCGCCGGGTCCCCATCTCCGGAATGCCGAAGCCGCCTGCGCGGGCCGGGGCGACGGCGAACGCCGTGGCGAGGGCGAGCGCGCCTGGCAGCAAGACGACGACGCTCGAGCGGGCGCGGACCATCGCGCCATCATAGCCGCGGCGGCGTGATCCGGGCCAGGACCGCTCGGCCCGTCGTCGACAGGCCGTCGGGATCGAGCGCGGCCTCGACCGGGCGCAGCGCGCAGGCCAGGGCGTGGGCGCGGGCCCGATCGGCCGGGCCCAGGTCGTGCCAGGCCTTGTGGTAGGTCAGGTCGTCGCCGGCGCGGACGCGGTGGGCGCCGGCGACCTGCTCGACCAGGGCGTCGCGATCGGCCGGGCTCATGGCGCCTCCGTCAGCAGGTGGTCGAGGGCGACGCCAGCCCGGCGCAGGCACTCGGCCAGCAGGGCGCGGGCCCGGCCGACGTTCTGCAGGAAGGTGTTGAGGCGCATGCCCAGGCCGTCGGCCAGGTCGGCGTCGTCGCGGCCGCCGGCGGCGGACAGGCGGGCCGCCAGGGCCTGGCGCGGGCGCTCGGGCAGCTTGTCGTGGCAGGCCCGCACCGCGTCGCGCAGGAACGGATCGGGCGGCGCCGGGGCCGGGTCGCCGGCCGCGGCCAGCGCCGCCTCCAGCTCGTCGGCTTCGGCCGGGCGGGTGGCGCGGGTCCGCCGCAGCTCGCTCACCGCCAGGTTGCGGGCGATGCGCACCGCGAGCCGGAGCGAGCCGTGGGGTCGGCCGTCGGGCGCGAACCGCGGCGCCACCTGCCACACCCGCAGCAGGGTCTCCTGCACCACGACCTCGACGTCGACCACCGCGGCGAACGAGGTGAGGCTGGCCCGGACCGGGCCCTCGCTCGTCGCCATCCAGCGCGCGAACGCGGCGGTGTCGCCGGCGGCGATGGCCGGCAGGTACACGTCGAGGTCGGGCACGCCGTGGCTCACCGGGTCAGCCACCAGCTCAGCACGGCCAGCGCCAGCAGGGCGAGGATCACCGCGGCGATCCACCACAGGCTCGGGCGCGGCCCGGGCCGCTCACCGGGGGCGATGGCGTGGTCGGGCCGGTCGACCGGCGCCGGCGCCGGCGTGAGCACCAGCGTGCCCTGGGTCGGCGCGAGTGACCCGGTGGACGTGGCCGGGTCGAGCGGCGCCGGGCTCGCCACCCCGGTGGGTGGCGCGGCGGCGCTGGCGAGCGGCCCGGCCGGCGCCGAGGCGACGGCCCTGGACAGGTCGGCCGTGACCTTCGCCGCGAGCGCCTCGAGCCGCGCCCGGGCCTCCTCGGCTTGCTCGGGCGACACGACCCCGGCCCGCGTCCTCGTCTGCGAACGGGAGCCCTCGTCCTCGGCCGGCGCGGGCGGGGCGGCGCCAGGGCGCGCCGGGGATCGTGGCGCGGGCGGCGGCATGGCCATCGACATGACCTTCGCCGCCGCCGGAGCCGCGGGCGCTGGCATGGCCATCGACCACAGCGTCGACAGGCCCGGCCCCGACGTGGCCACCGCCGCGCGCAGGCCGAGCGCCTCGGCCCGGGTGCCGTAGGGCAGCTCCTGCGGCACGATGTGGGTGTGGCTGCCGCGGGCGTGGACCCGGCTGTCGTCGACGGCGATCCACGAGGTGAACCGCGTCGCGATCTGGTAGTGCAGGCCGAGGTAGGAGATCTGGGTCTCGATCTCCGACGCCGCGCCGGCGATGGGCGCGCGCGCCTCGAGGTCGGCCACCCGCTCGCGTGCGTACAGGGCGAGCACCGCGGCGTCACCGGCGCCGGCTGCGGTCGGCGCGACCGTCAGCACCTGCTGCCACGGGCCGTCGGCGGTCTGCCCGCGCACGACCAGCTCGCCGCCGCCCGGCGCCAGCTCGAGCGCCGCCAGCAGGGGCGCGCCGGCGAAGACGTCGGGCAGGTGCTCGGGCGCGACGCCGCGCACGGCGCTGCCCTCGATCTCGAGGTTGGTCAGCATCGGCGCCGCGGTGCGGTCGAGCAGGCGGCGCGCGCCGCGCTCGGCGTCCTCGCCGACGCCGACCAGCACCTCCACGCCGCGCCCGGCCCGGGCCAGCGCCGCCGCCAGGGCCCGGTTGACCGCGGCGCCGACGCCGAGCACGTGCAGCCGGCACGACGCCGGCAGGTGGGCGTGCAGCTCGGCCAGGATCGACTCCTCGCCGCCGATGTAGCCGTCGGTGACGACCACGATCTGGCGCTGCGCGCCCAGGCGCAGCGACGCCAGCGCCTCGCGCACGCCGGCCCGCATCTCGGTGCCGCCGCTGGCGACGCGGGTCCGGACCCACTGCTGGGCCGCGGCCTTGTGGTCGTCGCTGGCGCGGACCGGCTCGGCCTTCCACCGGCGCGGCGCGTCGGAGAACTCGATGAGCTCGAGGCGGTCCTGCTCGGTCAGCGCGCTCACCAGCAGGCCGACCACCTGCTTGGCGCAGGTCAGGGGGCCGCCGTCCATCGAGCCGCTGGTGTCGAGCAGGACGATGAGGTCGCGCGGCGTGACCGCGGCGCGTGCGTTCGGCGCCGGCGGCACCACGGTGAGCAGGCCGACCGCGCCGGCGTCGTCGCCGCGGCGGGCCTGGCGCAGGCCGAGGCCGACGGTCGGGCCGGCCACCCGCCAGCGCACCACCAGGTCGCGGTCGAGCCGGCTCGGCGCCCGCAGCGCGTAGCCGGCGCCATCGGCGACCAGCTGGTGGGTCGGCGAGTTCGGCGCGGCGCCGCCGGTGATGGCGTCGCCGACGGTGAGGTGCAGCTGCAGGCGCACGCCGGTGTCGCCGTGGGCGACCTGGATCCGGGTGTCGGCCGCGACCTGCGCGTCGTCGCTGGCGCTGAGGTAGCGCGGGCCGATGACCGTCGGCACCCGCAGCTCCCACTCGCCCTCGGGCAGCCAGGTCAGCCGGACGTCGACGCGGATCCGCGCGACCAGCTCGGTCCGGCCCGGCACGTTGCCGAGCTCTTGGGTGAAGATGTCGGCCCGCTGCTGCTCGAGCAGCGCGGCGGTGTGCCCGGCCGCGACGGCGCGCTCGAACCGGGCCCGGGCCTCGGCCTTGCGATCGACCTGACCGGTGATGGTGCGGCCGTCGAGCTCGAACTGGTACCCGCTGACCGCGCCGTCGGCTGGCAGCGGCATCCGGTAGTGGACGTGCACGGCCTCGGCGTCGGGGTTGGCGAAGCGCTGCTCGATCACCACCTGGGCCAGGCCGCCGGCGGCGGTCGCGCGCACGCTGGTGGCCAGGAGCGGCAAGGCGCGGCCATCGGAGCTGATCAGCTCGGCGCCGGCGCTGGCGGTCGTGGTGGTGGAGGCGGGAGCAGACACGGGCGGGGCAGAGGGTAGCGAGGGCATCATGGTGGGTGGTCCTTTCAGGCGACCAACGCAGCCGGGCCCGGGCTGGTGACAAGGAATCGTGCGGGGCGTGGCCTCGGCCGACTTCCGCAGTGATCGCGAGGGGATCGGGTCAGCCCGCCACGGCCTGCCCGACCGCGATCAGCCCGGCCACCACGGCCCAGGCTCCCCACACCAGGCGGGCGAACCGGCTGGCCCGAGCCAGGTCCTCCTCGCTCTGGTCGGCCCAGATCGGGGCCGGCCCGGCGTCGGCGGCCTTCATCTGCGCCGCGCCGTCGCGCGCGGGATCGGGGGCGTGATCCGGCCCGTGCTGTCGGAAGGTCGGC